>JACOUN010000018.1 GCA_016177805.1 Rhodocyclales bacterium
AATAGCCCATCAAGGTCCGGGTAAATGCACCCAAATCACAGACCGAATATACGTGCGCAGTCTTTCCTCTCTGCCAACAACGACGAAACGCTTGCAAACCGGGAGGAGTCCATATACGGATGAGCGCAGCGTTATCCGCCGGATGGTGGTTGCATACGGCGGATAACGCCTGCGGCTCATCCGCCCTACGCGGGTTGCTCGCAAGGCTCCTGCGCTCACGCCGTCCCCAGTATCTCCCGCAGCACATAAGGCAGTATCCCGCCGTGGCGGAAGTATTCGATCTCTATCGGCGTGTCGATGCGGCTCAGCACGCTGATCTCCTCGGTTTCTCCGCTCGCCCGGCGCACGATCAGGGTCAGGTCCTGGCGTGGGGTGAGTTCCGCGCCGAGGCCGGTGATGTCGAAGCGGTCGTCGGCGCCCAGTCGCAGCGACTGCCAACTGTCGTCGCCCTTGAACTGCAGCGGCAGCACCCCCATGCCGACCAGGTTGGCGCGGTGGATGCGTTCGAAGCTGCGCGCCACCACCGCCCGCACGCCCAGCAGCAGCGTGCCCTTGGCGGCCCAGTCGCGGCTCGACCCGGTGCCGTATTCTTCACCAGCAAATACGATGGTCGGCGTGTCGCGTTGCATCCAGGCGTTGGCGGCGTCGAAGACCGTGGTCTGCTGGCCGTCGAGCAGGGTGTAACCCCCTTCGACGCGGCGCCCGTCGGGGCCGGGCGGAAGCAACATGTTCCTGACCCGCACGTTGGCGAAAGTGCCCCGGATCATGACGTCGTGGTTGCCGCGACGCGAGCCGTAGGAGTTGAAGTCCTTGCGTTCGACCCCTTGTTGGCTCAGCCACGCGCCGGCCGGGCTGGTCGACGCGAACGAGCCGGCGGGCGAAATGTGGTCGGTGGTGACCGAATCGCCCAGCAGCAGCAGGATGCGCGCGCCCTTGATGTCGGCCACCGGCGCGGCGGTCATGTCGAAGCCGTCGAAGAAGGGCGGGCGGGCGATGTAGGTCGATGCCGGCCAGGCATAGATCTGACCGGTGCTGGTGTCGATGGCGTTCCACAGGTCGTGGCCGGTGGTGAAGTCGGCATACAACCGCCGGTAGGTGGCGGGGTCCAGAGCGTGGGGCAGTACCGCGTTGATCTCGTCGGAGGTCGGCCAGATGTCCCTGAGATAGACGTGGTGGCGGTCGCTGCCCATGCCCAGCGGTTCGGTGGTGAGGTCGATGTTGGCCCGCCCGGCGATCGCGAAGGCCACCACCAGCGGAGGCGAGGCGAGGAAATTGGCGCGGATGTTGGGGTGGATGCGCGCTTCGAAGTTGCGGTTGCCCGACAGCACCGCGGCGGCGACGATCTTGTTGTCGGCGATCGCCTGGTTGAACTCCGGTGCGAGGTCGCCGGAGTTGCCGATACAGGTGGTGCAGCCGTAGCCGGCCAGGGCGAAGCCCAGTTTGGCCAGCGGTTCGAGCAGGCCGGCCTTTTGCAGGTAATCGGTGACCACGCGCGAACCGGGCGCCAGTGAAGTCTTGATGTGCGGCTGGACCGACAGGCCACGTTCGACCGCCTTCCTGGCTAGCAGGCCGGCGGCGATCAGCACCGCCGGGTTGCTGGTGTTGGTGCACGAGGTGATCGCGGCGATCAGGATGTCTCCGTGGCCGATATTCACCCCCGAGCGGCCGGTCGGGAAGCGGGTGCCGAGTGCCGCTTCCGGGACGCCGAAGCCGTCGTCGACTTCCGGGTTTTCGAGCAGGCGGTCGAACACCTCTTCCATGTCGTTGAGCGCGATGCGGTCCTGCGGGCGCTTGGGGCCGGCCAGCGACGGCACGATGGAGGCCAGATCCAGCGTCAGCACGCGCGAGTAGTCAATGTCACCGGCTTTGGGGATGCCGAACAGCTCCTGGGCGCGGAAGTAGGCCTCGAAGCGCGCGCATTCTTCGTCGCTGCGCCCGGTGCCGCGCATGTAGGCAACGGTCTTGGCGTCGGCCGGGAAGTAGCCCATGGTCGCGCCGTACTCGGGCGCCATGTTGGCGAGGGTCGCGCGGTCGGTGACCGACAGGCTGGCGGTGCCATCGCCAAAGAACTCGACGAACTGCCCGACCACCTTCTCCCCGCGCAGCATCTCGGTGACCGTCAGCACCAGGTCGGTGGCGGTCACGCCTTCGTTCAGGCTGCCTTGCAGGTCCACCCCGACCACGTCCGGGGTCAGCAGATACACCGGCTGACCGAGCATCGCCGCTTCCGCCTCGATGCCGCCAACCCCCCAGCCGACCACGCCGACACCGTTGATCATGGTGGTGTGCGAGTCGGTGCCGACCAGGGTGTCGGGGAAGTACAGCTCGCCGTCCGGGGTGCTGCCGGCGCGCACGCCACGGAACAGGTATTCGAGATTGACCTGGTGCACGATGCCGATGCCCGGCGGCACGACCTTGAAGGTGTCGAAGGCCTGCATGCCCCACTTGAGGAACTGGTAGCGTTCCCGGTTGCGCTGGAACTCGACTTCCATGTTGTGGCGCAGCGCGGTGGGGGTTCCGTATTCATCAACCTGGACGGAGTGATCGACCACCAGATCGACCGGCACCAGCGGCTCGATCAGCTTGGGGTCGTGACCGAGCGCCTCGGCCACGTTGCGCATCGCCGCCAGATCGCACAGCAGCGGTACCCCGGTGAAATCCTGCAGCACCACGCGCGCGACGATGAACGGAATCTCCTCTTCGCGCGGCGCGCTGGGCTGCCATGCCGCGAGTTGCCGCACGTGGCCTTCGGTCACCTTGTGGCCGTCACAGTTGCGCAGCACCGATTCCAGCACGATGCGCAGACACACCGGCAGGCGCGATATGCGGCCCAGGCCGGCGGCTTCGAGGGCCGGCAGCGAATGGAGCAGGCCGCTGGCGCCGTCCGGGGTTGAAAAGGCGCGCAGGGTGTCGAAAGACGTGGCGGGCATGGTTGCGGTCTCCTTGGACATTGCCGGTGCGGATGTGACCATTGGCTCGGAACCGCCGCCTGGCGGTGGTTCCGCCGTCGATATCTGTAGTGTAGCCTCAAGATTTCGGCGTGGCTGGCCGCACGCCCTCCCGCTAACTACCGAACATCACCCATGAACCAGGCTATCCGCTATCTGCCGCCGTGGATGCGCGACTACCCGAAAGGGCCGTAGGGCACCGACGTGTCCGCCGGTCTGGTCGTCGCGGTGCTGGTGATACCGCAAAGCTTGGCCCGTGGCTGCTGGCGGGGCTGTCCGGCGAGGTGTTCCTGTCGGGCAACGAGGCGTTCGAGAGGCCGCGCTGAACGCATCCGGAACAAGTCATGCGGGTTGTAGATCGGTGTCCCGGTGGCTTGCGTGATGCGGTGCGAAACCGGCAGGAGTAGAATGGCCGACTGCGCCGGTGAGAGGTCTTGGCTGACTTCGATGCTGCATCGCACTACAGGTCTTATAAAAGACATATAATGTCGCACCCGCCCGGACCCGATGCCGGGTGCCCAGTCACTTCAACGATGGAAGGAAAACGCCGTGCTTGAAGCTTATCGTGCCCATGTCGCCGAGCGCGCCGCCCTCGGCATCCCGCCGCTGCCGCTGTCGAAGCAGCAAACCGAAGCGCTCGTGGCGCTACTCCAGAACCCGCCCCAGGGCGAGGCGGAGTATCTGCTTGAACTGATCACCTATCGTGTCCCCGCTGGCGTGGACGATGCCGCCAAGGTCAAGGCGGAGTTCCTCGCCCGGCTCGCCAGCGGTGCCGAATCCTGCGCGCTGATCTCCAAGGCCAAGGCGGTCGAGCTGCTCGGCACCATGCTGGGCGGCTACAACGTCAAGCCGCTGATCGACGTGCTGGGCGACGCAGAAGTCGGCCCGGTGGCCGCCGAAGGCCTGAAGAAGACGCTGCTGGTGTTCGACTTCTTCCACGACGTCAAGGAGCTCGCCGACAAGGGTAACGCCAACGCCAAGGCCGTGCTGCAGAGCTGGGCCGATGCCGAGTGGTTTACCTCGCGTCCGGAAGTGCCGGCCTCGCAGAAGCTGACCGTGTTCAAGGTCACCGGCGAAACCAACACCGACGACCTGTCGCCGGCCCCGGATGCCTGGTCGCGTCCGGACATCCCGCTGCACGCGCTGGCGATGCTGAAGAACCCGCGTCCGGGCATCGAAGCCGACGAAGCCGGTGCTCGCGGTCCGGTCAAGCAGCTCGAAGCGCTGGCCAAGAAGGGCAACCTGATCGCCTACGTCGGTGACGTGGTCGGTACCGGTTCCTCACGCAAGTCCGCTACCAACTCGGTGCTGTGGTTCACCGGCGAAGACATCCCGTTCGTCCCGAACAAGCGTTTCGGCGGCGTCTGCCTGGGCACCAAGATCGCGCCGATCTTCTACAACACCATGGAAGACGC
>JACOUN010000124.1 GCA_016177805.1 Rhodocyclales bacterium
CCCGCCGCATGCGCCGGCGGACGTGCAGCGGGGGCGATGCCGGGCGCGGAGCGCATCACACTGTCCCCGCCATCGTCCACCGGATCGGTACTGAACAGATCCTCGGGCAAATGCACCGGGCGGATTTCGTCCTCATCGTCATCGAGCAAGGCCACCGCGACGCGGATCACGTTCTGCAACTGGCGCACGTTGCCGGGCCAGTCGTAGCCTTCGAAAAAGCTCATCACCTCGTCGCCGATGCTCACCGCGTTGCGGCGCAGTTCTTCCGTTTCAGCGGCCAGCAGCTTGTTGACGATGCAGCGGATGTCGGTGCGCTCGCGCAACGGCGGCAGGGTCGTGGTCAGGCTGTTGACGCGGTAGTACAGATCTTCACGGAACAGCCCTTGGCGCACCGCGTCGCGCAGCACCCGATGGGTGGCGCACACCAGCGAAATATCCACCGGTATCGCCTTCAGCGCCCCCACCGGCGTCACGCTGCGCTCCTGCAGCACGCGCAGCAGGCGTGCCTGCATGCCCATCGGCATGTCGCCGATCTCATCAAGGAACAGGGTTCCCTCGTGGGCCTGCTGCAACTTGCCCACCGCCCCCTCGCGCCGCGCCCCGGTAAATGCGCCGCCAACGTAGCCGAACAACTCGGACTCGATCAGGTTTTCCGGAATCGCCGCGCAGTTCAGCGCGACGAAGGGTCCGCTGCTGCGCGGGCCGCTGTTGTGGAAGGCCCTGGCGAACAACTCCTTGCCGACCCCGGACTCGCCCTGGATCAGCAACGGAATGTCCTTGCCCAGCACGCGCCGGGCGCGGTCGAGCGCCAGACTCAGGCGCGGGTCGCCGGTGGCCAGGTCGTCGAGCGTGATGCCGGCCTTGCCCGCCGACGGCGCCTTGGTCGACGCGCGCGCCGCCTCTCCCGCATGTGTTATCACCGGCGTGACCGCGACACGCAACGGGCGATGACCGCGCACCTGCATGTACACCGCATCCCCACTGCGCAGCTCGACCTTGAGCAGATCGCCGGGGGTCGCCGCCGCTCGGTCCAGCACCTGACCGAAAGTGGTCTTGAACAAGGTGCCAAACGACGGTCCGGCGCAGGCACCCAGGCACTCGCGCGCGGTGGCATTGGCGCCGACGATGCAACCGTCTTCATTCACCGCAAGCACCGCTTCCTGCAGGCTGCCGACGTATTCGGGGCGCGCGTGAAACGCCACCCGGATTGCCTTGGCAAACTCCGCCTCGAACAACCGCGCTTCGAGCAACTGCGCCGACAGGCGCACCAAGCCCAGGGTGTGGCGCTGGTAGTTGCGCGCATCGCCCGAGATGTCGAGCACCCCGACCACTTCACCGCGCGCGCCGAACAACGGCACCGCGCTGCAGGTCAGGAAGCCATTGCTTTCAAGGAAATGCTCACCCCCCTGGATGTCCACCGCCCGCCCTTCCTGGATGGCGGTGCCGATGGCGTTGGTGCCGCGCACGCTCTCATCCCAGCACGCTCCAGGCTGCAAGGCCACCCGATGGGCGCGATCGACGAATTCGGGGTCGCCCAGGCAATGCAATATCATGCCGCCGCTGTCGGCCAGGATCACCATGTTGCCCGACGCCCGGATCTGCTCGAACACGTGCTCCATGATGCCGCCGGCCTGGTCGAGCAACCCGGCGCTGCGTTCGCGCGACTCGAACAACCGGTCACGGTTGGAGGGCTCGACCAAACGCGCCTCGTGGCTGTCCAGACCCTGCGTGAGGCAGCGCTGCCAGGAACGGAGCACCAGCGAAGAAACCAGATCGGCCGGCTCCTCGCCGCGATCGAAGAACGTTCGTCGCGCAAGGTCGACGGCGTTGCGGGCATCTCCGCGCGGCTGCGTTGGTACCTTCATGTCTCCTCCTGTCCTGCGCCTGTTCGGGCTCTCTCTACAACCGGTCCCTTGTGTCAGAACGTAGCACCTGCCTCACGGTGAAGCAAATCTGTAATCCGACAGCGCAACCCCGGTAAAGCATATTTCGCGCCAGAACCAACCGACTCCAGCCCTCCGCTCCAGCATGCGCCCGACGCACCCGCTCCGCAATGGCACACCGCTTGCTAAAGCCCCCCTACCGGGCGCCATACCCGGAGCAATCAACATCAGCGATGAGGAACATCAAGTGAACACACAGAATTACACGGAGACACCGGCGCACAAACGACTGCTTGGCGCCGCGACCATCAGCCTCGCCCTCGTGGCAGGCCTCGCGCACGCCCACGGCGACGTCACCCCCCAGGCCGTCGACACCTCCACGCTCAAGCAGTTGGGCGAAGAATGGCTGGGCGTCAACCCGTACCGCGACAACAAGGAAGCCATCCGCATCGGCGACTCCGCCTACAACCAGAACTGCGCCCGCTGCCACGGCCTGGGCGCGGTCTCGGGCGGCATCGCGCCGGACCTGCGCAAGCTCGACATCGAACCCGACACCGACGAATACTTCATCGGACGCGCGCGCCATGGCGTAACGCGCAACGGTGCCGTATACATGCCGCCATTCGAAGGCACGCTGTCGCAAGAAGCGATGTGGGCCATCCGCGCGTGGCTGGAGACCGTCCGTGAACAATAACCGGCGCGCCTTCGCCCTCGCGCTGGGGGGGCTGTGGGCCGGCCTGCTGTTGCCCGCCCACGCCGCGGCGGAGCCGGAGCTGCAGCAAGCGGGCACCTTGCGCATCGCCGTATATGCCGACTTCGCGCCGTATTCGGCGCGCGGCAAGGGCGTCGACATCGCCCTCGGGCAAGCACTGGCCGAACGCCTCGGCCTGCGCGCCGAAATCGTCGAGTTCCCGGCCGACGAAAACATGACCGACGACCTGCGCAACATGGTGTGGCGCGGCCACTACCTCGGCACCCGCCCCGCCGACGTAATGCTGCACGTCCCGGTAGACGCCTACTTCGCCGCGCAAAACGACAAAGTCACGATCTTCGGCCCCTACCACCTCGAAACCATGGCGATCGCGCGTGATCCGGCGCGCGTACCACCCCTGACCGGCACCCCCGATCAGGCATTCGAAGTGTTCACGCGGGAAAAGATCGGCGTCGAACTCGACACCCACGCCAGCGACTACCTGCTGCACGTGCGCAACGGCGGCATCCGCGACAACGTCGTGCATTACCGCTCCATCGCCGAAGCCGTGACAGGGCTGCGCAACGGTGACATCAGCGCCATCATGGCACCCCACGGGCAGATCGAAGGCACGCTGGGCACCGACGCACGCTACCAGACCAACGCACTGGCACTGCCCGGCATGCGCGCCACGCACTGGCCCCTGGGCATGGCGATCAAGGCCAACCACGGCGAACTACAGACCGCGCTATCCAACGCCCTGATCGAACTGCAACGCTCAGGCGAACTCACGCGCATCTTCACCACACACGGACTGACGCATCGCGTGCCGTGAACGGCACAGCCGGAGGGAGGGACTGTTCCATACCTGAGCAACTGCTCCAGAATGGAACACCCCACCCGCCGCGCCAACAAATCAACGGCAACGTGCAATCCGTTGAACGCAATAACCGCAAGGCTGAGCCCCATCGCCCGCGTCACCGCGTGACACGAAGCAGCCCGTGCGCTGACACCTAGGGAAGCTCTGATCTATTCAGAGCCTCCCTAGGTGTTACTGCCAAAGACGAGGGACAAGCAAAGGAAAGAGCGCTTGCACACATCAAAGCATCAAATCCAAGAAAGGGGTTGCGGAGTAAAGAAGCATCAGAAAAACTTACGCAAATTTTGGCTGTAACGCCAACGAGTAGAAAGTTTTGCTTGGCAATTCACAGCATTCCTGTTTCGGTAATTGGAAACGCGTAGCAGTCTCAAAGTGAAAGCACTCTGTTTTCTTTCTCATTATTCGATGTGAAATTCATGGCGATCAAAAAAGTTCAGTCATCAATGGTATGGGCAGTAGATTACGATCCAAAAACACAAGTACTTGAGGTGGCATTTAAGCGTACAGGCGTTTTTCAGTACTCGGAGGTGCCCGTTGCTGTATATAAAGCCATGATGCAGTCCAATTCAATTGGCTCCTACTTAAGGTCATTTATTATTGGTATGTATCCCGAAGATCACATGGGTTGATTCAGTATTCCCAGGTCAGTCATGATCGTGCCCCAATTTTGCAATCCGAACAGGCCCATCAACACAGACATCAAATAGCGGCGCTTCGCTCTGCTTTTTGCTGCTGGTCATGGGCAACGTTAGAGCATTCATTTTTGCGAAAGCGCAATGGAATTCGCCATTATTGCAGCAGCCCCATCCAGTCGAGCGCATCAAACAAGCGGCGGTTGGCCGTCATTTCTGGCCCTTTGGAGCTGGTCAACTGACACGCGCGGATACCACCTTGTTCGCGGAATATAGTCCAATTTTTGGCAGATTAACTTCTGGAGTAAGCCGTGTATCAAAGCAAACCCAAATCAAGTCATGTTCCTTTCTTGTGCGTCACCCTCCTGGCGTCAGGCTTGCTGCGGACCGCGCCCGCTTGGGCAGGTTTTGACGAAGGCGTGGCGGCGTTCAAACAAGGCGACTATGCCAAAGCGATGGTCGAATTCCGACCGCTGGCGAATCATGGGGATGCCAAGGCCCAATACATTCTGGGCCTCATGTACGACGATGGTAGAGGCGTCCAGCAGGATAAGGCCGAGGCGGTGCGCTGGTATCGCAAGGCGGCAGATCAAGGGCTTGCTCAGACCCAACACAATCTGGGCATCATGTACGCCAAGGGTGAAGGTGTCCAGCAAGATACCGCCGAGGCGGTGCGCTGGTATCGCAAGGCGGCAGACCAGGGTTTTACCGAAGCCCAATTCAATCTGGGTGTCATGTACGACAAAGGTGAAGGCATCCAGCAAGACAAGGCCGAGGCCATACGCTGGTATCGCAAGGCGGCAGATCAAGGGTTTGCAAAAGCTCAACACAATCTGGGCAATGTGTACGCCACAGGTGAAGGCATGCAGCTAGACCTTGCCGAGGCCGTGCGCTGGTATCGCAAGGCGGCAGATCAAGGGGATGTCCAAGCCCAATATAATCTTGGTGTTATGTACGACAGCGGCAAAGGTATCCGTCAGGACAAGACCGAGGCGGTACGTTGGTATCGCAAGGCGGCAGATCAGGGGTTTGCCAAAGCCCAATTCAATTTGGGCGTCTCGTACGCCAACGGTGAAGGCATCCACCAGGACAAGGCCGAGGCCGAGCGTTGGCTCCGCAAGGCGGCGGATCAAGGGTATGAGAATGCCAGAAAGGGGCTTGTGCAACTGGGGAAATAGCCAAGCCATGTAGGGCGGGTCAATTGACCCGCGCGGAATGCTACCAGACTGCCAGGCTTTCAGTCTCAGAACAGTGAAGGGATTTATAGCTTTTCGGGCCGAGCGCGGGCATGGCGCCGGTGGGCGCACCGTCTTGCAGGTGGTCGGGCTTACACGGCTGTCTCCGCGTCAGGCGCCGTTTCTCGTCGTCGGACGGCTGCGGGGGCAAGGCGCCAGCGCAGGAGCCGCATCGGCGCGCCGCAGCACGGGCACCGGAACGCCGGCCGGGCTTTGTCCGGCGGCGGGCGCGCAGCGATCCTGAGCACCCAATGCAGCAGCGCGATCAGCGCCTTCTTGTTCGGATGCAGGAAGCCGTAGTTCCTCGCCCGCCGGAAGCCTTTGGGCAGCACGTGTTGCAGCAGCAGATGCAGGAAGTCGGCGCCGGGCTGCGTGCGCACTTTCGTCTCCCCACTCTGGCTGTCGCGGTAGCGGAAGCTGACCTGGCCGCTGCCGTCTTCGTCGCAGGCGAAGATGTCGGCCTCGCGGATCACCCCGCGATACAGATAGCGGCCCAGATAGACCAGCGCGCTGGCTCCAACGTGCCGGTCGGGGACACCAGGATTGTCATGCGGCGCAATGCCCTGCGGCGACTGCGCCCTGCGCGTGGGCCTCGTGGCTTGCGATTACCCAGGCGGGACCCGCACCCCCACTAACGTCCGCGGCATTGCCAAGCCACTGCCGCCCCCTATTCTGCAGTACCAACGTTTTTCGGCAATTGGTATCCGAGAAACACCCAGTATACATATGCTCAATCGATTAGTACGCTGCAACGCAAATGCCGTATGCGCTCGCGCCGTTGATCCAAAACTTGACCGAGCGAAGCGGCAGCAATGTTACACAGCAGGGCAGTCGCCCGAAAACAAGGATAGCCGTATGAGCCGGCAAGCCGTGCACATTGATGTGGTCACTGCGATGGGAGCCGGCCGCGTTATCGCCAATGACTCCGACATCCAGTGGCAGCCTCCTGGCGAACAGAAAGTATTTCGAGGACTCACTGACCAGAATGGTTGACCGCCCTCTAGACCATCTTGACTCCCCTGAGGGCAAGACAGCAAGGAGCACTCCATGGCATACGCACAATGGGTAACGATAACGATATATGCGACCAACTATGATGTCACGTTGAAAAATGTGGCTCATTCTTGGGGAAAGTTTTACGACTCAAGTCAAGTTGGCGTCGCAGGCGGCAATAAGGATGATGAGTACGCGCCCAGCAAAATCGAAGGGTACGTTATCAAAAAGGGGGAGTCCTTCTCCATTAACGCTTGCGGTCGAGAAGATGCGGCGTCAGGTACGGAAGGATCACTTGAACTCTACGATGGAGCGACACAGGTGGGCACCTATTCATGGGATTGCCCTTGGGGGAGTAAAACGAATTCATCGACTTGGTCACCATCCGGCCCGCAGCCACCTTTGAATCATTACATCACCTCACAAACCGGAGCCAATCTTGACTCGGGGGCGTTAGGAACGGTTACCGTTCAGACTACCAAGATCTCCTCATGATTCGGCCAGTTTGAGGGCCGTAGGTTGAGGTAACGGAGGTATCCAGGGAGCCGGAACGCGTAGCATTCCGGCTCCCTCCGCTACGCTCCGGCGCCCGGCACGACCACCGATAGCGGCAATGGAGAACCGTGATGAGCAAGACGAATATGGAAGCTCGAAAGCTGGCTATCCGGTGGTCTTTGGCATTTCAATAGGTGTGGCTATTGGATCCGGGATTGGGGTGGCACTTGGTAATCTGGCCATTTGGATGGGAGTTGGCATTGCAATTGGCGTTGCGATAGGACTGGCCCGCCGGAAATAACCGCAATCGCTTGATTCAAATTACTGCTTTTCTCGGTCACACTACCACTCGACGCCACAAGCGTCGCACACATACCGCCAACTCGTCGGCGTTTTCCCGTTGCTCGCTATCCGCGCTGGGTGAGCGTGCGTAGCGTTGTCCGCCGCATGTGGGTTTCATACGGCGGATAGCGCCTTCGGCTCATCCGCCCGCTGCGCACTCCGGTAGCCGGTTGTTCTACACATTGGGTTTTCACGGTCATGCTTGACGCGCTAGTTGAATTCGTCGCCCGCATCGTGGTGGAGTTCGTGTTCCATACGGTTTTCCACGGCATAGGCTGGGTCATGCTCAAGGCAGTTACGCTTGGGCGCTATCCGCCGCCTCGGCCCGAGAAGTACAACGAAGGATTCGTCGCCCTGCTGCCAATTGCGTGCCTCTTTGTCGGGCTTGCACTCGCGTTCTCGTGAGTCGGGCGCCCCCTGTTTGCGGTCCGTTGCGGGCATCCGTCGGGCAGTGCCGCTTGTTCACCCGGCGCAGCAGGATAGCTGCTTCACATCCTTGGTAAAGGTCTGCGCCGCGAGCTTCAGGCCTTCGACCATCGTCAGGTAGGGGAACAACTGATCGGCCAGTGCCTGCACCGTCATGCGGTTGCGGATGGCGAGTACTGCCGTCTGGATCAGTTCGCCCGCTTCCGGCGCGACTGCCTGTACGCCGATCAGGCGCCCGCTGGCGGCTTCGGTGACCAGCTTGATGAAGCCGCGCGTGTCGAAGTTGGCGAGGGCGCGCGGCACGTTGTCGAGCGTGAGCGTGCGGCTGTCGGTCGCGATGCCGTCGTGGCGTGCTTGCGCTTCGCTGTAGCCCACGGTGGCCACTTGCGGATCGGTGAACACCACCGCTGGCATCGTGCTCAGATCCAGCGTGGCGTCGCCGCCGGTCATGTTGATTGCGGCACGGGTGCCGGCCGCGGCCGCCACGTAGACGAACTGCGGCTGGTCGGTGCAGTCGCCGGCGGCATGGATGTGCGGGTTGCTCGTGCGCATGCGCTGGTCGATGACGATGGCGCCCCGCGCGTTGATCGTGACGCCTGCCGCTTCACACGCCAGCCCGCCGGTGTTCGGGGTGCGGCCGGTGGCGACCAGCAGTTTGTCGGCGGTAACGATGCCGTGCCCGGTGGTGAGCGCGAATTCGCCGTCGACATGGGCGACGTGGCTGGCTTGCGTATGCTCCAGCACCTCTATGCCTTCGGCACGAAAGGCGGCGGTGACGGCCTCGCCGATGGCGGGTTCTTCGCGAAAGAACAGCATGTTGCGCGCCAGGATCGTCACTTTGCTGCCCAGCCGGGCAAAGGCTTGCGCCAGTTCCAGCGCGACCGCCGACGAGCCGATCACGGCCAGGCGGTCGGGAATGGTGTCGCTGACCAGCGCTTCGGTCGAAGTCCAGTACGGTGACGCGTCCAGACCGGGTATCGGCGGTACGGCCGGACTGGCACCGGTGGCAATCAGGCAGCGGTCAAAGGCCAGTTCACGCTCGCCGCCGTCGCCCAGGCGCACCGTGAGGTGGCGGCCGTCGCGGAAGCGCGCGTCACCGCGCAGCACGGTGATGGCCGGGTTGCCGTCCAGAACGCCCTCGTACTTGGCGCTGCGCAGCGCGTCGACGCGCGCCTGCTGCTGGGCCAGCAGTCTGCCCCGATCTATCGCCAGCACGGTTGCCGCGATGCCGCCGTCGAACGGGCTTGCACGGCGCAGGTGGGCAATGTGGGCGGCGCGGATCATGATCTTGGAAGGCACGCAGCCGACGTTGACGCACGTGCCGCCGAGGGTGCCGCGCTCGATCAGCGTGACCCGCGCGCCGCGCTCGGCCGCCTGCAGCGCCGCTGCCATCGCCGCGCCGCCGCTGCCGATCACGGCAACATGCAGGGGATGCTCGCCAGCGGCGCCCGGTTCTTCCAGCGGAACGTGGCGGGTCATTTCATTCACCCCTATCCGGATTCTGGTGCACTCCAACGCCGCCGCAGGCCGCGTCCGCCCGCTGGCGGCGCCAGGCGTAGATCGTGATGCCGACAAATATGACCAGCGCCGGGATCAGCAC
>JACOUN010000125.1 GCA_016177805.1 Rhodocyclales bacterium
CGCGCTTGAAGGCGTCGAAGAACTGCACGCCGGTGTCGCGCCCGACGTCGGCGTCGTCCGCGTACTTCTTGATGTTGCCCGCGTAGCCTTGGCCGCTGATGGCGGCCGTGCCCTTGGCGTTGCCCTCGATGAAACGCTCGACCTGCACGCGGTTCACGAAGTCGGTCATGAAGATGTAGTCGGTCGCGTCCAGGCCCTGGTACAGCTCCTCGGGGCCGGGCTTCTTGAAGCGCCCGAGGCGCACGCGCACGCCCGGGATGTAGCTCAGCGTCACGCTGGCGTCGGTGAACGTGGCGGTGTGCTCGCGCGAGGTCTTGAAGGTCTGGTAGTTGGCGAGGTTGTCGCCGGCGTTCAGGGTCACGAAATAGTTCACGCGCCCGGGCAGGAAGTTGCCGCGCGCGCCGACCATCAGGTTCGGCACGTAGAAATCGGCCTTCTGGTCGCGCAGTTCCGGACCGGAGCGGCACTGGTTGTTGAACAGGCCGTTGTTCTTCGCGTGCGTGGTCGCGCCCTGCAACCCGTCCATGCGCTCGCAGCCGAAGTGGTTCTCGTAGACGATCTGCACCGCGCCGAAGAGCTTGTGGGTGCTGTTGGGTGGCTCGACGCCCTCCATCATGGTCCAGCTTGCGGCCTGGCTCGGGACGGCGGCGCCCGCCATGGCGGCGCAGGCGGCGCTGATCAGGGTCTTCTTGAATGTCATGATTCCTCCTCTGGCTCCGGTTCTGTAGTGGCGCGCGCGGACGACCCGGTGCCGGGAGGCAGCGGCGCCCGCACGGTGGCGGGCGTTCGTACAGCGCACTGGAGACTTAAACGGAGGGATTCAGGAAATGTTCCCGCGCCGGCGCAGACGGCGGCGGGGTCACGACGGGGATGAAACGCCCGGCGCGCGGCCGGGCGGGGGGGATTACTTTCCGTGCAGGCGCTCTTCGAGCGTGCCGGGCGGCTCCTGGCGCAGCAACAGCTCCGCCAGCGCGGCGCGCTGCGCGGGATCGAGCATGTTGCGCTCGGCCATGAGCTGCTCGATCACGCGGCGCTGCTGCCGCTCCTGCAGGCGCGAGATCGCGGCGCGCTCGGCCTCGATGACGGCGGCGTCCGGGCGCTCGGAGAAAATCTGGCGGATCATGCGCTCGCGGTGCGCGCGGATGTCGCCCCAGGCGCTGTTCAGCTCCTGCATGAAGCCGTGCTCCATCTCGTGCCACTGCCGGCGCTGCGGCTCCGAGAGCTTGAGGTAGTC
>JACOUN010000121.1 GCA_016177805.1 Rhodocyclales bacterium
CGGATCATGCGATACGCGGCATCGTCGCGTCCAACGTGCTCACGATCGCGGTCGCCGTAGCCAAGGGCTGGGGCGTCGCGCAACTGCTGTGGCCGTTCTGGATACAGAGCGTGATCATCGGCTACTACGCGCGGCGGCGCATGCTGGCGTTGCAGGAGTTCTCGACCGACGGTTTCGCGATCAACGACCAGCCGGTCGATCCCACCCCCGCAACCCAGCGCTCGACCGCCAACTTCTTTGCCCTGCACTACGGCTTCTTCCACTTCGTCTATCTGGTATTCCTGCTGAGCATGAGCGCCGCGGCCGACAGCGCCGGGCTGATGCCGTTCACCAATGAAGACACCGGCGCGGTCACCATGGTCAGGGTTGGGCAGACCCATGCCATCGATTTCGTGATCTTCGCCGCCCTGGGCATTGGCTTCTGGTTCAGTCATCGCGCCTCGCATCGCGAGCACGTCGCCGCCGATCTGGCGCGTCGCCCCAACATCGGCAGCCTGATGTTCCTGCCCTACGCACGCGTGATCCCGATGCATCTGACCATTCTCGGCGGCGCCATGTTGGGCGGCGGCGGTGGCATATGGCTGTTCGGCATCCTCAAGCTCGGCGCGGATGTCGTCATGCACAAGGTTGAACACAAGTGGCTGCAGAGCGCGGCCCATACACGACGGAGCCACGAACCATGACAGCAATCGCAGTGCCCCTGCAACAACTCTTCATCGGCACTCTCCGCCCGCTCCCGCCCGAAGGCCAGATGACGGGCATGTTCAAGCACCCCGCCAGCGGCGCGCAAACGCTCGGCGCCACCGGCCTGCACGGCGACGAGCAGGCCGACCTGCGCCACCACGGCGGGCCGTACAAGGCCCTGCACCACTTCCCGGCCGAGCACTACGATGATTTCACCCGACTGTGGCCAGAGCGCGCGGCGATCCTGCGGCCGGGGGTGATGGGTGAGAACCTGTCCACCCACGGTTTGACCGAGGCGACCGTGTGCATCGGCGACGTGTTTTCCCTGGGCAG
Organism: Rhodocyclales bacterium; assembly: GCA_016177805.1. GTDB lineage: Bacteria > Pseudomonadota > Gammaproteobacteria > Burkholderiales > Rhodocyclaceae > JACOUN01. The sequence goes on from JACOUN010000121.1 coordinate 1,018, forward strand.
TTGTCGCATCCAGATTTCGCAGCCACGCCAACCGTGCTGGAAGATCAATCACCGCCTGGATACCCCCGGCGCATCCAGCCATGTCGCGGAATCCGGTCGCACCGGCTGGTACTACCAGGTGCTGCAGGCCGGCACTTGCGCGGCCGGCGACACACTGACGCTGATTGAACGTCCGTCTCCGTGGCTCACCCTCGCCCACTACTGGAACACCATCAACGCCCACCGCCCCGATATCGCGGTGCTGCGCCGCATCGCCGCCGCCCCCGGTCTCGCGCCGGACAAGGCACAACGCCATGCCGACCGCGCGAACTGGCTGGAAACCGAGGCTCGCTGACGAAAACGGGCTCGCAACCGCGAACCGTCACACGTCAAGCGGATCGACGTCGATCTGCCAGCGCAATTCGCGCGCCGTGCGCTGGGCGCGCAGCGTGTCGATCCAGGTCGTCACGAAGCCCTGCAGGCAGGCGCGCTCGTCGGCCTCGACCAGCAACTGGGCGCGCTCGCGCCTGGCCAGCCGGGTCATACGCATCGGCACCGGGTCGAACACGCGCAGTTGCGGCGTCGCCAGGTCGAGCGCCAGTTGGCGCGCATGGGCGAGAAACTGCTGCGCGGCGTCGAGCTGCGGAGCGTCGGCACGCAAGATGGCCTGAAAGGTGTGGGGCGGAAAGCCGGCGGCGCGGCGCTCCTCGATCGCGCGCGCGGCGAAACCGTCGAAGTCATGCCGTGCCAGCGCCCGGTAGAGCGGGTGATCCGGGTACTCGGTCTGGATCAGCACCTGTCCCGCAAGATGAGCGCGGCCGGCGCGGCCACCGACCTGCATCAACTGCTGGAACAGCCGCTCCGGGGCGCGGAAATCGGCCGCATGCAGCGACGCATCCGCGCCTATCACGCCGACCAGGGTCAGTTGCGGAAAATCGTGCCCCTTGGCCATCATCTGGGTGCCGACCAGGATGTCGGCGTCGCCCGCGGCAATTTTCTCCAGCAGGCTGGTCCACTGTGCGCGGGTGCGCGCCGAGTCGCGGTCGATGCGCAACACCCGCGCCTGCGGAAACAGTTCCGCCAGTCGCGCTTCGATGCGCTGCGTGCCCCGCCCGAACGGCTGCACGTCCTGATTGCCGCAGCTTGGGCAGGCCTTGGGCACGGCACTGTCGCAGCCGCAGTGGTGACAGCGCAGCCTGGCATCGGCCAGATGCAGGACCAGGTTGGCCGAACAGTGCGGGCAATGGCTGACCCAGCCGCACGCCGGGCACGCCAGCACCGGGGCGTAGCCGCGCCGGTTGAGAAACACCAGGCTCTGCTCACCACGCCCCAGCGACGCCGCGATGGCCGCATGCAGCTGCGGGCTGATGCCTTCGTCCAGGCGCTGCCGGCGCGTATCGATGCAGCGCATCGCGGGCAGCGCCTCCGACACTGCGCGCCGGGTCAGGCGCAGCATGCGGTAACGGCCGTTGCGCGCATGCTGCCAGCTTTCCAGCGATGGCGTGGCCGAACCGAGCAGCACCGGCACACCACGCTGCCGAGCCCGCCACACCGCGACATCGCGCGCCGAATAACGCACCCCCTCCTGCTGCTTGTAGGACGCATCATGCTCCTCATCCACCAGGATCAGACCCAGGCGCGGCATGGGCGAAAACACCGCCAGGCGGGTGCCGAGCACGATCTCGGCCTGACCTTCGAGCGCCTGAACGAAACCGCGCGAGCGCGCCCCTCCGGCCAGCCCCGAATGCAGGCTGACCACCGTGGCGGAGGGAAAGCGGCGCGCCACGCGTGCCTCCAGTTGGGGTGTAAGGGCGATTTCCGGCACCAGCATCAATACCTGGCGCCCCGCCTGCAATGCCTGCTCGGCCAGGCGCAGATAGACCTCGGTTTTGCCGCTACCGGTCACGCCATGCAGCAGCCAGCACGCGTAGCCGGGGCCGGCGGCGGTAACGGCGGCGATCGCGGCGGATTGCTCTTCGTTGAGATCAGGACGGGTCACGCTCGCCACGGCGGTGGCCGGAGCCGCGACCGGTGCAATCCAGCCGCGTCGCTGCGCATCAGCCAGCGCCGCACCGGCCGGTAACTGGCGGGCCTGGCTGCGGCGCATGCAGCCCATCGCCTGCAGTTCGCGCGACAAGGCCAGCGCCCGGCTGTCGCGCCGGACTATCGCCAGCGCAGCTTGACCTTCAGGCGTGAGATCGACGAACGGGTCGGTCGGCTCGGCCGATACCGCGACGCTCTGACGCAGTCCGGGGGGCAAGGCCAATGCTATGACCTCGCCCAGTGGCGCGTGGTAGTAGCGCGCGACGAAAGCCACCAGTTCCAGCCAATCGGCCGGCAACGGCGCACCTTCGCGCTGGATGTGGCACACCGGCTTGAGGCGCCGTGGGTCAATGTCCGAGGTCTCGGGCAGAGCGACGATCACGCCACTCTTTTCACCGCGACCGAAGGGCACCCGCACGCACCGTCCGATATCCTGCTGCGTTATGTTTTCCGCTTTGTAGTCAAATAGTTGCGGTAAAGGAACAGGGAGCGCAACGCGAACAATCCGGGGCGGGGTGACGTGCATTCAGCGTAAAACCAATAGTAAACAACAGGTTACGCAAGCTAGTTGAGACCAATACGCGAAAGTACAACTAACTGCTTGCTGTGGCGCCCGTCTGGGCTGTTGTCCACACAAGCTGTGGATAACTTTGTGGAAAGCATGGGAAAAAGTGCCTGTATCCTGCGTACGCCAAGCGATCCAGGCACTTTGCCCTAACAATAGGCATTTTGTAAAACGTTAATAATCAGTGACTTGTGAATTAATGTTGGCTGGCAAACCAATTCGCACCGAAACACCCTCGGCCAACTCGAAGCGTGTGCATAAGTCAACCGCTCAAATGCGAAATTCGGCCTTGACAGCCCGGCATCAAACCCCGCCACGCAGTTTGCGGCTGTGCGCATGCACGGTATCGACCAGCACCGAAACCGCTTCGGGCGGCGTGTGCTGCGAAATGCCATGTCCGAGATTGAACACATGCCCGGCATGCGGACCATAGGCATCGAGTACCTTGCGCGCTTCGGTCGCGATGGCCTCGGGGGGGGCGAACAGCACGTTGGGGTCGAGGTTGCCCTGCAGGGCCACCCGCTCGCCGACCAGTTCGCGCGCGCGCCCGATATCCATGGTCCAGTCGAGGCCCACCGCATCGCAGCCGATGCCGGCGATGGCCTCCAGCCACAGGCCGCCGCCCTTGGTGAACACGATGTTGGGCACGCGCTGCCCGTCGCGTTCGCGCGTCAGCCCTTCGACCACGCGCTGCAGGTAGGGCAGCGAGAAGGTGCGGTAGGCGTCTTCCGACAGCACCCCACCCCACGAATCGAACACCATCACGGCCTGCACACCCGACTCGATCTGCGCATTCAGGTAGGCCACCACCGCGTCGCTGGTGACGCTCAGGATGTGGTGCAACAGGTCGGGGCGGCTGTAGGCGAGGGTCTTGATCTTGCGGTAGTCCGACGACGACGCGCCTTCGACCATGTAGCAGGCCAGCGTCCACGGGCTGCCGGAGAACCCGATCAACGGCACGCTGTCATCGAGCGCACGCCGGATTTCGGCAACCGCGTTCATCACGTACTGTAGTTCGGCGTGCGGATCGGGCACCGACAGGTTGCGGATTTCCCACTCGTCGCGCAGCGGACGCTCGAAACGCGGCCCTTCGCCTTCAGTGAAATACAGGCCGAGACCCATCGCGTCCGGCACGGTCAGGATGTCCGAGAACAGGATTGCGGCATCGAGGTTGTAGCGCGCCAGCGGCTGCAACGTGACCTCACAGGCCAGCGCCGGGTTCTTGCACAGATCCATGAAACTGCCGGCGCGGCGTCGCGTCTCGCAGTACTCAGGCAGATACCTGCCCGCCTGACGCATCAGCCATATGGGCGTGTGTTCAGTCGGCTCGCGCAGCAGGGCGCGCAGAAAGGTGTCATTGCGAAGACGGCTCACGGATCAATCCTCAATTAGGCGCTAACAAGCTTAACGCAGGATTATCCGTCTTTTCCCCGACGCTGCCGACCCCCAAGCCATCAACGACGCCAGAAAACCGGGGTCAGCACCACCAGCAGGGTAAAGATCTCGAGTCGTCCCAATATCATCGTGAACGACAACACCCCTTGCTGCAGCTCGCTCAGCACCGCGTAGTTGCTCGCCGGCCCAACCGCACCCAGCCCCGGCCCGATGTTGTTGAGACAGGCCACCACCGCGCCGAAGGCCGTCACGAGGTCGGCGCCGGTGGCGACCAGCAGCAGGGTCAGCGATACGATGGACACCATGTACATGAAACTGAAGCCAAGCACCGCGTGCAGGATGCCCTCCGACACACGCTGACTGCCCAGGCGCACCGGGTGCACCGCCTGCGGATGCAGCGAGCGCACGATTTCACGGTATACCTGCTTGTACAGGATGATCGCGCGCACCATCTTGATGCCGCCCCCGGTGGATCCAGAACAGGCGATGAAGCTGCCGAGAAACAGTATCCAGATCTGGGCGGACATCGGCCACAACGTGTAGTCGTAAGTCGACAGACCGAGCGAGGTCGAGATCGACACGACGTGAAAGCCGACGTAGCGCAGCGTGGTGAGCAGATCGGCATGGACTCCGGAGTGCGTCAGGAGGGCGGTCAGCAGCACTACGCTCAGCGCCAGCACGGCGAAATAGAACGGGATCTCGGAGTCGTTCAAGTAAGGGCGCGGACTGCGGCGGACCAGCGCGAGATAGTGGGTCGCGTAATTCAGACCGGCCAGCAGCGCGAACACGATCACCACCATTTCCACCGGCCCGCTGTTGAAGTGCCCGATCGACGCATCCTTGCTCGAAAAACCACCCAGCCCGGCCACGGTGAACGCGTGGATCAGCGCATCCCAGCCGTTCAGACCGGCCAGCCACAGGCTCACCCCGCACGCCACGGTCAGCAGCAGATAGGTCAGCCACAGCCCCTTGGCGGTTTCGGCGATACGCGGGGTGAGACCGGATTCCATCATCAGGGTAGGCACTTCGGCCTTGAACAACTGCCGTCCGCCGATGCCCAGCAGCGGCAAAATGGCCACCACCAGCACGATCACCCCCATGCCGCCTATCCAGTGCATGAAGGTGCGCCACACGTTGATCGATATCGGCAGCTCGTCGAGACCGGACAGCACCGTCGCGCCGGTGGCGGTCAGCCCCGACACCGCCTCGAAATAGGCACCGACCATCGACAGTTCGGGCAGGTGCCACAGCAACGGCAGCCCTCCGAACACCGGTGTCACGATCCAGCTCAGCGCCACCAGCAGAAAGCCGTCGCGGGGCTTGAGGTCGCGGCGGTGGCCGCGCGTGAGCAGCCACAGCGCCAGACCGGTGAAGAAGGTGGTCAGAATGGCTTGGTCATACACATGGGTGGCGCCGTCGTCGAGGTAGTACGACACCGCGAGCGGAAAGCCCATCAGCACGCCGAAGATCATGACGATCAGGCCCAGCGCGCCGACAACCGGGTAGTAACCGCGCATCGTTACAGGAAACCGAAACTGACCTGGAAGAGCTTTTCAACCTGGCGCACCAGGCGTTTATGGGTACAGAACACGATCACGTGATCGCCGGAACGGATCACGGTGTCGTGGTGCGGCATGATCACTTCGTGGCGTAGCACGCGTCCATCGGCACGCAGCTCGTCGCGCACGATCGCGCCTATGGTGGCCCCCTTGGGCAGCGGTATCTGTTCGATCGGCCGCCCCACCACCTTGGATTCGCGCTCGTCGCCGTGGGCGATGATCTCGAGCGCCTCGGCAGCACCGCGGCGCAGGCTGTGCACCGCTACCACGTCGCCGCGCCGCACGTGCGCCAGCAGTGAGCCGATGGAGATGTTGGCGGGCGAAATCGCGATGTCGATCGGCCCGCCCTGCACCAGGTCCACGTAGGACTTGCGGTTGATCAGGGCCAGGGTGCGGCGCGCGCCCATACGTTTGGCGAGCGACGCCGACATGATGTTGTCTTCTTCGTTGTTGGTCAGCGCGACGAACAGGTCGGTCTCGTCGATGCCTTCGTTCTCCAGCAGTTTTTCGTCGGTCGAGTCGCCGCGCAGCACCAGGGTGCGGTCCAGGTGAGTGGCCAGCATCTCGGTGCGGCGCTTGTTCATCTCGATCAGCTTGACGTTGTAGTCGGCCTCGATCGAGCGTGCGAGGCGAAAGCCGATGTTGCCGCCACCGGCGATCATGATGCGCCGCATCGGCTGGTCGGAACGCCGCAACTCGCGCATCACCTGGCGGATATGCACCGACGCGGCCAGACAGAAGACCTCGTCGCCGGGCACGATGACCGTGTCGCCTTCCGGAATGATGGGTTCGCCATTGCGGTAGATGGCGGCGATGCGCACCTCGACGTTGGGCAGGTGATAGCGCATGGCCTTGAGCGGATGACCTATCAGCGGTCCGCCCTCAAAGGCCCGCACGCCGATCAGGCTCACCACGCCGCCGGCAAACTCCAGCACCTGCAGCGCCTCGGGGAAGGAGATCAGGCGCTTGACGTGATCGGTGACGATCTGCTCCGGGCAGATGGAGAAACCGACCGCGAAATTGTCGTCATTGAGCAGTTCGGGGTGATCGACGAAATCGCCCGAGCGCAGTCGCGCGATGCGGGTCGGCAGGTTGAACAGCGCCTTGGCCACCCGGCACGCGCACAGGTTGGTCTGGTCCGATTGTGTCACCGCGATGAGCAGGTCCGCGTCCTCGGCACCGGCCTCGTGCAGCACCGAGGGCGAGGCGCCGTTGCCGCACACGGTACGCACTTCGATGCGCTCGCGCAGTACCTCCAGGTACTCGGCGCTGGTATCCACCAGCGTGATGTCGTTGGCCTCGGAAACCAGGTTCTCCGCCACCGAGGAACCGACCTGACCCGCTCCGAGTATGATGATTTTCACGTTGCCCGTATCCGTGTCGTACGATCGCGGTCATTGTACGCGCAAGCCCACGGCGACAGTTACGGATTGCTGCGTTGCGTCATGGCCCTGCCGATCGTGTTCTCAACGGCCACATTCGCCACGACGAACGCGCACATGTGGAACCGCGCATGCGCGCGCCGGTAGCGATACGCCGCCCCGACAGGACAGGCGTGCCGCGCGGCGCAGCCTCGGGTCGCGCAGTCACCCGCCGGGTGATCCCTCAGATGGGCCTGACACGCACCGGCATCGTAGCCCCCATGATCGAACGCGCCGACCGGGCACGCTTCCAGGCACGGCCGCGTGACGCAGACAAGGCAAGGCGCGGCGTCGGCGGGTCGCACCGGCGCGGCGATCCCGGTCAGCGCGCCGAGCAGGGCGAAGCGGTAGGCGTGCCACAACCCGAACTCGGGGTGGATCTGCAGGCGCAGCGGCGACGGGTGCACCCCGGCGGTACGCAGCGCCCAGCGCTGGAACGGGTGGTGCGGCGGTCCGCCGAAGGGGTAGAGGGCACGCAGACCGAAGGTCGCGGCAAGGTGGTCACCGATCCGGCGGCTCCAGCGATCGAGCGGGTCAGGCTGCCCGGCACGGTACTCGGGCGAGGCCGAGAATGCCGGCCACATCGACGAGCCGGCGTTGCCAACCAGGATCAGCGTCCGCGCCGGATTCCCGTCACCATGGTCTGGCTCGATCTCGCCGGGTCGCGCCGACGCCACCCCCAACACATGCAGACCATGCCCGGCCAGGGCATTGCGGATGTCTTCAAGCGCGGCGGCTTCAGTGGTCATCATTCCTGCGGTTGACCTGCAGGCCAAGCTGCTTGAGCTTGCGGTACAGATGGGTGCGCTCCAGTCCGCAACGCTCGGCAATGCGGGTCATGTTGTTGCCTTCGACACGCAGGTAGTGCTCGAAGTAGAGGCGCTCGAAGGCCTCGCGCGCTTCGCGCAGCGGTTGATCGAGCGACACCGTATGGACGTTGTCGACCGGCGCCGGGAGCACGCGGCGCACGTCGGAGAGGCCGATTTCCTCTTCCAGCGTGCCCAGCGCCAGCGACTTGACCGCGGCGCGCAGGTCGGCGAAGCCACCCGGCCACGACTGGGTGCGCAACGCGTTGAGCGCGGCGGTGGAAAAATGCCGGTGCGGCACATCCCCGGCTTCAACCAGATGCAGCAACAGTTGCGCGGCCAGTTCCGGCACGTCGTCCTGGATGTCCGCCAGCGTGGGCGGCGTCAGGCTGACTTCAAACAGGCGCTGTACCAGCATCTCGTCCCAACCCTCGGCCACCAGGACATCGGCACTCTGGTCGGTCGCAACCACCAGGTGCAGGTTGAGCCGGTCCAGGCGGTCCAGCACGAACGCGAGATTCTTCTGCTGCGCGCGGGTCAAACGGGTCAGCTCTGGGACGAACATCACCCCGCCCTGACAGCCCTGCAACTGCTTGCCGTCGACGGGCTGGACGATGGCGGTGAAATCCAGCCATGCCCCGCCTTCGGCAAGAAAGCTGCGCGCCGCCAGCTCGGCGATGCTGCCACTACCGATGCGCAGCAGCAGCACCCGCGAGTTCTCCGAGATCTGCTGAAGCCGCCGGCGCAGTTCGCGCAACGGCACCGAGCGGGTGAACGCCGCCAGCGTCAGCGGCATGGGTTGGCCGCTCGCGGGCGGGCGGGCCAGGCCGCGCTTGACCGCCGACAGCAGCTTCTGCAGCGCGATCGGTTTTTCCAGATAGTCGATGGCGCCAATGCGCGTCGCCTCGACGGCGGTGTCTATCGTGCCATGGCCGGACATCATCACCACCGGCATGGTCAATTGGCCGTTGGCCGACCATTCTTTCAGCAGGGTGATCCCGTCAGCATCGGGCATCCAGATGTCGAGCAACACCAGGTCGGGCCTGCGCGCGTTGCGCACCGCGCGCGCCGCCGCCGCGTTCTCGGCGAGGACAACATCGTGCCCCTCGTCGCCGAGTATTTCCGAGAGCAGCTCGCGGATACCGATTTCGTCATCAACAATAAGAATGTTCGCCATGATTCCCTAACCCGGATACTTCAAGCAGTCGCGCATACAAGACGCACGCCGCACACGTGCTTGGCGCGCGCGGCATGGCGCCGAAACACATGAGGTTGCCCGCGCCTTCATGTTTGCCCCTCGGTACCCGCCGCCGCGGGTCGCCTCCTCAAACGGATGCGGATCTCCGCCCCACCCGTCTCGCGGTTCATCAGTTGCACGGTACCACCATGCTCATCAATGATCTTCTTCACTATGGCAAGACCCAGTCCGGTCCCGCGTGTCTTGGTCGTATAGTAGGGTTCGAATGCCCGTGCCAGCACCGACTGCGGGAAGCCCGGCCCATTGTCGCGCAGGACCAGGAGCAGGCCGTCCTGATCGCTGCCGGTCGACACCGTCACCTCGCCGTCGCTTCGGTCGGCCAGGGCGTCTTCCGCGTTTTGCAGCAGATTATGAATGATCTGCCGCAACTGTGCCGCATCGCCTAGCGCATGGGGCAACCCCGGCTGGAGGTCGGTATGCATGCTGACCGGCGAGGCCTCGTAGAGGCTGAGGACCTCGGTAATCAGATCATTGAGGTCCACGCAGGCAAGCGCCGGGACCGGCAGGCGAGCGTAATCGCGGAAGGCGTTGACCAGGTTCTTCATTGCCTCGACCTGATTCACGATGGTCCTGGCCGAACGCTCCAGTATCGCCCTGCCGTCCTCGTCGAGCCGATCGGCGAGTTTATACACCAGCCGTTCGGCCGACAACTGTATCGGGGTGAGCGGATTCTTGATCTCGTGCGCAAGGCGCCGCGCCACTTCCGCCCACGCGGCGGTGCGCTGCGCCATCACCAGGCTGGTGATGTCATCGAACACCACCACCGCCCCGCCACCGGTCGGCTGAGGCAGATGGGCGCCGTGTATCAGCAGGGTCTGCGGCACGCCATCGGCGCGGGTCAGCTCCAGTTGCTCGTGCCAGTTGTCGTCGTTCTCGTCGAAACCCTTCAGCAGCGCGTCGCGGAATTGTTCGTGACTGGGCCAGTGTTCAAGCGGGAAATCCTCATAACCGTCCAGTTCGTCGGCGAGGATGTCCAGCGCGCCGCGATTGGCCGCGCGCAGACAGCCATCTGCACCGAAGGCGAGCACGCCGGTGGATAGGTTGGCCAGCACGCTTTCGAGGTAGGCACGCGCCGATTCGACCGCCGCGCGGTTCTTCTCGGCCTGTTCGCGCGCGTCTTCGAGTTGGCGCGTCATCTGGTTGAATGACTGGGTCAGCACCCCCAGTTCGTCGCGCGCCGGCAGGGCGCGACGCGGGCTGAAATCACCCTGCGCGACCGCCTGGGTACCCTCGGCCAGGATCAACAACGGCGCGACCAGGCGGCGCGACAGGACGAAGGCCACCGCCACCGCCGCAAGCAGCGCCAGCAACAGGGCCAGGGTCAGGGTCAGGGAGTAGATGCGGCTCAAGCCGGTGCGTCCCAGCACCAGTTGCTGGTAGTCACGATGCGCGTCCTGGACTGCATCGACGTGGCGCACGAAGGTCTCCGGTACCGGCTCGGTAAGCTGCAGATACGAAGGTTCGGCAAGCAGCGAGCGCGACGGGATCGGCACGACGACGCGTATCATCAGGCCGTCGCCGGCGCGCGTCTCGACCGTGTGATAACGCTGCGTCTGGCGGGCATGGCGCATCTGCGCCGGGGTCGGCGGATCGACGAACAGCGTGCCGAGCGCCTTGGTCACGGTGGCCACGACCTGCCCGTTGGGCGCGACCACGGTCGCGCTGGCGACCCCGGCCTGTTCACGCAAGCGATTCAGATGGGAGGGCGAGAAAGTCGGTGCGCGCTCCAGCTCCATCGCCATGTCGCCCGCTTTGTCCCCCACCTGCGAGACGAGATAGTCGAGCGCGTTCTGTCCGAGCGCGATCCCCCCTTCGAGGGCGCGATCGACGCGCACATCAAACCAGCTATCGATGCTGCGCACGATGAACTGCAGCGATACCGCGTACAGGATCACCCCCGGCACCAGCGCCATCAGCGCGAACATCAGCATCAGGCGGTACTTCAGGCGCGAGCCGAACTTGCGCTCGCGATACTCGCGCCATAGCGAGCGCAGTTGCACGCCGACCAGGGCCGCCAGCGCGACCGCCAGCCCACCATTGAGGGCCAGCAGAAACGGGTAGGCATCGGCAAACAGGTCGGTGTTGGCGCTGGCCGTGGCCAGCAGGAACACCGATATCGCAACCACCGTTGCGATAACGACCACCGATACGCGTTTCATGGCGGCGCGCCCGCCCGGAAGGTCCACTGCATCCAGTCGGTATCCAGGGCCCATTCGCTGCTGCCGATGGCGGTCACCTGGAACGGTCGCGGGAGCATGCTGGTATCGTGGATCAGGCGCAGCGAAGCCCGGTAGGTATTGCCTGGCGTGAGCGTGGAAAAGTCGGCGACGCGCCAGTTGCGGATGCGCTGCATGGTGCGCAATACCGAATCGAGGGTGTCGAAGCTCTGGTGCAAATTACCGATCGAGAGCCTATAGGTTCTGGTAATTGCGTGATAAGAGATCCGATAGTTGAGACTATGCTCTATCACGCTTTCATCGAACCAGTACCAGCGCGGTTGCTCGATCTCGAACTGCGCGGAGAAATGCAGCGACACGCCATGCGAGATCAGTTCGACCAGGCGCGGATTCAGATCGAGGTCGATATCGGCATTGACGACGTAGCCATCCTCACCCGCTACCAGTTCGGCATGGCGCACCCGATCGTCGGACAACGCGAGCAACGGAACGAACAGCAACAGGAGCAGTAACAGGCGCAATGGGTAAAACTCAGGGCCGTTTGCGCAGCAGGGCGTAGTAGAACCCGTCATGTTCGGCCGTCGGCACCAGTTGTTGTTCCATTTGACCATCCAGGGGTAACCGCTCCATATCGTCATGGGCTTCGCATAGCCGTGCAATCTGCGCACCATTCTCGGCTTCAAAGATGGAACAGGTCACGTACAGCATTTTGCCACCTGGGGCGAGGGTGTGCCAAAGCGATTCGACGATCTCGCGTTGCTGTCGCGCAAAGCGCGCGATGTCCTCGTGACGGCGCAGCCACTTGATGTCCGGGTTGCGCCGGGCCACGCCGGAGGCCGAACACGGTACATCCGCAAGAATGCGATCGAAGGAGCGGCCATCCCACCAGTCAGCGTGGGTGCGCGCGTCACCGGTGCGTAAAGTCGCGCTCAGGCCGAGTCGCTCGAGGTTTTCATTCACCCGCACCAAGCGCCCCGCGTCCAGCTCCAGCGCCACCAGGTCGACGTCCGCGCGTTCGAGAATGTGGGCGCTCTTGCCCCCCGGCGCGGCGCACGCATCGAGCACCCGCTGGCCGGCTGCCAGATCCAGCCAACCGGCGGCCCATTGGGCGCCAGCGTCCTGCACCGAGAACCAGCCGGCGGAAAACCCCGGTATCCGGACGACCGGCAGCGGCTGGTCGAGCTTGAAGGCGCCATTGGGCAGCGGCGTCCAGGCGATCCCCGCGGCGCTCAGGGCCTGCGCCGCGGCATCGGCGTCGATACGGCGGCGGTTGTGGCGCAAGCTCATCGGCGGATGCTGGTTGCCTGCCGCGAGCACGGCCTCCCAGGACTGCGGGCAGGCACCCCTCACGCGGGCGATCCACCACGCCGGGTGGCGCAGGTGCGTTACCGGGTCGGCCGCCAAGGCCGCATCCAGTTCCTTTTTGCGTCGCTGGCTTTCGCGCAACACCCCATTCGAGACCCCTTTCAGACCGGGGGCGAAACTTCCGATCGCCGCCACTGCCTGATCGACCACCACGTAGGCCTGCTCGGGGCGGGACTCCAGGCGATGCAGCGCCACCAGCAGTAACGCATGCACCGCCGCGGGCAGCGGCTTGTGCAGCAATCGACCCAATACCAGGTCGCCCCTGCCATAGTCACGCAGGGTGCCCCAGGCGAGGTCGCGCACCGCACCGCGCACGCTGTCGCTCCAACCGGAATTTGCTCCCTGCATCTCGGTGTAGGCTTCGTTGAGGTTGCGCCCCTCGCAGACCGCTTCGACCAGCTTGCCGGCGTGGCGCAGGCTGTAGGCCAGACTGTCGGGGGCAAGTCGCACCGGTGTGCGACGATGATCGTGAGTGCTCACATGAATTCCTGGAGTTCGCACCGCCACTGAGGTGGCGGATGCCGGGGATTATCCCAGCAAAGCGCGCAAATGGTTGGGCTGGGCGAACTGCGCGCAGTGAATGGCACCGTTGTAGTACTGCAGATCGCCGATGGCGCGCTGCGCGATGCGTGTATCGACTTCGCGCGCGTCGAGTTGCTCCGGTGCAAGGTGGTCCGAGGCGCAGGCCATGCTCCACAAACTGCCATACAGCGGGATGTACATGAAATAGGGGCTGACGTTGCTGAACTCGGCGCGCAGGTTGTCCACCAGTTGCCGCACACGCCGGGGCTGGAATACCGGCGCGCCCAAATGCAGCGACAGCGCCCCGTGGTCGTTCAACAACGCCTTGCACTCGGCGAAGAAGCGGCGGCTGTACAGGTCCTCGGCCGGTCCGACCGGGTCGGTCAGGTCTAGCACCACCAGATCGAAGCGGCGCCCGCGCGCGGGCGCGATCTCGCGCACGTAGCGCAACCCGTCCTCGACCCGCAACTCCAGGCGCGGGTCGTCCAGTGCGCCACGATGCACGGCCTGCAGATGCTCGCGGGCGATCTCAATCACCTTCGCATCAAGCTCGACCAGGACCACGCTTTCCATATCCGGGTGCTTGAATAGCTCTTCCGCCGAACCGCCATCGCCTCCCCCTATGATCAACGCCGAGCGAGGCACGGGATGAGACAGCGCGGCAACGTGGATCAGGTTCTCGTGGTAGTAGAACTCGTC
>JACOUN010000122.1 GCA_016177805.1 Rhodocyclales bacterium
AAGCGAATGACGCCAATTTCCTGAGCTTCCAGCGAACCTATTAGCAGGATGCGCCGGTTGTTGGCCAGGCTCCGATTCCACCATGCCAAGTGCGATTCCAGGCTCACGGGAGATGGGTCAAAGGAGAATCGACGGGTCTTTTCGCTATTTCTCCACGGCCAAACAACTGCGCCATCACCTGCAACGGCAGGCCGAACAGATACGCTATCCGTGTTCTGAATATTGAGATCCCTGACGATGCGTGAAGCGCCCCGACCATCGACGGCTTTCATAGCGGCAGTTGAAATCACGTTCAGGATGGATGCGTTCTCAAGCAGGCAACGTGTATGCCGGCGAATCAGATCTACCAGGTCACCTTCGCCGGACGGCGCATAGAGCAGACTGGCTTCCGCGGCATCTGCAACCTGTCTGCGCTGATTTTCGGCTGTACAAATGCTCAGGGTCGGCAGGCCCAGGCAGCAACGCTCCCATGTTGCCGAACCACCCGCACCGATCGACAGATCGGCAGCCGCCATTATTTCGGCCATGCGCGCGGTTTGCACGTGGCAGGTATAACCGTGCGTCGCGCAGGCTCGCTCGATCTCGGATCGACGCGGATGCTGAGCGCCGATAACGACATCTACGGCGAAGTCCGCGTTATCCACACCCGACAACGCCTGGATCGATAGCCCGGTGTAGTTACCCGCGTCGACGCCACCGAAAAACACCATGATGCGCTTGACCTTGCCAGTGCGCGCTCTCAGTTGCTCGCGCAGTTTCTGGAACTCATCCCGCAGCAAGGCGTAGCGGGGACCAAGTAATAGCCGGCAATGATCCGGCACCTTAGTCGCATAGCGCGTTTGCAGGTCAAGATAGTAGTTCTGATCCAGCAACAGATCGCAGTCGTGCTGCCGGTCGGCGAGATCATCGATGACCATGATCTGTCCGGCAGCGACTCTCATGGCGCTTTCCCAGCGAGCATCCAGCGCGTAGTGGTCGACGACCAGCCAATCCCAACGCCGACCGGCCAAGGCCTCCAAGGTGTCTCTTGCATCCTGCGCCTGGCTGGTGCCCAGCCAGTTCGAATGCGCCAGGTTGTCGAGTCGCTCCGGTGCCGTATTGCAGTTCAGGCGCACGAACTCCATGCCTCTTGCGGTCAGCATGTCGCCAAGGTGGTTCGGCAGACCTCGGCTGACGAAGCGTATCCGCGCACCGTTCCGATGCAACGCATCGGCCAGGGTCAGACAACGCATGAAGTGACCCGTGCCGATCTGGTTGGTGGCATCGGCACGAAAGGCTACGCTGGCACTCACGGTTCATCCCCTCGGCGCATCCGTGTCAGCGCTTGCGCCATCCGGTAGTCATCCATGTCGTCGATATCCATGGCACCCACCCAGTCCATGGGGAAATATCGATGGTCCGGGCCATAGAATGTGCCTGCTTCAAGCAACGGGTCACGACCAGCGATCCAGATCGCACCGGTTGGGCAGTAGAGATGTTCCAAGTCTTGCGAACGCTTGCTCATGGCGTCCGGAAAAAGTCGGGTCGGCACCTGATCTCTGTCAAGGCGCACTGCCCACCAGGGGTTCATCCAGCCGAAACGGAAACAACTGATCTGGAAATTGATGTTCTGCAGTGCAAAATGGTCGACAGCGGCCCGGATATGTCCGGCAAGGCGCAGGGGGCAATTGGGCATGAGTTGCACGATCTCGTCAAATCTGCCATTCCAGTATGATTCTGCCTGCTTCAATGCGCTAATGGTCGCCATGCTTGAGGGCGCTTGATCGTCGGTGTATTCCTGGCGCAAGAAGGGAACGGTCGCCCCTGCGGAGATGCTCACTTCGGCGATCTCGCTGCAGTCCGTCGAGACCAGAACCTGGTCGAAACAGTCGCTTTCCAGCGCCGCCAGTATCGTCCAGGCGATCATCGGCTTGCCCTCGAAGTTGATGATGTTCTTCCGGGGGATGCGCTTTGATCCGCCACGCGCCGGGATAATCGCGATGCGCCGCACTACCACACGCTCCAGCCACCATCGGCAACCAATACGTGGCCGTTGACCGACGAACTGGCGTCTTCGAGCAGGAACTCCACCGGCCCGATGATCTCTGATTCCTTCAGCATGCGACGCGACGGCGCCAGTTGTGCATAGCGCGCCAGAAAGCTCTCATCAACCCGCCCTTCGACCCCGCCGTAGGCCACGCAATTGACGCGTATGTGCTGCGGCGCCAGACGAACCGCCAGTTCGCGCGTCAGATGATGCAGGCCCGCTTTGCTTACACCGTACTGGATAGGCGAGCGATCGAGCGAACCCTCATAGAGCGCCGGATTGGGTGCAACTTCGCCATACATCGACCCGATATTGACGACCGTTTTCAGTTTGTGGCTTGCGGATCGCGACAAGCTCATAGTCAGTTCGTAGGGCACGAGGACGTCCAGCTCGAACTCCCCGACAAAGGCTGCGCGCTGCGTTGTTCCATCCGCCTGGACCGCAAGTGTTGCCATGGATCTCGCGTTATTCACCAAGTGCGTGACGACGATGTCGCGCACAGCCAATTCGGCAACCAGTCTTTGAGCCGCGCCCGGTTCCTGCAGGTCGATCGCAATACCCACAATCGACTCACCGGACTGGCCGAAGTCGGAAATCAATTGATCCACGCGCGACTGATCGCGCGAGGTCGTGATGACATTCCAACCCCTTGCCGCGAAGTGCTGAACGAAGACTCGGCCAAACTTCCCGGTTCCGCCGGTCAGTAGAATCGTCCTGTTCACTCGCGCAATCCTGACTCGATGATGGATACGACTTGCCGGTTGAATTCAAATGGCGAGCGGCACGTTCTGGTCCTGATGCCTTCGATAAATTCCACCAGCGCGCTCTTGAATGCGCTGAAGGCGTCCGAGAACACCAGGTCATGCCAACCCCACTCGCCATGGACGCGTATGGCCAGTGGCGCGACGACGTTATCACCGAACGCAGAGAAATCTGCCGTGACTCCACCCTCGAAGCGCACTGCAACGGCACGGCCGCTCTCTGCGATCAGCCTACTCCGCGCGCTGGAAATGTCCGCCACTTTGCCGACGATTCGCAACGCCGGCTCTATGATGTGGACTGCGTATTTTTCCCAGCTCTTGGGCGTAACCGCCTGAAGGTGTTTGATCGGGCCGATCCGTTCGCGCTCGCTCTCACTCAGCACCAGTTCTTTCGCGTAACGGAGTGCCGTGCAGGTGAATATCTGACCATCGTATCGTTGACGCCTGTATAGCGCCTGCAGGTCTTTCAGAGACAGTGCAATCGGCTTGTCGATGTAGACCGGAATGCCCGCTTCAAGGAAAGGCGCGGCAAAGGCCATATGGTTTTCTGCGTCGTCGCGCGCCAGCAGCAGCGCATCAATCTGTCCGAGCATCGCCGATGGCTCATCCACCACATGGGCAATCAGCGATGCTTTGGCGACCCGGTGGGACAGCTCGGGCGACTGCGTCCATATATGCGTGACTTCGACGCCGGGGATACGCGCAGCCGGCCAACACTGTTCCGCAAGGTACTGCGGTATCACCGAAAACTCGCAGGCCTCCATATGCTCCCGCGAATATCCGTTGCAGATTGCCGACCAGGAATACGGATGGCCGTTACCCTCGGAAAGTCCGATCACGCCCAGTCTAATTGTCATTTGGTCTGCCAGTTTGAGGGCTCGATCAGTAGCAGGTCATCGCTAGACAGATCCGTCCCTGGCATCGATACGGCACCCTTCCATGTCGCCAGCAGTTGTTCCAGATGCAACCGGCTTTCCACCCCCACGATAATCCGCGATATTCCGGGCTGCGCCTTTGCGAACCCTAGGCAATGTGACAATGCCGATCCACCGCACTCGCCGACCAATGCATCCCACCGCCGCCAGATTGGATTCCATCGATCAAAGTAGGCGGGGCGCTGGTCTCGTCCCAACAACAACAATCCCTGCAGAAAAATCGAGCGGACGTGCACCTCGACACCCGCATCCACCAATTGACCAAGCCATCCAGTCGTCACCAGACGCTGATCAAGGACATTGAAAGGCGCCTGTATCAGGTCCACCGACATGGCATCGAGCAGCTCGGGCAATGGTTGCGGGGAATAGATCGAATATCCGATCTTGTCCACCAGGCCTTCCGCCTTCACTTCCCGCAGGCCGGCTGCGATACTCGGTCCTTGTGCCTTCAACATGTCGTCGGCATTGTGCAACAACAGTCCATTCAAGCGATCGATCCGCAGTCTGGACAGTGAGCGGTAGACGTGATCCACCACCCACGCCCTCCCATCAACTGAATCGTCTGGCAACGGCGGAACCTTGGAAACCACGCTCCATCCGGCCACCCCGGCTTCTCCCAGTATCCGTTCGCTGTCACCATAGGCTGCGGCCGTATCGAGGGTGTCGATGCCAGCCTGTCTGCCGCAGTCGAGGATGCGGCCCACCTCGTCGCCTGGCGTTCTCCCAGCCGCGTTCGAGATCCCGTAATCCAGGCCGAACTGCACGGTTCCAAGCCCCAGCCTCATGCACCAACAGCCATTTCCAATGCAGCAACCACTTGCTGCTGCCCGACATCGGTCAGGGTCGGATACAGCGGCAGACTGATCGCTTCGGCGTAGTAGCGTTCTGCCTCCGGATAGTCACCCCGCTTGAAACCCATCGCTTCGAAAAATGGCTGGGTATGCACCGGGATGTAATGCAGATTGACGCCGATACCTCGCGCACGGAGGGAATCAAACACGTCACGGTGCGACCGCTTGAGCCCGTCCAGTTTCAGGCGAACCGGATAAAGGTGGTAGGCGGAATAGGCATCTGGATGTTGCCATGGCTTCCGCAGCGGCAGCCCGGACAGCAATGCGTCATACCGCTGCGCTATCGCATGACGCCTGTCCACGTACGCGTCAAGCCGTGACATCTGGCTGCATCCCAGCGCAGCCTGAATATCGGTCATGCGGTAGTTGTATCCGAGCGCGATCTGCTGGTAGTACCACGCGCCATCAGGCTCGTGGCTCATCTCGCTCGGGTCACGAGTGATGCCGTGGCTACGCAGCAATTGCATGCGCCTGGCCAAGTCCCCATCATTGGTCGTTGCCATGCCGCCTTCGGCAGTAGTAATGATTTTGACCGGATGGAAGCTGAATACGGTGATGTCGCTGTATCTGCAGTTGCCTATGGGTTCGCCGCGATATTTCCCGCCGATCGCATGCGAAGCGTCCTCGATAATCTTGAAGCCGTATCGCTGGCCCAGCGCATGGATGGCGGCCATGTCACATGACTGCCCGCACAGATGCACGGGAATCACTACTTTTGGCAACGTGCCGGACTGTTCCGCCTGCGCCAATTTCTCGGCCAAGCGCTGGACACTCATGTTGCAGGTTCGAGGGTCAACATCGACGAAGTCGACATTGGCATCACAATACAACGCGCAGTTGGCACTGGCTACAAAGGTTATCGGACTTGTCCACAATCTGTCGCCGGAACCCAAACCAAGCGCCAGGCAGGCAATGTGCAGCGCAGAGGTAGCACTATTGACCGCAACAGCATGGCGGACACCACAATACTCAGCAAGCGCTTGCTCGAACCTCGGCACGGCCGGGCCTTGGGTCAAGAAATCCGAACGGAGAACTTCGACCACGGCGTCGATATCCGACTGCGTAACTTCTTGCCGACCATAGGGAATCATGGCGTTCAAATTCGTCCGATCTTCTCGCGGTTGGCTTCGATCCAGGCGCGCAAGGTTTCAATGCTCATCCACTCGGAGTTGTTATCGGAGCTATAGTTGAAAGCAGACGCAACCGGTTTGCCCGTGCCAATTCTGTCGGCGTCGCGACTCCAGTTATAAATTGCAGGGAGAATCTTGTAGTGCCCTTGGTATTCATAGGTGTGGGGCGCATCTTCAGTGCTAATCATCTGCTCGTGCAACTTTTCTCCCGGCCGAATGCCGACGATGTCATGGCGTGCATCAGGATCGATCGCCAACGCTATGTCGGTAACTTTCATCGAAGGAATCTTCTTGACGTATATCTCGCCACCCACCATGTTATCGAATGCATGCCAGACAAGTTCAACACCTTCTTCCAACGTGATCATGAAACGCGTCATACGTAAATCAGTGATCGGCATGGTTTCCTTACCACGCTGAGTCATGAAGAACGGGATCACAGAACCGCGCGACCCCATGACGTTACCGTAGCGCACTACGGCGAAACGCGTGTTTTGCTCGCCGGAATACGAATTGCCGGCGATGAACAATTTGTCCGACGCCAGTTTGGTTGCGCCGTAGAGGTTGGCTGGACTGCTGGCTTTGTCGGTTGACAATGCCACCACGCGCTTGACTCGCTGATCGATACAGGCGTCGATCAGATTCATAGCGCC
Source organism: Rhodocyclales bacterium (assembly GCA_016177805.1). Lineage (GTDB taxonomy): Bacteria > Pseudomonadota > Gammaproteobacteria > Burkholderiales > Rhodocyclaceae > JACOUN01. The sequence goes on from JACOUN010000122.1 coordinate 6,357, forward strand.
GATCACGTTGGTTTTCACGCACTCGAAAGGGTTGTATTCCGCCGTAGGCACTATCTTGGTGGCTGCAGCATGAACGACATAGTCAACACCGTTTAACGCTCTGTGCAGGCGCTCCTTGTCGCGCACATCCCCGATAAAAAACCGCACACGCGTGTCATTTGCAAATAATTTCGCCATCTCCCATTGTTTCATTTCGTCACGAGAGAAGACGACCAGACGCCTGGGGTTATATCTAGCCAGCGTGAGGGGAACAAACGTGTGGCCAAATGAGCCAGTTCCGCCGGTAACCAATATGGATGAATCAGCCAACATCTGAGAGCCCTATTCGTTGTAATCCGTGGCCGTGGTGCTTGATGAGTTCGTCGCGTTCGGCTGAATTGAGGTCTTCACTACCATTACGGCAACGTTCTCGTCGGAAGCAATGCGCGATATCCACTCGAGTCTTTCTTTCCCCTTGCCGGCGTCGCCCAGGAGGTTCTCCACGACCGTGAGCCCGAAATATCGAGGCCCGAGCTACTCCTTACGGACCCTCCGCACCACCCACACCCCGCCCTCTCCGTTGAGCGTGAGGGTTCAATACGCCCCCTCGGACCGCAACACCACTCGCACGGTCCGAATCAAGATCACCAAGTCATACCACAACGACCAGTTGCGTATGTACCAGCGGTCCAGTGCAATGCGCTGATCGAAGGTCGTGCTGCTGCGTCCGCTGATCTGCCACAGTCCGGTGATGCCTGGGCGAACATGGTTGTAAATGTGGATCGATTCGCCGTATTCGCCCAGTTCGCGTGGTAGCAGCGGCCGGGGGCCGACGAGACTCATATCGCCGCGCAGTACGTTCCACAGTTGCGGCAGTTCGTCGATGCTGGTGCGGCGGATCCAGTTGCCGACGCGGGTGACGCGCGGATCGTCTTCGAGCTTGAAGTTGTTGGCGCAGTATTGGCGGTAGCGCGCCGGGTGATCGAGCTTCCACTTCTCCAACACCTTATCGGCGTTGCTCACCATACTGCGAAATTTGTAGAAGCGGAAGAGGCGGCCGTCGTAACCGACCCGAAGCTGGCTATAGAGCATCGGGCGGCCGTTCTGAAGCCAGATCTGGATGGACACCGCGAGCAGCAGTGGCAACAGCACGATCAGGGCTGTGGCCGCGCCGAGCACATCGAATGTGCGCTTGATCCAACGTGCGGCGCGCCGATTGAGGTTGTTGCGGGCGCGCAGGAACAGCACTTCGTGGCTGAAGAAGTGCGTGATCTCCATGCCTTGCAGAGGCAGGCCCGACATCGCCGGGACGATGTACACGTCGTCGCGCTCGAAACACAGGCTTTGAATGAGGGCCCTGTGCTCGCTGCTGCCGCCGTTGTCGAGCACCACAACGATACGCAGGGGTCCGGGTTTGCGCAGATAGGTTTCGATATCATCGTCTATCGGCAGCACCGGGAGAATGGCGCCAGCACCCGTTGACAACGAGGCGTCAGGCGTTGTGCCAGGCCGTGTAAGAACCGCAACAGGTTCGAAGCCCATCAAAGGTTCGCTACCGATCGCGGCAATGGTCTCGAGCGCCTCCTGGGAGCTGCCGATGATTACGTAGGGCTGGCGTTGCCAGCCACGGCGATTGATCCACCGGTGCGTTGCCAAGCGCGTGATGGGCAACAGCACCAGCACCGCGACCCACGTACTGCCGAGGGCAAGGCGGGAGAACTGCCATTTGCCCAAGAACACGATCATGGCATCAAGCATGAAGCTGAAACCAACTACCACCAAAATCTCGCGCACTTCATCCCAATAGGGGCGACGGCGGGCGTAGTGACCAAGCACACCCCAGAACCACAGCGTCATTCCGACTGCCAACCCCAAGAATATGGCAACGCGGATCGGCCCAGTACCGAACGGCCACCAAGCAACGATGTCGGCAAAGCTGCCGGAGCCGTAAGTCGCTGCGGGTTCATGGTAGGACCACATGACCAGCCGCCCGATCAAAAAGGCGAGCCACAGTGTGGCCATGTCAGCAAAGGCGCTCAGCATTTTGCTGAGTCTTGGCCGAGCATTTGCGGTGCTGCGCGCGACCGCAGAACGTAATTGCGGCAAGCCTCGCAGCGCTTCCCTTCCGGGTGCAACCCGGGCGACCGGTTCCGAAACTCGATTCACTGGATGACCGCTTTGTTGTTGATGGGCGGATGTCGCTCCCTGATCACAGGCGTGAAGACCGGAGCGACCACGTTGCGCAGGGCCATTGGACTGGCTTGTTCATGCGTGCACGACCGACCTGCGGTTCCGTAGCGATGCAGTGTCAAATCAGCAGGTGAGCCAGACCTCAGATTCCTTTCGTGCGCTCACGAGTTCGGTTCATGGCAACCGGGCGGGCCTGTGAATGAATCTGTCTTCTGTTCGTACTGATTCACCGCGCTCCCCACTTTGCCCGCCTGCCGAACGGGGCCTTGTATTCGACCCTGCTCCTATGATTCTTCGGCGGACTCTCTGACGAGCATGGCGCTGTCCCAGGTGGCTGTTGGACGTAGTGCCGGTTAGCGCTCCAACTGCTGCGTCATCCCGACTTCGCGTTTGAGTTCTTCGATTTCTGTCTTCAGCGCATCGTACTCGTCCATCTTGCGGCGCAGGAAGTCGTGCGTGACAAGAATCTTGTCGGCGATGCCTGCCGGGGTGAGCAGGTAGGCGTAGGCGAGCTTGTTGTCCTTGCGACGAAAGTTGTCGACCTTGATGAACCCCTTCTCTGCCAGCGCGCGCACACAGTAGTTGACCTTGCCCAGACTCATGCCGAGCTCGTCGGCCAATTGGCGCTGAGTGAGCGCGGGGTTGGCTTCGAGCAGCTTGAAAATGCGGTAGCGGGCTTCGTCGTGCAGGTGCACGGAGCATGGTCCTGTATCGAGCCGCGTTCGGAAGTCGGGATATGTCACGCCCGATGTGGCGGCTGACATGCCGCGTTCGCCCACGCTACCGCCATGCAGTGCCGGAAGCGACAGTGCGGAATGGTGGTGTGTTCAAGCGTTGAACGGAAGGTATTGAAGCAGGTTTGGCAGGGGCAGGTCAAGGGCAAATAGCCGGGGTGAATATGCTCCGGCGCTTGAATCTGGAGGGATTGTCAAGCCCCCCGGAACCTGCCGGCGTGTTCAGTCAGGATCGACTCAATCTCCCTGTGGTGGCCGCCCGGCGTGCGTCAGCATGCCGGGCGCGACTGCAACCTTGCTCTCTCGCCCGAGCAACAACAACAAAACCGCTACGCGATCGCGTGCCGCATGTGCCACGACGCCTTCGAGACCCTTCAGGGGGCCATCGACGAACCGGACATGCCCGCCGCGCTGGAAAGGTGATTCGTCCGGAGACGGCAGGCGGGCAAGCCGCTGCTCGATCGTGCGCAGCGCGCGTACCAAGGCGTCCGGCATGAGCGCGAACTGATTGCCGAAACGTACAAGACCGCTGACCCCGATGGTGCTGCGCACGGGTCCGATGCTTTGCTCTGGCGCGGCGGGGCGCATCAGCAGGTAGCGGGGGAACATCGGACAAACCTGTTTTTGCCATTCGCGCCCGCGTCTGTGCCAGGCCGTATGCACGGGCAGCCATGCCAGATAGCCCTGCCTGAGCAACTGGGCCAGTGCGACGGACTCCTGCCGGGGCTTGGCGTACACCACGTACCACGGTGACTCGGAACACCATGCAACGTCTTGATGATCGTTCGGTTCTTCGGTCATTTCTTCTGAAGTGGGCAAACTGGTTTGGCTAGTCTGTGCCTGCAGGCTGGCTGGAACATAACATTTTCGATCGTGCCGAGTTGCAAGGAAGAGCTACTGCAGAAGAGCTACTGCTCCTGTCGGAACTTCGATGTCGCGCCTATACTCACACGAGGGGATTTCCCAGGCATGGCTTCGCGCCGGGTGCCGAGTGGTTCGATGAGCAACGCAGCGGAGAACATCATGGTGACGGCAAACGAACTGACCGGTGTAGACAGCGCCAGGATACAGGCACCCCGGTTGCAACCGCGCGGCGAAACCGCCACACAGCGCAACTCGCCACTGCCCGCTGGCGAAGACGTACGCGTCAGCATCAGCGCCGAAGCCCGTGCCGCACAGGAAGCGGCGCGTACCGCCGCCCCGGTTCAGGGGCCCGACGCCACGACCACCGCGGATGAAACCACCAGCGCCAATCCGGTTCAGGCCGCTTCCAGCACCGATCGCCTCCGGACTGGCGAAAGTGCTACGGCAACGCCTGCGACAACCGCACAAGACGCATTGGCCGAGCGCGCCAACGCTGCGCCCGCCGCCGATGTCCGCGACGCCGGGCAGGAGCCCGACGCCGCGAGTGCCGCTGGACGCAGCGCCACCCAGCTGTATCTGGAAAACGCCACCCGGCCCGATAACCAGGCGCCCGCGCCGAGCGGCTTGCGCACCTCGGCCTGAACCCGCCACTTCGTTCTCATCTGCAAGAGCATGTGCTCTCGCAGTGCCTGTTCGCGACTGCCACAAACGGTTTTCATCGCAGAGCTGAATATCCTTCGCTTGGCGCCGTACGGCGACTTGCCTAAGATGCATCGAGCTGGCAGCCTGTCGGACTTGAGGCTGATCTACTGCGCCAGTGGGAAAAGCGGTCCATATCTGCCCGATTTCTCGTTGCATAGAACCACTATGCGCCTCGAAACCGTGCAGATCTGTCCTCGCTTTCCCACATGGCTCGTCACGATCGCTCAAGTCCGGCAGGCTGCTCGAACCCGCGAACTGGAGGCACTGCATGGCTGAGACCCACACCAAGGGGCCGCGCGTCGGCTTGTTTGTCACCTGCCTGATGAACGTGTTCAGGCCCAATGTCGGTTTCGCAGCCGTCAAACTGCTGGAACAGGCCGGCTGTGCGGTCGAGATTCCACCTGACCAGACCTGTTGCGGCCAGCCCGGTTACAACAACGGCGACTACGACGCGGCGCGGGCGCTGGCACGCAAGGTGATCACAACCTTCGAGCGTTACGACTACATCGTCGGCCCGTCCGGCTCATGCATGGCCACCATACGCCACGACTATCCGGCGCTGTTCGAGAATGATCCGGACTGGCTGGGTCGGGCGCAAGCTCTGGCGGACAAGAGTTTTGAACTGCTGTCCTTCCTCCACGATGAACTGGGCGCGACCGATGCCGCCGCCGGGGTGAGCCACACCGCCACGGTGACCTACCACGATTCCTGTTCGGGCTTGCGCGGACTGGGCATCAAGGGCCAGCCGCGCGCGCTGCTGGCGGGCGTGGCGGGCCTCAAGCTCAATGAAATGGAAGACTCGGAGGTCTGCTGCGGCTTTGGCGGCACCTTCTGCGTCAAGTACCCGGAAATCTCCGAGAAGATGGTCGACGACAAGGTGCGCAACATCCTCGCCAGCGGCGCCGACACGCTGCTGGGCGGCGATCTGGGCTGTCTGATGAACATCGCCGGGCGGCTGAGCCGCATCAACGCGCCGGTCAAGGTCTATCACACCGCCGAAGTCCTGGCCGGGATGGCCGACGGCCCCGGCATCGCGGCGGCGACCAAGGAGAGCAACTGATGGAAATGCGCTCCGCGGAATTCAAGGAAAGGGCGGTCTTCGCCATCCACGACGCCAGCCTGCAGCAGGCGCTGGGCAAGGCGCGCGGGGGGTTCGTCGGCAAGCGCGCGCAGCAAGCCGCCGAGCTGCCCGAGTTCGAGCAGTTGCGCGAAGAGGCCAAGAATCTCAAGAACGAGATCCTCACCAATCTCGACCACTATCTCGAACGCTACGAAGCGGCGGTAACCGCCGCCGGCGGGCAGGTGCACTGGGCGCGCGACGCGGCCGAGGCGCGCGAGATCATCCTCGGCATCTGCAAGCACGTCGAAGCGAAATCCGTCACCAAGGGCAAGTCCATGGTGTCGGAGGAGATCGGCCTGAACGAGGCGCTGATCGAAAACGGCATGGAAGTGGTCGAGACCGATCTGGGCGAATACATCATCCAGCTCGCCCACGAGCCGCCCTCGCACATCATCGCCCCGGCGGTGCACAAGACCAAGGACCAGGTCTCGGACCTGTTTCTCGCCGCGCACGGCGGACCGCGCAAGACCGAGGTCGCGGATCTGGTCAATGAGGCGCGCCAGGTGCTGCGCGACAAGTACTTTCGCGCCGACGTCGGCATCACCGGGGGCAACTACCTGGTGGCGGAGACCGGCTCGTCGGTGATCGTCACCAACGAAGGCAACGGCGACCTGACCCAGACGCTGGCGCGGGTGCACATCGTCACCGCCGGCATCGAACGCGTGGTGCCGACCCTGGATGACGTGTCGCTGTTCCTGCGCCTGCTGGCACGCAGCGCCACCGGCCAGGAGACCGAAACCTACACCACCTACTCCACCGGCCCACGCCGCACCGGGGACCTCGACGGCCCTCAGGAGTACCACGTGGTACTGGTCGACAACGGCCGCTCCAGGATGCTGGCCGGGCGCTTCCGCGACATGTTGCGCTGCATCCGTTGCGGCGCGTGCATGAACCATTGTCCGGTGTATGGCTCGATCGGCGGTCACGCCTATGGCTGGGTCTATCCGGGGCCGATGGGTTCGGTGCTGACGCCGCTGATCAAGGGCATGGACAACACCTACGACCTGCCCAACGCCTGTACCCTCAACGGCCGCTGTGCGTCGGTGTGCCCGGTCAAGATCCCGTTGCCGGACCTGCTGCGCGAGCTGCGCCATCTGCAGCACCGCCAGGAGCTCAGCCCGCCCATGCAGCGCCGCGCGCTGTCGCTGTGGCGCTTCGTCGCGACCCGCCCCAAGCTCTATCACGCCGGCGAATGGGTCGCGACGCGCCTGCTCAAATTGCTGTCGAGCAACGGCAGGATCCGCAACCTGATGCTGGCCAGCGGCTGGACCGATGCACGCGACCTGCCCGCGCCGCCGGGCCGTACCTTCCTTGAACAATGGCAAGACCAGCGGGGCAAACCATGACGACAGCACGTGACGCGATTCTCAGATCGGTGCGCATCGGCCTCAAGCGCGGTGCGCTCGACGACAACCAGCGCGCGGTGCTCGACGCACGCGTACCGCGCCATACACGCCCGGCCTTCGATGAAGACCTGGTCGAGCGCTTCATCCGCAAGTTCGAAAGCCGGGCCGGCACGGTGGTCCGGGTCAGCAGTCGCGACGAGGTGCCGGCCGCCGTCGAGGCTTACCGAGCGGGCCTGAAGCTGCCCGCGCGCGCCGCCATCGGTGCCGCATTGAAGGATCTGGCGTGGCCGTCGGCATGGTCGGTTAGTCATGGCCCCGCCACCGTCGATGAGACCATGGCGGTCACCGCCGCCGTCGCCGGCGTGGCCGAAACCGGTTCGCTGATGCTGTGCGGCGGCCCGGACAGCCCGACCACGCACAACTTCGTCCCCGACGATCACGTCGTGGTGCTCGACGCCGGCCAGATCGTCAGGCATTTCGAGGATGCATGGACGGTGCTGCGCGCCCGTCCGCAAGGGCTGCCACGTGCAACCAATTTTGTCTCCGGCCCGTCGCGCACCGCCGATGTCGAACAGACCATACAGCTCGGCGCGCACGGCCCGCGACGCGTTCATATTGTGCTGATCGGGGGCTGACACCGCGCAATTTGCTTACAACTGCAGGCCAACCCGTGGCGCAAGATGAGCGTTACTACGGGCATGAGGCCACGTTACGCACCATCGGCCTCCCCGTCAGTCACACTGGAGGTCAGAACATGAAACCGCAAGCAACCAGGCTGTTGGTCGCCATCATCGGCTGTGGAGCGCTGCTCGCCAGCGTTCCAGCGTGGGCCGGCGACCGTCACCGCGATCACTACAATGGCTGGGGCTATGGCGAAGCCCGTGAATGGCCGGGCTATCGGGGCTACGAGAGGGGCCACAAACATCACCGGCGCCCGATCAAGGAAAAGGTCATCGTGCACGAGTATCACTACTACGAACCGCGCGAACCGCGCCGCTACCATCATTGGCCCGACTACCGCTACTCGCGCGATCCGGCCATCGTGATCGGCGTCGACGTTCCACCCATCGTCATACCGCTGCGCTGAGCACTGCCACGGCAGTGGGCAGCTTTTCAGGGGGTGGCGACCGCCGCGAGCAGCCAGTCGATGAAATCCACCACCACCGGACGTGACTGCCCGCCACGGTCGGTCACGGCGTAATACGCGAACGGACTCGGTGCCGCAACGCCAAACAGCGGCACCAGCCGCCCGGTATCCATCCACGCCGCCGCGAGGCGGCGCGTACCGGGCGCCACGCCCAAGCCTGCCGCCGCCACTTCGCACAGCATCCCCATGTCGTTGAATACCGCGCCGCGCTCCGGTTCCGACCAGTCCAGCGCGGCGGCCTCGAACCATGGCCGCCACGGCAGCAAGGGTGAGCGCAGCAGGGTCGCGCGAGCCAGGTCGGCCGGAACCACCAGCGCCTGAGCGGCGACATAGGCGGGCGCGGCCAGCGCGACCATCTGGTCGTCAAACAGCCGGATCACGCAGCGCTCCGGATAGTCGCCGCGACCCCAGCGTATGTCCACGTCAGCAGCTTCGGCGGTCACATCCTGCAGCGGGATGGACACGTGCACTTCAAGCTCGACGTCCGGGCGCAGGCGCAGGTATTCGGGCAGCCGCGCCATCAGTATCTGGCGCGCGAAGGTGGGTGGCACCGACACCCGCAGGCGCTCGCGTTCGGACGGACGCAGCAGCGTACCGGCCTGCGCGAGTTGGTCGAAGGCGGCACTGACCGTATCGAGGTACAAGCGCCCAGCCGTGGTCAGACGCGCCCCGCCGGAGGTGCGCTCGAACAGCGTTGCGCCAAGCAAGGTTTCGAGCTGACGGATGCGATGGCTGACCGCGCTGGGGGTCACGCACAATTCGTCCGCCGCCTGCGCAAACCCGCCCATGCGCGCCACCGCCTCGAAGGCCGCCAGCGCGTGCATGGGCGGCACATTGCGCAGCGGGTGACTCATACGTCGCCTCGCAACCGGTCCACACCCGCAAGCTCGGCCTGGCGAAAGCAGTCCGTGGTGTGATCATTGACCATGCCGGTCGCCTGCATGAAGGCATAACAGATGGTGCTGCCGACAAACTTGAAACCGCGTGCCTTGAGCGCCTTGCTCATTGCGTCGGACTCGGGCGTGGTCGCGGGGACGTGGGCCAGGCTGGTCCAGCAGTTGGTGCGCGGCCGCTCTCCGACGAACTGCCACAACCAGCGGACCGGGTCGACGCCCGACGCCTGCATCTCCAGCCAGGCGCGCGCATTGGTCACCGCCGCGTCGATCTTGAGGCGGTTACGGATGATGCCGGGGTCGGCGAGCAGCGCCGCCTTGCGCGCATCGTCAAAACGCGCGATGCGCTGCGGATCGAAGTCGTCCAGAACCTCGCGGTAATGTTCACGCTTGCGTAGCACCGTTATCCACGACAGCCCCGCCTGCGCCCCTTCAAGCAACAGAAACTCGAACAGCGTGCGCGCGTCGCGCACCGGCACCCCCCATTCGGTGTCGTGGTAGGCGCGGTACAACGGATCGTCGCTCACCCAGGCGCAGCGTGTCTTGATCGTCATCGTAGTCAGTCAGGCAGCCAGACTCGCCAGCGCGGCGGCCAGGGCGGGCGCAACGCTGACCGCGTTGCTCGGATGGGCGATGGTGTCGGTGCTCCAGATCTCCCTCACCCCGGCCGCCCGGACCAGACGCTCGGCATCGTCGGCAAACAACGCATGGGTGACCGCCAGATCGACCGACGCGGCGCCTGCGGCCAACAGCAGCCGGGTTGCCACCGCGACGGTGTGGCCGCTGCTGGCGACATCATCGAACACCACCACCTCGCGCCCGGACACGTTCATGCGCGGCAGCTCAATCTCGACCCGGCGGTCGTCATGGCGGATCTTGCGGCACACCGCGTGATCGAAGCCGCGCGCGGCGGCGGCGCTCGCGACCCATTGCGCGGACTCCTCGTCCGGCCCGATGAGCAGCGGGCGGCTGCGCCGGCGTGCCACCCATTCGGCCAGCAACGGTGCCCCGGACAACGCCAGCGCATCGCGCACCGGCACCGCCTCGGCCAGCCGCAGCACGCGATGCAGATGCGGGTCCACCGTCACCAGCGCGTCGAACAATTCCGCCAGCCAGTCGCCCACGATGCGCTGACTGACCGCCTCCCCCGGCGCAAACGCCTTGTCCTGGCGCATGTAGGCAAGATAGGGCGCGACCAGGGTCAGGTGAGTGGCGCCCAGCGCGCGGGCAGCGCGGGCGGCCAGCAGCAACTCGACCAGTTTCTCGTTGGGGTGGTGCAGCGAGCGCAGCAGCACCACCCGCTGCGGCAGCATCGGCGGGAGCTGCAGGCGGATTTCGCCGTCGGGAAAGCGGTGGCGGGCGATGACAGCGCTTTCCATTCCGGCGGTCTCGGCCATGCAGCCCGCGAACGCCGACTCGTCGTCGAAACACAGCAATTGCGGGCACATCACCATCAGAACTCCACAAACACGTGCGGCACGTTTTGAGCCGCGCCTATGGAATACCCCGACGCCTTGGCGCTGGCCTCGCGCGCGAACTCCAGATCGGAGGGGTAGGCCGCATATACGCGATACAGCGGCTCACCCGCGGCCACCTTGTTGCCCAGTTTGTGAAACAGGTCGACCCCCGCCCCCGCCACTTTCGGCGCTCCGGCAAAGCGCGCGATGCGCGCGATCTGCAGGTTGTCGATGCCGGTCACCACCCCGTCGGCGGGCGCGGCCACGTCGAAGCTAAGCTTGCCCAGCGGCGGCGCGTTGTGATCGAACCCCCGGCTGCCCTGGGCATGGATGATCGCATCCATCTTGGTCAGCGCACGACCCGAATCGAGGATGTCGCGCGCGATGGCAAAGCCGTCACCGCCGCGCACGTCCGGATCGAACTCCAGCATCCGCCCGGCCAGGCGCAGCGCCTTCTGGCGCAAGTCATCCGGCGCACGCGGATCGCACTGCAGTACGCGCATGATGTCGCGCGCCTCCAGCGCCGGGCCGATGCCATTGCCTATCGGTTGCCGTCCATCGGTGATGACCACGTCCAGCGCCAGATGCATGCGCCCCGCCACGTACTGGAACAGCTTGCGCAGGCGCTGCGCCTCGGGCATGGAACGCACCTTGGCGCTCGGCCCGACCGGAATATCGAGCAGCAGATGGGTGGACCCGGCCGCGACTTTCTTCGACAGGATGGAGGCCACCATCTGCCCCGGCGAGTCGATCGACAGCGGTCGTTCGACCGAGATCAGCACATCGTCGGCCGGAGACAGTTCGGCCGTGCCGCCCCATACCAGACAGCCACGGTGCTCGCGCACCAGCTCCGCCAGGCGCTCGAACGGCAATTCGACGTTTGCCAGCACCTCCATGGTGTCGGCCGTACCGGCCGGTGACGTGATCGCGCGCGACGAAGTCTTGGGGCACAGCATGCCGTGCGCGGCCACCATCGGCACCACCAGCATGGAAGTGCGGTTGCCCGGAATGCCGCCGACGCAGTGCTTGTCGACCACCAGCCGTTCGTGCCAGTCCAGGCAACGCCCGGTCGCCGCCATCGCGTCGGTGAGGAAATACACCTCCTCGCGATCCAGCTCATCCTGGTTGCACGCAACGACGAATGCGGTCAGCTCTATCTTGGAATAGCGCCGCTCGGCGATATCGCGCACGATAGCGCGAAAATCGTCACGCTCAAGGCGCTCTCCGGCGATCTTGCGATGCAGGGCCGGGATGGAGCCGGCCGGCTCGGCCTGTGACACCGACGCCGGATGGCCGTCGCGCACCCGCAACAGGGCAAAGGCATCTTCGGACACCCCCAACTCACCACACCCGACGATAGCCTCGTCGTCCACCACGTTGAGCGTCGCCAGTATCTTGCGTCCGTTGGCGCTCACCTCGACCTTGGACAGCGCCTGGAAACCCTCGGCGCGGTACACCGCGCAGTCACGGTGCAGATAGGCCACGTTCTCGCGATAAGTGTCGATCGCGACACGGCGCAACGCGAGCCATGTGGCGTTGAGCGCCGCTTGCGGGGCGGCGGGAGTACAGGGTTTGGCGGGCGTCTTGCGCGTCATGTCTGAAGCCTACACCACTATCAAGAAGCTGGCGTGGCACAATGGCCGGACCAAATCACGTGCAACATGCACCGGCTGCCAACCGGAGGTCGTCCGCGTGAACACCCGCATCGCGCCGTTACTTGCCGCGCTGACCCTGTTGTCCGCATGCGCGACGCGCCCCGCTCTGGTCGCGGATGACGAGGCGGCCTGCCTGACACTGTTCGCCCAGGTGGATGCGGCGGTGGAACAAGCGGGGGTGCGCGATGCCGGCAGCGCCCGCGTGCCCGGTTTCCCCTATCTGCGCATGAACCGTCTGCTGTCCGATCTGCGCCATGACTTGCCCGATGCGCAGGCACAACGGTTCTGGGCGGAGCAACTGACCGTGCTCGATGCGCAGGCCCGCAACGCCGAACTCGCCAACCTGCCACCCGCCTCGCGCGCCACGCTCGACAGCGCCAAAGATACCCCTGCATTGTCCGAAACCCTGCGCGATTGCCGGGCACGGCTGCTCGATGCCGATCTCGCCCGGCCGTCGCGCCTTGCCGCGCTGCGCGAGGCCGCCATCGTGCCCGACGACTACAGTCTGGCGCGCCGCACGCTGGGGCTGTACCCCCTCACCCGCATCCCGTTCGCCGCCGGAGTCCGAGAGTTTGAGCGGCGCATCCACGCGCTGTACGCCGTGCCGGCCGACGCGCTGCCCGTACGCGGCCAGTTGCAGCGCTACGCCGCCGAACCCGGTCCACAGCCCGAATCTGGCGAAATCGCGACCCTGATCGCCAGTGCCAGCCATAACCCGCTACACATTCCCCTGCCTGACGAACCCACCCTGTTGCGCCTGGCCCGCGCCTACGCACCCGTCTACGACGTCGACAGCCACACCGCCGATGATCGCATCGGCCATCCCTACTGGCCGCCGCTGGGCCCGGCGCGCATCGACGCCGCGCGCGCGCATGTGTTCTACCGCGCCGCGCACACCCGCGTCGGCACCCAAGTGTTGCTTCAACTGGTCTACACCGCGTGGTTCCCGGCGCGCCCGCGCGAGGGCGTATTCGACCTGCTGGGTGGGCATCTCGACGCGCTGATCTGGCGCGTCACGCTGGCGCCCGATGGCGCACCGCTGCTGTTCGACAGCATCCACGCCTGCGGCTGCTACCACTGGTTCTTTCCCACCCCACGCGCCGTTCCGCGCCAGCGGCCGGCTGCGATGTCGGTACTCGACGAATGGCTGTTCATCCCGCAGTCGCTGCCACCGGCGGCCCCCGCCACCGGCGCGCTGCTGCGCGTGGCTGCCGGCAGCCACTACCTGCAACGCGTGCTGCCGCTGCTCCCCGACGCGGTCGCGACGGCCCGGTACACGCTGACGCCGGAATCCGTGCTGCGCTCCTTGCCGCACCCCGACGGTACGCCGCGCAGCCTGTACGGGCCAGACGGCATGGTTGCCGGCTCGCAACGTCGCGAACGCTGGCTGTTCTGGCCGATGGGCATCGTCAATCCCGGCGCGATGCGCCAGTGGGGCCGCCACCCGACCGCGTTTGTCGGACGACGGCATTTCGACGAAGCGCGTCTCATCGACAGCCGTTTCAAAGTGTCTGACTAAGCACGGATTTCTTGTTCTGGCTCAAGGCATGGCAACATGCGGCCTACTAGCATTCGCACACTGCGCACTCACGCCGCACCCAACCCCGGAGGATCTTCAGATGAGCGACACGTCCATGTTCAACGACAATGTTTTCCCCTTCGACGCGCGCGGCGTAGCCAAGCGTTTCCGCCATGCCGCCATTTTCGGCGCGCTCGAGTCGCTGCAGGACGGCGAAACGATGCGTTTCGTCAATGACCATGACCCGTTGCCGCTGCTCGGCCAGATCCAGCAGCGCTACGGCAACCAGATCGGCATCACCTACGTTGCTCGCGAACCGGGCAACATCATGATCGACTTCAAGGTCCAGTTGCAGACCGAAGCACCGGCCGAAACCGCGCCGGCCCAAGGTGCGGGCGGTTGCGGCGGCGGTGGCGGCGGTTGCGGCTGCGCCGGCCAGTAAGCAACGCCCGGTCCCACCTCGGCGGGACTCGTATATAGGCCGGTGCGACTTCCGAACGGAAGTCGCACCGGCCTCATCGTTTGGTGTGCGCCTGCCTCTGCGGCCGATCCCTATGGGCAGCCCTTGCACCCGGCGGTGCGCGCCTTGTCGAAGTTGGCCTGATCGAGGCTGGCGCCGGTCAGGTCGGCATTCTCCAATACCGCCTGACTGAAATTCGCACCCTGCAGATTGGCCCCGGCCAGTGAGGCGCCGCGCAGATCCGCCACGCGCAGGTTGGCGCGCCGCAGATCGGCGTTGTCGAGCCGCGCCCCATCCAGCCGCGCGTTGGTCAGATCGGCGCCAGTGAGCACTGCATCACGCAAGTCGGCCGAGCCGAAATCCGCGTTCTGCAACGTCGCACCACTCAGATCCGCCTTGTTCAGGCGCGCCTCGCCGAGCTTCGCCCCGCGCGCGTTCGCCTTGATCAGCGAGGCGCCGCGCAAGTCAGCCTGGCGCAGATCGGTACTGGCCAGATTGGCCTCGTCGAAGTTCGTGCCCTGAAGATTGGCCCCGCCCAGGTTGGAGCGGGAGAACTGCGAATGCGCCAGGTTGGCCCCAGCCAGATCGACGCCATTGAGGTTCATGCTGGAACACAGCGTGCCACGCCGGATCTTGCACCCGCCAACGGTGGTGATCTGGGCGCTCGCCGCCGTCGCGACCAACGTGATGAGCAGTGCCGCCAAAATACCTTTCAGCATCCCCGACCGCCCATCAGATCGCATGCTCATCGTCGTCGAGCAACTGCGTGTCACGCATCGACGATCGCCAGCTACGCCGCTCGGTCAGCTTGATCTGCGCCGCGACCGGCAGGTCTGTAAACCGGATCAGGCCACGGTTGATCAAGGTGTCGATAAGATCCTCGATCACCCGGATCAACGCGATGTCGGTTTCATCCACGCCCAACGCGCACAGATTCTCGGCGGTTTTGTTGGGCGCCACGTACACGGGGTGAACGGTGGCCTTGCGCACCGGCGCCACGGAGCCGTCCCCGGTCAATTCGCCGGCGAAGGCGAGCACCGCCGGATCGCGCGGGTCGACGAACTGCCACTGCGCGTCGGCTGCGTCGTGCGGCGGCGCCGTGCTGAGCGCCACAATGTTGCCGGACTCATCCCTTCTGACGTAAACCATCGCGACACCCCGTCCGCGCGGATGGCGGCAACGGGCCGTCCAGACGTGCTTCCCGCTCCGTACTCCGCTTGCCATCAACATGACACACCATCATGGGGATCATAGCATCGCTGGCACGATGCATCGACAGCCTGCTACTCGCGCACCCGATCTATGACAACGGCGACACCCTGGGCATCCGGTGTGACCGGTGCCGAAATACCCTCAAGATCACCGGGGCGGGCGGTCGCATCGCCGTGGCGCGACAGCCGCGCGCCGACCACCACCTGGGGCGGCAACGGTCCTTCGCTCATGCGTGGCGCTGTGCTGAAGTCGAAGCTGGCCGGCAGATCGGCAGCGCGCAAGCGCAAGGCCGCAATCGGTATGCCGCCCTCGATCGGTCGAACGAACACAAATACCGGCTCATCCGGCTGAATGGCTCCCGCCAGTTCGGGCGACAGGCTCAGGTTGCCGCTGAGCGGCAGGGTGTCGGCACGCTCTGCCGTCGGTACGGGCGCCGGCTCGGCCGCCACCCCCGGCAGCAGCGGCAACCCGCCCTGGGTGCGTGCTTCGTTGATGCTGGCGACAATGCTGCCCCAGGCTTCGTCGCCCGCCGGCACCTGCGCCAGTATGCGCTCCCAGTGCGCGGACGCCGCGCTGAAGTCGCCGCGCTGGTAGGCGGCGGTGCCGGCCAGCGCCAGCGCCTTGACGTTGTCCGCCTGCAGTTGCAACGCCCTGGCGATCAGGCGGTCGGGTTTCCCGGCGAAATCGCCGCGCTGCGCGTTCGCCAGCACGTCGGCCCAGTCGGCCAGCACGTTGGCATCGTCGGGAGCGCGCGCTCCGATGCGCTGCCACGTTGCCAGCGCATCCTCGGCATTGCCGAGCATCACATAGGAGCGTGCCAGCATCAGCCAGCCGGTCACGTCGTCGGGGTTCTTTTCGAGGCGATCCGCCAGTTGCGCCACCAGCCCGGCCATTTCGGCGGGGTCGATCGCGTGCTCTTGCTCCTGCGCCACCAGCGCCTGCGGATCGAGCGCGGCTGGCGTACCCAGCGTCAGATAGACCACGGCGGCGGCGGCCGGCAGCGCCAGCGCGACCACCCCCGCCCATGCCTTCGACGGCCGCACGTCGGCCTGACTCTCGGCCGCCCGCCCCTCGTCCAGCGCGCGCTGTTCTATTTCCTGGCGCGAGCGCTGATACTGCGCTTCGGCGATGCGCCCGGCCGCGTGCTCGACCTCAAGCTCGGCCAGTTGTTCACGCAGCACCACCAGCGCCGTTTCCGCCTGGCGCTGACGCGCGACGTGGCTACGGCTTGCGCTGCCAAAACCAAGCATGGGCGGCACAATCAGCAGCAGGGCGCCAGCCACCAGGATGGCGGCGAGAATTACAAATGCAGTCACTTGCGAGGCTCCTTGGCTACCGCGGAAGTGCCGTCCAGCAAGGCGCGCGCATTCGCCCGCTGATCGGCGGACAGTTCCGGCGCCGGCTCACGTTCGCGGCTGCGCAAGCGATACACCAGCCATCCCGCGCCCGACAGCAACAGCACCAGCGGCCCCAGCCACAGGACCAGCGTAATCGGCTTGAACGGCGGTTGATACAGGACGAAGTCGCCATAGCGACTGACCAGGAAATCGATGATCTCGGCTTCGCTCTTGCCCGCCGCGAGCTGTTCGCGCACCTGGTTGCGCAGATCCTCAGCCAGTGGTGCGCGCGATTCGGCAATCGACTCGTTCTGGCACACCAGGCAACGCAGTTTGTAGGAGAGATCCTGGACCCGCGCCTCCAGCACCGGGTCGGCCGCCGCAGGACTCGCGACGCCCCCGCCCGCCAGCGCCGCCGACGCCATCGTCATACCCACTACCACCACGGCACGGCGCCACAGCACCCGCGCGATACGCATCCGCAATCGGTCACTTCGCACGGGACAGCTCCGCAATCAGTGGCAACAGTACATCCCTGAGCGCCTCGGGGGTGACCGGGCCGATGTGCTTGTAACGGATCATGCCGGAAGCATCGATGAGGAAAGTCTCGGGCACGCCATACACACCAAAATCGATACCGACCCGCCCATCGCCATCGACGATCGACACAGTGTACGGATCGCCGTAACGCTTGAGCCAGGCCTTGGCATCGTCGTTCACGTCCTTGTAGTTGAGTCCGACGATGGGCACCACGCCCTTCTTCGCCAGGTCAACGAGCACCGGATGCTCCTGTCGACATGCCACGCACCACGACGCCCACACGTTGAGCAACCATACCTTGCCACGCATGTCCGCGAGGGCAAACGACTGCTCCGGCGCATCCAGCCGGGCCAGGCGGAAATCCGGCGCCGGCTTGTCGATCAGCACCGAGGGCAGCTCGCGCGGATTGAGGGTCAACCCATAGCCAAGAAATCCGGCAAGCACCAGGAACAGCGCCAGCGGCACGAGAAACCTTGCTTTCATGAGATGGTCTCCGCCCCCGCTCAACCCGCCTGCCCGACTGCGGCGGCAGCCGCAACCCGGCGTTCGGCCAGGCGGCGATAACGCCTGTCGGCCGCGGCCAAAACTCCACCCAACCCCATCAGGGTGCAGCCGAACCAGATCCAGCTGATGAAGGGCTTGTGATACAGGCTCAGCAGCCAGGCTCCGCCGTCCACTTCGGCGCCGAGCGCGACATAAACATCACGGAACAGGCCGATATCGAGTGCCGCTTCGGTCATTGGCATCTGCTGGGCGCGGTACGAGCGCTTTTCGGGTGACAGGGTGGTAAGGAGTCTTTCACCGTCATGCACCACCACCGTGGCGCGCGCCGCGTCGTAGTTGGGGCCGGGCACGTCCGCGACGCCATCGAGGCGGAACGTATATCCGGCCAGCGTCGCAGTCTCGCCCGGATGCATCTTGACGTCGAGGCGCGCATCGAGGCTGCCGACCATGGTCACCCCGATGATGAACACGCCTATCCCCAGATGCGCAAGCCACATGCCCCACCAACCCGACGGTATGCCGCGCAGACGGGTCATCGCGGATGCCCCCGCGTGGTCCGACAGTCGCGTCACCAGCAATTTCACGCTGCCCAGCACCACCCACGCCGCCAGCGTGAGGCCCAGCACCGTGCGCCAGGTCACGTGCTCGATCGCGTACGCGATGACAAGACCCAGCGCTACGCTCACCAGCAGCACCGGCCCCAGCTTGCGTACGATGCGCCCGAGTACGTCGCCTTTCCAGCGCATGAACGGCCCCACCATCATCAGGATCACCACCGGGGTCATCAGCGGGATGAAGGTCGTCTCGAAG
>JACOUN010000126.1 GCA_016177805.1 Rhodocyclales bacterium
CCGTACCACCGACGTGACCGGTTCGATCTCGCTGCCGGAAGGCACCGAGATGGTGATGCCGGGCGACAACGTGTCGATCACCGTCAAGCTGATCGCCCCGATCGCCATGGAAGAAGGTCTGCGTTTCGCGATCCGCGAAGGTGGTCGTACCGTGGGCGCCGGTGTCGTCGCCAAGATTATCGAGTAATCGCCTGGCGATTGCTTGATCGGCGAACGCCCCGCGGTGCGGGGCGTTTAGTAGTCTCTGCTGCAGGGGTATAGCTCAACTGGCAGAGCGTCGGTCTCCAAAACCGAAGGTTGGGGGTTCGATTCCCTCTGCCCCTGCCAATATTTCCGGATGTCAATACGCCGATGGCCGATAAACTGAAGCTTGTACTGGCTCTAGCCCTGCTTGGGGCCGGTATCGCCGGCTTTTACATTCTGTCCGAGCAGGCGCTGGTGCTGCGCGTCCTGTCGGTGCTGGTGGGCGTTGCGGCCGGCGCGGCCGTGGCGGCGCAGTCCGAACTCGGGCAGCGTTTTGTCGTCTTCTCGCGCGAATCCATCGTCGAAACCAAGAAGGTCGTGTGGCCGTCCCGCAAGGAGACCGTGCAGACGACCGGTATGGTGTTCGCGTTTGTGGTCGTAATCGCGGCTTTCCTGTGGCTGACCGACAAGAGCCTGGAGTGGGTGCTGTACGACCTGATCCTGGGCTGGAAATGATCATGACGAAGCGCTGGTACGTGGTACATGCTTATTCGGGCTTCGAGAAATCCGTCCAGAGGGCTCTGGTCGAGCGCATCGCGCGCGCCGAGATGCAGGACTTCTTTGGACAGATTCTCGTTCCGGTCGAAGAAGTGGTCGAGATGAAGGGCGGGCAGAAGAGCATTACCGAGCGTAAGTTCTTCCCCGGCTATGTTCTCGTCGAGATGGAAATGAACGATGAGAGCTGGCATCTGGTCAAGTCGACGCCGAAAGTGACCGGTTTTGTCGGCGGCTCTGCCAACCGGCCGACTCCGATCACCGAGCGCGAAGTCGAAAAGATCATGCACCAGATGCAGGAAGGGGTGGAAAAACCCCGTCCCAAGGTGCTGTGGGAATTGGGCGAGGTGGTTCGGGTCAAGGAAGGGCCGTTCACCGATTTCCACGGGTCCGTCGAGGATGTCAATTACGACAAGAGCAAGCTGCGGGTGTCGGTGACCATTTTTGGTCGCGCCACGCCGGTGGAGCTGGATTTCGGCCAGGTCGAGAAGACCTGATCACAGGTCGAGCGCAAGCCACGGCATTCATGCCGGGGTCAGCGAGACCAGCGTGCTTGGAGCCGTAGGCTTCATTGGATCGTGACGAGGAGGCCCGGCCTGAAGGCCGGGGGGACTCGCCACAGTGGGCCGGCAACGGCCCGTGAATGCCCGGCCTGGCCGGGAAAGAGGAGCGTCGGCCAGGGCCGATGCGTTTGCACTCAAGACAGGAGAATGCCGCGATGGCAAAGAAGATTACTGGTTATATCAAGCTGCAGGTGCCGGCCGGCAAGGCCAACCCCAGTCCCCCGATCGGACCGGCGCTGGGTCAGCGCGGTCTGAACATCATGGAGTTCTGCAAGGCGTTCAACGCCAAGACGCAGGGTCTCGAGCCGGGTCTGCCGATTCCGGTCGTGATCACCGCGTTTGCGGACAAGAGCTTCACCTTCATCATGAAGACGCCGCCGGCGTCGGTGCTGATCAAGAAAGCCGCCAAGGTGGCCAAGGGTTCGCCCAAGCCGCATACCGACAAGGTCGGTTCGCTGACGCGTGCCCAGGTCGAGGAAATCGCCCAGGCCAAGATGCCGGACCTGACCGCGGCCAACATGGACGCGGCGGTGCGCACGATTGCGGGCTCGGCTCGCAGCATGGGTATTACGGTAGAGGGGCTCTGATCATGGCAAAGATTTCCAAACGCGTTCAGGCCGTGCGCGCCAAAGTCGACCGCAACCGTGCCTATCCCGTTGGCGAGGCGTTGGCGCTGGTGAAGGATTGTGCCAATGCGAAGTTCGACGAGTCGATCGATATTTCGGTCAACCTCGGGATCGACGCACGCAAATCGGACCAGTTGGTGCGTGGTTCGGTGGTGCTGCCGGCCGGAACGGGCAAGACCGTTCGCGTCGCGGTGTTCGCCCAGGGTGACAAGGCAGAGCTGGCGCGTGCCGCCGGCGCGGATGTGGTCGGGTTTGACGATCTGGCTGCCGAAGTCAAGGCGGGCACCATCAACTTCGATCTGTGCATCGCGACACCGGATGCCATGCGCGTGGTCGGTCAGCTTGGCCAGATCCTCGGTCCGCGTGGTCTGATGCCCAACCCCAAGGTGGGTACGGTGACGATGGACGTCGAAGCGGCGGTCAAGAACGCCAAGGCCGGTCAGGTTCAGTACCGGACCGACAAGGGCGGGATCATCCACGCCACCATCGGGCGTGCTTCGTTCAGCGTCGAGGCGCTGCAGCAGAACGCCGCCGCGATCGTGGACGCGCTGGTCAAGGCCAAGCCCGCCAGTTCCAAGGGAATATTCCTGCGCAAGGTGGCACTGTCCTCCACGATGGGGGTGGGTGTCCGCGTGGAGCCGGCGAGTATTTCGGCTGCGTAATGAGTTGAGTTTTAGGGTGTGCAGGTTCGCACCCCGTAACTTTGGGCTGCCGCCCCGCGAGGTGCGGCAGGTTGTCAAAGACCGTTGGGGGTCTCGTGTCGTTGTCCGCAGTGCGCCAGTCTGTGCTGGCTGCTACGGGCTGGATCTTAATCCGGGCTGTGCGGGTATTGCGTGCAGTCCGGCCCAACGCAGATGGCGTCGCCCGAAGCAGGATAGTGGTGGTATGTGCTGCTTGCAGCACCTGCCTTGCTCCTGAAGACGGTCGCCGTGGTTGTTTGTTTTCGGGGCATTTTGCCTCCGGAGCAAACGTTTCACTTAAGGGAGATGACCTTGGGTCTCAATCTTGATGACAAGAAGGCTGTCGTTGCCGAAGTGTCCGCCGAACTGGTGAACGCCCAGGTAGTGGTAGTCGCTGAGTACCGTGGTCTCGAAGTCGGGCAGGTCACCGCCTTGCGCGCGAAGGCGCGCGAGTCCGGTGTTTATCTGCGCGTCCTGAAAAACACGCTGGTTCGCCGTGCCGTTACCGGTACGCCGTTCGAAGGCTTGGCCGACAAAATGGTGGGTCCGCTGATCTACGGTATTTCCGCAGATCCGGTGGCGCCCGCCAAGGTGTTGCAGGAGTTCGCCAAGACCAACGACAAGCTCGTGATCACGGGCGGTGCGATGGCCAATTACGTCATGGATGCCAATGGCGTCAAGGCGTTGGCTTCGCTGCCGAGCCGCGAAGAACTGCTTGCCAGGCTGTTGGGGACGATGCAGGCGCCGGTTACCAAGTTCGTTCAGACGCTCAACGAAGTTCCGGGCAAGTTTGTACGTACCGTCGCCGCGCTGCGCGATTCCAGAGAGACTGCGTAATTCCCTCGACCGCACCTCGGTTGTAGGTGCTTAGTAAATTCAGGAGCAACAAATGGCTGTGTCCAAAGACGATATTCTGGAAGCAATTGGCAACATGACCGTGCTTGAGCTGTCGCAGCTCATCAAGGACATGGAAGAGAAGTTTGGCGTGTCGGCTGCTGCCGCCGTTGCCGTGGCCGCGCCGGCCGCCGCCGGCGAAGCCGCTGCCGTCGAAGAGAAGACCGAGTTCGATGTCATTCTGGTCGCCGCCGGCGAGAAGAAAGTCGAAGCGATCAAGGTCGTGCGTGCCGCCACCGGCCTGGGCCTCAAGGAAGCCAAGGACCTGGTTGATGGCGCACCGAAGGCCGTCAAGGAAGGTGTTTCCAAGGCCGACGCTGAAGCGCTCAAGAAGCAACTCGAAGAGGCTGGTGCCAAGGTCGAGATCAAGTAAGACCCTGGTTCTTCTCAGGGCTGGCGACCTTCATGGGCGCCAGCCCTTTCGTGCTTTGTAATTGTCAGAAGATATAACACAGCGCACGATTCATCGGCTCCGCGTCTCGTTCGTACCAGACCGGGCGCTGCGTTCTGTCTTTTTGACGTCTGACCTCTATCCGGAGCACCCATGGCGTATTCTTACACCGAAAAGAAACGTATCCGCAAAAGCTTTGCCAAACGTACGGCCGTGCGGGACGTACCCTTCCTGCTCGCCACGCAGATTGATTCGTTTGTATCCTTTCTGCAAGAGCATACGCCCCCGTTGGAGCGTGCCAACGACGGTTTGCAGGCGGCGTTTACGTCGATTTTCCCCATCGCCAGCCACAGCGGCAACGCACGCCTTGAGTTCGTCCAGTACATGCTGGGTGATCCGGTGTTTGACGTCAAGGAATGCCAACAGCGTGGCCTGACGTTTGCCGCGCCGTTGCGTGCGCGGGTGCGTCTGGTGATATTGGACCGTGACGCGCCGAAGGAGACCATCAAGGAGGTCAAGGAGCAGGAGGTATACATGGGCGAGATTCCGCTCATGACGACCACCGGATCCTTTGTCATCAATGGAACCGAACGCGTGATCGTGTCGCAGTTGCACCGCTCGCCGGGCGTGTTCTTCGATCACGACCGGGGCAAGACCCACTCGTCCGGCAAGTTGCTGTTCTCCGCGCGCATCATTCCCTACCGTGGCTCGTGGCTGGACTTCGAGTTCGACCCCAAGGACTGCCTGTTCTTCCGCGTAGACCGTCGCCGCAAGATGCCCGCGACCATCCTGCTGCGCGCGATCGGCATGACGCCGGAAGATATCCTCGAATCGTTCCACGACTTCGACGGCTTCCGCCTCAATGGCGAGGAGATCGAGTTCGGCGTCGTGGCGGACCGCCTGCGCGGCGAAGTGGCGCGCTTCGACATCACCGATTCGGCCGGCAAATTGATCGTGGCGCGCGACAAGCGCATTACGGCCAAGCACATACGTGAGATCGAGCAGGCCGGGATCACCAAGATCACGGTGCCCGAGGATTTCCTGCTGGGACGCGTGCTGGCGCGCAATCTGGCCGATGCCGAGACCGGCGAAGTGATCGCCAGGGCCAACGACGAGATTACCGAGGATCTGCTGGCGAAGATGCGTCTGGCGGGGGTCACCGACCTGCAGACGCTCTACATCAACGATCTGGATCGGGGTGGCTACATTTCGCAGACCCTGCGTATCGACGAGACCGCCGATCAGTGGGCCGCGCGCGTCGCGATCTACCGCATGATGCGTCCGGGCGAGCCGCCCACCGAGGATGCGGTCGAGGCATTGTTCCAGGGATTGTTCTACTCAGAAGAGCGCTACGACCTGTCCGCCGTCGGGCGCATGAAGTTCAATCGTCGCGTTTATCCGGAAGTTGTCAACGAGCGTTCGCCGGGCTGGCTCAAGCGCTACTACGAACAGGTTGGTCCGCACGACCAACTGGGTGCGGGCACGCTGTCGAACGAGGACATCCTCGCGGTCATGGGGGTGCTGGTCGAGTTGCGCAACGGGCGTGGCGAGATCGACGACATCGATCACCTGGGTAACCGGCGGGTACGTTCGGTGGGCGAGCTGGCCGAAAACCAGTTCCGCGCCGGTCTGGTGCGCGTCGAGCGCGCGGTCAAGGAGCGTTTGAGCCAGGCGGAATCCGACAACTTGATGCCGCATGACCTGATCAATGCCAAGCCGATATCGGCTGCGATCAAGGAGTTCTTCGGCTCCAGCCAGTTGTCGCAGTTCATGGATCAGACCAACCCGCTGTCCGAGATCACTCACAAGCGTCGTGTCTCGGCGCTCGGCCCGGGCGGTCTGACGCGTGAGCGGGCGGGCTTCGAGGTGCGTGACGTGCATCCGACCCACTATGGCCGTGTGTGTCCGATCGAAACCCCGGAAGGTCCGAACATCGGTCTGATCAACTCGCTGGCGGTCTATGCGCGCACCAACCAGTACGGCTTCCTCGAAACACCCTACCGCAAGGTGAATGACGGCAGGGTCACCGACGAGATTGAGTACCTGTCGGCGATCGAAGAGGGGCACTATGTCATCGCCCAGGCCAACGCTGAAATCAATGCCGACGGAATGCTGTCGGGCGACCTCGTGTCGTGCCGCCACAAGGGCGAGTTCATGCTGTCGACGACCGAGCAGATCCAGTACATGGACGTCGCTCCAGGCCAGATCGTGTCGGTGGCGGCGTCGTTGATTCCGTTCCTGGAGCATGACGACGCGAACCGTGCCTTGATGGGCGCGAACATGCAGCGTCAGGCCGTGCCTTGCTTGCGCCCGGAGAAGCCGCTCGTCGGTACCGGCATCGAGCGTACCGTGGCGGTCGACTCGGGTACCGCAGTGCAGGCGCTGCGGGGCGGGGTGGTGGACTACGTCGATGCCAACCGTATCGTGGTGCGTGTGCATGACGACGAAACCCTTGCGGGCGAGGTGGGTGTCGACATCTACAACATGATCAAGTACACCCGCTCCAACCAGAACACCAACATCAACCAGCGGCCGGTGGTCAAGGTTGGTGACATCATCGCCAAGGGCGATGTGATCGCCGACGGGGCGTCGACCGATCTGGGCGAACTGGCGCTGGGCCAGAACATGCTGGTCGCGTTCATGCCGTGGAATGGCTACAACTTCGAGGATTCGATCCTGATCTCGGAGCGCGTGGTGGCGGACGACCGCTTTACCTCCATCCATATCGAAGAACTCACGGTCGTGGCGCGCGATACCAAGCTGGGCGCGGAAGATATCACCCGCGACATCGCGTCGCTGGGTGAAGCCCAGATGTCGCGCCTGGATGAGTCAGGCATCGTCTACATCGGTGCGGAAGTCGAAGCGGGCGATGTGCTGGTGGGCAAGGTCACCCCCAAGGGCGA
Organism: Rhodocyclales bacterium; assembly: GCA_016177805.1. GTDB lineage: Bacteria > Pseudomonadota > Gammaproteobacteria > Burkholderiales > Rhodocyclaceae > JACOUN01. Next base: position 6,796 of record JACOUN010000126.1, read on the forward strand.
GACCCAGCTCACGCCGGAAGAAAAGCTGCTGCGCGCGATCTTCGGCGAGAAGGCGTCCGACGTGAAGGATACCTCGCTGCGCGTGCCTTCCGGCATGGTCGGCACCGTGATCGACGTGCAGGTGTTCACGCGTGAAGGGATCGAGCGCGACAAGCGCGCCCAGTCCATCATCGACGACATGCTGCGCAGCTTCAAGACCGACCTGGCCGACCAGATGCGCATCGTCGAGCGGGACGCGTTCGCGCGTATCCGCCGCATGATCGCGGGTCAGAAGGTCAACGGCGGGCCGAAGAAGCTCGCCAAGGGCGCCGCCGTCACCGAGGCCTACCTCGATACGCTGGAGCCGTACCACTGGTTCGACATCCGCATGGCGGACGAAGAACTGGCGGTGCAGCTCGAAGCGATCCGCGAAGGTCTGGAAAAGACGCGCAAGGACTTCGAGCTGGCCTTCGAGGTCAAGAAGAAGAAGCTCACCCAGGGTGATGAACTGCCGCCGGGCGTGCAGAAGATGGTCAAGGTGCACCTCGCGGTCAAGCGTCGCCTGCAGCCGGGTGACAAGATGGCCGGCCGTCACGGTAACAAGGGCGTGGTGTCGCGCATCGTACCGGTCGAGGACATGCCTTACATGGCTGACGGTACGCCGGTCGATATCGCGCTGAACCCGCTGGGTGTGCCGTCACGGATGAACATCGGACAGATTCTCGAGACTCACCTCGGACGTGCCGCCAAGGCGCTCGGACAAAAGATCGACGGGATGCTGCGCGCGAGCGCGGCTGCGGCCGAGGTCCGCGGTCTGCTCGACGCGATCTACAACAGCAGCGGTAAGGGTGAGGACGTGGCGTCCCTCACCGACACCGAGATCATGGAGCTGGCGACCAACCTGAAGCATGGCGTGCCGTTCGCGACGCCGGTGTTCGATGGCGCCAAGGAGTCGGAGATCGAGGCGATGTTCGAACTGGCCGGGCTGGATTCCAGCGGCCAGGTGACGCTCTATGACGGACGTACCGGCGACGCCTTCGACCGCAAGGTCACCGTGGGTTACAAGCACGTGCTGAAACTGCACCACCTGGTCGATGACAAGATGCATGCGCGTTCGACCGGACCTTACTCGCTCGTCACCCAGCAGCCGCTGGGTGGCAAGGCGCAGTTCGGTGGTCAGCGTTTCGGCGAGATGGAGGTGTGGGCGCTCGAGGCCTACGGCGCGGCCTACACGCTGCAGGAAATGCTCACCGTCAAGTCTGATGACGTCACTGGCCGTACCAAGGTGTACGAAAACATCGTCAAGGGCGAACACAAGATCGATGCGGGCATGCCCGAGTCCTTCAACGTGCTGGTGAAGGAAATCCGCTCGCTCGCGATCGACATCGATTTGGACAGCCATTGAACCGGGTGAAAGCCCTGGTTGCTTACCCGGATGGAGTGAAACATGAAAAGCCTGCTCGCTGACCTGTTCAAGCAAACCCTGCCCCACGAAGACGAGTTCGACGCGATTACGGTCGGACTCGCCTCGCCGGACAAGATCCGGTCGTGGTCCTATGGCGAGGTCAAGAAGCCCGAGACCATCAACTATCGTACGTTCAAACCCGAGCGCGATGGCCTGTTCTGCGCCAAGATCTTCGGTCCGGTCAAGGACTACGAGTGTCTGTGCGGCAAGTACAAGCGCCTCAAGCATCGTGGCGTGATCTGCGAAAAATGCGGCGTCGAAGTGACGCTATCCAAGGTGCGCCGCGAGCGCATGGGCCATATCGAACTGGCCAGCCCGGTCGCGCACATCTGGTTCCTGAAGAGCCTGCCGAGCCGTCTGGGCATGGTGCTCGACATGACCCTGCGTGACATCGAACGCGTGCTGTACTTCGAAGCCTTTGTCGTGGTCGAGCCGGGGCTGACGCCGCTCACGCGCGCCCAGTTGCTGACCGAGGACGACTATCTCGCCAAGGTCGAGGAATACGGCGACGACTTCGACGCATCCATGGGTGCCGAGGGCATCCGTGAGTTGCTGCGTACGCTGGATCTGAACAACGAAGTCGAGAAGCTGCGTGGCGAACTGGAAACCACTGGTTCGGAAGCCAAGGTCAAGAAGTACTCCAAGCGGCTCAAGGTGCTCGAAGCGTTCCAGACCTCCGGGATCAAGCCGGAGTGGATGGTGCTGGAAGTGCTGCCGGTGCTGCCGCCGGACCTGCGCCCGTTGGTGCCGCTGGATGGTGGGCGCTTCGCGACCTCGGATCTGAACGACCTGTATCGCCGCGTCATCAACCGCAACAACCGCCTCAAGCGCCTGCTGGAACTGAAGGCGCCCGAGATCATCTGCCGCAACGAAAAGCGCATGCTGCAGGAAGCCGTCGATTCGTTGCTCGACAACGGTCGTCGCGGCAAGGCCATGACCGGCGCGAACAAGCGCCCGTTGAAGTCGCTGGCCGACATGATCAAGGGCAAGGGCGGTCGCTTCCGTCAGAACCTGCTGGGCAAGCGCGTCGACTACTCGGGCCGTTCGGTCATCGTGGTGGGTCCGCAGCTCAAGCTGCACCAGTGCGGCCTGCCCAAGCTGATGGCGCTGGAGCTGTTCAAGCCGTTCATCTTCAACAAGCTTGAGCTGCGTGGTCTCGCGACCACGATCAAGCAGGCCAAGAAGATGGTCGAGAACCAGGAGCCGGTGGTCTGGGACATCCTCGAAGAGGTGATCAGCGAGCATCCGGTCATGCTCAACCGTGCGCCGACCCTGCACCGTCTCGGTATCCAGGCGTTCGAGCCGGTGCTGATCGAAGGCAAGGCCATTCAACTGCATCCGCTGGTCTGCGTCGCGTTCAACGCCGACTTCGACGGTGACCAGATGGCCGTGCACGTGCCGCTGTCGCTGGAAGCGCAGATGGAAGCGCGTACCCTGATGCTGGCCTCGAACAACGTGCTGTCGCCGGCCAACGGCGAGCCCATCATCGTGCCGTCGCAGGATATCGTGCTGGGTCTCTACTATGCGACGCGCGAGGCGGTCAATGCCCTCGGCGAAGGCATGATGTTTGCCGATGTATCCGAAGCCAAGCGTGCCTACGAGTCGGGTCACGCTGCGCTGCACGCTCGCGTCTCGGTGCGCATCCGGACCTTCGAGTTCGATGCCTCGGGTGACAAGGTCGAGAAACTGGGGCGTTATGACACGACCGTCGGTCGTGCCCTGTTGTCCGAGATCCTGCCCGCCGGCCTGCCGTTCAGCGTGATCGACAAGCCGCTGAAGAAGAAGGAAATCTCGAAGCTGATCAACGCGACCTTCCGCCGCTGCGGGCTGAAGGACACGGTGGTGTTCGCCGACAAGCTGATGCAGTTCGGCTTCCGTCTGGCGACCCGCGCCGGGATTTCGATCGCGGTCAAGGACATGCTGGTCCCCGGTGAGAAGGAAGTGCTGATTTCGGCCGCCGAGAAGGAGGTCAAGGAAATCGCCGACCAGTACACCTCGGGTCTGGTGACCGATGGCGAGCGCTACAACAAGGTCGTCGATATCTGGGGGCGTGCCGGTGATCAGGTAGCCAAGGCGATGATGGATCAGCTTGGGCAGGACGATGTGACCGATCGCAACGGCGATCTGGTCAAGCAGGAGTCGTTCAACTCCATCTACATGATGGCGGACTCGGGCGCACGGGGTTCGGCGGCGCAGATCCGTCAGCTCGCCGGGATGCGTGGTCTGATGGCGAAGCCGGATGGCTCGATCATCGAGACGCCGATCACGACCAACTTCCGCGAAGGTCTTAACGTTCTGCAGTACTTCATCTCCACCCACGGCGCGCGTAAGGGTCTTGCCGATACCGCGCTGAAGACCGCGAACTCGGGCTACCTGACCCGGCGTCTGGTTGATGTGACGCAGGATCTGGTCGTGACCGAGGACGATTGCGGCACCCGAGAAGGCTTCGTCATGAAAGCCTTGATCGAAGGCGGTGAAGTCGTCGAGGCGCTGCGCGAGCGCATCCTTGGGCGGGTGTGTGCCGAAGATCTGGTCAATCCGGATACCCAGGAGACCGTGATCGAAGCGGGCACCCTGCTCAACGAAGATATGGTCGAACAGGTCGACAGCCTCGGTATCGATGAAGTCAAGGTCCGTACCGCGCTGACCTGCGGCACCCGCTACGGAATCTGCGGCAAGTGCTACGGTCGTGACCTGGGGCGTGGTACGGAGGTGAACGTCGGTGAGGCGGTCGGCGTGATTGCCGCCCAGTCCATCGGCGAACCCGGCACCCAGTTGACGATGCGTACCTTCCACGTCGGCGGTGCGGCTTCTCGTGCCGCCGCGGCCAGTGGGGTCGAGGCCAAGTCGGCGGGCACGATACGCTTTGCCGGCAACATGCGTTACGTGACCAGCGCCAAGGGCGACAAGGTTGTGATCGCCCGCTCGGCGGAACTGGTGGTGGCCGATGACATGGGGCGCGAGCGCGAACGTCACAAGTTGCCGTACGGCGCGACGCTGTTCGTCGACGATGGCATGAACATCAAGGCCGGCCTGCAACTCGCGGCGTGGGATCCGCACACCCGCCCGATCATCACCGAATACGCGGGTGTCGTGAAGTTCGAGAACGTAGAGGATGGCGTCACGGTTGCCAAGCAGATTGACGAGGTGACGGGTCTGTCGACGCTGGTGGTCATCGATGCCAAGCGTCGTTCGACCACCTCGGCGAGCAAGGGCATGCGCCCGCAGGTCAAGCTGCTCGACGAGAAGGGTGAAGAAGTCCGTATCGTCGGCACCGACCACGCGGTGGCGATCACCTTCCAGGTCGGTTCGCTGATCACGGTGAAGGATGGGCAGCAGGTCAGCGTCGGTGACGTACTGGCCAAGATTCCGCAGGAATCGGCGAAGAAGCGTGACATTACCGGCGGTCTGCCGCGTGTGGCGGAGCTGTTTGAGGCGCGTGCGCCCAAGGATGCCGGCGTGCTCGCCGAATTCACCGGGACGGTGTCGTTCGGCAAGGACACCAAGGGCAAGCAGCGTCTGGTCATCACCGAGCCGGACGGCATCGCGCATGACTTCCTGATCCCGAAGGACAAGCATCTGATGGTCCATGATGGACAGGTGGTCAACAAGGGCGAGCTGATCGTGGATGGCCCGGCCGATCCGCACGATATCCTGCGCCTGCAGGGCATTCCCGCGCTGGCCCGCTACATCATCGACGAAGTCCAGGACGTGTATCGCTTGCAGGGTGTGAAGATCAACGACAAGCACATCGAAGTGATCGTGCGTCAGATGTTGCGTCGGGTCGTCATTTCGGATCCGGGCGATACCCGCTTCATCCGCGAAGAGCAGGTCGAACGCTCGGACGTGCTGGAAGAAAACGAGGCGATGGAGCGCGATGGCAAGTTGCCGGCGCAGTACGAGAACGTGCTGCTTGGCATCACCAAGGCCTCGTTGTCGACCGATTCGTTCATCTCCGCCGCCTCCTTCCAGGAAACGACGCGGGTGCTGACCGAGGCGGCGATCATGGGCAAACGGGACGATTTGCGTGGGTTGAAGGAAAACGTGATCGTCGGTCGTCTGATCCCGGCCGGGACCGGCATGGCCTACCATCGCAATCGCCGTACCCAGCAGGCAGGTGAAGATCTGGGCGCGGAGCACGCGTGGTCGAACATGCAGGAGCCGATACCGGAAATTTCTGTTGATGCCACCCAGGATGTACAGGCTGGTTGACGTAGCCGGAATATCAGCATAAAATCCGGCCTCTTTATGCGGGCTGATCAGTTGTAGTCACGATCGTGGCGTAAGAGGCCCGGAGCAATCCGCCCGAGGTGGCCCATGGAGGCTACCTCGGATTATTTGGAAAATCTCAAGCTATGCCAACAATTAATCAGCTAGTCCGCAATCCGCGGCAGAAAATCGCCGCCAAGAGCAAGGTTCCCGCGCTTGATGCATGTCCGCAGAAACGGGGGGTGTGTACCCGGGTGTACACGACGACTCCCAAGAAGCCGAACTCCGCGCTGCGCAAGGTTGCAAAGGTTCGTCTGACCAATGGTTTCGAGGTCATCTCCTACATTGGTGGTGAAGGCCACAACCTGCAGGAGCACTCGGTGGTTCTGATCCGTGGTGGTCGTGTCAAGGATTTGCCGGGCGTCCGTTATCACATTGTTCGCGGCTCGCTTGATTTGCAGGGTGTGAAGGATCGTAAGCAGTCGCGCTCCAAGTACGGTGCCAAGCGCCCGAAAAAGTCCTAATTCCAGGCATTCAGAGATTAGCTAGAGGTTGCCATGCCGCGTCGTCGTGAAGTACCAAAACGTGAAATCCTGCCCGATCCCAAGTTCGGCTCCCAGGATGTTTCCAAGTTCATCAATGTGATCATGCAGTCGGGCAAGAAGTCGGTTGCCGAACGCATCGTCTATGGCGCTTTCGCGCATATTTCCGGCAAGGCCGGCAAAGATCCGCTGGAGGTCTTTTCCGCTGCGGTCGGTAATGTCAAACCGGTGGTCGAGGTCAAGAGCCGTCGCGTCGGTGGTGCGAACTACCAGGTTCCGGTCGAGGTTCGTCCGTCGCGCCGCATGGCGCTGTCGATGCGTTGGCTGCGCGAGGCAGCGCGCAAGCGCGCCGAAAAGTCGATGGCCCAGCGTCTCGCCGGTGAGTTGCTTGAGGCGGCCGAGGGGCGTGGCTCCGCGATGAAGAAGCGTGAAGAAGTGCATCGCATGGCAGAGGCTAACAAGGCATTCTCGCACTACCGTTTCTGATTCTTTTCAACGGTAGTGGATCGGGCCCTGACAAGGGCTCGATTGTTTTGTAAGACAAGAACCTAACATCGCGCGCTGGCGCGACTCAACCTGGCAGGATAATACCGTGGCCCGCAAGACCCCCATTGAGCGCTACCGCAACATCGGTATCTCGGCACACATCGACGCTGGCAAGACGACCACCACCGAGCGTATTCTTTTCTATACCGGTGTCAGTCACAAGATTGGCGAAGTCCATGATGGCGCGGCGACCATGGACTGGATGGCTCAGGAGCAGGAGCGGGGCATCACGATTACCTCCGCCGCGACGACGTGCTTCTGGAAGGGCATGGAGCAGCAGTACCCCGAGCATCGTTTCAACATCATCGACACTCCGGGGCACGTCGATTTCACGATCGAGGTCGAGCGCTCGATGCGTGTGCTCGATGGCGCATGCATGGTCTATTGCGCGGTCGGTGGCGTACAGCCGCAGTCCGAAACGGTGTGGCGTCAGGCCACCAAGTACAAGGTTCCGCGTCTCGCGTTCGTGAACAAGATGGACCGCCAGGGGGCGAACTTCTTCAAGGTCGTGGACCAGATGAAGACGCGCCTCAAGGCTCATCCGGTGCCGATCGTGATTCCGATTGGCGCGGAAGAGAAGTTCCTGGGCGTCGTTGATCTGATCAAGATGAAGGCGATCTACTGGGATGAGGCATCCCAGGGGATGCAGTTTGATTATCGCGAGATACCGTCTGAGCTCCAGGCTGAAGCCGAGAAGTGGCGCGAGCAGATGATCGAGGCGGCTGCCGAGGCCAGCGAAGATCTGATGAACGAGTATCTCGAGAACGGCGAGCTGCCGACCGAGAAGATCATGCAGGGGCTGCGCTTGCGCACGCTCGCATGCGAGATCCAGCCGATGCTGTGCGGCACCGCGTTCAAGAACAAGGGTGTACAGCGCATGCTCGACGCCGTCATCGATCTGCTGCCGTCGCCGGTGGATATTCCCCCGGTCGCCGGGGTGGATGATGACGAGAAGGAAGTTGTCCGCCACGCGGATGATGGCGAGAAGTTTTCGGCGCTGGCGTTCAAGCTCATGACGGACCCGTTCGTTGGCCAGCTGACCTTCATTCGCGTCTATTCAGGCGTGTTGAACTCGGGTGATACGGTACTCAACTCGGTCAAGGGCAAGAAGGACCGCGTCGGTCGTCTGCTGCAGATGCACGCCGATGAGCGCGCCGAAATCAAGGAAGTGCGTGCGGGCGATATCGCCGCATGCGTGGGTCTGAAGGAAGTTATCACCGGTGAAACGCTGTGTGATCCGACCGCGCCTATCATCCTTGAGCGCATGGTGTTCCCGGAGCCGGTCATTCACGTCGCCGTTGAGCCCAAGACCAAGGGCGACCAGGAAAAGATGGGCATCTCGCTGTCGCGCCTGGCGGCTGAAGATCCGTCGTTCCGCGTGCGTACCGATGAAGAGTCGGGGCAGACCATCATCTCTGGGATGGGCGAGCTGCACCTCGAGATCATCGTTGACCGGATGAAGCGCGAGTTCAACGTCGAGGCCAACGTCGGCGCGCCGCAGGTGGCTTACCGCGAAGCGATCCGCAAGGCGGTCGAGCAGGAAGGCAAATTCGTCAAGCAATCCGGCGGACGTGGTCAGTATGGTCACGTGTGGATCAAGCTGGAGCCGAACGAGACGGGCAAGGGCTACGAGTTCGTGGATGCGATCAAGGGCGGGGTGGTGCCGCGCGAATACATTCCGGCGGTCGACAAGGGCTTGCGCGATACGCTGCCGAATGGCGTGCTGGCCGGCTTCCCGGTGGTGGACGTCAAGGTCACGTTGTTCGATGGTTCGTACCACGACGTGGACTCGAACGAAAACGCGTTCAAGATGGCGGCTTCGATCGCATTCAAGGACGCGATGCGCAAGGCCAGCCCGGCGCTGCTGGAGCCGATGATGGCGGTCGAGGTCGAGACGCCGGAAGACTTCATGGGCAACGTCATGGGCGATCTGTCCGGACGTCGCGGCATCGTGCAGGGCATGGAAGACATCACGGGTGGCATGAAGGGCATCCGCGCCGAAGTGCCGCTGGCGGAGATGTTCGGTTATGCGACCCAGTTGCGGTCGCTGACCCAGGGGCGTGCCACGTATTCAATGGAATTCAAACACTACTCCGAGGCGCCGAAGAGCGTTGCGGAGGCGGTGATAAACAATCGTAAATAAGTCACAGATATCACGCGAGGATTGAGCAAATGGCTAAAGGCAAGTTTGAGCGTACCAAGCCGCACGTAAACGTAGGCACGATCGGTCACGTTGACCATGGCAAGACGACGCTGACGGCAGCGATCACGACGATTTTGTCGGCGAAGTTCGGTGGCGAAGCGAAAGGCTAC
>JACOUN010000123.1 GCA_016177805.1 Rhodocyclales bacterium
CCAGCGTACCGCTGGCCCCTTGGGGTCAAGGGTTCGCTACGCCGGGCTACGCCCGCCCTTGACCCCAAGGGGCCAGCAACCCGAATCCTGCATCACCCACTCAAAATTCAAAAGAGGCGTCTCTTTGAACGTGCCAGGGAGATTGCGCGGTGCTCCACGTAATGAACTCTGCGGGATTGAATGTTTCCTCAAGTGTGACCATGGACCGCATTTGCGAAGGTTCGATTGGAATTGGATGCGGTTTCTTCCCGCCATCGGGGAAGTAGTCCCAGACGTGAAAACGATCAATTCCATCTTTGAATTTCTTACTCGGTCCATAGTCCATCGGCGCGCAAATTCTCGTAATGGGGCCGCCGTCTTCCTTGGAGTTGAACGTGACACGAACTTTGCGCTTTGCATGAATTGCTGCGATGAACTCGTTTTTCATAGCTAACCTCCGTGGTGGCGAGAAGAAACCTAACGTCTGAATTCACCGGCGGTGCGCGGCTTCATCGCGCAGCGTCCGGTGGAATGATGGGTTGGGCCACATTGCCAGGAGAACTTGATTGCTCGGGTAGCGCCTTTCGTGACTTCAACATTGCAAACAACGGTAGGCCTGCGCCGACCATCATTGCTAGAGCAGCCCACCATAGCGTCATTGTTGGCACAGTGAAGCGTTCAAGCACTACACCCGCAATCATCACGATCAACAGAACGCCAGCAATAGCACTCTTTGGTCCTGAGAGAGGCTGACCACCACTCGACTCCAAATTAGGAGCGACCGTGCCAGACTTTCTGCGCTCTATATCGGCGGCAGACGAAATAGCAGGGCAGCCGCATTCTTGACAAGGCTCTGAACCCGCAGAGTTTGTGGCTCCGCACGCTGAACAAACCCAATCGTAGGACATGCTCATGTGGCCCAACGTTAAGTCAATGGCAATATCGCCAACCATCCTAACCTAACGCCATCCATTCTGGGAAGCATCTCGACCACAACGCATTGACAGCAAAGAGAAAACGCAGCTCTGGATAGCGGCGGCGCCAGGATGGCTGGCGTGTACACACGGCGTTCCATCGGGATAGGCGGCGTTGTCGCCGGATATGCCAGCCACGGCCTCGATTTCGACCCCGCGATCCGACAGGTTCAGTTGCCCCCCGCCCCGCCCGAACGCTTCATCATCCCGCGCTGCGGGTCGTAGCCTTGCAGCGCCAGCATGAAGAACACCACCAGGCACACCGCGACGATGGTCAGTGACTGGGGTGCGAGCTGGCCGTAGAGGGCGAATCGGATCGCCTCGACGGCGTGGGTGAAGGGGTTCCAGGTGGCGAGGAAGTGCACCGCCGCCGCGCCGGATTCTTCCAGTTTCCACAGCGGATACAGCGCCGGGGAGATGAAGAACATCGGGAAGATGACGAAGTTCATGGTGCCGGCGAAGTTCTCCAGTTGGCGCACCTGCACCGACAGCAGCAGCCCCAGCGCGCCGAGCATCATGCCCGCCAGCACTACCACCGGCAGCGCGTACAGCCAGCCGGACAGCGGCACGTCGACGTCGAACAGCGCGGCGCAGGCGAGGAATACGTAGGCTTGCAGCACCGACAGCAGGGTGCCGGCCACCAGTTTGGCGAACAGCAGCCAGGCGCGTGGCAGGGGCGCGGTGAGCAGCAAGCGCATCACCCCCACTTCGCGGTCATACACCATCGCCAGCGATGACTGCATGCCGTTGAACAGCAGCACCATGCCGAGCAGCCCCGGCACGATGTATTCCTGGTAGGGGATGTAGCTGTCGTAGGGGGGGATGATGGAGACGCCGAACACGTTCTGGAAACCCGCCGCGAACACCACCAGCCACAGCAGCGGGCGCACCAGCGCCGAGGCGAGCCGCCCGCCCTGGCGGACGAACTTGGCGATTTCGCGGCTGACGACGGCTTGCAGCGCCAGCATGGCGTGTTGCGGTTTCACGCGGTTCTCCGTATTTCAGAACGCACAGCCGCTGTCGCGCTGGTCGTACCCCAGCGTGTCCAGGTTGTTGTGCTGATGCAGGAAGCCGTCGATGGGCGCGCGTTCGATCACCGCGTTGTGCGTGGCGAGCAGCAGCGGCTGGCGCAACTGGTTGTTCCACGGGCGGTAGCCGAGGCGGTTGCCCTTGAAGCCGTCGAGCGTGATCTCGTCGCCCTTGATGTAGGCCGACACCGCCGCGAACGGCGCGTTAGCGGTGCGCACCACCGCTTCGACCACGGTCTTGACCGCCATCCACGCTGCCCAGTCGGGCGCCGCCATCTTGCGTCCGGCGTGTTTTTCCACGCGCGCGTTGAGTTGCGGCGCGCCGTGGCGTTCCCACGCCCAGTGCCAGGCGCTGGCGACCAGCCCTTCGCTGCCCACCACCGGGCGCGCGAGCACGCCGCGATACGGCACGCCGCGGGCAAACTCGCCGTCGCTGTCGGCCACCAGCACCACGTCGTACTCAGCGCCGGCGGTCAGCAGCGCGACGTTGCCCTGCTCGCGCTGACGCGGGTCGTTGCTCAGGACGAAGGCGCGGCGCTCCGCGATCTTCAGTCCGAAGCGTTTGGCCGCGCGCTCGAACGCCTGCGCCAGCAACGCATCCTCGGGCAGCGGTCCTTGCAGCAGCAGCACCGAGCGCCACTTTTTCGACACCAGGTACTGCGCCAGCGCGTCGGCCTGCATCGCGTGGCTGGGGGCGGTGTGCAGCAGATGCGGCTGGCACTGCGCGCCGCGCAGCGCGTCGTCGGGCGCCGACACGTTGAACAGCAGCAGCTCGCGCCCGCGCAGCGCGCGCGCGACTTCGGCCACCACCGCCGCCTCGGCGTCGATCAGGAAATAGCGCACCCCTTCTTCGTTGAGGCGCGCCACCGCCGCCGTCAGTTCGCCGGCATCGGCGCCGGCCACCCTTTCGAGGGCGAACTCCACCCCGATGGCCTTGCCGACGAAGCGCGCCTCGCGCAGCGCCACTTCAGCGCCCGCGTAAGGGCGCCCCAGCGGCAGGGCGAGGCCACGGAATTCGAGACGCGTGGCGTCGTAGCGCGCATCGCCCACGATCTCCAGGTGGGCGACGCGCACCGTCGCGCCCGCCGCGCCCGCCGCGACCGGCAGCAGCGCGGCCAGCGCCAGCACGGCCCACAAGCGGGCGCCCATCAGTCGTCCACCACCACGCTGTGCGGCACCCGTCCGACCGGCACCGAGCGCAGCACCTTGCGGCTCTTGGTGTCGACGATGGAGATGTCGTCGGACAGGCCATTGACCACCAGCAGCCGGCTTTCGTCACGGTTGAGCGCCGCGCCCCAGGCGCGCTTGCCCACCAGGATCATCGCCTCGACCTTGCGGCTGGCGACATCCACCACCGCCACGTGATTGGCGCGTCCGAGGGTGACGTAGGCGGTGCGCCCGTCGCGCGTCATGACGATGCCGACCGGCGTCACGTCGTCGGCGCGAAAGCCCTTGGGGGTGAAGGTCACGGCGCCCTTGACGGTGTTGTTGGCCCCGTCGAGTATCGTGACCTGCCCACCCAGTTCGGCGGTCACCCACACCTCGGCGCCGTCCGGCGTGATCGCGAAGCGGCGCGGGCGGTTGCCGACCACCACGTTGGCGAGGATCTCGTGACTGGCGGTGTCGATGACGTGCACCATGTTCGCCACCTCCGAAGTCACATACAGCCGCCGCCCATCGGGGCCAAGCCTGACACCCTCCGGTTCTTCGCCGACCTCGATCGCGGCGGCCAGCGTGCCGCTCGCCACGTCGATCACCGACACCTGCGCGTCTTCCTCGTTGGTGACATACAGGCGCTTGCCGTCGGCGGACAGGTCGAACATCTCCGGGTCCTCACCCACCGGCAGGCTGCGCGTGAGCTTCAGTTGCGCGATGTCGATCACGTCCACCCGCCCGTCCTCGCTCGACACCACATACAGTTCGTTGCGCTCCGGACTCAGGCGCATGTCGCGCGGGCGCTCGCCGGTGGCGATGGTCTTGACCACCTGCCAGCTCTTGCCGTCGAGCACCGTCACGGCATGGTCTTTTTCACTGCTGACGAAGACGTAGCCGGTGCCCTTGGCGTATGCGGCGCCGGAAGCGAGCGCGGTGGTCAGCAGTAGGGTTGCGGCGATGTTGGGTTTCACGGTTTTGCTCCTGTTGGGTTACTCGCGGTGGTCAGATTGGGCGATGACGGGCGGCGTGCTCCGAACTAGTCCCTCCCCCTTCAAGGGGGAGGTTAGGAGGGGGATGGGTTATTGCCACACCTGATAAACCCATCCCCACCCCAACCCTCCCCTTGAAGGGGAGGGAGCAACCGCGCCGGACTCCACTCGGTATCACCTAGATGATTGCCGGGTTGATAGTTTTCTTGATGCTCACGCATACACACCTCCGGTCATCGCAAGAAACGCGTCCGCCAGCGTCGCGGCGCCCGCCGCTTCGGTCAGCGCTCGCGGCGTGCCGTGCGCGAGCACCCGCCCCTGGTGCAGCACGATGACGCGATCGGCTTCCTCGGCCTCATCCACCAGATGCGTCGCCCACAGCACCCCGACGCCCGAGGCGCGCAGCGCCAGCACTTCGTCGAGCAACTGGCGGCGCGAGGCCGGGTCGAGGCCGACGGTGGCTTCATCCATCAGCAGCAGCGCCGGCTCATGCACCAGCGCGCGCGCCAGTTCGACCTTGCGCCGGTTGCCGCCGCTCAGCTCGCGCACCGGATCGCCGACGCGCGAGGTCAGCCCGACCCCCGCCAGCACCGTCGCGATGCGCGCGGCGGCACGCGCCCGGCCCAAGCCGTGCAGGCGCGCATGAAAGCGCAGGTTGGCCGCGACGCTCAGGTCGGGGTCGAGGGTGGGTTGCTGGAACACCACCCCGAGGTGCGCCAGCGCCGCGACCGGGTTGCTGCGGATGTCGTGCCCGCACACCTCGATGCGTCCGGCGTCGGCGTTGAACAGTCCGGTCAGCAACTGGAACAGCGTGCTCTTGCCCGCGCCGTTGGGGCCGAGCAAAGCGACGAATTCGCCGCGCGCCAGCTTCAGACTGACCCCGCACAGCGCCGGGCGCGTGCCGTAGGACTTGTGCACGTGTTCAAGTTTCAGGCGCAACGGGCCACACTCAACGTCAGTCATCGCCTTCTCCCGCGCCCGGCCGCGCCAGCCCCGCCAGCAGATCCGGGTGCTCGGCCAGCAGGCGTGAATGCAGCGCCAGCACTCCGGCGTCGTCCGCCAGGCGCGGGCGCGCCAGGGTGACCGGCAGATCGAGCACGACCCGCCCCGGCGCGGCCGACAGGAAGCACACCCGGTCGGCCAGCGCCAGCGCCTCGCGCAGGTCGTGCGTGACGAACAGCACAGTGCTGCCGCAGCGCTGCCACAGTTCGATCAGCATGGCGCGCAGGCGGTTGGCGGTGGGGGCGTCGAGCGACACGAAGGGCTCGTCCATCAGCAACAATCGCGGTTCGATCACGAACGCGCGCGCCAGCGCCACGCGCCGGCACATGCCGCCCGACAGCCGGCCGGGAAACGCATCCAGCACCTCGCCCAGCTCCATCGCCACCAGCAACTCACGCGCGCGCCGGCGCGTGGCAGCAGTGCAGTCGCCGACCAGCAGCACGTTGTCCAGCACCGACAGCCACGGCATCAGGCGCGGTTCCTGGAACATAAAACCGATGTCATGCGCCTCGCCCGCGCCGCTGACGCATCCGTCCACATCGCGGTCCAGCCCGCCCACCACGTTGAGCAAGGTGCTCTTGCCGCACCCCGACGGCCCGACCACGCACACGAACTCCCCCTGCTCGGCGTGCAGCCTCAGCCCGGACAGCGCCACGTGCGGCTGACCGCCCCGATCCGGGTAGCATTTGCGCGTGATGGTGATGTCCAGCATGGTATTCAGCGCCACCGGTTCAGACGCCGTTCCAGCGGGCGCAACACCGCCGCCTCGATCGTCAGCACCACGGCGGCAAAGGCCAGGGTGTAGGCGAGGATGCCGGCGATGTCGAACATCTGGAAGAACACGTTGAGCTGAAACCCCACGCCGTTGCTGCGCCCGAGCAGTTCCACCACCAGCACGATCTTCCAGATCAGCGACAGCCCGGAGCGCGCCGCCGCGAGCAGCCAGGGATAGAGCTGCGGCAGATAGACGCGCGTCAGCACGCGCCAGCGCGGCAGGCGGTAGGCGCGCGCCACCTGCATCAGGTTGCGATCGACCGCCCGCGCGCCCTCGCGCACCACCACGATCACGGTGGGAATCTTGTTCAATGCCACCGCGACCACGGCGGCCACGTCGTTGAGGCCGAACCACACGTAGCACAGGATGATGGTGACCAGCGCCGGGATGTTCAGCCCCAGCACCAGCCAGCCATCGAGCAACAGGTCCAGGCGCCGCCAGTGCCCCAGCGCCACCCCGAACGCGGCGCCGATCGCCAGCGCCAGGGCGAAACTCAGCACCACCCGGCCCAGCGTGACCCCCAGATGCCAGGGCAGGGCCGCCGAGCCGATCTCGGCCAGCATGCGCGAGAACACCAGCGCCGGTGGCGGCAGGCTCGCATCGTGCAGCAGCCCCGCCACCACCTGCCACAGCACGACGAAACCGAGCAGCGACACGAAGCGCAGCCAGCGCTCATCGTGCCGCCACGCCGGCCTCGCGCGCAGATCCGGCTGCGTGACGGCGGCGGGCAAGGCGGCTGCCTCGGGCGTGGCGCCTTTCACCGCGGTTCACCTTCCCGGTGGTGGAAGGTGCCGGGGGGCAAGGCCGTGGCGCTGCCAACCAGTTCCGCCCCGCCGACCTCGGCCAGGATGCGGAACACCTGCTGCGCGGTGCCCTCGGCCCGCGCCGCGCCGCCCAGCGGAATGCCCGCGCGAAAACCATCGCGCAGGGCCGTCAGGGTCGCGTCGTCGTCGGCGCGCACCAGTGGCCGCAGCGCCTGCCACTCCACGTCCGAGTCACGCATGATCTGCCCGGCGCGCGTCGATGCGCGCAGCAAACCCTCCAGCGCCGCGCCATGCTCGACGGCCCACGCGTCGCGAAACACCCAGCCCAGCATCGGCAGATCGCCCGCCACCCCCAGCCCGCGCAGGACTTCATCGATGCCCAGCAACTCCCGCATGCCGCCCGCGCGCAGGCGCGCCGCGTAGTGCCAGAAATTGAGCGTCGCCGGCAGCTCACCCCTGAGCATCAAGGCATTGAGCAGGGGCGGCGCGGCAAAGCTGGCGTCGACCCACTGCGCGGCATCCACGCCTTGCGTCTTGCGCCCATAGGCGCGCAACAGCAACCAGCTCTTGTCCAGCGCCCCACCCGCCACGCCCAGGCGACGGCCGCGCAGATCGGCGAAGCTGTCGACCCCCGCATCGGGGCGCACCATGACGCCCCCCACCGCGCGCGAATACGGCACGAAGGTGTAATCGCGCCCCTCGGCGCGCTGACGCGCCACCCACAGCCAGTCGGTGACGATCACATCCACCGCCCCACCCTGCAACGCAACGGCGGCGGATTCCTTGAGCGCCATCGGCACCACCTCGACACGCACGCCTTCCTGCTCTGCCAGGCCATGGCGCTGCATCACGTCCAGCGACCACATCACCGTGCCGTACTGCAGCGCGCCCACCCGCAGGGTCGGCAGTTCGTTCGCCGCCACGGCAAGCGTCAGGTGGGTGAACAAGGCGCAGGCAAGTACCCAGCGCCGGGTGATACAACGCAGCATGCGGCGGTCTCCATGGTCGAGTCGAGAGTTCCACACCCTTGCATGCAGGATTCGGTCCAGGCGGGATGGCGGGGGCGCGCCGGCCTTACTGATCCGCGACCGCTTCGATACGGAACACCTGCTCCGTTCTGGAGCAATCGCCCGGCTGTAGGCGCCCCGCCGCCGGACACCGCCACGCCCGGCACAAAAAAACGGGTGGCACGAGGCCACCCGAAAAGCAGTAGAAACACACCCATACAGGCACCACCCGATACATCCACCTTGACGGACCAGGCGAGCGCCGCGACATACCCGAACAAGCCCGAGCCTTGACACCGCCGCAGCGGTTAACATCGCAGCACACGTGCCAGCCCATCGCCACGACGACAGAAATCAACGTTTCTGTGTCATAACAAAGACTTACGATTTTTAACGATGCATACAAAGCACCCCGGCCTGCTCGCCACTGCTCCATCACGACCCACTCGGCGGTCAAAACTGGTCCAATTGAGAACAGCTTGCAACGGCGCGGCGCCGCGCAATCCGAAGGTTGTGCGCCGGGCAAAACACGGAATGAATCCTGCTTAGTAGACCACCATGACGCAGGAACACCCCCCCCGCCCCATGCCCGAAAAGCGCGCCACCACGCGCGCGCCCCAAGCGAACAGCGCATCGAGCGAACGCTTGCTGACCTTCTCGCGCCCGGTCATCGAAGGGCTGTACCGGCAGATATCGCGCCCCCACGCGACCGTGCTGCTTGCGGCCCAGGACGGCACGATACTGAGCACCGTCGGCGACAGCGGCCTGTTTGCCCCCACCGCCACGGTCATATTGCGCTCGGCCGACTGCAGCCCGGAGCGCTGCGCCGACTGCGAGTCGTGCGACATGGCGGTGAGCAACGGCATCATGGTGGTCGACGGTGACGACCGCTACATCGAACACAACCACCACATCACCTGTCTCGCCACGCCGATACATGGCCCCTCGGGCGGCCTGCTCGGCCTGCTCGACACCACCTCGCACGCCCGCGCCGGACTCACGCACGCGCGGGTATTGCTGCGCACCACGGCGGCGCTGATCGAGCAACGCCTGCTGGAGAGCGCGGGCGACGGCTTCATGACGGTGCACTTCGACACCCACGCCAGCGGCCTCGAAACGCCGCTGCACGCGGTCGCGGTGTTCGACCACGAACGCTTGCTGGTAGCCAGCACCCGCTGCGCGCGCGGCTTGCTCAAACTGGGGCGGGACACCCCCGCCACCCATTACGAAAACCACTTTCGCACCCCGTGGGACGAACTGATCAGCCACTGCATGCACACCCCGGACGAACTGCTGATGCTCGGCAGCGTGAACGGGCAGGAATACGTCGCGCGCGCGACACTGCGCTCGCAGCACCATCCGCGCTACACCGCGCTGGCCACCCCCGCCCGTGGCGCAAGCTCGGCACTGCAGGCCACGGCGCTGGGCGACCCGCGCTTTGCCCGCATCGTCACGACGCTGCGCGACAGCTCCGCCAGCAACGCGCCGCTGCTGTTCACCGGCGAGATGGGCACCGGCAAGGCCTATCTGATCCGCGCCTTCCACGCCGACCAGCGGGCAACCCCCGATGCGCCGCTGATCGGGGTGGACTGCAGCGCGCTGGCCGAGGGCGAAGAAGGTGCCCACGCGCTCGAACACGCCCGCGCACAGGCAGCCAATGGAATACTGGTACTGGTCGAGATCGAAACCTTGCCGCTGGCACTGCAGGAGCACATGTTCGGCGCCGTGAGCGCCGCACCGACCCGCATCATAGGCACGGTGCGCCAGCCCCTGGCGCACCTGCTCACCGCCGGCTGCCTCAGCCTGGCCAGCTTCGACGACCATGGCGGACAGGTACTGAGCCTGCCGCCGGTGCGCGAGCGCGCCGACTTCGCCGCGCTGGTGCGCCACCTGGTACGCGAAGCCGCCCCAGGGCGCCACATCGCGGTCAGCGCCGACGCGCTGGAACTACTGCGGCACCACCGCTGGCCGGGCAACGTGCGCGAACTGCGCAACGAACTGCAACTGATCCTGGCCCTGATCGGCGACGACGCCACCGAACTGGGCGCGCAAGACATACGCCCCGATCTGCTCGACGACGGAGGGCAGGTGCAAGGCTGAAGAACACGTCCAGCAAGCCAGGCACTGGCGCATCGTAGGAGCGGCTTTAGGCGCGAAAACAGTGTGATCGCGGCTAAAGCCGCTCCTACGACGCGTGCATGGCCCGATGAGCATGAGCGTGCTCGTATGGTTTGCAAGGTTTCGGGATTGTTCCCGGCCCGCCCCCCTATACGGTATTAGCCGCTCAACTCCCCCAGCGATAGCGCACCCCCACCCACCCCGCGCGCGGCGTGCCGGGGGCGACGAACTGTTCGCCGCGCCAGTCGTCGGGGTCGGTGGCGAAGGCGCTGCCGGCGCCGGTGAAGGGGTTTTCGGCCAGTGCGCCGCCGCTCGCGTAGCGCCGGTCGAAGACGTTGTCGATGCGGGCGAACAACGTCCAGCCGCCTCCCAGCCGGTAGTTCGCGTTCAGGTTGAGCACCGCGTAACCGGACAGCTTGCCGCGCCCTTGGTACTCATCGTCCGGTTGGTGGCGGTTGTTCTCGTTGCCACGCACGTACTGGCTGGAATAGGCGACCACGTCGGCACCCAGGCGCAGCGCTTCGCTGGCGCGCCAGTTCAGCGCCAGCTTGAGGCTGTGCTCGGGCAGGCCGGGGATGTGGTCGCCGTGTTCGACCCGGATCTGATCGTCGCCGCAACTGGCGTCGGCTTCGGCGGTACTGTTGTTTTCCGCCACCACGCAGGCGCGGGACTGGAAGGTGGCGCGCAGCCAGGTGTAGTTCGCCTGCCAGTCGAACGCCCCGCGCGCTCCGCCCAGGCCGAGTTCGATGCCCTCGCGGCGGGTCTTGCCGAAGTTGGTGAAGTAACCGGCGCTGGTCGAGGTGCCGACGAACAGGATGTCGTCGCGGTTGGTGGTGCGGAAGGCGCCGGCGTTCCAGCGCATGCCGCCCGCGAGCCGGCCGCGCACGCCGATCGCCAGGGTGCGCGCCACCACCTGTTCGAGGAAGGGGTCGGAGGCGAGCGCGTTGGGCAGCGTGCACGGCTTGTCCGGGTTGGCACAGCCGAGTTCGATCGGAGTCGGGGCGCGGTTGCCCTGACTGAGGCCGCCGTACACGGTGAGCGCCGGGCTCGCCTGCCAGGTCACCCCCAGCGCCGGGTTGAGCTTGCGGTAGGTGTAGTCGCCGTCGAGGTTGTCCGGCACACCGGGGTTGAGGCGGTCACGGTTGATGACGCGGGTGCGGTTGTAGCGCAGCGCCCCGGTCAGTTGCACGCTTGGCGAGAGCGCGACGCTGTCGGTGAGGTAGAGGCTGGAGGTGCGGGTGCGGCCGGTCAGGCTGTTCTCCAGTTCGGCATCCTCCTCCACCTCGACGCCGCGCTCGTCGGTGAGTTCGCCTTCCTGCGCGGTCTGGCTGAAGCTCGCGCGGCTGCGGTCGTGCGACATGCCCAGCGCTAGCTGGTGGTCGCCGACGATGCGCGTCCATTGCACGGCGATGCCCGCGCCGCGCTGGCGGGTGGCGCTGCGGTTGAGCACGCCGTTCTCGTCGAAGCCGGGATCGTCCTCGTACTCATCCTCGTAGTCGTCGTTGCCGTCGCCGTTGAGCGTGCGGGTGCGGGTGCGGCGCGCGTAGAGCGTGGCCGACAGGCGGTCGGCGTCATTGAGCCAGTGGCTGCCGGTGAGCGCGACCAGGTTCATGCGGTTACGCGTCTGGTCCGGGTGGGTGAAGATTGCCTCGTCGCGCGCCGCGCGCATGCTCTCCGGCACCAGGCCGTTGCCGATCAGGTCGCTCGCGGCGTGCGCCACGGTCAGCGTCAGGTCGGTGTCGTCCGACTGCCAGCCGAGTTTGCCGAAGAGCTGGCGCACGTCCGACGGCGAATGGTCGCGCCAGCCGTCTTCCTTCCAGTCCTCGGCGGCCACGAACCAGTCCACCGCGCCGTGCTTGCCGCCATGCTCCAGCGCCAGGCTGCGGCGACCGAAGGAGCCGCCCCGCGCCTCGACTTGCGTGCCGGGGTGGGTCGCGCCGCGCTTGGTGTGCACCGCCAGCGCGCCGCCCAGGGTGTTCAGCCCGTACAGCGGATTGGAGCCCGGCACCAGCGTCAGCGTGTCGATCGCGGCGCGCGGCAGCAGGTCCCAGTGCACCACGTCGCCGAAGCCCTCGTTCACCCGCACCCCGTCGAGGAACACCGACAGGCCCTGCGGCGTGCCCAGCAGCGGCGAGGCGCTGAAGCCACGGTAGTTGAGGTCGGCCTGCCACGGGTTGCCCTGGATCTCGTTCACATTCACGCCGGCGAGCCGGCGCTGCATGGCCTCTGCCAGCGACACCGCGCCGGTCTCGCGCAGCGCGTCGGCGTCGAGCGTCTGCAGATTGGCCGGCACCTGGTCGCGCGGCAGCTCGATGCCGGGCAAGGGCGTGGTGGCGATGACGGTCACCGTCGGCGCGACCTGCTCCGCCACCTGCTCTTGCGCCTGCGCGCCGGGACTCATGGCCCAGGCAACGGCACAGGCGATGAGCGGAAAACGGCGCGCCGGCAGCGCGGACGGCGCGCGATGCGTGAGAGGTCGAATGAGCGTCGAGGGGAACCGCATTGACAGGAGTCTCCTTAGTTGTTGGCGAAGCCGAGTCGAATGACCGCGGCGCGGGCGATGGCCCGCGACCGAAGCGCTCCGCCGATTCTAGGGAGGGGCCGACCGTGCCGCCCGGGAAGCCGGCTGCGTCAATCCGGGAAAAACTCCCGGTCCGCAGCGGGCGCGGGCTTCGCATGCCCGGCATACACGCGAAAACGGCCCACCGGCGCCCTGGCGGGCGCACGGCGGGCCGTTCATATGGCCGCGCGTGGCGGCGGTGCGTTACTCCAGGTAGTGGCCGACCCCAATCAGCGAACCACCGACCTTGCGCACGTACGAGCGCTTGTTCTCCACCGCGTTGGTCACCGGGTTGCGCCACACGTAGTCGACGCTCGCCTGGTCGGCGCTCTTGAGCTTGTCCACCATCTCGGCCACCAGGGCATGGCCGGCGGCGTCGTGCAGGCCGAGCGCGTCGGTGTCGGAGAGCGCCGGGTTCATGCCCATCGCCTCGAAACGGCCGTTGTCCAGGTTGATCATGAACACGTACAGGTCGTCCTTGACGAACTCGCCACCCCGGTCGTTGAACACCGCCGCCGCCCTGGCCGTGCCTTCGGCCGCGGCCAGGGCCACCGCGCGGTCGAGCATCGCGCGGGCATCGTCGGCACTGGCGCGCGGCGCGGAGTAGCCGACGCCGAGCACATAGCCGCCGATCTTGCGCACGTAGCTCACCTTGGGCTCGACCTTGTTGGTCACCCGGTTCAGCCACATGTAACGCACGGTGGCTTCCTGCGTCCGGCGGGTGGTGTCGATCATCTCGCGGAACAGTGGGTTGCCGGCGGCGTCGGTGGTGTTGAGCACGGTCAGGCCGACCAGCGCCTCGGGGGCGGCGCCGCTGGCGTGATAGACGCCCTTGTCGTCGATCACGAACACGTACAGATCGTTGCGGACGAACTTGCCTTTCTGGTTGTTGAAGGCGGCAAAGGCTCGCTCGGCGCCGTTGTCCTGCATGTACCGCACCGCCTGTTCGAACAGGCTGTGGGCCTCGCGCGGGGTGGCACGCTCGGCCGCCACGGCCGGCAGCGCAAGCCCCGCCGCCAGGAGGGTGGCGAGCATGGTCTTGGATGGGAATACGCGTTTCATGGAGCTATCTCCTTGGTTCAACATTGGATCGGCGAGCTAGCACAGCGCCGCCGCCGGAAAATCCACCAGGCCGTGGCGTACCGCGAGCCTGAGCAGCTTGAAGTCGTTGTCGGCGTCGAGCTTCTGGCGGATCGCCGACATGTGGTTGAGCACGGTCTTCTGGCTCAGGTGCATGGACTGGGCGATGTGCGCGGCCGAGTCGCCGCCGGCCGCCATGCGCAGCACCTCGAATTCGCGCGGGGTCAGGCGCGCCAGCCCCTGTTCGCCGTCGAGCGCGGCGGTGGCGAGCGATTGCGCCACCTCGGCCGACAGGGTGCGCCGCCCGCTCGCGGCGGCGCGGATCGCGTCGAACATTTCAGTGGGTTCGCAGTTCTTGGTCAGGTAGCCGACCGCGCCAGCCCGCATCGCCTGGGTGACGTAGCCGGGGTTGTCGTGCATCGACAGCACCAGCACGCGCAGTTCCGGCACGCGCGCGAGCATGCGGCGGATCGCCTCGATGCCGCTGCTGCCGCGCAGGCTGATGTCGACCACCGCGACGTCCACGCCGCCGCGTTGCAGGCAGGCGTAGGCCTCGTCGCCGGTGCCCGCCTCGGCCACCACCTGGAAGCCCGGCTCGGCGTCAAGCAGCCGCCGGTAGCCGTTGCGGACCACCGCGTGATCGTCGAGCAGCAGGATGCGTATCGTCATTGGTTTCCTCCTCGTTGTTCGTTCCGGGCAGCCATAGCTCCAGCCGCAGGCCGCCCTCGCTCGCGTTGCCGAGTACGAGCCGCCCGCCGGCCATCTCGGCGCGCTCGCGCATGCCCAGCAGCCCGCCTCCGGGACGGATCGCTCCCGCGCGCCCGCAGCCGTCGTCGCATACCGCCAGGTCCACGCCGCCGGCCCGCGCCGTCACCTTCACCCACGCGCGCCGCGCGCCGCTGTGGCGCAGCACGTTGGTGAGACCTTCCTGCAGGGTGCGGTACAAGGCCAGGCCAGCGTTCGGCGCCAGCGCGGGCAGCGCCTGCGGCAGCCGTGCTTCCAGCACGATGCCGGTTTCGCGCTGGCGCCAGCCGGCGACCACCTCGGCCAGCGCATCGACCATGCCCAGCCCGTCGAGCCCATGGGGACGCAATTCGGTGAGCAGGCCACGCACGTGCACCGACATCTGCGCCACCTGGCCACGGATGTCGCGCGCGCAGCCCGTCAGATTGGCCGCGTCGGCGTTGCCGGCATGGCGCTCGACGAAGGCCGCGGCCACGCCGATTGCGGTCAGCGACTGACCGAACTCGTCGTGCAGCTCACGCGCCAGTTGGCGCCGTTCGGCCTCCTGCACGTCGATCAGCCGACGCGCGAGGGTGCGCTCGGCGGCGCGCGCATCGGCAAGGCTGGCCGCCAGCCGGTCGATGGCGTGCGCTATACGACGAAACTCGCGCAGTTCAAAGGCCGGCAGCGCGGCGCGCGTGGCGCCCTGCGCGAGCCGCTGCAAGCCGTCCTCCAGCGCACGCACCGGACGCAGCGCGCGATCCACCGCGAACCAGGCCGCCGCCCCGCTTGCCGACACAAAGACCAGCAGCGCCACCAGCATCAAGGCCGCGTCGCGCAGTATCTCGACGATCTCGCTGCGCGGATCGGCGCTCACCAACAGCACGTCGTCGCCCAGCGGAATCCGCAGCTCGGGTGGCGCCACGCCCGGCAGGCGGCCGGCCAGCCAGTCGAGGAAGCCGGTTGATCCACTCTGGAGCGACTGTTCCGTTTCGGAACGATCGAGCGACGCGCGCACGTGGCGCAGCCCGCCATCGGCGAGCAGCCGGTCGAGCGCCACGCGCGAGCCGTCGCGCGCCTCATGCACCGCCAGCATCAGTTCGGCCAGACGCGTCGAGGCTTCCACCTCCTCGGCCACGTCCTCGCGCAACGCCAGCCCCGTCAGCAAGACCGCCGTCGCCAGCAGCGCGAGCGAGAAGGCGGACAACCACGCCACCAGGCGCCAGCGCAAATCCATGGGGTAATCCTTTGTCGACCATACACGGCTGTCGTAGCAACGCACGTGCCACACATCCCGGCGACGGCGGGAAATCCGCCCGGTCCGGGCGGGGGTGCTTCCCGCGACCCGCGACGCCTCGCCGCCGATACTGGCTTCGGCCCCAGGCACGCCCCCGGCGCGCCCGTCGGTCGACCAGACAACGAATGGAGACATGCAATGCTTCAGAACCCCCTGATATCCGTCAGGCCGGCGCTGCGCCTGGCAACAGTCGCGGTTGCGGCCGCCTGCGCGTTTCCGGCTGGCGCCGCCAATCCCGTGACCTGGGACGCCATCCAGAACGACCACCAGACGCCGACCGACGTACTGTCCTACGGCATGGGCCTGAAGGCCCAGCGTCACAGCCCGCTGACGCAGATCAACACCGAGACCGTCGGCGCGATGGTGCCGGCCTGGAGCTTTTCCTTCGGCGGCGAGAAGCAGCGCGGCCAGGAGGCGCAGGCGCTGGTCCATGATGGCGTGATCTACGTGACGGCCTCGTACTCGCGCTTTTTCGCCATTGACGCGCGTAGCGGCAAGCGCCTGTGGGAGTACGAATACCGCCTGCCGGACAACATCCGCCCGTGTTGCGACGTGGTCAATCGCGGTCCCGCGATCTATGGCGACAAGGTGTTCTTCGGCACGCTGGACGCGGCCATCGTGGCGCTCAACAAGGACAGCGGCGAAGTCGTGTGGAAGAAGAAGTTCGGCGATCACAAGATCGGCTACACCATGACCGGCGCCCCCTTCATAGTGAAGGACCAGAAGAGCGGCAAGGTGCTGCTGGTGCACGGCTCGTCCGGCGACGAGTTCGGCGTGGTCGGCTGGCTGTTCGCGCGCGACCCCGACACCGGCGAAGAAGTGTGGGCACGGCCGATGGTCGAAGGCCACATGGGGCGCCTCAACGGCAAGGACAGCACGATCACCGGCGACGCCAAGGCGCCGAGCTGGCCCGACGATCCGAAGTCCCCCACCGGCAAGGTCGAGGCCTGGAGCCATGGCGGCGGCGCCCCATGGCAGACCGCCAGCTTCGACATCGAGAACAACATGGTGGTGATCGGCGCCGGCAATCCGGCCCCGTGGAACACCTGGAAGCGCACCAAGGAAGGCGACGACCCGCGCAACTGGGACAGCCTGTTCACCTCCGGTCAGGCCTATGTCGACGCCAGCACTGGCGAACTGAAGGGCTTCTTCCAGCACACGCCGAACGACGCGTGGGACTTCTCGGGCAACAACTCGGTGGTGCTGTTCGAGTACAAGGACCCCAAGAGCGGCAAGCTGGTCAAGGCCTCGGCGCACGCCGACCGCAACGGCTTCTTCTTCGTCACCGACCGCGAAAAACTCGCCAAGGGCGCGGGCTACCCCAACAAGCCGACCTCGCTCATCGGCGCGTGGCCGTTCGTCGATGGCATCACCTGGGCCTCGGGCTTCGATCTGAAGACCGGCAAGCCGGTCGAGAAGGACAACCGCCCGCAGCAACCCAAGAAGGGCGCGGACAAGGGCGAATCGATCTTCGTCTCGCCGCCCTTCCTCGGCGGTACCAACTGGATGCCCATGTCGTTCAACCCGGACACCGGCCTGTTCTACATCCCGGCCAACCACTGGGCGATGGACTACTGGACCGAGCACCTCACCTACAAGGCCGGCTCGGCCTACCTCGGGCAGGGCTTCCGCATCAAGAAGCTGTTCGACGACCACGTCGGCACCTTCCGCGCCATCGACCCCAAGACCGGCAAGATCGTGTGGGAGCACAAGGAAGAATTCCCGCTGTGGGCCGGCACCCTCACCACCTCGGGCAACCTGGTGTTCACCGGCACTTCCGACGGCTACGTGAAGGCCTTCGACGCCAAGAACGGCAAGGAACTGTGGAAGTTCCAGACCGGCTCCGGGGTGGTGTCGGTGCCGATCACCTGGGAGATGGACGGCGAGCAGTATGTCGGCATCCAGTCCGGCTATGGCGGCGCGGTGCCGCTGTGGGGCGGCGACATGGCCGAGCTGACCCGCCAGGTCACCCAGGGCGGCTCGTTCTGGGCCTTCAAGCTGCCCAAGCAACTGGCGGCCAGGTAATACGGCACGCCGGGGCGGCCTCCTCCTCCGCCCCGGCGCCCAACGGAATGAAAGCAATGATCCGACCCCGACAACTGCTGCCCCTGCTCGTTGCACTGCTGAGCTGCGGCGTGGCGGCCAGCGACGCAACGGCCACCGCCCCGCCCGCCACGCCCGGCACGCTGGTGATCAACGGCTGCCCGATCTGGCCCTACACCCGCTGCCCAGGCGCCGATCTGCGCCATGCGGACCTGGTGGGGCGCAACCTGGCCGGCGCCGACCTGCGCGGTGCCGACCTGACCCGTGCCGATCTGCGCGGCGCCAACCTCGCCGGGGCCAATCTCGAAGGGGCGAATCTGACCGCCGCGCGGCTGCACAAAACCAACGCGCCGGCGGCCAACCTGCGCCACGCGCGGCTGGTGGGCGCCGATCTGGAAGCGGCGCGCCTGATGCGCAGCGACCTGTCCGGCGCCGACCTGACCGGCGCCAGCCTGGAATTCGCGCGGCTGAACTTCGCCTGGCTGGAAGGCGCGCAACTGATCTCCACCAATCTGCAGGAGGCCAAGTTCGCCACCGTCAATCTGCGCGGCGCGCGCATGGAAGGCTGCGTGACCCGCTACGCGATCTTCCCCGATGCCGACTTCACCGACTGCCAGGGCTGTCCTACCGACTGGTAGGCCACGCACCACGACGGAAAACACGATGCCCCATCCCCACCGCCCGCTGCTCGTCTTGCTCACCTGTGTGCTGGTGCTGTCGCCATGGGCGCCCTCCACCGCCGCGAGCGGGGTGGCGCGCGCCCCCAACGTCGACAGCTCGGCACTGCCCGCGCTGGCCGACCCGGACGGCGACCACAACCCGTATCGCGGCAACGCGCGGGCGATCGTCATCGGCCGCGAGGCGTTCAACCAGAGTTGTGCCGGCTGTCATGGCGTCGATGCCGACGCGAGCCGCTCGCCGGCGCCGGATCTGCGCCGCATCGGGCGCGGTTGCGCTCGGGTCGCCGACCCCGCGCTCCAGCGGCGCTGCCACAGCGACGCGGACTACTATTTCCGGAGCACGGTCGAGAAAGGCAAGATCAAACTGGGCGTGGAACACATGCCGCCGTGGAAAGGCGTGCTGTCCACCGAACTGATCTGGGCGATCCGCAGCTACGTCGAGAGCGCGCGGGAGCGGCGGCCATGACGGTGGCGGCGCACCGGTCAACGACAAGGCGGCAAGCGCGCTGCCGCGCGCTTGCCGCCAGGAGTGCGAGAGTCAGCCGGCGCTCAGCTCTTGTGCAGCTTGAACACCCACACCGAACCGCCCTGCTCCAGGAAGTTCACCCGCTCGGCCACGTCGCCGCCCCACAGCGGTACCGCGCCACCCCAGCCGGAGACCACCGCGACGAACTGCTCGCCGTTGTCTTCCCAGGTGATCGGCGGGGCGATGACGCCCGAGCCGGTCTGGAATTTCCACGCTTCGGCGCCGGTCTTGGCGTCGATGGCCTTGAGGTAGCCTTCAGGCGTGCCGTAGAACACCAGGTCGCCGCCGGTGGTCAGCACGCCGCCCCACAGCGGCGCGTTGTTCTTCACTTCCCACACGATCTTGCCATTGACCGGATCGACCGCGCGCAGCGCGCCGATGTAGTCCTCGTGCAAGGGCTTGATGTTGAAGCCCGCGCCCAGGTAGGCGGCGCCGCGCTTGTACGACACCGGCTCGTTCCAGATGTCCATGCCCCACTCGTTGGCCGGCACGTAGAAATAGCCGGTCTTCGGGTTAAAGGCCATCGGCATCTGGTTCTTGCCGCCGAGGAAGGACGGGGCGTGGAACACGGTCTTGCCCTTCTTGCCGTCGCCGCCGCCATCGGTGAACGGGTTGCCCGGACGCTTCTCATCGTTGTAGATCGGACG
>JACOUN010000130.1 GCA_016177805.1 Rhodocyclales bacterium
GCGTTCATGGAAAAGCGCGCGCCGCGCTTCCAGGGAGATTGAGCGTGACGGCCCTCTCCAACACGACCAGGGTTCTGGTCATAGGCGCGGGCGCCATGGGCAGCGGCATCGCCCACGTGGCGGCGCGCGCCGGGCACGGTGTCTATCTGTATGACACGCGCGCCGAAGCTGCCGTGCAGGGGCGTGCCGCGATCGCCCGCGACCTGGACGCGCTGGTCGCGCGCGGCAAACTGCCGCAAGCCGAGGCCGACGCGGTGCTGGCACGCGTGAGCACGGTGGCGCAACTGGCGGATGCGCGCGATGCCGGACTTGCGATCGAGGCCATCGTCGAGAATCTCGCGGTCAAGCAGGCCCTGTTCCGTGAACTCGAAGCGCTGCTGGGGTCGGATGCGATCATCGCTTCCAACACCTCGTCGCTGTCGATCACCGCGATGGCGGCGGCGCTGCAGCGCCCGCAACGCCTGGTCGGCATGCACTTCTTCAACCCGGCGCCGCGCATGAAGCTGGTCGAAATCGTCAGCGGCCTGACCACCGCCCCCGAGCACGCCGCCTGTCTGCACGCCACCGCCGTGGCGTGGGGCAAGATCGCGGTGCACACCCGGTCCACGCCGGGCTTCATCGTCAATCGCGTCGCCCGTCCCTTTTACGGCGAGGCGCTGCGCGTGCTGGCCGAACGCGCGGCCGACAGCGCGACGCTGGACGCGGTGCTGCGCGAGGGCTGCGGCTTCCCGATGGGGCCGTTCGAGCTGATGGATTTCATCGGCCATGACGTGAACTTCGCGGTCAGCAACTCGGTGTTCGATGCCTGTTTCGGCGACCGCCGCTACACCCCCAGCCTGATCCAGCAGGAGCTGGTCGCCGCCGGATGGCTGGGGCGCAAGAGTGGGCGTGGTTTCTACGACTACGCGGATGGCGCCGCACGGCCCCGCCCGCACGAGGCCGAAGGGCACACCGCGCAGGCGAGCGTGACCGTGGCCGGTGATCTCGGCCCGGCGGCACCCATGTTGGCGCGGCTGGCAGCGGCGGGGATAGCGATCCGCCGCACCCCCGTGCAGGGCAGGATGGGCTGGATGGAAATCGGCGGCACGCGCGTGGCGCTGTCGGACGGACGCACTGCGACCCGCCACGCGGTCGAGGACGGTTGCCCCGATCTGGTGCTGTTCGACCTGTGCCTGGACTACACGAGCGCCACCCGCATCACCCTGACCCGCGCCGACCAGTGCGACGCGGTGGCCTGTGGCGTGGTGGCGGCGACCTTGCAGCAGGCCGGCTACCGGGTCAGCGTGATCGACGACGTGGCCGGCATGCTGGCGCTGCGCACCGTGGCGATGCTGATCAACGAGGGCGCCGACGTACTGCTGCAGGGTATTGCCAGCGCCGCCGACATCGACGCCGCGATGAGCCACGGCACCAACTACCCGCACGGCGGACCGCTTGCCTGGGCCGACCGGCTCGGCGCGGATCTGATCGTCACCATTTTGCACAATCTGCAGCGCCACTATGGCGAGGAACGCTATCGCGTCTCGCCGCTGCTGCAGCGCAAGGCAATCAACGGAGAACCATTGCATGAGTGAAGCTCGATTGCGTGATCCGGGCACCGGGCTGGACCCGCAGCGGCTCGCGGAAAAGGTGCTGGAGAGCATGTCGGCGCGGGACCACGCCGCGCGGTCGCTGGGCGTGGTGTTCGAGCACATCGGTCCGGGTACCGCCCGGCTGAGCATGCGAGTGCGCGAAGACATGCTCAACGGATTTCACATGTGCCACGGCGGCTACATCACCGCGCTGGCCGACACGGCGTTCGCGTATTCGTGCAACAGCCACAACGAGATGACCGTGGCGTCGGGCATCAGCCTCGACTTCATGGCGCCGGGCCGTTCGGGCGACGTGCTGAGTGCCGTGGCGAAGGAGGTGTACACCACCGCCCGCACCGGCGTCTATGACATTACCGTGACCAATCAGAAGGGTGAGCTGATCGCCGTGATGCGCGGCAAGTCTTACCGCTTGAAGGGGCGGCCGGTCGTGAACTTACCCTGAACCGGGTAGCGCGGCCCAACCCCGAACAACAACGAACCGCACGCCAACATTGCCAAGGAGGAGTTAGAAATGCCCGTGAGAAACCCGGCCCCCGCCGATCTGGAGCCGATCGAGAAAGCCAGTCAGGACGAGCTGCGCGCCCTGCAACTGGAGCGGTTGAAGTGGAGCGTGCGTCACGCCTACGACAACGTCGCGCACTACCGCAAGGCCTTTGATGACAAGGGCGTGCATCCGGACGATCTGAAAACGCTCGAAGACCTCGCCAAGTTCCCGTTCACCGGCAAGAGCGACCTGCGCGACAACTATCCGTTCGGCATGTTCGCGGTGCCGCGCGAGCGCGTCGCGCGGGTGCACGCATCGTCGGGCACCACCGGCAAGCCCACCGTGGTCGGGTACACGCTCAAGGACATCGACACCTGGGCCAACGTCGTGGCGCGCTCGATCCGCGCCTCCGGCGGGCGGCCCGGCGACATGGTGCATATCGCCTACGGCTACGGCCTGTTCACCGGCGGCCTGGGTGCCCATTACGGCGCCGAGCGCGCCGGCTGTACGGTGGTGCCGATGTCGGGCGGCCAGACCGAGAAGCAGATCCAGCTCATCCAGGACTTCCGCCCCGACATCATCATGGTGACGCCGTCCTACATGCTGACCGTGCTCGACGAGATGGAACGCATGGGCATCGACCCCAAGTCGACTTCGCTGAAAGTCGGCATCTTCGGCGCCGAACCGTGGACCCAGGCGATGCGCGAAGCGATGGAAGAGCGCTCCGGCATGGACGCGGTCGACATCTACGGCCTGTCCGAAGTGATGGGACCGGGGGTGGCCAACGAGTGCATCGAGACCAAGGACGGCCCGGTGATCTGGGAAGACCACTTCTACCCCGAGATCATCGACCCGATCACTGGCGAAGTGCTGCCCGATGGCGCCGAGGGGGAGCTGGTATTCACCACCCTGACCAAGGAAGCGATGCCGGTCATCCGCTACCGCACCCGCGACCTGACCCGGCTGCTGCCGCCGACCGCGCGCAGCATGCGGCGCATGGCCAAGATCACCGGGCGCTCGGACGACATGATGATCATCCGCGGCGTGAACGTGTTCCCGACCCAGATCGAGGAGCTGATCTGCAAGATGCACAAGCTCGCGCCCCAGTATCTGCTGGAGCTGGACAAGCAGGGGCATCTGGACACCCTCACGGTCAGGGTGGAAGTGAACCCCGAGGCCAACGTCGGGCGCCATCCGGAACAGAAGGCCGCGCTGGCCGACGAGCTGACGCTGCAGATCAAGAACCTGATCGGCGTGAGCGCGAAAGTCATCGTGGGTGAGCCGTTCTCCATCGAGCGGGTCACCGTGGGCAAGGCAAAACGGGTCGTCGACCGGCGTCCCAAGGCATAGGCAACAGAGGCGCGCGGCGGGGTTGGCTTACCGCCGCGCATTCCACTACAGAGGAGCAACCATATGTATACACAAGCTCTCGATATTCCCCAGCAGCAACCCGAAGGCAACACCCCGCCGGCGGCCGAGAATCCCGTCTACCAGGCGGAGTTCGACGCCAAGATCGACGCCGGCGGATTCATCGAACCCAAGGACTGGATGCCCGAGTCCTACCGCAAGACCCTGATCCGCCAGATCAGCCAGCATGCGCACTCCGAGATCGTCGGCATGCTGCCCGAAGGCAACTGGATCACGCGCGCGCCGACGCTCAAGCGCAAGGCCATCCTGCTGGCCAAGGTGCAGGACGAAGGCGGGCACGGCCTGTATCTGTATGCAGCGGCCGAAACGCTGGGAGTATCGCGTGACGAACTGACCGAGGCACTGTTGTCGGGCAAGGCCAAGTACAGCTCCATCTTCAACTACCCGACCCTGAGCTGGGCCGACGTGGGGGTGATCGGCTGGCTGGTCGATGGCGCCGCGATCATGAACCAGATCCCACTGTGCAAGTGTTCCTACGGCCCCTATGCGCGGGCCATGGTGCGGGTGTGCAAGGAAGAGTCCTTCCACCAGCGCCAGGGCTACGACGCACTGCTGCAGTTGATGAGCGGCACCCAGGAGCAGCGCGACATGGTGCAGGACGCGGTCAATCGCTGGTGGTGGCCGTCGATCATGATGTTCGGCCCGCACGACAAGGATTCGGTCCATTCCGGGCAAAGCGCGCGCTGGGGCATCAAGCGCATCTCCAACGACGATCTGCGCCAGAAGTTCGTCGACGCCACGGTCAAGCAGGCCGAGGTGCTGGGCGTGACCCTGCCCGATCCGGAGCTGAAGTGGAACGAGGCGCGCGGCCACTACGACTTCGGCGCGATCGAGTGGGACGACTTCTGGAACGTGGTCAACGGCCATGGCGACTGCAACGTCGACCGCCTTGCCGCGCGCAACAAGGCGTGGAATGACGGTGCGTGGGTGCGTGAAGCGGCGATGGCGCACGCGGAAAAGCACGCTGCCTAGTAGATACGACAAATATCCCGATGGCGGTTAGACCGTCACAACAGAGAACGAAGGAGCAAGGATCATGGAACGCAAGGAATGGCCGCTATGGGAAGTGTTTGTGCGCAGCCGCAACGGGCTCGACCACAAACACTGTGGCAGCGTACACGCGCCCGACGCCAAACTCGCGCTGCAGGTGGCGCGTGACGTCTACACGCGGCGCCAGGAAGGCGTGAGCCTGTGGGTGGTCAAGGCCGAGCACATCGTGGCCTCCGACCCGGACGCCAAGCCGGAGCTGTTCGACCCGGCCGAGGACAAGATCTACCGGCACCCGACCTTCTACAAGCTGCCGGACGAAGTGAACCATATGTAAACGACACGGACGGTGCGCGCCAGAGCGCGTACCGCCCCGAAGAGAGACCACAAAGATGACAGAACAAACTCAACAGGCCAGCCCGGAACACGTCGAGTACGTGCTGCGCATGGGCGACAACGCCCTGATCCTCGGTCAGCGCGTCTCCGAATGGTGCGGCCACGCGCCGGTGCTGGAAGAAGACATGGCGCTGGCCAACATGGCGCTCGACCTGATCGGCCAGGCGCGCATGCTGCTGACCCACGCCGGCCGACTCGAAGGACGTGGCCGCGACGAGGACGGGCTGGCCTTCCAGCGCAACGAGCCGCACTTTCGCAACCTGACCTTGTGCGAGCTGCCCAACGACGACTTTGCCCGCACCATGGTGCGCAACTACCTGTTCAGCGCCTTCATGGTGCTGTTGTGGGAGCGCCTGCTGCAATCACGCGACGCCGAACTTGCCGCGATCGCGGGCAAGAGCATCAAGGAAGCGCGCTACCACGTGCGGCACGCCGGCGAGTGGGTGCTGCGCCTGGGTGACGGCACCGCCGAATCGCATGCCCGCACCCAGCGCGCGCTCGACTACCTGTGGCCGTACACCGCCGAGATCTTCGCCGACACCCCGGCCGACGCGGTTGCCGAGGACGCCAGGGTCGGCCCGGCCTGGAGCACGCTGGAACAGGACTGGATGGCGATGGTGGTGCCGGTGCTGGAAGCGGCGACGCTGAGCCTGCCGGCGCGCACCCCGTTCCGCTCGCACGGCAAGGTCGGCCGCCACTCCGAACACATGGGGCATCTGCTGGCCGAGATGCAGTACATGCAGCGCGTGTACCCCGGTGCGAACTGGTGAGCCGGAACACGGGACGATGAACATGTTGACCGAAGCGCAGGCGTGGAAGGTGCTCGACACGGTGGCCGATCCGGAGATTCCGGTGATCTCGGTCACCGAACTGGGCATCGTGCGCGCGATCGATGCCGGCGTAGACGGCCTGCGCGTGGTCGTGACCCCGACCTACTCGGGCTGTCCGGCCACCGAGGTCATTGCGCGGGACATCCGTGATGCCTTGCTGCAGGCGGGAGTCGCGCGCGTCGACGTCGAGATGCGCTTGTCCCCGGCATGGACCACCGACTGGATAGGCGAGCCGGCGCGCGAAAAGCTGCGCGCCTACGGCATCGCGCCGCCGGGCCAGTGCGTGCCGCCGGGCGGTGCGCTGCCGCTGCGTTTCGTGCCGCGCAACATCCCCTGTCCGAAGTGCGGTTCCACCGACACCGCGCGTCTGTCCGAATTCGGATCGACCGCGTGCAAGGCGCTGTATCGCTGCCAGTCGTGTCTGGAACCGTTCGATTACTTCAAGCCGATCTAGGAGGCTGTGAAAAGATGCCGCACCTACTGCGAGCGCGCCTGAGTGTCCCCGGCGGCGTTGCGGGGACCCCCCAAATCGGGTTACGTAGTTCGCTACGCGCCCCGATTTCGTGCGCCCCCGCGCCTTGCCGGGAACACCCAGCCACGCTCTCGCTACGGCGCGGAATCTTTCACAGCCTCTGAATCGGAAACAACAGAGAGAACCGAGATGACCCCCAGATTCCACCTCCTGCCGGTCGCCGAAGTCCGGCGCGAAACCGCCGAAGCGGTAAGCCTGCGCTTCAAGGTGCCGGCCGAGCTGGCCGACGACTACCGCTATGTCCAGGGCCAGCACCTGACGCTGAAGGTCAAGGTCGATGGCGAAGAGCTGCGCCGTTCGTACTCGATCTGCGCCGGCGTGGACGACAACGAGCTGCGCGTCGCGATCAAGAAGATCCCCGGCGGGCGCTTTTCCGGCTGGGCCAACGAACACATCAAGGCCGGCGACGTGTTCGACGTGATGACCCCCGAAGGGCGCTTCCACACCCCCCTCGACCCGGCCAATCGCAAGCACTACGTGGCGTTTGCCGCCGGCAGCGGCATCACCCCGATCCTGTCGCTGATCAAGACCACGCTCAAGGCCGAGCCGCACAGCCGCTTCACCCTGGTATATGGCAACCGCCGCCAGGCCAGCGTGATGTTCGCCGAAACGCTGGAAGACCTGAAGAACCGCTACCTGTCGCGCTTCGTGCTGTACAACCTGCTGTCGCGCGAGGAGCAGGACGTGCCGATCTTCAACGGCCGGCTCGACCGCGCCAAGGTCGGGCAATTCCTTGACACCCTGATTCCGGTCGACACCATCGACGCGGCCTTCATCTGTGGCCCCGGCGGCATGATCGATGAAGTCGAGGCCGCATTGCTGGGCGCCGGCATGGCCGCCGACAACATCCACCTCGAACGCTTCGGCGTGCCCGACACCGCGCCCGAACACCACGCCGAACCGGGCGACGCGCCGCAGGCGCGCCTGACCATCATCGCCGACGGCCTCAAGCGCGACATGGAGTTCCACGCCACCGACCCGTCGATACTCGACGTGGCGTTGAAGGCCGGCATGGATCTGCCGTATTCGTGCAAGGGCGGCGTGTGTTGTACTTGCCGCGCCAAGGTCATCGAAGGCAAGGTACGCATGGACAAGAATTTCACCCTGGAGCAGCCCGACATCGACGCCGGCTACGTGCTGACCTGTCAGGCCCATCCACTCACCGAGCGTGTCGTGATCAGTTTCGACGAACGCTGAACATCACCCGGCGCCACGGCTTGCCAGCCGCGGCGCGCCTACAGGAATCCGAGCATGGCACGAGGCAAGGCCCCGACTTTCGAGCTGCAACGCGGCGCCATCATGGTCGCCGCGGCGGGACTATTCGCACAGAAGGGCTTCCACAACGCATCGATGGCCGAGATCGCCGCCGCGTGCGGCGTGTCCAAGCCACTCCTTTATCACTACTACCGTGACAAGGAGCATCTGCTGTTCGACATTGCCGACAGCTACATCGACCAGTTGCTCGACGTGACGATACAAGTCGAAGCCCAGACCATGGCGCCCGAGGAACAGGTCGCGGCGCTCATCGGCGGATTCCTCGAACAGTACGGCCATGCCCAGAGTCATCACATCGTGCTGGTGCAGGACGTCAAGTTCCTGCAGCCGACCCAGGCCGCCAAGATCAATGTCAAGCAGCGCAAGGTGGTGGCCGCCGTATCCAGGGCGCTGCACCGCATCGATCCGGAGCTGGCGCACTGCCCGATGGACAAGCCGGTTGCGATGATCCTGTTCGGCATGATCAACTGGACCTATACCTGGCTCAGGGACGATGGCCCGCTGACCTTCCGCGACATGGCGCCGGTGGTGACTGCGATCTTCCTCAACGGCTTCAAGGGCTACATGAACGCACAGCGGCAAGCGCAAGCCGTGACCCGCTGAACGCATGAACAAAAGTACGAACCACAGGAGACATACAAGGTGAGCGAGGTATATATCTGCGACGGCATCCGCACCCCGATAGGCCGCTATGGCGGCGCGCTGGCGGGGGTGCGCACCGACGATCTGGCGGCGCTGCCGATCAAGGCGCTGATGGCGCGCAATCCCGGCGTCGATTGGGCGGCGGTGGACGACATCTACTACGGCTGCGCCAACCAGGCCGGCGAGGACAACCGCAACGTCGCCCACATGGCGGGCTTGCTGGCGGGGTTGCCGGTCGATGTGCCGGGCGCCACGCTCAACCGCCTGTGCGGCTCCGGCATGGATGCGATCGGCACCGCCGCGCGCGCCATCCGCAGCGGTGAGGCCGGGCTGATGATCGCGGGCGGGGTCGAGAGCATGAGCCGCGCGCCCTTCGTCATGGCCAAGGCCGAGTCGGCGTACTCGCGCGTGGCGAAGATCGAGGACACGACCATAGGCTGGCGCTTCGTCAATCCGCTGATGAAGGCCCGGTACGGCATCGACTCGATGCCCGAAACCGCCGAGAACGTCGCGGTGCAATACGGCATCGCGCGCGCCGACCAGGACGCCTTCGCGCTGCGCAGCCAGCAGCGCTACGCCGCCGCGCACGCGCGCGGCTTCTTCGAGGGCGAGCTGGTGCCGGTCGAGATCGCGCAGAAAAAAGGTGATCCGCTGCGCGTGACGGAAGACGAACACCCGCGCGAGACCTCGATCGAGGCACTGGCGCGGCTCAAGGGCGTGGTGCGCCCTGACGGCAGCGTCACCGCCGGCAACGCCTCCGGCACCAACGACGGCTCGGTGGCGCTGCTGCTGGCCTCGCCGGAGGCGGCCAGGCGCCACGGCCTGAAGCCGCGCGCGCGCATCCTCGGCATGGCCACCGCCGGGGTCGAACCGCGCATCATGGGCATAGGCCCAGCACCCGCCACGCAGAAGCTGCTGCAGCGGCTCGGCCTGACGCTGGACCAGATGGACGTCATCGAGCTGAACGAAGCCTTTGCCGCCCAGGGGCTGGCGGTGCAACGACTGCTGGGTCTGCCGGACGATGCGCCCAACGTGAACCCCAACGGAGGCGCGATCGCCCTCGGCCATCCGCTGGGCGCCTCCGGTGCCCGTCTGGTGCTGACCGCGATGCGCCAACTTGAAGCGTGCGGCGGTCGTTATGGCCTGGCCACCATGTGCATCGGGGTCGGGCAAGGTATTGCACTCGTAGTCGAAATAATCTGATACTGTTGGAAGGGTCAACTAGTGTAAATTTGTAGCACGTGGCCGTTCCAACAATTGGAGTGGCCACACATAAACCACGAGGAGGAGACACAATGAAGCTCAGAAATGCTCTGATGGCCGCTCTTGGACTTGCCTTTGCCACTGGAATCGCACACGCGGACATCAATGTGGGTGTGACCGTTTCGGCAACCGGCCCGGCCGCGTCGCTCGGTATTCCCGAGCGCAACACCTTCGCGCTGATGCCCAAGGAAATCGCCGGGCAGAAGGTCAACTACATCATTCTCGACGATGCCTCGGACACCACGACCGCAGTCAAGAACATCCGCAAGCTGATCTCCGAGGACAAGGTCGACGTCATCCTGGGGTCCACCACCTCCCCCAACTCGCTGGCGATGATCGACGTCGCCGCCGAGAGCAAGACTCCGATGATCGCGATGGCCGCGGCCAGCAGCATCGTCGAGCCGGTTGACGAGAAGCGCCGCTGGGTGTTCAAGACCCCGCAGAACGACGCGCAGATGTCCACCGCCATCCTGGAGCACATGACCAATAGTGGCGTGAAAACGGTTGCGTTCATCGGCTTTGCCGACGCCTATGGCGAGGGCTGGTACAAGCAGTTCAGCACCTTGGTGGAGGTGCGCGGCCTCAAACTGGTGGCCAACGAGCGCTATGCCCGCACCGACACCTCGGTGACCGGCCAGGTACTCAAGATGGTCTCCGCCAACCCGGATGCGATCCTGATCGCCGGCTCGGGCACGCCTGCCGCGCTGCCGCAGAAGGCGCTCAAGGAGCGTGGCTACAAGGGCAAGATCTACCAGACCCACGGTGTTGCCAACAACGATTTCCTGCGCGTCTGCGGTCGTGACTGTGAAGGCACGCTGCTGCCGGCCGGCCCGGTGCTGGTGGCCGATCAGTTGCCCGACAGCAATCCGGTGAAGAAGAGCGCCATGGACTACATCAAGGTCTATGAAGGCGCGCATGGCGCGGGCAGCGTGTCGACCTTTGGCGCGCATGCCTGGGACACCGGACTGCTGATGGCGGCCGCGATTCCAGAAGCCCTGAAGAACGCCAAGCCGGGCACTGCCGAGTTCCGTGCCGCGATGCGCGACGCGCTCGAGAACCTCAAGGAAGTGCCGGCCGCGCATGGCATCTTCAGCATGAGCCCGACCGACCACCTGGGTCTTGACCAGCGTTCGCGCGTGATGGTGCAGATCAAGGGCGGCGCCTGGGTCGTCATGAAATAACAATGCCTCAAGGCGGGGGGCGGCGTTGTCGTCTCCCCCGCCCGCGGCTTGCTTACGCAACAAGCAACTGCTATCTCCACTGCTGATGGTCCGGCACGCCCGCGAGGGGGTGCCGGTAACGGGGTTCGTTCATGGATTTTCAGATTGCCCTGATCCTGGGGCAGGACGGCATCACCAACGGCGCGATCTATGCGCTGCTGGCGCTGGCACTGGTGCTGGTGTTTGCCGTGACCCGGGTGATATTCA
>JACOUN010000015.1 GCA_016177805.1 Rhodocyclales bacterium
GGGTGGGACGAGATCGAGCGTGTCGGCGCCGAAGCGTTCGAGCGCTGGAAGAAGGCCGCCCAGACCGCCTGGGACGCGCTGCCAGGCACCGCCGACGCAGCCACGACCGCCGCCGCGCGCCAGAGCATCGGCGAAGGCGCGGTCAATACGCTCGAAGGACTCGGGGCGCTTGGCGGAGAACCACCGCAAATATCTCTGTATGGCCTGGATCGCGGCGACCCTGTAATGGCGGACTACGTGGCGGAGAGTCAGCAGTTACAGGGCGAGATCGTCAGCACTATCGGCGATTCGATCAAGGAAAGCATCAGTGCGGCCTACGCGCGCAACGGCGCGGTCGGCGCGAGCGCCATGGTGCTCGCCACGCTCGTCACTGAGAGTGCAGGCGGCAGCGCCCTGGGCAAGGCCGCCGGCACCATAGCCGACATCGTGCGCGCGGCCAAGACGCCGATGGCGGCGGCAAAGAAACTCGACGAAGCCATCGCCGCCGCCAAGGCGACCGGCGCCAGCGCGGAAGAGATCGCACTGCTCGAACGTGCCCGCGCCGAGCGGCTCGCCCAAGCGCGGCGTGAGGCGGCGCACGGCAAGGATGGGGTCGTGATCGTGGGGAGGGTTTCTACAAAACCGGATACTGCCTTCTTTTGGTCTGGCCGGACGAAAGACGCTAATGGCAAGGCTCGAGGTGGCGCTGACGATGCAGCACGGATAGCAAAGGAGCACGAGGGAACCACGCTCGAAACGCTAATCGAAGAGCGCGGAATCAAGATGCCAGATTGGGATCCAACCGACCCAAGTTCCATCAAAGCGTGGGAAGACATATCGGCGGAATACGCGCGTGGCGCTTCTGGTGAGGTACGAGCCGTCATAGGACAGGACTTGAGACCCGGTAACATTTGGGAGACTAGGGAGTTCCCCGCCCTGAAGGCAAACCCCAATGTTACAAAAATCACGACTATAGATCCCTTAACTGGGGTGTCCAGAGTCATCTTTCCATGAGGTAGGATATGCAAATTACAAGAACAACACCGAGTTCGATTACGGTTGAGAAGGACGGGTTCGTCACAAAGGTTCTAGGTGAGTCGTTCGCGCCGGGGTATGGCTCCCCCGATTTCATAGTCCAATCGGATAGCATCGACAAGTGGATCAGCGGGAGTCGCGAACTGCCGATAGACGACAGTGAACGACGAGAAATTGTCGAGTTTGTATTGAAGGAGTTGCGGCGCCGCGGCTGGACTATTGAGGCCGAGTAGTTGGTTTCACACACGCGGCAATGCTGCTGGTTACCGCCCAACGCACGATCGGCGCGGGCGACGGACGCCTGCCCGACGACCAGGGCGGGCATCTGATAGGCTCGCAGTTCGGCGGCTACGGCGGCCCGGAAAACCTCACCCCGATGCACAAGGACAT
The DNA here is from genome assembly GCA_016177805.1 of Rhodocyclales bacterium. GTDB lineage: Bacteria > Pseudomonadota > Gammaproteobacteria > Burkholderiales > Rhodocyclaceae > JACOUN01. Next base: position 1,405 of record JACOUN010000015.1, read on the forward strand.
CAACAAGTACCATGGAGGGTCATGGGGCGACATGGAAAGAAACTGGGCCGAACACCTCAAGGCCGGCGACACCGTGCACGTGAAGATCGAACTCAACTATGCCGATGACACGATGCGGGCGGGGAGTTTCGATGTGATCGAGACGGTCAACGGCAAAGACAATTTCAAGATCATAGACAATCCGAGGTAGTGCAATGAATCCGAAAGTGCAGGAGCTACAAACGACTATCGCGCAGGGAATTTGGAATGTCATGCCGAAGCCTGATTGGGTTCGTGCTTCGTTTGAGGCATTGGCGATAAAACCGTATTTCTCGGCTTCTGGGGTAGTTATTCATCCGAACAGCATCGAGTCCGGAATCAATGGGGTCGCCAAAGCGGTCTTGTATGCGTTCAGAGAACTCCGCACCGAAATGGCCCAACTCCACGCCAACGGTCACGCGTGGTACACCGCCACCTTCACCCTTACCCCCGACGGCAAGTTCAAGTTCGATTTCGACTACGACCACCTGCCCGCCTTCGACATCATGCCCGAGCCGGACAAATGGCTGGATGAATTCAAGACCTATCCGCGCCCCGAACTGCAGGCGCAGATCCAGGACTGGATAGACGGGCGTGAGACCTACCAGAACGGTGGCAGCGAGCGGCTCGTCAAGCGCCTGAAAACACTCGCCGCGCAATGAATTACCGCTGACGCCTCCACGGCGACTTCCCGGTCAAGCACCCCAACTCCGGCCCCACCGCCAAGCAAAAGCCACCCGCCCCCAAGTTCATCACCCCGATCGACAAACTACACCCTGGAACTGCGAGCCTGCCATAAAGCCAGGCGGCGGGCGTATCCGAGGCTTCGCCCCTATGAGATTCAGGGCTATTGCGAGCAGTCAGGGTGGTAAACTTGGCTGGTTTTGGGGAAATATCGCAGTGGGATACCAGGCGAACCGCCAGACATGACCGACGTCGATAGCGAAATCCTCACGCTGAATGTAGTGGCTGCCGACCTGAAAGCACACAACAAACCCGTTTATCGGCTGGCACAGCAGGGCCAGATGCCGGGCTTCAAGCTAGCAGCCTGTCGGACTTGAGGCTGATCTACTGCGCCAGTGGGCGTTGGGAGCAATGAGACGGCCCATATTCGCCCTTTTTTCGTTGCTTAGAACCACTATGCGGCTCAAAAACCGGGAGAATCTGCGCTCGCTTTCCCACTTGGCTCGTTACGATCGCTAAAGTCCGACAGGCTGCCAGGCGGCACTTGGCGGTTTCGCCGAACAGAACTGGACCGCTGGATTGCCGCGCAGATAGCACAGACGCCACAGGACAGAACATGACCGACCCGCAATACGATACCCACCTGGCCGCATCCTCCAACCCCGCCCTTGATCGCCGCGCGCAACTGGCCACACTCATCCCCGAGGCGTTTTCCGAAGGCAAGCTCGACCTGGCCGCCCTAAAACGGGCGCTGGGCGAGCACGTAGTCATCGAAGGCGGCGAGCGCTACGCCCTGACCTGGGCAGGCAAGAGCGACGCCTACAAGGTGCTGCAAACACCGTCCACCGCCACGCTGCGGCCCGAGCGCGACAAGTCGGTGAACTTCGACCAGGCACAGCACGTATTCATCGAGGGCGAGAACCTGGAAGTGCTCAAGGTCTTGCAGAAGGCGTACTTCGGCAAGGTCAAGCTGATCTACATCGACCCGCCCTACAACACCGGCTCCGACAGCTTCATCTACCCCGACCGCTTTCAGGAAAGCAAGGAAGACTATCTGCGGCGCATCAACGATCTCGCAGACGACGGCACGCTGATGCGCGAGGGCTTCTTCCGCAAGAACAGCAAGGAGAGCGGCCACTACCACAGCAACTGGCTGTCGATGATGCTGCCGCGCCTCTACATCGCGCGCAATCTGCTGCGCGAGGACGGGGTGATCTTCGTGTCGTGCGACGACAACGAGGTGCATAACCTGCGGTGTCTGATGAATGAGGTTTTCGGGGAAGAAAACTTCCTGGGTGTCATCGTTTGGAAGGGCGCGACCGACAACAACCCCACCCAGATCGCGGTCGAGCACGAATACTTCGTCTGCTATGCCCGTCAAAAATCTTCCACTGAACCAGTATGGAAGGACTCCTCGTCAGCCGCCAAGCTGCTTATCTTGGCCGAGTATCAACGCTATAAAGATCAGCTAGGTAATGACCCAGACAGCATACAGGCCGATCTCAGGCGTTTCATAAAGGCAAATGAGGAAAGCCTGCAACCCATCACGCACTACAACAGGGTTGATAAGCGCGGGGTGTACACGGGAAGTAGGAAGGTCCACAACCCCAAGCCGGGCGGGTATCTCTACGATGTGCCTCACAAGGACACGGGTAAGACTTGTGTTCGTCCGGCCAATGGGTACAGGTATCCACAGGACCGGATGCAAGAGCTGATCGATGCTGATCGAATTTTGTATGGCGACGACGAGACGCAGATTATTCAGATCAAGGAATACTTGGATGACTATGAAGGAAAGCTCTCAAGTGTCGTGCACCTCGATAGCCGCACAGGTGCGAATGATCTTGCAGCAGTGTTCGAGCAGCGCCAGATTTTTACGAACCCGAAGCCTGTTGATTTATTGGCAAACATTTTTGATTTTGTCCTGAAAGGCGATGACATCGTTGTGGATTTCTTTGCGGGGTCATGCACGACCTTCGAGGTTGTAATAGATTTGAACTCGAAAGACGGAAAGGACCGGAAAGCAGTCTGTGTACAACTCCCTGAGCCAACCGATGAAGGCTCAGAAGGGCGCAAGGCTGGCTTCGAGATCATTTCTGACATTGGTAGAGAACGATTTAGACGAGTAATTGAGCGCGTCCAAGCTCGCGGTGATTTAGCCAATCCGGCACCCGAGGGGCTTGGTTTTAGATCTTTCCTCCTTACCCCCTCCAACTTCAAGCAATGGCGCGGCGACGGCATCGACACGCCGGAGCAACTGGCCGAGCAGATTCAACTGTTCGCCAAGTCCGAGAAGGAAGGCGCGGCCGTCGAAGACATGCTCTACGAGCTGTTGCTGAGATTTGGCCAAGAACTGGCCACTCCCATCGACACCGTGGAAGTCGCGGGCGGCAAGGTGTTCGCCATCCACGAGCGCAAGATGCTCTTCGTGCTGGAGTCGTTCACCGAAGCCATGATCGTGCCGCTGGTGGCCATGAAGCCGCGCGAGATAGTCGCCATCGATGGCGTGTTCAACGATTCGGACATGCTCAAGACCAATCTGGACTTGCAGTGCCGCGATGCGGGCATCCGCTTCACCTGCTTGTGAGAGACGCGAATGAAACTGCAATTCGACGCCCACCAGGATTACCAGCTCGAAGCGATCCGCGCCGTGGTGGCGCTTTTCGAGGGGCAGCCGGACGCTTCACAAACCGCCGTGACTCGGAATGACGCGCTTTCCAGCCTGGCGCTGACCGAAACAGGCATTGCCAACCGGCGCGTGATCGACGATACGCAGTGGCTTGCCAACCTGCACGCGGTGCAGGAGGCACACGGCATTGAACCATCGGATGCCTTGGCGGCGATGACGCTCGATGACGGCACGCCCGTGGGCGGCTTCCCCAACTTCACGGTGGAGATGGAGACGGGCACCGGCAAGACCTACGTATATCTGCGCACGGTGCACGAGTTGTCCAAGACCTATGGCTTCAAGAAATTCGTGATCGTGGTGCCGTCGGTGGCGATCCGCGAGGGTGTGCTGTCCAGCCTGAAAATCACTCGCGAGCACTTCCAGACGCTGTACGGCTACGAGCGCATGGAGTTCATGGTGTATGACTCGGGCAAGGTGAACCAGCTTCGCAACTTTGCCCTGTCCGACGCGATTCAGATTCTTGTCATCAACATCGACGCCTTTGCCAAGGATTCGACCGAGGCCGGCGCGCTTGACGCCAATTCGGCGGCGGGCGGCAAGGCCAGGAAGAAGGGCAAGGGCAACGTCATCAACCAGGTGCGCGAGACGGGGGTGAAACCCATCGAGTTCATCCAGGCAGCGCACCCCGTGGTGATCCTCGACGAGCCGCAGAACCTCGAAACCGACATACGCAAGCAGGCCATCGCGCGGCTCCATCCACTATGTACGCTGCGCTACTCGGCCACTCACCGCAACGCCTACAACCTGATCTATTCGCTCGACCCGGTGCGCGCCTATGAACTGGGGCTGGTCAAGCAGATCGGCGTGGATTCGGTCATCGAGCTGAAGGATGCCAACCAGGCGTTCATCGAGGTGGAAAGCTTCAAGACCGGCAAGCGCAGCGTGTCGGCCAAGCTGTCCATCTGGGTCAACCAGGCCAGCGGACCGGCCAAGAAATCAGTGACGGTAAAGAACGGCGACGACCTCTATGCGCTGTCCAGCCAGCGGGAGATTTACCGCAATGGCTTCATCGTCAACGAGATCGATGCGGGCGAGGGCTTCGTGACCTTTGCCAACGACGTGCGCGTGGCCGTGGGTCGCCCGCATGGTGCGCTGACCGATGCGATCCTGCGCATGCAGATCGAGGCCACGGTGCGCCGCCACTTCGAGAAGGCATCGAGGCTGCATCCGATGGGCATCAAGGTGCTGTCGGTCTTCTTCATCGACCGGGTGGCGAACTACCGGGCGTATGCCGAGGACGGCACCACGGCCAAAGGCAAGTTCGCGCTGTGGTTCGAGGAAATCTATGCGCAGTACCAGGCCAGGGAGGCGTTTGCGGGACTTTTGACCGCCGAAGCCACGGCTGTACACAACGGTTATTTCTCGCAAGACAAGCGGGCCGTGTCGCCCTTCGAGACGCTCACCGGCAGGACCAACGCCGACGCCGAAGCGAGCGCATTCGAACTCATCATGCGCGACAAGGAGCGCTTGCTTGGACTGGATGAGCCGTTGGCCTTCATCTTCAGCCATTCCGCGCTGCGCGAGGGCTGGGACAACCCCAACGTGTTCCAGATTTGCACGCTGGCCGAATCGAGTTCCGAGATCAAGAAGCGGCAGGAGATCGGGCGTGGCCTGCGCCTTGCGGTGAACCAGGATGGGGAGCGTGTGCGCGACCCGGCAATCAACCGGCTGACGGTGATCGCCAATGAGAGTTACGAGGACTTCGCCAACCAGTTGCAGACCGAGATGGTCGAGGCGGGCGTGAGATTCCAACGCGAGATGGTGCAGAACGAGCGCGACAAGGTAACGGTGCGTTTGAGAAAGGGTTTCGAGACCGATCCGCAGTTTCTTGCGCTATGGGAGCGGATTCGGGCACGCACCCGCTACAGCGTGGACTACAGGACTGACGAACTGATTGCCAAGGCCGCAGGCCGTATCAAGGCAAAGATGCCCGCCATCGAGCGGCCCAAGGTGGCGCTGACCCGCGCGGAGATTGCCATCGGCACGGACGGTGTGGTCGGCAAGCAGACGGGGTATCGCACTCAGACCGTGGAAGCCCGGTACGTGATGCCGGATTTTGTCAGCCAGGTACAAGCCAAAACCGGGCTGGCCAAGTCCACCGTGGCGCACATCCTCATGGATTCAAGTCGCTTGAACGATGCGGTGAACAACCCCCAGGCGTTCATCGACCATGCCTCCGAACTCATCAATGCCGTCAAGCGCGAGTTCCTGGTCTACGGCGACGGCTCGGATGGCAGCGGTGTGAAATACGTGAAGCTGGAGAGCACGGAAACGAGCGCGGTCTACGAAATGCGCCGCTTCGAGCGCGACGACTTGATGGAGGTGTTTGCTTCCAATGTGCGGGCGGTGGAGAAGCGGGAGAAGACGCTGTTCTCGCACATCGTCATCGATTCCAATTCGGGGCCGGAGCACGCCTTTGCGCAAGCCTGCGAGGACAATGCGGACGTGCTGTTCTACATCAAGCTGCCGCGCTGGTTCCAGATCGAAACGCCGGTTGGGCCGTACAACCCCGATTGGGCCCTGGCCTACCGCAACGACACGATGCTCTACTTCGTGGCCGAAACGAAGAAGACCGGCCACGGCGATCGCGTGCAGCTCGATTTGCTGCGTCCCATTGAAGACCTGCGCATCGAGTGCGGCAAGCGGCACTTCAAGAACTTCGAACAGGTGCGGTTCAAGGTTGTAGCCACGCTTGAGGAGTTGGTGGGCTGATGAGCATGTTCGCGCCAGCCCCGACGTGAGGGTACTCATGTAACCGGGGTGGATGTGCCCGGCTGATTGGCCGCTCAGGCGAAGTGTGACAACATCGAGTTCTTATCAGGCCTGGACCGGAGACAGGGGCATGGCAGGAGCTGACAGCGCGAATCCCACGGTCGAACAGCGGCGCCGCTACGATCTGCTGCTGGCCGGGCTGGATTTGCTCGATCAGGCCATCGCGGTGTTCGACGCGACGCCCAGGCTGGTGATCTGGAACAAGGCGATGTTGCGCCTGCTCGACTTTCCCGAGTCGATGATGCGCGTGGGCACTCCGTTCGAGGACTTCGTGCGCTTCAACGCCACTCGCGGCGACTACGGCGAAGGCGACTCCGAGGAGCAGGTGATCGAGCGGATGGCGGCGGCGCGGTCGTTCCAGCCGCACTACACCGAGCGCACCCGCCCCAACGGCACGGTGCTGGCGATACGCGGCGTACCCATCCCCAACCTCGGCTTCGTCACGCTGTGGACCGACATCACCGACCAGCGCCGCTACGCCAACGTGATCCGCGAGCAGAACGTGGTGCTCGAAGCGCGGGTGCGGGCGCGTACCCACGAGCTGGAAAACGCCAACGCCCGGCTGGCCCACGCCAAGGGCGAGATCGACGAGATCGCCGAGGCGCTGCGGCGCTCGGAGGCACGCCTGCGCCTGATCATCGACTCCATTCCGGCACTGGTAGCCTACGTCGACCGCGACGAGGTATACCAGTTCGTCAACCGCGGCTATGCCGAATGGTTCGACATCGGCAAGGAAGAGATCGTCGGCAAGACCATCGCCGAAGTGTTCGGCGACGAGCATTACGCCCAGATCAGCCCCCATCTCGGGGTGGCCAAGCGCGGTGAGCGCGTCAGCTACGAGTACGCGCGCAAGATCAAGAACAATCGCATGGTGTACGCACGCAGCGTGGTGGTGCCGGAGGTCGGCAGCAGCGGCGAGGTGCTCGGTTTCTTCGTCCTGTCGATCGACATCACCGAGCAGAAGGCGAGCCAGGCGGCGCTGGTGCAGGCGCAGAAGATGGAGGCGGTGGGCCAACTGACGGGCGGCTTGTCGCATGACTTCAACAACCTGCTGTCGATCATCATCGGCAACCTGTGCGCGCTCAAGGAGCGCCTGCCCGAACACGACGGCGCATGCGAATTCGTCAATCCGGCGCTGCAGGCGGCGCAGCGCGGGGCGGAACTGATCAAGCGCCTGCTGACCTTCTCGCGCCGCCAGACGCTGGAGCCGAGCGCGGTCGAGGTTGGCGCGCTGGTGCGCAACATGACCCAGTTGCTGGCCTTGTCGCTGACCGAGAGCGTGCACATCCGGACACGGTTGCCGGATGCGCCGCTGCATGCCTTCGTCGATCCGCACCAACTGGAGAACGCGCTGCTCAACCTCGCGCTCAACGCGCGCGATGCGATGCCGACCGGGGGCGATCTGACCATCGCGGTGTCAGAGCGGCGCATCACGCCCAGCGTCGCCGCCCTGGTCGAACTCCCGGCCGGGGACTACGTGCAGATCGACGTCACCGACACCGGCACCGGGATCGATGCCGACGCGCTGGCGCGCGTGTTCGAGCCATTCTTCACCACCAAGCAGTTCGGGCGCGGCAGCGGACTGGGGCTGTCCATGGTCTATGGCTTCGTGCGCCAGTCGGGGGGCAACATCCGCGTGCGCAGCACCCCCGGCGACGGCACCACGGTCACCTTCGTGCTGCCACGCGCCGCCGCACCGCGCCCCGATGTCCCCGGCCCCGCCCCGGTGGTGGACCGGGACGAGCTACCGAAAGGCCCGGTACTGCTGGTCGAAGACGAGCACGAAGTCCGGCGCATCATCCGCATGGAACTGGCGGCGCTGGGCTACCCGGTGCTGGAGGCATCGAATGGCCCGGAAGCCGCGGCACTGCTGGACAACGTGCCGGAAATCGCAATACTGATTACCGACACGGTAATGCCCGGCGGCATCGGCGGGCGTGACCTGGCGATCCGCGCGCGCACCACCCGACCCGACCTGCCGGTATTGCTGATTACCGGCTACGCCAACGAAGCCGCGCTCGCGGGCATCGCCGAACTGGACGTGCCAGTGCTGCGCAAACCATTCGGCCGCCTCGAACTCGAGGCCGCACTTCGATCACTGAAATCGCACAAGGAACTCCCGTCGCAATGACCGTCATCGATGCCGCCAGCGCCACCATCTTCGTTCTCGAGGACGATTCGGATATCGCCCGCCTGATCTGCAACAGCCTGGCCGAGTACGGCTTTCGCTGCGAGCACGTATCGACCGGCCGGCAATTGCTGGAGCGGGCGCAACGCACCGCGCCCGATCTGTGCATCGTCGACCTGGGGCTGCCCGACATGGACGGCATGCAGGTAGTGCGCCAACTCCAGGACGGCAGCCCGTGCGCGGTGCTGATCCTGACCGGACGCAATGGCGTGACCGACCGCGTGCTGGGACTGGAACTGGGCGCCGACGACTACATCGTCAAGCCCTTCGAGCCGCGCGAACTGGTGGCGCGCGTGCGCAGCATCCTGCGCCGCTACCAGCGCGCCGCGCCGGCCGAAGCAGCGGCCGAGGCACGCCACATCGCGCGCTTCGGCGAGTGGCGCTTCGATCGCGAACGCCACGCCCTGACCGCTCCCGACGGGCGCGAGATCAACCTGTCGGCCGCCGAGGCGGGGTTGCTGATGACGCTGCTGGAGCGCCCCAACCGCATCCTGAGCCGCGAGCAGTTGCTCGGCGAGCGCGACATCGACCCCTTCGACCGCAGCATCGATGTGCGCGTATCGCGCCTGCGACGCAAACTGGAAGACGACCCGCACGACCCGCACCTGATCAAGACCGTGTATGGCGCCGGCTACCTGTTTTCAGCCCAGGTGAGTTGGCAGTAGCGACGCGGACGCAGAACAATCGCACGAACGGTCACGCCTTTCGTAGGAGCGGCTTTAGCCGCGAAAAGCGGTGTTGTTCGCGGCTAAAGCCGCTCCTACGGGGCGTACGGCGCACGCCCCGCATGGGCCGACGCTTCATGCAATTGCCCGGCAGCCCCTTCCATCCCGCCACTCGATTGCATATAATTCATAATTATGAATTCTTGGCGACAGCCAATAACAGGAGGCTCCATGTCCAACCGTCCCTTCACCGTACTCGGCATCCAGCAAATCGCCATCGGCGCCCCCAGCAAGGACAAACTCAAGCGGTTGTGGGTGGACATGCTGGGGCTGGAAGTCACCGGCAACTTCGTCAGCGAGCGCGAAAACGTCGATGAGGACATCTGCGCCATGGGCAGCGGCCCGTTCAAGGTCGAAGTCGACCTGATGCAGCCGCTCGATGCCGACAAGAAACCCGCCGTGCACGCCACCCCGCTCAACCACGTCGGCCTGTGGATCGATGATCTGCCCAAGGCGGTGGAATGGCTGACCGCGCAAGGGGTGCGCTTCGCCCCCGGTGGCATCCGCAAGGGTGCGGCCGGCTTCGACATCTGCTTTCTGCACCCCAAGGCCAGCGAAGAATTCCCGATCGCCGGCGAGGGGGTGCTGATCGAATTGGTGCAGGCGCCGGCCGAAGTCACAGCCGCGTTCAAGCGCCTGGCGGGCGGCTGAAGCAAATGAACAAGGCCCGCGATGCGGGCCTTGTTCATCGCTGGGCGTGGCGCGCCGCCTTATTCGGCAACTTCCTCCAGGCCCAGCTTGTCGGCGCAGATGGCAGCGTACTCGTCCTGCCAGAACCACTTCTCCTCCCCGAAAGCCGGTTTCAGGTGATCCAGCCAGGTGGCCTGTTCATCGTAGCGGGCGAAGAACGGCCGCTGTACCCAGTCGGGGTTGCGCCCCTGGATGAAGCGCAGCACGAACACCTTCTCCCCGGCCACTTCCGCGACGCCCTGGATCTCGACCTTGCCCGGACTCGCGCTCATGCTCGGCCCGCGCGCGGTGCGCGCCAGGCCTGACACCTGCTGCATCGCCTCGCGGTAGATTTCCCAGGCGCGCACCAGCGGCACCTCGAAGTAGTTGCGCGCGCCGGTGTCGCGCTCGACGAACATGTAGTACGGCACGATGCCCAGCCGCACCTGCAGCTTCCACATCCTGGCCCACACCGCCGGGTCGTCGTTGATGTGGCGAACCAGCGGCCCCTGCGCCCGGATCACCGCGCCGGTGGCGCGTACCCGGCGTATCGCCGCCTGCGCGGTTTCGGTGTCGAGTTCCTTCCAGTGGTTGTAGTGCGCCATGATGGCGACGTGCTTGCCCGACTCGACCAGGCGTTCGAGCAAGGCGATGAGATCGTCGGCATCCTCGGCGTCGAGGAAGCGGTGCGGCCAGAAGGTCAGCGCCTTGGTGCCGATGCGTATCGTCTGGACATGCTCGAATTCCGGTGCCAGCAGGGGTTCCAGGTAGGACGCAAGGTGCCTGGTCTTCATCACCATCGGATCGCCGCCGGTGAACAGCACGTCGGTCACCTGGGCGTGCGCGCGCAGGTATTCATGCAGCCGCGCCGCTTCGGAACTGGCGATGCGCAGCTCCTTGTCGCCGACGAACTGCGCCCAGCGGAAGCAGAAAGTGCAGTAGCTGTGGCAGGTCTGCCCCTGGCTGGGGAAGAACAGCACGGTTTCGCGGTACTTGTGCTGCATGCCGTCGAGCCGCTCGCCCCGCGCGTCGAGCGGCATGTTCATTTCCATCTGGCCCGCCGGGTGCGGGTTCAGTTCGGTCCGCACCTGATGGACCGCCGCATCGAGCGTGGCTTTGTCGGCGCCACCCTTGATCAGGGCCGCGATACGCTCGTAGTGTTCCGGGGCAAGCATGCCGCGCTGCGGAAAAGTGAGCTGGAAGATCGGGTCGTCGGGCACGCGGCTCCAGTCGATCAACTCATCGATCACGTACTGGTTCACGCGGAACGGCAGCACCGTGGACACCACCTGCATCTCGAAGCGGCGCGCCTCGTCCAGCCGGCGCAATGGCGCGATGCTGGCGAGGTCACGCTGGGTATATACCTTGAACGCCGCCGGCTCGGGGCGGAAGCGGGGGGTGGGGGGTTGCCACGCAACGGACGTAATCCTGACGTTCATGTAGCCTCCTTGTGATCTATTCAGGACCGCGAGCCGCACCGTTACGCGCCGGGGCGCCGGCGTGGGTCGAATTGCAGGTCCTGCGGGACAGTCGCATTCGGCAGCGTGGAGTGGTTGAAAGGGCCGCAAACGGCCCGCTGCCGACGGTTAATCGTCGCGGACGGGAGTCGGCGACGCATGGATCGGTCCAGATCTTAATCGATAAACTATATTGGTGCAAATGTGACACCGCGCCCGGCGCGTAGTTCCCGCCAAGCTCGCCCGCCCGGCGCGTGCCCTGCCGGGGGCACCAAAAGCCAGAGCCCGCGCATGGCGGGCCCTGGCTGCGCAATCCGGTGCGACGCGGCTTATTCGAACTCTACGATCACCTCGTCCACCGCGAGGCTCGCGCCCGGTCTTGCCACCACCTTCTTGACCTTGCCGTCCTGCTCGGCCTTGAGCACGTTCTCCATCTTCATGGCCTCGATCACCGCGAGCTTCTCCCCTGCCTTGACGTCCTGGCCCTCGACCACCGCGATTTCCCGCAGCAATCCCGGCATCGGAGAGAGCAGGAAGCGCGACATGTCGGGCGCCTCCTTCTTCGGCATCAAGGTCAGCAGGTGCGCGGCGCGCCGGGTCATGACCACCGGTTCGACCTGCAGGCCGAAGTGCGAGATGCGGTAGCGCAGGCCACGCCGCTCGATCTGCAGGCAGATCGGCGCGCCGTTGACCGTGCCGGTGAACAACAGCTCGCCAAAGCGCCAGTCGGAGACGATGCGGTATTCCTTGACTCCGTGCGTGATCGCCATGCCGCCTTCGATGGCCTGCGCGGTGACGGGATAGGACTGCTCGCCCATCAACACCACCCAGTCGGACGCGACCTTGCGCCCGTGACCGGCCATCTGGCCGCTGATCTGGGTGGCGCGACCGATGTAGCGCAACCGCGCGAAGGCCGCGACCGCCGCCAGCAGCGCCGGGTCGTCGTGCGGCACCATGCTCGCGTCGAAGCCCTTCGGGTATTCCTCGGCGATGAAGCCGGTGTTGAAGCTGCCCGAGCAAAAGCGCGGGTGCTGCAACAGCGCCGCCTGGAACGGGATGTTGGAGCTGATGCCACGGATCACGAAGGCGTTGAGCGCGTCGCGCATGCGGGTGATGGCCTGGTCGCGGTCCTTGCCGTGCACGATCAGCTTGGCAATCATCGAGTCATAGAACATCGAGATCTCGCCGCCTTCATACACCCCGGTGTCGACCCGCACGGCGCCTTCCTGCTCGGTCGGGGGCTGGAACTTGACCAGCCGGCCGGGGGACGGCAGGAAGCCACGGAACGGGTCTTCGGCGTTGATGCGGCACTCCATCGCCCAACCGTCGAGCTTCACGTCGGCCTGGGTCAGCGGCAGCTTCTCGCCATAGGCGACACGGATCATCAGTTCGACCAGGTCGACGCCGGTGATCAGCTCGGTCACCGGGTGTTCCACCTGCAGGCGCGTGTTCATCTCCAGGAAGTAGAAGCTCTTGTCGGCGCCGACCACGAACTCGACCGTGCCGGCCGACTCGTACTGCACCGCGCGCGCCAGCGCCACCGCCTGCTCGCCCATGGCGCGGCGCATCTCGGGGTCGACGAAGGGCGACGGCGCCTCTTCGATGACCTTCTGGTGACGGCGCTGGATCGAGCAATCGCGCTCGTTCAGATACACGTAGTTGCCGTGCGAGTCGCCCAGCACCTGGATCTCGATGTGGCGCGGCTCCAGCACGAACTTCTCGATGAACACCCGATCGTCGCCGAAGGCGTTCTTCGCCTCATTGACGCATGACGAAAAACCCTCGTGCGCCTCCTTGTCGTTGAACGCGACGCGCAGGCCCTTGCCGCCCCCGCCAGCGGAGGCCTTGATCATCACCGGGTAGCCGATGCCCTGGGCGATCCTGACCGCTTCGTCCGGCCCGGCGATGGCTTCGTTGTAGCCGGGGATGGTGTTGACCCTGGCTTCCAGCGCCAGCTTCTTCGATTCGATCTTGTCGCCCATCTTGCCGACCGAGTAATGCTTGGGCCCGATGAACTTGATCCCTTCCTCTTCCAGCCGGCGCGAGAACTCGGCGTTCTCGGACAGGAAGCCGTAGCCGGGGTGTACCGCTTCGGCCCCGGTCTGTTTGCACGCGGCGATGATCTTGTCGATCACCAGGTAGGATTCCTTGGACGCGGCCGGTCCGATGCACACCCCTTCATCGGCCAGTTCGACGAACAACGCATCCTTGTCGGCCTCGGAGTACACGGCCACGGTCTGGATGCCCATCTTGCGCGCGGTCTTGATGACGCGGCAGGCGATTTCACCGCGGTTCGCAATCAGTATCTTCTTGAACATTGTCATGTCTCCCCGGCTCAGAGCGGAATGTTGCCGTGCTTGCGCCACGGATTGGTGAGTTCCTTGTCCTTGAGCATCGCCAGCGAACGTCACACGCACTTGCTAGTCTCGTGCTGCATGATCACGTCGTCGATCAAGCCACGCGCGTCCGCGACGAACGGGTTGGCGAAGCTCGACTTGTATTCGGCTTCGCGCTCGGCGATCTTGGCCGGATCGTTCTTCTCTTCGCGGAAAATGATCTCGACCGCGCCCTTGGGCCCCATCACCGCGATCTCGGCCGACGGCCAGGCGAAGTTCACGTCGCCGCGCAAATGCTTGGAACTCATCACGTCGTACGCGCCGCCATAGGCCTTGCGCGTGATCACGGTGACTTTCGGCACCGTGCACTCGGCATAGGCGTAGAGCAGCTTGGCGCCGTGCTTGATGATGCCGCCGTATTCCTGCGAGGTGCCGGGCATGAAGCCGGGCACGTCCACCAGCGTCACCACAGGAATGTTGAACGCGTCGCAGAAGCGCACGAAGCGCGCCGCCTTGATCGAACTCTTGATGTCCAGGCAACCGGCCAGCACCAGCGGCTGGTTGGCGACGATGCCGACCGTGGCGCCTTCCATGCGCGCCAGGCCGATCAGGATGTTCTTGGCGTAGTCGGGCTGCAGTTCGAAGAAGTCGCCGTCATCGACCATCTTGATGATCAGCTCCTTCATGTCGTACGGCTGGTTGGCGTTGCCCGGCACCAGCGTGTCGAGCGACTTGTCGAGCCGCTCGGGCGAATCGACGACCGGCACCACCGGCGCCTTCTCGCGGTTGCTCGGCGGCAGGAAGCTGATCAGGCGGCGCGTCATCATCAGCGCCTCGACGTCGTTCTCGAACGCCAGATCGGCGACCCCGGACTTGGTGTTGTGCGTGACCGCGCCGCCCAGCTCCTCGGCCGTGACTTCCTCATGCGTGACGGTCTTGACCACTTCCGGACCGGTCACGAACATGTAGGACGAATCCTTGACCATGAAGATGAAGTCGGTCATGGCCGGGCTGTACACCGCGCCGCCGGCGCAGGGGCCCATGATCAGCGAGATCTGCGGCACCACGCCCGAGGCGAGCACGTTGCGCTGGAACACGTCGGCGTAGCCGCCGAGCGAATCGACGCCTTCCTGGATACGCGCGCCGCCCGAATCGTTGAGCCCGATCACCGGCGCGCCGACCTTCATCGCGTGGTCCATGACCTTGCAGATCTTCTCCGCGTGGGTCTCGGACAGCGAACCGCCGAACACCGTGAAGTCCTGCGAGAACACGAACACCAGACGGCCGTTGACCGTACCGTAGCCGGTCACCACGCCGTCGCCCGGTATGGTTTCCTTGCCCATGCCGAACTCGGTGCAGCGGTGCTCCTTGAACATGTCCCACTCTTCGAAGCTATCGTCGTCGAGCAGCAGCTCGATGCGCTCGCGCGCACTCAGCTTGCCCTTGGCATGCTGGCCATCGATGCGCTTCTGCCCGCCGCCGAGCCGCGCCTTGCGGCGCTTCTCGTCGAGTTGCTGAATGATTTCCTTCATTGACGTTCCCCTTTTATTGGATGCGGCGCCGCACGGGCGTGCGACGCCGCACTTTTCAATCCAGATGCCCCAGCAGCCGCAGCGCCGCCATCGACGGCGTGGTCACCCCGGCCTCCACATCGGCCTGCAGTCCGGGCAATTCGGTCACGACCCGTGGATGGTTCCTGAAGCGGCGGCGCAAGCCGGCATCGATCAATTCCCACATCCACGCGATCGCCTGATGCTTGCGTCGCGCCGCGAACTCGCCACATGCCTGCATCGTAGTCCGGTAATCCACCACCGTCTGCCAGAACTCGGCCACCCCGTCCTTGCGCAGCGCCGACATGGTCAGCACCGGCGGATGCCAGTGGCTGCTGACCGGGCGCAGCATGTGCAGCGCGGTGCGGATCTGCGATCTGGCCCGCATCGCCGCGCCCGCGTCGATGTCGGCCTTGTTGATGACGATCAGGTCGGCCAGCTCCATGATGCCCTTCTTGATCGCCTGCAGGTCGTCGCCGGCGTTGGGCAGTTGCAGCAGGCAGAACATGTCGGTCATGTTCGCGACCGCCGTTTCCGACTGCCCGACCCCGACCGTCTCGACGATGATCACGTCGTAGCCGGCGGCCTCGCACACCAGCATGGTTTCACGCGTCTTTTCCGCCACCCCGCCCAGCGAGCCCGACGACGGACTGGGGCGGATGTAGGCCTCCGGACGCTGCGACAGCAATTCCATGCGCGTCTTGTCGCCGAGGATGGAGCCGCCGCTCACCGACGAGGACGGGTCCACCGCCAGCACCGCCACGCGCAACCCCTGCTCGATCAGGTACAGCCCCAGCGCCTCGATGAAGGTCGACTTGCCCACCCCCGGCACGCCGGAGATGCCCAGCCGCATCGCGTTGCCGCTGGCCGGCAGCAGCGCCTCCAGCACCTCGCGCGCGCGGCGCCGGTGGTCGTCGCGCACCGACTCGATCAGCGTGATGGTCTTGGCCAGCGCCCGCAGCCGCCCGCCCAGCACCCCTTCGATCAGGGCCTGCTGTTCGGCGTCAAGCTCGGGTGGGCGATCGGACATGTCCATCGTGCTCGTTGGCGGGGGTAGCGGCCGCGGCTGTCGCGCGGGCTCAGGCGCCGTGACGCGCCGCGCGGATCTGCTTGAGCACCTCGCGCGCCGCGCGCGGGATCGGCGTACCGGGGCCGAAAATGCCCTTGGCGCCAGCGGCGTACAGCGCGTCATAGTCCTGCGCCGGAATCACGCCCCCGACGAAGGTGATGATGTCGTCGGCGCCCTGCGAGCGCAGGCCGTTGATCAGCGCCGGCACCAGCGTCTTGTGCCCGGCCGCCAGGGTCGACACCCCGACCGCGTGCACATCGTTTTCCACCGCGTGGCGGGCGGCCTCTTCCGGGGTCTGGAACAGCGGCCCGATGTCGATATCGAAGCCCAGGTCGGCAAACGCCGACGCGACCACCTTGGAACCCCGGTCGTGGCCATCCTGCCCGAGCTTGGCGATCATGATGCGCGGGCGCCGTCCTTCCTCGGCGATGAAGGCCTCGATCTCGGCCTTCAGGGCCGTCCAGTCCTCCTGCCCTTCCACGATGGCGCCATAGACACCCGACACCGCCTGCGGATTGGCGCGATAGCGGCCCCACACTTTTTCCAGCGCATCCGACACCTCACCCACCGTCGCGCGCAGGCGCATGGCCTTGACCGCGAGGTCGAGCAGATTGCCCTCACCCGTTTCGGCGCAGCGCGTCAGCGCTTCGAGCGCCACCCGCACCGCGCCGGTGTCGCGCGTCGCGCGGATGTTCTTCAACCGCACGATCTGCGATTCGCGCACCGCGTGGTTGTCGATGTCGAGGATCTCGATCGGGTCTTCCTTGTCCAGCTTGTACTTGTTGACCCCGACGATCACGTCCTTGCCCGAATCGATGCAGGCCTGCTTCTGTGCCGCGCATTCCTCGACCTTCATCTTGGCCCAGCCGGCCTCGACCGCGCGGGTCATGCCGCCCATCGCCTCGATCTCCTCGATCAGCGACCAGGCCTTGTCCGCCATCTCCTGGGTCAGCGACTCCATCATGTAGGAACCGGCCCACGGATCGACCACGTTGCAGATGTGCGTCTCTTCCTGGATCAGGATCTGGGTGTTGCGCGCGATGCGGGCCGAGAACTCGGTCGGCAGCGCGATCGCCTCGTCCAGCGCGTTGGTGTGCAGCGACTGGGTGCCGCCGAACACCGCCGCCATTGCCTCGATGGTGGTACGCACCACGTTGTTGTAAGGGTCCTGCTCGGTCAGCGACCAGCCCGAGGTCTGGCAGTGGGTGCGCAGCATCAGCGACTTGGGGCTCTTGGGGTTGAACTGCTTCATGATGCGCCACCACAGCAGGCGCGCGGCACGCATCTTGGCGATCTCAAGATAGAAGTTCATGCCTATCGCCCAGAAGAACGACAGCCGCCCGGCGAACGCATCCACGTCCAGGCCGCTGTTGATGCCGGTGCGCACGTACTCCAGCCCGTCGGCCAGCGTGAACGCGAGCTCCTGCACCGCCGTCGCCCCAGCCTCACGAATGTGGTAGCCGGAGATGCTTATCGTGTTCCAATTGGGCACCGAAGATGTCGGCGATGATCTTCATCGACGGGGTGGGCGGATAGATATAGGTGTTGCGGACCATGAACTCCTTGAGGATGTCGTTCTGTATGGTCCCCGACAGCTTGTCCTGACTCACGCCCTGTTCCTCTGCCGCGACGATGTAACCGGCCAGAATCGGCAGCACCGCGCCGTTCATGGTCATCGACACCGACACCTTGTCGAGCGGGATGCTGTCGAACAGGATCTTCATGTCCTCGACCGAGTCGATCGCGACCCCGGCCTTGCCCACGTCGCCAGTGACGCGCGGGTGATCGGAATCGTAGCCCCGGTGGGTGGCCAGATCGAAGGCCACCGACACCCCCTGCGCGCCGGCCGCCAGCGCCTTGCGATAGAAGGCGTTGGACGCCTCGGCGGTCGAAAAGCCGGCGTACTGGCGGATGGTCCACGGCTTGACCGCGTACATGGTCGGCTGCGGGCCGCGCACGAACGGCTCAAAACCGGGCAAGGTATCGGCAAACGCCAGCCCCGCCACGTCGGCCGCCGTATACAACGGCTTGACCGCGAGCCCCTCCGGGGTCGTCCAGGTCAGATTGTCGAGATTGCCGCCCGGCGCGTGCTTGGCCGCGGCCTTCTTCCAGGCCTCCAGATCCGGAACGGGACAAGCTGGATAATCGGACTTAGACATGACGTATCTCCCGGATGCTGGGCCGCTTCAGGCGGCGGTAAGGTGATGAAGCACGCTGGCAACCAACCTGGTGCGACGACGGGGCCACCCGCAACCTGCGTTGCGAGTGGCCGTCGGCGCTTCATCACGCGACATGGCCCTCTCCCTGCTCCGGGCCTGCACCCGGAGACTCCCATTATTCCATGCCGCGTACTGAAAGTTGACTTGCAACGTGCGAGAGATAATACTTTATCCATAATTATGAATGCAAGAGATAGTTGCTTGGGCGTATGCTAGTCATTACCGGGCAACTGCCACGCGCCCGCGTCGAGCCCCGTGTTTGAGGGTCCGCGCGGCCCACTCGCCGACACCTTGCGCCACCGGGACACATACGGCAGATTATCCGGACCCACCAGATCAAAGACATGAACACCATGAAATCATCGCGGATCGCCCCGCTGGCGCTGTACCAGGAAGTCGCCGAACGATTGCGCCAGCGCATCTTCTCGCATGAGCTGCAGCCCGGCACCTGGGTGGACGAGCAGGCGCTGGCCGATCACTACGGCATCTCGCGCACACCGCTGCGTGAAGCGCTCAAGGTGCTGGCCTCGGAAGGGCTGGTCACGCTCAAGCCGCGCCGCGGCTGTTACGTGACCGAGATCTCGGAGCGCGACCTGGACGAGATCTTCACCGTCATGGCTCTGCTCGAAGGCGAGTGCGCGCACAAGGTCGCGACCAAGGCCAGCAATCAGGAACTGGAAGCGCTCAAGAAGATCCACACCCGCCTGGAGCGCGCCGCGCGCGACGGTGACATCGAAGGCTATTTCGACGCCAACCAGGCCTTTCATCGCAGCTTGCAGGACATCGCCGACAACCACTGGCTGCAACACGTGATCGAAGACCTGCGCAAGGTTATCAAGCTGTCGCGCCATCATTCGCTGTTCAGCGAAGGGCGGCTGGAGCAATCGCTGACCGAGCACGGCGCCCTGCTCGCCGCGCTGCTCGAACGCAACCCGCAACTCGCCGAACAACGCATGCGCGAACACATCAACAGCGGTCGCGCGGCGCTGGCGCGCATCGCCGCCTCGCGCG
>JACOUN010000129.1 GCA_016177805.1 Rhodocyclales bacterium
CCGTACCACCGACGTGACCGGTTCGATCTCGCTGCCGGAAGGCACCGAGATGGTGATGCCGGGCGACAACGTGTCGATCACCGTCAAGCTGATCGCCCCGATCGCCATGGAAGAAGGTCTGCGTTTCGCGATCCGCGAAGGCGGTCGTACCGTGGGCGCCGGTGTCGTCGCCAAGATTATCGAGTAATATTGCTCGTTCTGGCCCGGTGCGCGAGTGCTGGGCCTCGCTCTTTAGGAACACCTCAAATGCAAAACCAGAAAATCCGCATTCGCCTCAAGGCCTTCGACTACCGGCTGATCGACCAGTCGGCGCTCGAGATTGTCGATACCGCCAAGCGTACCGGTGCCGTCGTGCGCGGCCCGGTGCCGTTGCCGACCCGTAAGGAGCGCTTCGACATTCTGCGTTCGCCGCACGTCAACAAGGCGTCGCGTGACCAGTTCGAGATCCGTACCCATCAGCGTTTGATGGACATCATCGATCCGACCGACAAGACCGTTGATGCCTTGATGAAACTTGATCTGCCCGCCGGTGTGGATGTGGAAATCAAGTTGCAATAACAGCAGGGCTTGCGTGTTTGCAGGAAAGGCCGGTATAATCCGGCCTTTACGCTTTTTGGCGTAATTATTTGTATAGGGCCCGGTCAATCGTAACCGGGAATCAGGAGAAGAAAATGAGTCTAGGCCTTGTCGGGCGCAAGGTTGGCATGACTCGCATTTTCGCCGAGGATGGCAGGTCCATTCCGGTGACGGTGCTTGACGTGTCCAATAATCGTGTGACCCAGATCAAGACGCCTGCGATTGACGGCTATGCCGCAGTCCAGGTCGCTTATGGCCAGCGTCGTGCAAGCCGCGTAGTCAAGCCGCTTGCAGGGCATTGCGCCAAAGCCGGCGTTGAAGCCGGGCATATCCTAAAGGAATTCACTGTCGAAGCCGTGCAGCTTGAGTCATACAAGGCTGGCGACGTGATCGGCGTTGATCTTTTTGCGGTCGGCCAGAAAGTCGATGTCAGTGGAACGTCCATCGGTAAGGGATTTTCGGGTGCGATCAAGCGCCACAATTTCTCGTCCAACCGCGCATCCCACGGTAACTCCATCTCGCATAACGCGCCTGGTTCCATTGGTATGGCGCAGGATCCCGGTCGGGTTTTTCCGGGCAAGCGCATGGCCGGGCACCTGGGCGATGTCAAGTGTACGGTGCAAGGACTTGAGGTGGTGCGGGTTGATGCCGAGCGCCAGTTGCTCCTGATCAAGGGGGCTGTTCCCGGATCCAAGGGGGGCGATGTGTTCGTCTATCCCGCGGTCAAGGCCGGTAGCTGAGCGAGGCCACGATGGAACTTAAACTATTGAATCAAGAAGGGCAGCAAGCTTCGACTCTGCAAGGGTCGGACGGGCTGTTCGCGCGCGACTACAACGAGGCCCTGGTGCATCAGGTTGTGGTCGCCTACATGGCCAACGCGCGCTCCGCGAACCGCGCCCAGAAGGGGCGCTCGGAAATCGCGAAGTCGACGCGCAAGCCGTGGCGGCAGAAGGGTACCGGGCGTGCGCGTGCCGGTATGGCATCGAGCCCGCTGTGGCGCGGAGGCGGTCGGATATTCCCGAACTCGCCCGATGAGAACTTCGGCCAGAAAGTCAACCGCAAGATGTATCGCGCGGGCGTCGCTGCCATACTTTCGCAGCTCGTGCGCGAAGACAGGCTCGCGATCGTCGACGACTTCACGGTCGAAGCGCCGAAAACGAAGCTGCTGGCGCAGAAGCTCAAGGGGATGGGGTTGGAGTCGGTGCTGGTCATTACCGATCAGTTTGACGAGAACCTGTTGCTGTCGTCGCGCAATCTTCACCAGGTGCTGGTGCTTGAGGTTTCCGAGACGGATCCGGTGTCGCTGGTGAACTTCCCGAAGGTGCTGGTCACCAAGGGCGCGCTGGCCAAGATGGAGGAAACCTGGCAATGAGCGGAATTAGCCAAGAGCGTCTGATGCAGGTGCTGCTCGCGCCCCAGATCTCCGAGAAGGCAACCTATATTGCGGACAAGAACGATCAGGTGGTGTTCCGGGTTAACTCCGATGCGACCAAGCCTGAAGTGAAAGCCGCCGTCGAGTTGCTGTTCAAGGTGGAAGTCAAGTCGGTCCAGATTGCCAACGTCAAGGGCAAGGTCAAGCGTTTCGGCAAGATCACCGGGCGGCGCAAGGACTGGAAAAAGGCTTTCGTGTGCCTCAAGCCGGGCCAGGAAGTCAATTTTGTGTCCGGGGAGTAAGAGACTATGGCACTTGTAAAACTCAAGCCTACCTCCGCCGGTCGCCGGGCGATGGTCAAGGTTGTTAATGCCGACCTGCACAAGGGGCGTCCCCATGCGGCGTTGGTCGAGTCGCAAAGCAAGAACGCGGGTCGCAACAACAACGGTCGCATTACCGTTCGGCACAAGGGTGGTGGTCACAAGCAGCACTACCGTCTGGTGGATTTCCGCCGGATCAAGGATGGTATCGCCGCACGCGTCGAGCGCATCGAATACGATCCAAACCGCTCCGCCAACATCGCGCTGGTGTGCTATGCGGATGGTGAGCGCGCCTACATCATTGCACCCAAGGGGCTCGAGGTCGGGCAGCAGGTCATGAGCGGGGCGGAAGCGCCGATCAAGACGGGTAATGTGCTGCCGATCCGCAATATTCCGGTCGGCTCGACCATCCACTGCATCGAGTTGATGCCGGGCAAGGGCGCGCAGATCGCGCGTGCCGCCGGTGCCTCGGTGCAGTTGCTGGCGCGCGAAGGGTCGTATGCTCAGTTGCGTCTGCGCTCGGGTGAGGTTCGCCGTGTGCACGTCGAGTGCCGGGCTGCAATAGGTGAGGTCGGCAACGGCGAGCATGG
This sequence comes from Rhodocyclales bacterium, assembly GCA_016177805.1. Taxonomy (GTDB): domain Bacteria; phylum Pseudomonadota; class Gammaproteobacteria; order Burkholderiales; family Rhodocyclaceae; genus JACOUN01. The sequence goes on from JACOUN010000129.1 coordinate 2,859, forward strand.
TTTGCGCAAGATCGGCAAGGCTGGTGCGAACCGCTGGCGTGGTATTCGTCCGACCGTGCGCGGTGTGGCGATGAACCCGGTTGATCACCCGCATGGTGGTGGTGAAGGCCGTACCGGTGAAGGCGGTGTGCCGCGCAGTCCGTGGGGGCAGCCTGCCAAGGGCTATCGTACCCGCAGCAACAAGCGCACCGACAAGATGATCGTTCAGCGTCGTCGCAAGCGTTAAGGGGTAGGAAATGGCACGTTCTATTAAAAAGGGCCCGTTTGTCGACGCGCATCTGTTGAAGAAAGTTGATGCTGCGCGCTCGGGCAACGACAAGCGTCCGATCAAGACTTGGTCACGCCGTTCGACGGTGCTTCCTGATTTCGTCGGATTGACGATCGCGGTGCACAACGGGAAGCTGCACATACCCGTTTTCATCTCGGAGAACATGGTCGGGCACAAGCTCGGTGAGTTTGCCTTGACGCGCACCTTCAAGGGGCACGCGGCAAGCAAGAAGGCGAAGAGGTAAGGAGGCATCATGGAAACCAGAGCGATTCTCCGCGGTGTGCGTCTGTCGGCCCAGAAGGGGCGGCTGGTCGCGGACCAGGTGCGGGGCAAGCCGGTTGATCAGGCGCTCAACATACTCGCCTTCTCTCCGAAGCGTGGAGCCAAGATCATCCGCAAGGTAGTGGAATCGGCAATTGCAAACGCCGAGCATAACGATGGCGCAGATATCGACGCCCTCAAGGTGAAGACGATCTGTGTAGAGGAAGGAACATCGCTGAAGCGTTTCGCGGCGCGGGCCAAGGGGCGCGGCAATCGCATCCTCAAGCCTACCTGCCATATCTTTGTGACGGTCGGGGAGTAAGGAGCACATATGGGTCAGAAAATTCATCCGACCGGATTTCGTCTCGCGGTAACGCGGGACTGGAACTCGCGTTGGTTCGCTGCCGGTGGCCAGTACTCCAAGATGCTGCACGAGGATCTCGAAGTACGGACCTTCCTCAAGAAGCGCCTGGCGCACGCATCAGTTGGACGCATCATCATCGAGCGTCCCGCCAAGAATGCGCGCATCACGTTGTTCAGCGCGCGTCCCGGCGTTGTCATAGGCAAGAAAGGCGAGGATATCGAGGCGCTCAAGCGTGATCTGCAGAAGATCATGGGGGTGCCGGTGCATGTGAACATCGAGGAAGTGCGCAAGCCCGAAATCGACGCCAAGCTGATCGCCGATTCGATCGCGCAGCAGCTGGAAAAGCGGATCATGTTCCGCCGTGCAATGAAGCGCGCAATGCAGAACGCGATGCGGCTGGGGGCACAGGGGATCAAGATCATGAGCGCCGGGCGTCTGAACGGCGCCGAGATTGCACGCACCGAGTGGTATCGCGAAGGTCGCGTGCCGCTGCATACCCTGCGCGCCGATATCGATTATGGTGTCTCGGAAGCCCAGACCACCTACGGGATCATCGGGATCAAGGTGTGGGTGTACAAGGGTGAGATGCTCGGTCGCAATGAGAAGCCGGCGGTTGTTGAGAACGAGAATGAGGTTCGTCGCGCTCGCCGCGCGCCTCGCAATGATGCCGGCGACAATCGGGGTGCGAAGCGGCCTGCGCGTCGTGCCGGTGCTGAACAAACGGATGCCGACAAAACCGGCAAGCGTACCAGGAAAGCGGGAGTAGACGATGCTGCAGCCGTCGAGAAGGAAGTATCGTAAGGAGCACAAGGGCCGTAACACGGGCGTTGCGACGCGCGGTGCCAAGGTCAGCTTCGGCGAGTTCGGACTCAAGGCGGTCGGGCGTGGTCGTTTGACCGCCCGTCAGATTGAGTCGGCTCGTCGCGCCATGACGCGTCACATCAAGCGTGGTGGCCGGATCTGGATCCGGGTGTTTCCGGACAAGCCGATTTCGAAGAAGCCGGCCGAAGTGCGTATGGGTAACGGCAAGGGTAACCCCGAATATTGGGTCGCCGAGATCCAGCCGGGCAAGGTCTTGTATGAGATGGACGGCGTGAGCGAAGTGCTCGCACGTGAGGCGTTCCGGCTTGCAGCCGCGAAGCTTCCGTTCGAGACCGTGTTCGTTCTCCGTCATTTGGGGTGAACATGAAAACGAGTGAACTCCGCGCCAAGAGCGGAACCGAGTTGAACCAGGAATTGCTTGAGCTGCTGAAGGCACAGTTTTCCCTGCGCATGCAGAAGGCGACGCAACAGCTTGGCAATACGAGCCAGATCGGGAAGGTCCGGCGCGACATCGCGCGTGTTCGCACCCTTCTGCGTGAAAAGGCAGGGCAGAAATGAACGATACAACGCAAAAGGTTCGCCGCGTGCTGGTTGGGCGCGTCGTGAGTGACAAGATGCAGAACACCGTGACGGTGTTGGTCGAGCGTCGCGTCAAGCATGAACTCTACGGCAAGATCATGACGCGTACTGCGAAGTATCATGCGCACGTCGAATCCGGGGTGGCGGGCGCCGGCGACCTGGTCGAAATCGAGGAATGCCGTCCGATTTCCAAGACCAAGTCGTGGCGTGTCGCGCAAGTGCTGGAAAAGGCACGGGTCATCTGATCCTTGTTTTAGTTGATTTGTGATAACAGCTTGGCAGATGCTGCTCAGGCTGTTATCATTGAAAGTCTTTGCTGTAGCTCATCTGAGCCCCTACCCGAACGGGTTCCAAGACTGACCGCTCTGGCGGGGTAAGTTGGAGATTAATTCATGATTCAAATGCAATCCATGTTGGATGTGGCCGACAATTCCGGCGCGCGTTCGGTGATGTGCATCAAGGTTCTGGGCGGCTCCAAGCGCCGTTATGCCGGAATCGGCGATGTCATCAAGGTCACCATCAAAGACGCCGCGCCGCGTGGTCGCGTCAAGAAGGGCGACATCTACAACGCCGTTGTTGTTCGCACCGCGAAGGGCGTGCGTCGCCCTGATGGCGCGCTGGTCAAGTTCGACAACAATGCGGCAGTGCTGCTCAACAATAAGCTCGAGCCGATCGGCACCCGTATCTTCGGGCCGGTCACGCGCGAACTGCGTACCGAGAAATTCATGAAGATTGTCTCGCTTGCGCCGGAAGTGCTCTGAGGAGTTATCGGAATGAACAAGATACGCAAAGGTGACGAAGTGTTCGTGCTCGCGGGCAAGGACAAAGGGCGTCGGGGTACGGTGCTGCGTCGGGTCGATGACGAGCATGTACTGGTTGAAGGTGTGAATCAAGTCAAGAAGCATGTCCGTCCCAACCCGATGAAGGGTGAGCTTGGCGGTATTGTGGAAAAGGCCATGCCGATTCATATCTCCAATGTTGCGCTTTTCAATCCGGCAACCCAGAAGGGTGACCGTGTTGGGATCAAGGTGCTTGAGGACGGTCGCAAGGCGCGCTTCTTCAAGTCTAATGGCGAACTGGTGGACGCCTAAGGAGTGGCTATGGCGCGCTTACAAGAGTATTACAAGGCAACGGTCGTTTCGGATCTGCTTACGCAGTTCGGCTACAAGTCCGTTATGGAAGTGCCGCGTATCACCAAGATCACCCTGAACATGGGGGTGGGCGAGGCGGTCGGTGACAAAAAGATACTGGATCATGCGGTGGGTGACATGACCAAGATCGCCGGGCAGAAGCCGGTTGTGACGAAGGCACGCAAGTCGATTGCAGGCTTCAAGATTCGCGACGGCTACCCGATCGGTTGCATGGTGACGCTGCGCGGTCCGAAGATGTACGAGTTTCTTGATCGTCTGATCTCGGTCGCGATGCCGCGTATCCGCGACTTCCGGGGTGTGTCTGCCAAGGCCTTCGACGGTCGTGGCAACTACAACATCGGTGTCAAGGAGCAGATCATTTTCCCGGAGATCGAGTACGACAAGATCGACGCGCTCCGCGGGATGAATATCAGCATCACGACGACCGCCAAGAGTGACCAGGAAGCCAAGGCCCTGCTCGCGGCGTTCAAGTTCCCGTTCAAGAATTGAGGGTGTTATGGCGAAACTGGCTCTGATCAATCGTGAAGAGAAGCGCCGCAAGCTTGTTGCCAAGTATGCCGGCAAGCGTGCGGAACTGATCGCGCAGATCAACGATATGAAGCTGTCGGAAGAAGACCGCATGAGTGCGCGTCTGAAGCTGCAGCAACTGCCCCGCAACGCAAGTCCGGTGCGCACGCGCAATCGTTGCGCGCTCACTGGTCGTCCGCGCGGCGTGTTCCGCAAGTTTGGGATCTGCCGTAACAAGCTTCGTGACCTTGCGTTCCGTGGTGATGTCCCCGGCATGACCAAGGCGAGCTGGTAAGGAGAATTTGATATGAGTATGTCCGATCCGATCGCTGATATGTTGACACGCATCCGCAACGGGCAGCAGGCACAGAAGCTGAGCGTTGCGATGCCCAGTTCCAAGCTCAAGATTGCCATTGCCAAGGTGCTGCGCGACGAAGGTTACATCGAGGATTACGCCGTTCGCGAGAACGGTGGCAAGCCCGAGCTTGATGTGGTGCTCAAGTACTACGCAGGACGGCCGGTGATTGAGCGCATCGAGCGCGTCAGTCGCCCCGGTTTGCGCGTATATAAGGGTAGCGAGAAGCTTCCGCGCGTCATGAATGGCCTGGGTGTGGCGATCGTGTCCACGCCGCGTGGCGTCATGACGGACCGTGCCGCGCGTGCTGGTCGCGTTGGCGGCGAAGTCATCTGTTACGTCGCGTAAGGGGGTTACATGTCTCGTGTTGCCAAAAATCCGGTAGTCGTGCCCAAGGGTGTGGAAGTGAGCATCGGCGCCGGTCTGATTACGATGAAAGGTCCGCTGGGCACCATTTCGCAGAAGATCAGCGAAGCCGTGACCGTCGAGCGCGATGGCGATTCCCTGGTGTGCAAGCCTTGCGACGGTGTCGAGAACTCGCATGCGATGTCGGGCACGATCCGCGCGTTGGTGAACAACATGGTGATCGGTGTGAGCAAGGGTTTCGAGCGCAAGCTCACCCTGGTTGGCGTTGGTTATCGCGCACAGGCGCAGGGTGACAAGCTCAACCTGGCGCTCGGCTTCTCCCATCCGATCGTTCATCAGATGCCTGACGGCATCAAGGTCGAGACCCCGACTCAAACGGAAATCCTGATCCGGGGTGTGGACAAGCAACAGGTTGGCCAGGTCGCGGCCGAGGTACGGGCGTATCGCCAACCCGAGCCCTACAAGGGCAAGGGCGTTCGCTATGCGAACGAGGTGGTGTCGCTCAAGGAAACCAAGAAGAAGTAAGGGCGGTTCGTCATGAACAAAAAACAGGTTCGTCTGCGTCGTGCTCGTAAAACCCGAGCCAAACTCGCGGAGCTCAAAGCGGTTCGTCTGACGGTGTTCCGTTCCAACTCCCATATTTATGCGCAGATCATCTCCGGATGTCGTAGCCAGGTTCTGGCTGCCGCATCGACGGTGGAGCAGGATGTGCGGTCACAGGTCAAGAACGGCGGCAGCAAGCAGGCTGCCGAGGTGGTCGGCAAGCTGATCGCCGAACGTGCGAAGGCAGCCGGTGTGGATACGGTTTCGTTCGATCGATCTGGTTTCCTTTATCACGGTCGCGTCAAGGCGCTGGCCGAGGCCGCCCGCGAAGGCGGACTCAAGTTCTAAAGCGAGGATTGTATGGCTAAGCAACAGGGCAAGCGGTCGCCGGCAGCCGAAGAGCGTGAGGATTCCTTGCGCGAGAAGATGGTTGCGATCAACCGTGTGACCAAAGTCGTCAAGGGTGGTCGCATCCTCGGATTCGCCGCTTTGACGGTGGTCGGCGATGGTGATGGCGGCATCGGTATGGGTAAGGGCAAGTCGCGCGAAGTGCCGGTTGCCGTCCAGAAGGCTATGGACGAGGCTCGTCGCAGGCTGACCAAGGTTTCGCTCAAGAATGGAACGCTGCAGCATACGGTGATCGGGCGCCATGGCGCGTCGTCGGTGCTGATGCAGCCTGCGCCCAACGGCACCGGCATCATCGCCGGCGGTCCGATGCGTGCGGTGTTCGAAGTCATGGGTGTGACCGATGTCATCTGCAAGTGCATCGGATCGACCAATCCGTATAACGTCGTTCGAGCCACGATCAACGGCCTGCTGGCGATCAATACGCCTGCCGAGATTGCCGCCAAGCGGGGCAAGACGGTCGAAGATATTCTGGGGTAATCGATGTCCGAGAAGAAAATCAAGGTGACGCTGGTCAAGAGCGTGATCGGCACCAAAGAGTCCCATCGTGCCACGGTACGCGGGCTGGGCCTGCGGCGCATGCACCAGACCTCCGAGCTGATTGACACGCCGGAAGTGCGCGGGATGATCAACAAGGTTTCTTACCTGCTCAAGTGTGAGGGTTGATATGCGACTCAATTCCATCAAACCCGGAGCCGGGTCCAAGAAGCCGGCGCGCCGTGTAGGGCGTGGTATCGGATCAGGGCTGGGCAAGACATGCGGACGCGGCCACAAGGGGCAGAAGTCCCGTGCGGGCGGTTTTCACAAGGTTGGCTTCGAGGGCGGCCAGATGCCGCTGCAGCGTCGCCTTCCCAAGCGTGGCTTCGTGTCGTTGACGGCCGGGCGCCAGTACGAGGTTCGCCTGTCCGATCTGGACAAGCTGCCGGTTGACGATATCGATCTGTTGGTGCTGGTCCAGGCGGGTGTTGTCGGCGCGGATGCATTGTCGGCCAAGGTAATACTCTCCGGTTCCATCAATCGCAAGGTTGCGCTGCGTGGTCTTGGTGCGACTAAGGGTGCGCTTGCTGCCATCGAGGCAGCCGGCGGCTCGGTTGCGGCAGAGTAAGCGAAGGAATCGGAAGTGGCCAATAATCCAGCCACGCTCGGTAACGCCGGGAAATTCGGCGATCTGAAACGGCGGGTGTTGTTTGTGCTCGGGGCGCTGATCGTGTATCGCATCGGCGCGCATATCCCCGTGCCCGGCATCGACCCGGCGCGGCTCGCCGAGCTGTTTCAATCGCAGTCTGGCGGGATACTCGGCGTATTCAACCTGTTCTCGGGCGGTGCTCTGTCGCGGTTTACCATCTTCGCGCTTGGCATCATGCCCTACATATCAGCTTCAATCATCATGCAGTTGATGACGGTCGCGGTGCCCGAACTGGAGCAGTTGAAGAAGGAGGGTGAGGCCGGTCGGCGCAAGATCACGCAGTACACGCGCTACGGTACGGTGCTGCTTGCGTTTGCCCAGGGCTTGGGTATCTCGATCGCGCTCGAAGGGCAGGCCGGCCTGGTGCTGGAGCCGGGTCTCATGTTCCGTGTCGTTACCGTTGCGACGCTGGTAACCGGCACGATGTTCCTGATGTGGCTGGGCGAGCAGATAACCGAGCGCGGAATCGGCAACGGCATCTCGCTGATCATTTTCTCCGGCATTGCAGCGGGCTTGCCCAGTGCGATCGCGGGGTTGTTCGAGCTGGTGCGTACCGGGGCCATGCACCCCTTCACCGCGCTTGTGATCTGCTTGCTGGTCGGGGTCGTTACCGCCTTTGTGGTGTACGTGGAACGGGGGCAGCGCAAGATACTCGTGAACTATGCCAAGCGTCAGGTGGGTAACAAGCTCTACGGGGGGCAGAGTTCGCATTTGCCGCTCAAGCTGAACATGGCTGGTGTGATACCGCCGATTTTTGCTTCCAGCATCATTCTGTTTCCGGCGACGCTCGGGCAGTGGTTCGGGTCTTCGGAGAACTGGACGTGGTTGAGAGATATCTCTTCCACGCTGGCACCGGGGCAGCCGATATATGTGATGTTGTACGCTGTCGCGATAGTGTTTTTCTGCTTCTTCTATACGGCATTGGTGTTCAATGCACGGGAGACTGCGGACAACCTGAAACGCAGCGGTGCGTTTGTTCCAGGGATACGTCCTGGCGACCAGACCGCGCGCTACATCGACAAGATCCTGGCGAGGCTGACACTGGTGGGCGCGGTCTACATCACCGTGGTGTGTCTGCTGCCGGAATTCCTGATCCTCAAGTGGAACGTTCCGTTCTATTTTGGCGGTACGTCGCTGCTGATCATCGTGGTGGTAACCATGGACTTCATGACGCAGGTTCAGTCTCACGTCATGTCGCATCAGTATGAAAGTTTGCTGAAGAAGGCAAACTTCAAAGGCTCGGGATTTCCGTCCAGGTGATCTATGGCTAAGGAAGATGTCATCGAGATGCAGGGCGAGGTGGTGGAAAACCTTCCCAATGCAACGTTTCGAGTCAAACTGGAAAACGGTCATATCGTACTTGGCTATATTTCAGGAAAGATGCGGATGCACTACATCCGGATACTTCCCGGTGACAAGGTAACCGTGCAGCTAACACCTTACGACTTGACCAAGGCCCGGATCGTGTTCCGGACTAAGTAATCTAGAAAACAGGAGCAACGAAATGAGAGTTCAGGCTTCGGTTAAGCGGCTGTGCCGCAACTGCAAGATTGTTCGCCGCAAGGGTGTAGTGCGCGTTATTTGTACGGAAGCGCGGCATAAGCAACGTCAGGGTTGATCTGACAGCACGCTACGGTTTAGAATTTAATGTTCAGCTTTTTGGGGTAAACGAATGGCCCGTATTGCAGGGGTAAACATTCCCAATCACAAGCATGCCGAAATCGCGTTGACCGCGATCTTTGGTATCGGCCGGTCGCGCGCGCAGGTCATCTGTGATGGCGCCGGTATCGCGCGTTCAGCCAAGGTCAAGGACTTGACCGAAACTGATATGGATCGCTTGCGCGATGAAGTCGCGAAGTTCATCGTCGAAGGCGACCTGCGTCGTGAAGTGACGATGAATATCAAGCGCCTCATGGATTTGGGGTGTTATCGCGGTTTTCGTCATCGCCGCGGTCTGCCGGTACGGGGCCAGCGCACGCGTACCAATGCGCGCACCCGCAAGGGGCCGCGCAAGTCCGTCGCCGGCAAAAAGAAGTGACAGGGGTAAATAATGGCTAAGACTGCTGCGAAAGTTCGCAAAAAGGTAAAGAAGAACGTCGCCGAGGGTATCGCCCACGTGCATGCGAGCTTCAACAACACCATCATCACCATCACCGATCGCCAGGGCAATGCGTTGTCTTGGGCAACTTCGGGTGGTGCCGGCTTCAAGGGTTCGCGCAAGAGCACGCCGTTTGCAGCTCAGGTCGCGGCTGAGGCGGCCGGAAAAGTCGCTCAGGAATGCGGGATCAAGAATCTTGAAGTGCGCATCAAGGGCCCCGGCCCCGGTCGCGAGTCGGCCGTTCGCGCGCTCAATGCTCTCGGGATCAAGATCTCGAGCATTACCGACATTACGCCGATCCCGCACAATGGGTGCCGTCCGCCCAAGAAGCGTCGTATCTGACAAGGAGTTGAAACGTGGCTCGTAATCTGGATCCCAAGTGCCGTCAGTGCCGTCGCGAGGGCGAAAAGTTGTTTCTCAAGGGTGAGAAGTGTTTCACCGACAAGTGTGCGATCGAACGCCGTGCGTATGCACCCGGCCAGCATGGTCAGCGTTCCGGGCAGCGTATGTCCGATTATGGCGTGCAGTTGCGTGAAAAGCAGAAAATCCGTCGCCTTTACGGTGTGCTCGAGAGCCAGTTCCGCAAGATCTACGCGGAAGCGGATCGGCGCCGTGGGCAGACCGGCGAGAACCTGTTGCAGTTGCTCGAAGGGCGTCTTGACTCCGTCGTTTTCCGCATGGGTTTTGGCGCGTCGCGCGCCGAGTCCCGTCAGTTGGTGCGTCACAACGGCGTCAACGTGAACGGCCGTCGCGTCAATATCCCGTCGTACGTGGTGCGTCCGGGGGACGTGGTGGAGCTTACCGATGGCTCCCGTGCCCAGTTGCGCGTCAAGGCAGCGCTGGAAGCGGCAAATTCGCGCGGCTTCCCCGAGTGGCTCGAGGTCGACGTGAAGGCCGGCAAGGGCGTGTTCAAAGCCTACCCCCAGCGTGCCGAGCTGCCGCCGACGATCAATGAAAACCTGGTCGTGGAACTTTATTCCCGCTAACCGGTTTTTCTGTAGAACAAGAGACCCGAGGAACTGCTGATGCAAAGCAATTCACTGCTGAAACCCCGCATCATCGACGTCCAGAACGTGTCGCCGGTTCAGGCCCGCGTAACGATGGAACCGTTTGAGCGCGGCTTCGGCCACACGCTGGGCAATGCCCTGCGGCGCATTCTTCTGTCTTCGTTGCCGGGTTGTGCCCCTACGGAAGTCAGCATCGAAGGGGTGCTCCACGAGTATTCCACCCTGGACGGGGTGCGTGAAGACATCGTTGATGTGCTGCTGAACCTGAAAGGCATCGTGCTCAAACTGCACAGCCGTGGTGAGGCGACCCTGCGTCTGTCCAAGTCCGGTGATGGACTGGTGACTGCGGCCGACATCGACGCTGGCCACGATGTCGAGATCATCAACCCGGGCCATGTGATTGCGCATCTTGCACCTGGCGGCAAGATCGACATGGAAATCAAGGTTGAGGAAGGGCGTGGCTACGAGCCTGCCAACGTGCGACCGGTCAATGACGAAAGCAAGAGCATAGGCAGGATCATGCTCGACGCGTCGTTCAGCCCGGTTCGGCGCGTGAGCTATCTCGTTGAAAGCGCACGCGTGGAGCAGCGTACCGACCTCGATCGTCTGGTTATTGACATCGAGACCAACGGTGCGGTTGATCCGGAAGAGGCGATACGCTACGCGGCCCGCGTCCTGATGGATCAGCTTTCGATATTCGCCGATCTCGAAGGTACCGAGCCGGTGGACGTCAAGTTGCCCGAGGAAACGATAGACCCGGTTCTGCTTCGCCCGGTTGACGATCTGGAGCTTACCGTCAGATCCGCCAACTGCTTGAAGGCCGAGAATATCTACTATATCGGCGACCTGATACAACGCACTGAAACGGAGCTGCTCAAGACCCCGAACCTGGGTCGCAAGTCGCTCAACGAAATCAAGGAAGTGTTGGCCACCCGTGGTCTGACGCTCGGGATGAAACTGGAAAACTGGCCGCCGGCCGGGCTTGAGAAGCTCGGTTGAAGGTTGTCAGTGGAGTGAGGTAGAAAAATGCGTCACCGTCATGGTCTTCGCAAGCTGAATCGGACCAGCAGCCACCGTCAGGCGATGTTTCGCAACATGGCCAATTCGCTGCTTCGTCACGAAGTGATCAAAACGACTTTGCCCAAGGCGAAGGAGCTGCGTCGCGTCGTCGAGCCGCTTATTACTCTGGGCAAGAAGCCGAGCCTGGCCAATCGGCGCCTGGCGTTCAACCGCCTGCGCGATCGCGAAATGGTCGTCAAGATTTTTGACGAGCTGGGTGCGCGCTATGCAACGCGCAACGGCGGCTATCTTCGCATACTGAAGTTTGGCTTCCGCGATGGCGACAATGCGCCGATGGCTCTGATTGAGTTGCTGGATCGTCCGGAAGGCGATGACGTCGTTGATGCAGGTCAGGTGGCCGATGCCGCCGCGTGATGCTTGCGCGCTGATGAAGAAAGGGGCCGCTTAGCGGCCCTTTTCTTTTGGTGACAAAAAGACGCGATTGCCGTCGTAGGCGCCATCGGTGCTCAGAACTCGCTCTTGGACCAGCGGTCCAGTGCGCGGCGTTCGCGTTTGGTCGGGCGGGATGTCGGCATTGGTGTCGGGCCTGCGTTGACGGCGCGCTGCGCACGCATCAGTTCTGCTCGCGCACGGCTTTCCGGTGTTTCCCGATACATGTTTTGGGCGAGCGGCGCGGGTCCGCGCCGGGTGGAGAGCTGCACGATCGCGACTTCGGTCTGTTCGCCGCTACGGTTGATGTTGATCACGTCGCCTGGTTTGACGCCCTTGGCGCGCTTGCAGCTCTGCCCGTTGACGCCGACGTGCCCAGCGGTGACCGCCTCTGCGGCGAGACTGCGTGTTTTGTAGAAACGTGCAGCCCAGAGCCAGATGTCTATGCGTACCGGCTCGGTTGCAGTGCGTGGGTCGATCATTGGTCGAGGTGGCGTGTGGCGTGCGCGTGACGGATTGCGCGGCTACCAGTCCCGTTTGAGCCGATTGCGATACTGCACGTCATGTGGAAGCACCCGCTGCATGGCCTCGAGGTGGTTGCGCACGATGTCGAATGCGGCGTGCAGCGTTTCCGCGCGCAGGTGGGGAAGCTCGCTTTGGCGCGCCATCATGCGGACCAGTGCTTCGATCGAACGTTTGCGCTGGGTTTCATCGGGTGGCAGGTAGATGCCGAACTCTGCGATGAACAGCAGTTTGAGAAACTGGGAGCGCCGTTCGATGCGCTGCATGAAGCGGGTTTCGTAATCGTTCAGGGTTTCTGGCATGGCGTGTTCCCCGGCAGCAAGGCTATACAGCCCATTGATTGTGCCTTAAAGCACGATGTCATTCCAGTTGCAATGGTCTTTCGACCGGGCCTCTTGCGAATTGGTTCTGACTCAAGCGCGGTCCGTCAGCGTGAGGCGCGTTCCCTTCGCGCGAAGACTCGCCGCAGGTAGCGTCCGGTGTGGCTGTCCGGGTGGGTGGCGACGTGCTCGGGCGTGCCGCAGACGGTGATGCGGCCGCCGCCTTCGCCACCTTCCGGCCCCAGATCGATGATCCAGTCGGCGGTCTTGATCACGTCGAGGTTGTGCTCGATCACGACGATGGTGTTGCCGTGGTCGCGCAGGCGCTGCAGCACTTTCAATAGCAGCGCGATGTCGTGAAAGTGCAAGCCGGTGGTGGGTTCGTCAAGGATGTACAGGGTGCGGCCGGTATCGCGTTTCGACAGTTCCAGTGCCAGTTTCACCCTTTGTGCTTCTCCTCCCGAGAGCGTCGTCGCGCTCTGCCCCAGGCGGACATAGCCGAGCCCGACATCCACCAGCGTGGCGAGCTTGCGCTCAATGACGGGCACCGCGTTGAAGAACTCGTGTGCCTGTTCGACGGTCATTTCGAGCACGTCCTGGATGGAATTGCCGCGATATCTGATCTCCAGTGTTTCGCGGTTGTAGCGCTTGCCGTGGCATGCGTCGCAGGTGACGTACATGTCGGGGAGAAAGTGCATTTCGACCTTGATCACGCCGTCGCCCTGGCAGGCCTCGCAACGGCCGCCCTTGACGTTGAAGGAGAAGCGTCCCGCGCCGTAACCCCGCGCGCGCGCCTCGGGCGTCCCGGCAAACAGTTCCCGGATGGGGGTGAACAACCCGGTGTACGTCGCGGGGTTGGAGCGCGGCGTGCGCCCGATCGGTGACTGGTCGACACTGATGACCTTGTCCAGGTGCTGCAGCCCTTCGACGCTGTCGTAGGCGGCTGGGTCGGTGGTCGCCCGGTGCAGTTGGCGTGCAACCACGGCGTAGAGGGTGTCGTTGATCAGGGTGGACTTGCCCGACCCGGACACTCCGGTGATGCAGGTGAATAGCGCGCATGGAATGACCAGCTCGACATTCTTGAGGTTGTTGCCGCGGCAGCCGCCGAGGCGGATCTGGCTTCGTGGGTCGGGTGCCTTGCGCGTCGCGGGGGCTTCGATGGTGCGCAGGCCCGACAGATAGGCGCCGGTCAGTGACTCGGGGTTGGCAATGACCTGCTCGGGTGTGCCCTGTGCCACGATGGCCCCGCCATGGATGCCGGCTCCGGGGCCCATGTCGACAACGTGGTCGGCGGTACATATTGCATCCTCGTCGTGCTCGACGACGATCACGGTATTGCCCAGATCGCGTAGATGGCGCAGCGTCTCCAGCAAACGGTCGTTGTCGCGCTGGTGCAGCCCGATGGAAGGCTCGTCGAGGACGTACATGACGCCGGTGAGCCCCGAGCCGATCTGGCTCGCAAGCCTTATGCGCTGGGCCTCGCCGCCGGACAAGGTGTTGGCGCAACGATCCAGCGACAGATAGTCGAGTCCCACATTGATCAGGAAGTCGAGGCGGTTACTGATTTCGACAATGATCTTTCGCGCGATCTGCTCGCGTTGCCCGTGCAGCGAAAGCTGATCGAAGAACTTCTTGCAGGCCCCCAGCGCGAGTGCGCTAAGTGCATGCAGGGGCTGGCCCGCGATCAGGACTGCCCGTGCTTCGGCACGCAGACGCGCGCCTTGGCAGGATGGGCAGGTACGGGTGCTGCGATACTTGGATAGTTCTTCCCGCACCGCGAGCGAGTCCGTGTCGCGGTAGCGTCGCGCCAGGTTGGGGATGATGCCCTCGAACGGGTGTGTTTTCTGCACGCTGCGTCCGCTGTCGGACTGATAGTGGAACGCGATGGCCTCGCGTCCCGAGCCTTGCAGCACGACCTCGCGCGTGGCCTGGGGTAGCTCGGCAAAGGGCGTATCGACATCAAAGCCGTAGTGCCGGGCGAGGCTGGTGATGAGTTGGAAGTAGAACTGGTTGCGCCTGTCCCAGCCCCGCACCGCGCCTGCCGCCAGCGATAGCTCCGGGTGTGCGACCACGCGTGCCGGGTCGAAGAAGTCGATATGTCCCAGCCCTTCGCACTGGGCGCAGGCGCCGGCCGGGTTGTTGAACGAGAACAGACGTGGTTCGAGTTCCGGCAGGGCGTAGCTGCACACCGGGCAGGCGAAGCGTGCCGAAAAAACGTAGCTGCTGCCGTCGTCCATGTTGATTGCCATGGCGCGCCCGTCGGCTAGCGCGAGAGCGGTTTCGAACGACTCGGCGAGGCGCCCGCGCTGGTCCGGTCTGACTTTCACGCGGTCGATCACCACTTCGACCGAGTGGCGTTTGTTCTTGTCGAGCGCGGGGCAGGCGTCAAGCTCATGCACTTCGCCGTCGATGCGTGCCCGCACGTAACCCTGGGCGCGCAGCTCGGCGAACATTTCGTGCTGCTCGCCCTTGCGATCCGCGACCAGCGGCGCCAGTATCATCAGCCGGGTGTCGGCGGGCAGGGCGAGTGCGTGGTCCACCATCTGCGCGACCGATTGGGCTTCAAGCACCTGGTCGGGGTGGTCTGGGCAGTGCGGCGTCCCGGCCCGGGCATAGAGCAGCCGCAGGTAGTCGTGGACTTCCGTAACGGTGCCGACGGTCGAACGCGGGTTGTGGCTGGTGGCTTTCTGCTCGATCGAGATCGCTGGAGAGAGTCCTTCGATCAGGTCGACGTCGGGCTTTTCCATCAACTGCAAGAACTGCCGCGCGTAGGCGGACAGCGACTCCACGTAGCGGCGCTGGCCTTCGGCGTAGAGCGTGTCGAAAGCGAGCGACGACTTGCCGGAGCCGGACAGGCCGGTAATCACGATCAGGCGGTTGCGCGGCAGATCGAGGTCGATGCCGCGAAGATTATGGGTGCGGGCGCCGCGTATGCGGATATCGTTCATGGGGCGGACGTGACCGGGGAGCGCAACGTTGCACTATACGAGAGAATTGGCACGCGGAACAAACCACGTAAGTGCAGGTGCTAGAATCCACCCTTTTGAGACTGTGTCCCATGTCCGTTTCCGAGCATGACTCCATGACGTCAGCAGAGTGGCGCGCCGGTGTCAGCCTGGCCGCCATTTTCGGGCTGCGTATGCTCGGCTTGTTCCTGATCCTGCCGGTGTTCGCCGTGCACGCGCGGACCATTCCGGGAGGGGATGATCTGACCCTGGTGGGGCTGGCCATCGGGGCATATGGCCTCACCCAGGCATGCCTGCAGATTGCGTTCGGCGCGGCATCCGATCGCTGGGGACGCAAGCCGGTGATCATCGCCGGGCTGGTCGTTTTCTTCGTCGGCTGCGTGGTCGCGGCGCTGGCCGACACCATCCACATGGTCATCGTCGGGCGGGTGCTGCAGGGTGCGGGCGCGATCTCGGCGGCGGTGGTCGCGCTGGCGGCGGATCTGACGCGCGACCAGCACCGCACCAAGGTTATGGCGATGATAGGCGCGAGCATAGGCGCGGTGTTCGCGATCTCCATGGTCGCGGCGCCGCTGCTGTACGCGGCGGTGGGCATGGATGGCATATTCTGGTTCACCGCGCTCCTGGCGCTGGGCGCGATCCTGGTGGTGCTGTACGTGGTGCCGGATGCGCCTCCGGTGCCGCGTGCCAACGGCGGACGTTTTGTCGATGTGCTGCGTGACGGGCAGTTGATGCGGCTGAACTTCGGCGTGTTCGCTCTGCACCTGATGCAGACCACGATGTGGGTGCTGGTGCCGGGCGCGCTGGTCGCCAGCGCCGGGCTGCCGCTGGCCGAGCACTGGAAGGTATACCTGCCGGTGGTGCTGCTGTCGTTCGTGATCATGGTGCCGGCGGTGATCGTCGCCGAGCGTCGCGACGCGATGAAGCTGGTGTTCAACGCCTCGGTGGTCCTGCTGGTGCTGGTGCAGGCCGGTCTCTATCTGTTCGGCCAGAGCCTGTACGGACTGGCGCTGTGGCTGACGCTGTTTTTCGTTGCTTTCAACGTCCTCGAAGCCACCCAGCCGTCATGGATATCCAAAGTTGCCCCCGCGACCGCGAAGGGTACGGCGTTGGGTGTGTACAATACCCTGCAGTCCGCCGGGTTGTTTCTCGGCGGGGTGCTGGGCGGCTATGTCGGCCAGCATTTCGGCAACGGCGCGGTCAACCTGGTTTGCGCATTGATTGCCATGGTCTGGTTTGCACTTGCATTAACGATGACGCCGCCGCCGCGCCGCGTCGAACCGGCGGTGACGGTCTGATCACCCCACTTTTACATATAGGAGAACGGAATGGCATCCGTTAACAAGGTCATTCTGATAGGTAACCTGGGCAAGGACCCGGAAACGCGTTATGCGCCCTCTGGCGACGCCATCTGCAACCTGACGATCGCCACCAGCGAGCAATGGAAGGACAAGGCTACTGGCGAAAAGCGCGAGGCGACCGAGTGGCACCGCGTGGTGTTCTTCGGCCGGGTGGCGGAGGTGGCCGCCCAGTATTTGCGCAAGGGTAGCCAGATCTACGTCGAAGGTCGTCTGCAGACGCGCAAGTGGCAGGACAAGGACGGGCAGGACCGCTACACCACCGAGATCCGTGGCGACGAGATGAAGATGCTGGGCAGCCGTCAGGGCATGGGTGGCGGCGATGCGCCGGCCCGCCAGGACAGCGGTGACTACGATGCCGCGCCGCCGCGCGCGCGCCCGGCACCGCAACCCGCGTCGAACCAGCCCAAGGCCGCACCGCAGGGCGGCGGTTTCGGTGATTTCGACGACGACATTCCGTTCTGATTCTTGTGCTCGCGCCAGGACGGCCGGGCGCCAGTAAATGACGAGGGGCACGGTGGAATTCACCGTGCCCCTCGTGCGTACACACGTGCGTGTGGCTATTTGACGATGATCTCCGGCCCCATCATCAGGGTCGGCAGCCAGGTCGAGACGATCGGAACATAGGTCACCAGGATCAGGAACAGGAACATGATGCCGACCCATGGCATCGCGGCTTTGACCACGGCCATCACCGACATGCGCGCGATGCCGGCGGTGACGAACAGGTTGAGGCCGACCGGTGGCGTGATCATGCCGATCTCCATGTTCACCACCATGATGATGCCCAGGTGGATCGGGTCTATGCCCAGTTGCATCGCGATCGGGAACACCAGTGGCGCGACGATGATCAAGAGGCCCGACGGTTCCATGAACTGGCCGCCGATCAGCAGGATGACGTTAACCACGATGAGGAAGGCGATCGGGCCGAAGCCGGCCGACAGCATGGCCTCGGTGATGGCCTGCGGAACGCGTTCCTCGGTCAGCACGTGCTTGAGGATGATGGCGTTGGCGATCACGAACATCAGCATGATGGTGAGCTTGCCCGCGTCGAACAGGGTGCGCTTGGTGTCCTCGTGCCAGAACACCTCGACGATCTTGATCAGCACGTTGCGCTTGTTTTCCTTGTCGGCAAACGGCCCCATGTCCTTGTACACGTAGTTGGCGATCAGGAAGGCGTAGACCGCCGCGACCGCCGCCGCCTCGGTCGGGGTGAAGATGCCGCCGTAGATGCCGCCCAGGATGATGATGATCAGGAACAGGCCCCATGCCGCGTCGCGCGCCGCGTCGATGACCTCGCCCCACCCTGGGAACGGCTGAGCCGGCAGCTTCTTGACCCGCGCGACGGCGTAGATCGCAACCATCAGCATCAGGCCGGCGATCAGGCCCGGTATCACGCCACCGAGGAACATGCGCCCGACCGATACGTCGGTGGCGGCCGAATACACCACCATCACGATGGACGGCGGGATCAGGATGCCCAGCGTGCCGGCGTTGCAGATCAGGCCGGCGGCGAATTCCTTCTTGTAGCCTGCCTGCATCATGCCGGCGATGACGATGGAGCCGATCGCAACCACGGTCGCGGGCGAGGAGCCGGACAGCGCCGCGAACATCATGCACGCAATTACCGAGGCGATGCCCAGGCCACCGCGGATCGAGCCGACCAGTGCGATGGCGAAGCGGATGATGCGGTTGGCTACCCCGCCGGTGGACATGAAGCTGGAGGCGAGTATGAAGAACGGGATCGCCAGCAGCGTGTAGTGCCCGTCGAAGGCGGTAAACAGGGTTTGCGCTACCCCGGCCATGGAGGCGTCCGAATGCATCATCAGGAACAGGATGCTGGACAACCCCAGCGAGATGGCGATGGGCACGCCGATCAGCATGAAGCCGACGACCATGCCGAAGAGGATCAGGATGTCCATGGGTCAGTGCTCCTTCCTGGCTTGCGATTCGTCCTTGGTGGCGGCGATGCGCTCATGATCATGCAGGTGCGCAGCGGCATCCTCGATCAGGTCTTCGACCTCGTGGGCTGCGATGATGGAGTTGCGCTGGCCGGTTAGTACTTCATAGCTGGCCTGCAGCAGGCGCCACACCAGCAGCGCCATGCCCAGCGGCAGGGCGAAATAGGTCACGAAGCGTGGCATTTTTTCGTAGGCTTCGCCGTCGTTGATGAGGGGGCCGATCCAGGCGAGAAAGCCGGGCACGGGAATGTCGTCGGTTTCCATCCAGATGCGATCGGTGGCAAACGGGAGCCAGTAGTCCCAGGCCCCCTTGAGCAGCAGCAGGGCGAACGCGAGGCTGGCAGCGACCGCGAGCAGCGCGAACGCTTTCTTGACCGGAGCGGGGAGCAGGTTGACGATCACATCCACACCGATATGAAAATTCTTCTTCACGCCATAGGCAGCACCGACCAGCCCCAGCCACGCAAAAAGGATGACTGTGACTTCCAGGGCCCACAGGATGTTGCTGTTGAATACGTAACGCGCCACCACGTTGGCAAACGTGATGAGCGTCATGAGTCCCAGTGTGACCGCGATGAACGTCTCCTCGACGTTCTCCACGAACTGGGCAAGTCGACCTGGTTGTCCAGTCATTTCCCTCTCCGTTCGATGTTGTTGAGCAAAAATATGCGCGGGGAGCAAAGCTCGCCGCGCAAGGGAATGGCGTTAGTCGGGGCGCGGGTGCGCGCCCCGACAGGCAGATCCTAGTTGGCTTTTTGCGCGGCTTCCAACAGGTCGGCCCCGATGTCCTCTTCGAACTTCTTCCACATAGGCTTCATGGCGTCGACCCAGGCCTGACGCTGAGCGTCGGTCAGGGTGCGCACGGTCGAACCGGCTTCGATGACTTTCTGGCGGTTCTCTTCGTCGACCTTCTTCACCGCGGCGTTACGTTCGGCGGTGACTTCGGCCACGATCTTGAGGAGCTGGTCACGTACTTCCGGCTTCAGGCTCTTGAGCCATTCCGACGAGGTGACGACCATGTAGTCCAGCACGCCGTGGTTGGTCTCGGTGATGCCGTCCTGCACTTCGAAGAACTTCTGGCCGTAGATGTTGGACCAGGGGTTCTCGGCACCGTCGATGGTCTTGGTCTGCAGCGCGCCATACACTTCGCTGAAGGCCATCTTCTGCGGGTTGGCGCCGAGTTGCTCGAACTGGGCCACCAGCACGTCGGAGGCCTGGACGCGGAACTTCAGACCCTTGGCGTCTTCCGGCTTGATCAGCGGCTTGTTGGCCGACAACTGCTTCATGCCGTTGTGCCAGAAGGCCAAGCCCTGCAGGCCACGGCGCTGCATGGAGTCCTTGAGTTTCTGCCCGTCGGCCGAGTTCTGGAAACGGTCGATGGCGTCAATGTCCTTGAACAGGAAGGGCAGATCGAAGATGCGGAATTTCTTGGTGAACTTCTCGAACTTCGACAGCGACGGCGCGGCGAACTGCAGATCGCCGTTGAGCATGGCTTCCAGTTCCTTGTCGTCGCCGTAGAGGCTGGAGTTCGGATACACCTGCATGCAGGCCTTGCCGTTCATTTCCGCGTTGATCCGCTTGGCCAGCAACTCCGCCGCGATACCTTTCGGGTGCTTGTCGGTGTTGGTGACGTGGCTGAACTTCATGACGACTTCACCGTCTTCACAACTGGCCTGGGCGATGCCGGCTTGTCCGGCCAGAACCAGGGCGGCGGCCACCGCGATTACATTCTTGCGCATTTGTACTCCTCCACAACGAGATATAGGTCATGTCCCGGCCGATATTCCGGCCGGATGCCACTGAGGCTCGTGACCTCCTCCGGTCACGTGCAACCCGCCTTGATGCATGGGGCGATAGCATCATGTGCCAAAGCGCTGCGCGCGTGTATACGTAATGTCACTAAGGAGATATAGCGCGGAAGGTGCGCGCATGCCCGGTTTCATGGGCGCGAACGGCCACTTTCTTGACATGCGTCAAGTGTGGCCGCCTCTGTAGCCGTGAGGGCGTGGTGCTGCGGTCGCTACGCCGTCGTGGAAGGGGGTGGTGCTTACAGCGAGCGCGAGATCAGATCCAGCATGACTTCGGTGGTGCCGCCATAGATGCGCTGCACGCGCGCATCCGCATACAGGCGGGCGATCGGATACTCGGCCATGTAGCCGTAACCGCCGAACAACTGCAGGCACTCGTCCACCGCCTTGCCCTGCTCTTCGGTGCACCACCACTTCGCCATGTAGGCGGCGGCGTCATCAAGGGTGCCGTCCACCAGTCGCTGGATGCAGTCATTGACGAAGGTTCGCACCACGTGCGCGCTGGTCGCGACCTGGGCGAGCTTGAAGCGCGTGTTCTGGAAGTCGAACACGGTCTGGCCGAACATCTCGCGCTGCTTGGTGTAGGCAATGGTCAGTTCCAGCGCCAGTTCGATCACCGCTGCCGCCGGCACGCACAGCAGCAGCCGTTCGTAGGGCAGTTGCCCCATGAGCTGGGCAAAACCCTTGCCTTCGATCTCGCCGATCAGGTTGGAGGCCGGCACGCGCACTCCGTCGAAGAAGATCTCGGCCGTGTTCGACGCGTGCATGCCGATCTTCTCCAGCCGTCGCCCGACCTGGAAGCCGGGCAGGTTGTCGGTTTCCACCACCAGCAGCGATACGCCCTTGCTGCCCGCCTCGCCGGTACGGCAGGCGACCACGATCAGGCTCGCGGTATAGCCGTTGGTGATGAAGATCTTGCCGCCGTCGAGCACGTACTCGTCGCCCTCGCGCCGCGCGCGGGTGCGCAGCGCCTTGAGGTCGGAGCCGCAGCCGGGCTCGGTCATCGCGATCGCGGCCAGATGTTCGCCGCTGGCGAGCTTGGGCAGCCAGCGCTGCTTCTGTTCGTCGGTGCCGAAGTCGAGGATGTAGTGCGCGGCGATGGTGTGTACCGCCGTGTCTGCGCTGACCTCGCCGCGCGCCAGCTCATCCTGCACCACCAGTTGGTAGGCCAGACTCACCCCGGAGCCGCCGTATTGTTCCGGCAGCTCCGGCAGCAGGAAACCCAGTTCGCCAAACGCGCGCCAGGTCTCGCGCGGGATGTAACCCTGGCGTCGCCAGCCATCCATGTGTGGCCCCAGTTCACGCTCCACGTAGCGGCGCACCTGGTCGCGAAAGACCTGGATGTCATCATCCATCCAGGCGTGTTGGTAAAGGCGTGGCAGCATGTTTTCTCCTGCGGAGGGTGTGCGAGGTGGGCGGAAGCGTGGCCGGCCGTGGTCGTCCGCTTCAGGCGACGCACTGCGCGAGATCCGCCCAGTACGGTTCGCGCAGTCTGGTCTTGAGGATCTTGCCCGCGCCCGACATGGGCAGGGCATCGACGAACTCGACGGATCGCGGGCATTTGTAGCCCGCGATCAGTGTCTTGCAATGGGTGATGATTTCCTGCGCGGTCGCCGATTGCCCGGCCCTGAACACGACCACCGCATGCACGCTTTCGCCCCATTCTTCGCTCGGAATGCCGATCACGGCACAGGCTGCCACCGCCGGATGCTGGGCGATGGCGTTCTCCACTTCCTGCGAATACACGTTTTCGCCACCGGAAATCACCATGTCCTTGATCCGGTCGACGATGAAGACGAAGCCATCATCATCCATATAGGCGCCGTCGCCGGTGTGCATCCAGCCGTTGCGTATGGCGGCGGCGGTTTGTCCGGGCTGGTTCCAGTATCCCTGCATCACGTTCGGGCCGCGTACCGCCACTTCCCCCACCGTGCCGCGCGGCACTTCGTTGCCATCCGCATCCACGATCTTCAGTTCGACGCAGAGCCCGGCCCGTCCCGCCGCGCGCAGCTTGCCCAGCTTGCGCCCTTCGCGGGTGTGATAGCGGGCCGGGTTGATGGTGGCCAGGGGTGACAGTTCGGTCATGCCGTAGGCCTGGACGAACTCGACGCCGGGCAGTGCCTGCATGGCGCGATCCAGCACCGCTTCCGGCATCGGCGAGGCGCCATACACGACGGTGCGCAGACTGGACAGGTCGCGTCCGGCGCGCATCGCCGGGTGATCGACCAGCATCTGGATCATGGTCGGAACCAGTACCGTATGCGTGACTTGGTCGCGCTCAATCGCCTCGATCACCGCTTCCGGGGAGAACGCCGGAATGATGCTGTGGGTATTGCCCTGTATCCAGTGCGGCGCCGCGAGTCCCATGTCGGCGAGGTGGAACATCGGCGCCGCGTGGAGATAGGTGCTGTCCGCCGGGCCGAGTCCTTCGCCCAGCGCGGCGATTCCCGACCAGCACAGGTTGGTGTGACTGAGCATGACGCCCTTGGGAAAACCGGTGGTGCCACCGGTGTAGAACACCCCCGCCAGGTCGTTGCCGCGCCTTGTTGCGTCGGGCACCGGCGGGTTGTCGGCGATCAACTGCTCGTACCCGATCATGCCGTCGGGGACCTCGGCATCGCCGCAATAGACGATGGCCTTGATGCATTTCGCGTCGGCGCGCAGCCGCTCCATCAGCGGTCGAAAGGCGTCGTCCACCAGCACGATGGCCGATTCGCAGTCTTCCAGCGAATACAGGATCTCGGCCGCCGACCAGCGGATGTTGCACGGGTTCATGACTCCGCCCGCCCAGGGAATCGCCATCTGGTATTCGAGGTAGCGATCGGAGTTGAGCGCCAGCATTGCCACGCGGTCACCGCCGCGCATCCCGATGCGTTGCAGTCCGCTCGCGAGGCGCGCGACCCGCTCGACCAGTTCGCGGTAGCTGCGGCTGCGCTTGCCGCAGCGCACGGCGATGCGGTCGGGGTGCTGCTGCAAGGCGCGATGCAACGATAGTGTCAGGTACATGGCGGGGTTCCTCCGGGGCGGTCGTCGCAGACGCCGGTGTCTGCACAGGCGCAAATACTAGGTCAGGGGAGATGGCCCGGAATTGCACTTTCCATCGATGCACTTGCAATCCGCATCGCGACCGGGGCCGGGCGGGGGTCAGCCGGGGTTGCGCGCGTGGTTGCGATATGCACCTGGCGGACTGCCGGTCCAGCTCTTGAATGCACGCTGGAACGCGGCGGTGTCGGCGAACCCCAGTTCGCCTGCCAGCTTTGCCAGGGGGATGTCGCTGGTCTGCAATCGGTATACCGCGAGGTCGCGGCGCAACTGGTTCTTGAGCGTCTGGAAGGAGGTGCCCTCGTCGAGCAGGTGCCGTTGCAGGGTGCTGGCGGCCATGTGCAGTGCTTCGGCGGTGCGGGCCAGGTCGGGCCAGGCGGGCTGGCTGCGCTGCAGGTGGTGGCGCACCTTGCCGCTCACGTCGGCACTGCGTTCGGGAATGATCACTTCCTGGTAGGTGCGCGCGAGGAAGCCGAGTACCGCCTGTTCGTCCCGCTGTACGTGGCTTTGCAGCAGCGCGGCGTCGAACCATAGCGCCGTGCGCGGCTGGGCGTAGCGGTGCGGGGCGGGGAAAACCATGCGGTGAAAGTCCGAAGACACGTCAGCCGCGTAGGCGAAATCGAAGCGTGCGATCGGCAGGCGGCCACCGATCAGCCATGCGAACAGGCGCCAGAACACGCGCAGAAAGAGTTCGTGGGTGAACGGGTTGGCGGCCGCCGCCGCGTTGGAGAAGCGCAGTTCGATGCAGGCCAGGCCAACTTCGCGCGTCCGCCCGATGCACAGGTCGTCCTGCAACAGGCGGAAGGTGTGGGCTGCACGCCGTATCGCGTCTTCCAGCGTCGAGGCGCTCGCGGCGGCGCGCACGCACAGCGCGAACGAGCCGCACTTGAGCGGGCGCGACAGCAGCCCCAGCGCCTCATCGTCGAGGCGTTCGATCAGCACCCGGAACAGCGTCACGTACTGGTCGGCGCTCACACAGGCACCGCGGTGCGCGAGCAGCGCGGGCGCGATGCCGGCTTCGTCGAGCGGCCGGGTGCAGTCCCGCCCGCGTGCCCCCCACCCTGACAGCATGCGCTGAACCAGCAGTATCGGGATGGTCACGGGGGTGGGCTTCATGGCGGTGGCGCGGCGGTGAGGTCTATTGCAAGTCGAACGATGGAATGCGCAACCCGGCGAACGGTGCCCATGCCTACCATGCGGGCTATACCGCCGTGCTCCATGCAGGCGGCAACCCGATGTTACACCGGCAGGAGAGCCACACCATGAGTCGTCAAACCATCGTCGCCGGGGTTGGCATGATCCCGTTCGCCAAACCCGGCGCCCACGCACCGTATCCCGAGATGGCCGCAAATGCCGCGCGTGCCGCGCTCGCCGACGCGGGCATCGCCTATGAACGCATCGAACAGGCCTACGTCGGCTACGTGTATGGTGATTCCACCGCCGGCCAGCGCAGTCTGTACGAAGTCGGCATGACTGGGATTCCGGTCATCAACGTCAACAACAATTGCTCGACCGGCTCGACCGCGCTGTTCCTCGCCCACCAGGCGATCCGCAATGGTGCCGCCGAGTGCGTGCTGGCGCTGGGCTTCGAGCACATGAGTCCGGGCGCGATCGGCGAGATGTACAAGGACCGCCCCAGCCCCTTCCAGCGCTTCAACGAAGTCACCGACGCGCTGGTCGGCCAGCCCGACATCCCGCTCGCGCTGCGCTACTTCGGCGGGGCCGGGCTGGCGCACATGCAGCAGTACGGCACCAAGCTGGAAACCTTCGCCGCGATCCGCGCCAAGGCCAGCCGCCACGCCGCCAACAACCCGATGGCGGTGTTCCGCAACGTGGTGAGCACCGAGGACGTGATGAACGCGCCGGTGCTGTGGCCCGGCGTCATGACCCGGCTGATGGCCTGCCCGCCGACCTGCGGCGCGGCGGCGGCGGTGATCTGTTCGGAAGACTACGCCACGCGGCACGGCCTCGACCGGCGCGTGCGCATCGCCGCGCAGGCCATGACCACCGACACCCCGGCGAGCTTCGGTTCTCGCGACATGCGCGAGCTGGTCGGCTTCAGCATGGCGCGTGCCGCCGCGCAGCAGGTGTACGAGCGCGCCGGTATCGGCCCGGAAGACGTCGATGTGGTCGAGCTGCACGACTGCTTCGCGCACAACGAACTACTCAGCTACGAAGCACTGGGGTTGTGCCCGGTGGGCGGCGCGGAGCGGTTCGTCGAGGATGGCGACAACACCTACGGCGGGCGCGTGGTGACCAATCCGTCCGGCGGGCTGCTGTCCAAGGGCCATCCGCTGGGCGCGACCGGGTTGGCGCAGTGCACCGAGCTGGTGCAGCAGTTGCGCGGACAGGCGGACAAGCGCCAGGTTGAAGGCGCGCGGCTCGCGCTGCAGCACAACCTCGGGTTGGGCGGCGCGTGCGTGGTGACGCTGTACGAGCGCGTGTGACGGAGCGCCCACGATGATAGACACGAAGTGGATAGGGCACGAACTGCCGCTGGCGTGGGCCACGCTGGAACGCGGCCGGCTGCGCTTCTTCGCCCAGGCCATCGGCGAGACCGACCCGGTGTACTCCGACGTGGATGCCGCGCGGGCCGCTGGCTACGCCGACCTGCCGGCGCCGCCCACCTTCCTGATGAGCGTCGATCTCGACGCCGGCACCATCGATGCGATGCTGGCGCTGCTGGAGGTGCCGCTCGCGCGCATCCTGCATGGCGAGCAGGGTTTTACCTGCCACCGCGCGGTGTGCGCCGGTGACACGGTGACGGTGCGCTCGCGCATCGCCGACATCCATGCGAAGAAAGGCGGAGCGCTGGAATTCATCGTCAAGACCGCCGAG
>JACOUN010000128.1 GCA_016177805.1 Rhodocyclales bacterium
TGAATATCACCCGGGTCACGGCAAACACCAGCACCAGTGCCAGCGCCAGCAGCGCATAGATCGCGCCGTTGGTGATGCCGTCCTGCCCCAGGATCAGGGCAATCTGAAAATCCATGAACGAACCCCGTTACCGGCACCCCCCTCGCGGGCGTGCCGGACCATCAGCAGTGGAGATAGCAGTTGCTTGTTGCGTAAGCAAGCCGCGGGCGGGGGGGGGGGCGCAGCGGTCAGCGCGTGTCGGTTACCCGCAGCACGACCGCCAAGGCGGAATCTCCGGCGGCGCAGCCGGTGAACAGTCCGGTGCCGCCGCCGCGCAGCGCCAGTTCCTCGATCAGCTCGATGACCGAGCGCAGGCCGGTGGGGCCTTGCGGGTGGCCCCAGATCAGCGAGCAGCCGTAGTTGTTCATCTTTTGCAGCGGGAAGCCGGTTTCGCGGGCGAAGGCGATGTCGTTGACGGCGAAGGGGTTGTGCGTCTTGACCGCGTCGAGGTCGCCGATGGTCAGGCCGGCTCGCGCGAGCGCGGCCAGCGCGGCGGGTGCCGGGGCCATCGGCATGTGGCCCTTGTCGACGCGCGCCTGGCCGAAGCCGAGCAGCTCGATCTCGATTGCCGGGTCGGTCGACAGTTCGCGCGCGTGTTCGCGCGTGGTGACGAGCGCGCCGGCGTTGCCGTCGGCCGGATGGGTCTGGGTGCCGAAGGTGACGCTGCCGTCGGGTTTGACCGGGCGCAACTTGGCCAGCCCTTCCGGGCTGGTCGGGAATACCCCCTCGTCGGCTTCGAGCACGCCGGTCTGTCGGCGAAAGCCCGAGTCGGTGAGGGGTACGTCGATCATGTAGCGACGCTGGAAGGCGCGACCGTCGGCCAGCGCGGCCTGGTACTGGGCGTAGCGCGCCAGCGTGACTTCGATCTGTTCGGCGGCGCTGGCACCGAAGCGCCGGGCGACGTTCTCGGCGGTGTCGATCATCGCGTTGCCCGCCCACGGGTCATGGGCGAAGTTGTCGAGCACCCATTTCTCGGTATGGCCGTTGCCGCCCGGCGCGCTGGGGTCGGGGTAATGCACCACCGGGCCGTTGGAGCAGCGGTCGGCGGTGACGATGAGGGCGCAGCGCGCGTCGCCCGCGCCGACTTCCCGTGCCGCCATCTGCAGCGCGCGCGCGCTGGTGGCGCAGGCTTGCTGCACGGTGGGGCCGCCGATGTGTTCCAGGCCCATCATGCCGGTGAGCCACGGCAGGCCGTAGAAGCTGCCGTGCTGGATGTTGGTGATGCCGAGGATGCCGAGGTCGATGGCGGCCCTGGCCTGCGGGCGCCGGTCGAGGAACTGACGTCCGAGCGCCGCGCCGAGGCGGATGCTGTTGAGGTTGGCGAGCGAGCCCTGCCACTTGGCGAACGGCGTGGACCAGTAGCCGCCGTACGGGATGAATGCGTTGGTCATGATGGGTCAGTCCTTGTCCGAGTGTTCGGCTTGCCACTGCGCGAAACTCGATCCGTTCGCGGCCAGCCGTTCCAGCAGCGGCGCGGGCTGCCAGTACTGGGGGTCGAGGGTTTCGGCGAATTCGAGCAGCCTGGCGCGGACGGCCTGCAGCCCGATCGTGTCGGCATGGAACATCGGGCCGCCGCGATAACGGGGGAAGCCGTAGCCGGCGGTATAGACGATGTCGATGTCCGAGGCGCGGCAGGCGACGCCTTCTTCGAGGATGCGGGCGCCTTCGTTGATCATCGCGTACAGGCAGCGCTCGCGGATTTCCTTGGCCGACGGCCTGCGCTGCGGCACGCCGAGCCGGGCGGCCTCTTCGCGGATCATTGCGATCACTTCGGGGTCGGGGGTGCGGCGTCGTTCGGGGTTGTCGTAGCGGTAGTACCCGCGCCCGCTCTTCTGCCCCAGCCAGCCGCGTTCGACGAGCAGCGCGGAGGGGCGGTAGAAGGTGGGGTCGTCGGGCAGCAGGTGGGCGCGCTCGACGCGGGTCAGGTGGCCGATGTCGACGCCGGCCATGTCATACACCGCGAGGATGCCCATCGCCATGCCAAAGTCTTCGAGCGCGGCATCGACCTCCTCGGGGGTCGCGCCTTCGAGCAGGCAGCGTTCGGCCTCGCGCCCGTAGGGGTCCATCATGCGGTTGCCGATGAAGCCGTAACAAACTTTGGCGACCACGCCGACCTTGCGGATGGTGCGCGCGATGTCGAGCCCCGTCATGACCACATCGGGAGCCGTTTTCGCGCACTGCACGATTTCCAGCAGTTGCATGACGTTGGCGGGGCTGAAGAAATGCAGGCCGATCACATCTTGCGGGCGGCGCGTAACGGCGGCGATTTCGTCGATGTCCAGCGTCGAGGTGTTGGTGCCGAGCACCGCACCCGGCTTGGCCACGGCGTCCAGCTTGGCAAAGATGTCTTTCTTCAGCGCCATGTTCTCGAACACCGCCTCGATGATGAGGTCGGCGTCGCCGAGCGCGGCGTAGTCCAGGGTCGGCGTGATCAGCGCCAGGCGCTGTTCCATTTGCTCTGGCTTCAGGCGTCCGCGCTTGACGGAACGCTCGTAGTTCTTGCGTATGTTGGCGAGTCCGCGTTCAAGATTGGCCGGGTTGGCGTCGAGCAGCTTGACCGCTATCCCCGCGTCGGCGAAGCACATGCTGATGCCGCCGCCCATGGTGCCGGCGCCGACGATGCCCACCCGTGTCACCGCGCGTGGATGTACGCCGGGCGGCAATCCGGGGATCTTGCGCAGCTCGCGTTCGGCGAAGAACAGGTGGCGCAAGGCGCGCCCCTCGACCGCCCGCTCGACCTGGTCGGACAGTTCGCGCTCGCGCGCAAGCCCCTGCGCGAACGGCAGCGCCAGCGCCGCCTGGAGCGCGTCGAGCAGCACGCCGGGTGAGTTGCGGTTCTTCATCGTGTTGGCCACCTCGGCGCGCCGGGCCGCGATGATCCCGGCGCCTGTCGCCGCGTCGGCGATGGCGCGCTCGCGGGTTGGGCGTGGCCCCTTGCCCGAGGCGACGAGATCGTGCGCATGGGCCAGCGCGGCGGCGGTTACGTCGCCTTCGACCACGCGGTCCACCAGCCCGAGGGCGAGCGCCTGCGCCGCCGTGCGTGGTTTGCCGTCCAGCATCATGTCGAGCGCGGCGGCGAGGCCGATCAGGCGCGGCATGCGCTGCGTGCCGCCGGCTCCGGGGATGATGCCCAGCGAGATCTCCGGCAGCCCCAGGCGCGTGCCCGTGTCGCAGATCCGGTAATGGCAGGCGATGGCGGTCTCGACCCCCGCGCCCATGACCGTGCCATGGAGCGCGGCGACCACCGGCACCGCGCTGTCCTCGATCAGCCCCAGCACTTCGTGGTAGCCAGGCTGCAGGATGCCGGTCTCGAACTCGCGCATGTCGCCGCCGGAAACGAACGTCTTGCCCTTGCAGGCCAGCACGATCGCGCGCACCTCGGGCATCGCGCGCAGCGATTCGAAGCATGCCTTGAGTCCCGCGCGAACGTCGCGGCCCAGGGTGTTGACCGGGGGGTGGTCGATGGTCACGACGGCAACCGCGCCATCGAGGGTATGTGTAACGACTTGCGGCATTTACGGGTTCTCCATTCTCTGTGGGGTCATGCGCATATCTCGTCCAGACGTGCGGGGAAAAAGCTCGGGGCGCGGATCCTGGCCGCGATCCCCGCGCATTCGGATAGCAGCCAGTCGCGGTAGAAGGCCGCGCCGGCCAGGGTTCTCTGGGGGTTGGGGGATAGATCGGCGGACGCTTCCAGCCGTGCCCACGCCGCCCCGACCGCGAGCAGGCCGGTGAGCCGCATGAACGGGGTGGCCAGATGCAGCATGGCGCGCCGTTGCTGTAGCGCGATCGCGGCGCTGTTCCAGTGCCCGAGCGCCTCGTCCAGCGCGCTGGCGGTGGCGCCGCTGGCGCGCGCGATCGCCTCCGAGACATCGCGCCGGAACGCGCGGGCGGATTCGCCGTTATGCGCGCGCAGCACCCGGTTCGCCAGCGTCTTGCCCAGGATGCCGTTGGTGCCTTCGTAGATCTGGGTGATGCGGACATCGCGCAGTACCTGCTCGACCCGGAACTCGCGCAGATAGCCGTAGCCGCCGTGCACCTGGATGGCGAGCTGCGCGGTGTCGACGGCGCTGTCGGTGGAGAAGGCCTTGCACACCGGGGTCAGGAATTCGATCAGCGGCGCATCGTTGCCCAGCTCCAGTTCCACGCAGGTGCGCAGGTTCAGGGCGCGGCAACCCTCGGTCAGCGCCATCTGGGTGAGCAGCATGCGGCCGACGTCGGGGTGATGCAGTATCGGCGCCGGTTGCCCGCTGTTTTCGAGGGTGCCCTGGCAGCGCTGGGCGGCGTAGTCGCGCGCCCGCTGGGTGGCGACCTGCGCCAGCCCGGTCGCCTGCACGGCGACATCGAGCCGCTGCGCGTTCATCATCACGAACATGTGTGCCAGGCCCTCGCCTTCGGTGCCGAGCAGTTCCGCGCGGGCGCCGTCGAAGGCCATGTGGCAGGTCGGCGACGCATGCAGCCCCATCTTCTCTTCGACGCGCATGCAGTGGACCGCGTTGCGTTGCCCGTCGGGGCGCACCGCGCCGCACAGGAACAGGCTCAAGCCCCGGACCCCGCCCGGCGCGCCCGGCGTGCGGGCCAGTACCAGATGGAGAATGTTGTCGGTCAGATCGTGGTCTCCGGCGGAGATGAAGATCTTCTCGCCTCTGAGCGTCCACTGGCCCGCGCCGTCGGGCGTTGCGGTGGTGCGGATCGCGCCCAGGTTGGAACCGGCCTGTGGTTCGGTCAGGCACATGGTGGCGAGCCAGTCGCCGGACACCAGCAACGGCAGGTAGCGCTCGCACTGCGCTGGCGAGCCGCAGATTTCAATCGCGCGAATGGCGCCATGCACCAGACTGAGCATCATCTGGAAGCTCGCGCAGGCGCCGGCGAGCATCTCCGACAGGCTGGCGGCCAGCGCCTGGGGCAAGCCTTCGCCACCGTACGCGACCGGCGCGGCCAGACGGCCCCAGCCGGACTGGCGGTAACGGGCGTAGGCGCTGCGAAAGGCCGGCGCGACCTGAACCCGCCCGCCGGTCAGGCGTGCCGGGCTGCGGTCGCCCTCCGGATCGAGCGGGGCGATTTCGCCTTCGATGAAGCGCGCCGCCTCGTGCAGCAGCTCCCGCGTGGCGTCCGGGTCCCACCCCGGCAGGCGTTGCGCGTCGGCGCCGTGCCGCAGGGCGAACAGGATGTCATCGACCGGGGCGCGATAGTCCATCAGGACCGCTCCGCAAGGTCGACGGAAGCGAGCGTGATCACCTCCGCGCCTGGCTCGGGGGTGTACAGCGCCTCGACCCGCTCGGCGCGCCGCTGCAGCACGGCGCGCTGGTTGATGTAGCCCTTGTCGGTGATCTCGCCGGCATCGATGGACGGGGGCTCTGCCATCAGCAGCGCGCGCGTGGCATGGGTCGAGCTGGCCGGCGCCTCGGCGCGCAACGCCGTGAGTCCCTGCCGCAGCCGGGCACGCACGCACGCATCGCCGAGCACGGTCGCGAGCGGCGCGTCGGACGGCAGGTCCGGGCACAGCGAGCGGCATCCGGCCGGATTGGCGAACACCAGCACGCCCACCTCTTCGCGGTCGTGGCCCGCCACCACGATGTCCTGCGCGACCGGGGCCAGCAAGGCCAGCGCCTTGACGCGCAGGGCGCCGACGTGCACCCAGATGCCGCTCATCAACTTGAAGTCCTCGGCGATGCGTCCATCGAAAACGATGCCCCTGGCCGGATCGTTTTCGTCGGCCATGCGGCCGGCGTCACCGATGCGGTAGTAGCCCTCCTCGTCGAAGGCGGCGGCGCTCAGGTCGGGACGCTTCCAGTAGCCGGGGGTCACGTTGGGGCCGCGCACGCGCAATTCCATCTTGGTGTTGGCCGGCACCATCTTGAGTTCGGTGCCGGGCGCGGGTAGCCCGATCACGCCCGCCCGATCGATGGGAAAGTGCACCGTCGTGACCATCGGGGCGGTCTCGGTGGCGCCCCAGGCCGATGCCATCGGGGTGCGCCTGCCGGTGGCGCGCAGGGACAGGTGTTCGAGCTTCTCCCACAGGTTTTGCGGCAGGGCGGCGGCGGCGTAGAAAATCATCCGCAGGTTGCGGAAAAAGCGCTCGCACAGGGCCGAGTCCGCTTCGAGCAACGGAATCAGCGCATCGAAGCCGCGCGGGACGTTGAAATACAGGGTGGGGGAGACCATGCGCAGGTTCTCGACGGTCTTCTCCAGGAGTCCGGGGGCGGGCTTGCCCTCGTCGATAAAGAGCGTGCCGCCGTTGGCCAGCACCAGGTTGAAGTTGTGATTGCCACCGAAGGTGTGGTTCCACGGCAGCCAGTCCAGGATCACCGGCGGGGTCTCGGCGAGGAACGGCCACAACTGGGCGATGGCCTGCTGGTTGGAGCACAGCATGCGCTGTGTGTTGATCACGCCCTTGGGTTCGCCGGTCGACCCGGAGGTAAACAGGATCTTGGCGACCGTATCCGGGCCGATCGCGGCAAACGCGGCATCAACTTCGGGGCCGACCCGCTGCCGGGTGAGCGTGTCGAAGGCGGTGGCCCCCGAGCCGGCCGGCGTGCCTGTTCCAGTGACTATTTCCGCGCTGCCGAAGTCCACCGTGCCCAGTACCCGCGCGAATTTGTCGCCGTCCGCGGCATACACCAGGCCGGGTTCGAGCAACCCGGCAATGGCCTTGATCTTGGCCAGATCACAGGACTGCAGCGAGTAGGCGGGCGAAATCGAAGCCACCGGCACGCCGACGTGCATCGCGCCGAGCATCAACAGGGCGTGGTCGATGGAATTGTCCGACAGCACCATGACCGGGCGCGTGGCGCCGAGTCCTCGGGCGAGCAGGGCCGCGCCGATCGCGCGCGCGGCCTCCAGCACCTCGCGGTAGCTCAGTTGCCGCCAGCCGCCGCCGGCGCGCTCGGCGAGAAACGTGCGCCGCGGCGCGACTCGTGCCCAGTGTTCCAGGTGTTCTCCCAGGCAACAGGGGTAGGCCGCGAGCGGCTGCGGGGACCGCAGTATGACGACTCCGTTCGGTCGTGATTCGACATCGACCGCCGCTGGAGCGAACGCCAGATCGGAAACCGCGGGGGCGCTCATTTGAGCGTTTTCCAGTCGCCGTTCTTGATCGTCGCCATGATTGCGGCGCGCCCATCCAGGCCGTTGTGGTCATCGGGCGACATGCTGTACACGCCGTGCGTGCCGGGCATGTCCTTGATGCCTTCGAGCGCGTCGCGCAGCGCGCCGCGAAAGGCCGGGGTACCGGGGCGTGCCTGCTTGAGCGCGACCGGGATGGCGCTTTTCAGCAGCAGCCAGGCGTCGTAGGCATGCCCGCCGAAGGTGCTCAGGCTCTTGGGGCCGTGGGCCGACTCGTACAGTTTCGTGTATTCGAGCGCCACCGCCTTGGACGGGTGGCCGTCCGGCAGTTGCTCGGCCAGCAGTATCGGGCCGACCGGAAAGAGCGTGTTTTCCACGTCGCGGCCACCCACCCTCAGGAAATCGCGGTTCGCGATGCCGTGGGTCTGGTAGATGACGCCCTTGTAGCCGAAGTTGGCCAGGGTGGTCTGTGGCAGCACGGCCGGGGTGCCGGAACCCGCGACGAGCACCGCGTCCGGTTTGGCCGCGATGATCTTGGTGATCTGCCCGGTGACGCTGGTGTCGTTGCGCTGGTAACGCTCCACCGCGCTCAGTTCTATCCCGTGCGGTTTGGCGGCGTTCTGCATGGCCTTGAGCCAGAGTTCGCCGTAGGGGTCGGCGTAGCCGATGAATCCTAGGTGCTTGACCCCGCGTTCGGCCATGTGCGTGGCGAGCGCGCTGGCCATCAGGCCGAAGTTCTGCGGCGTGGTGAAGATCCAGCGGGCCTTGTCGCCGGCGGGCGGCACGGGCGCCATGGCGATCTGGGCCGTGCCGGTTTCCGCCGCCACTTCGAGGATCGCCACCGAACTGGGCGTGGCCGTGGCGGCGATCAGCACGTCGGCGTTGTCCTCGGAGACCATCTTGCGCGCGTTCTTGACTGCGGTGGCGGTGTCCGTGCCGTCGTCGAGCACCACCCAGCGCACCTCCTCGCCCGCGATGGTCTTGGGCAGCAGCGCGAAGGTGTTGCGTTCGGGAATTCCCAGCGAGGCGGCCGGCCCGCTCGCCGAAACGTTGACGCCTATCGTGATCTGGGCGTGGGCCGTCGTGCCAACGGCAAGCGTGCCGAGCAATGCGGCAACTCTGATGATGTACATCATGTCTCCTCCGTTTTTATATGCCGTTCAACGAGATGGCAGAAGAAAAATACGCCACATGAACTAACTTTGTCAAACGTCCGTTAAACAAGTTAGTTAAAAGGGTGATGGCCGGCATGAGTTATGGGTAAACTTTCGCCATGCTCAAGACCACCAAACATGACCGGCGTCTCGAAGTCGAGCGGGCCGTACTCGAATATGCGCGCGATTTCCCCGATTGGGGGCAGGCGCGTGTTGCTGAAGCGATGGCGTCGGAACGAGGCCTCAAGGTGTCGCCGGCCGGGGTGCGCTGGATCTGGCAGCGCCACCAGTTGGAAACCGCGACCAAGCGCGCGACCGCCTTGCGCAAGGCCGGCGGCGAGCGGCTAACCGATACTCAGGCACAGGCGCTGGCACGCATCGAGAAGGGGCGGGGCGCGAACGGGGCCGTGCCGGTGCTGGCGCGCGAGCATCTGCTCAGCGTGGCGGCGCGCGAGTTCAGCCGCAAGGGCTACGCGCGCACCTCGATACGCGGCATCGCCAGCGCCGCCGGTATCCAGCCGGCCTCGGTGTATTACCACTTCTCGTCCAAGGAAGACCTGTTCGTCGCCGCGCACACCGCAGGCATGCAGGAAGTGGCCCGATCGGTCGAGGCGGCCGTGGCGGCGCGCACCGACCCGTGGGAAAGGCTGGAGGCTGCCTGCATCGTGCACGTCAAGCACCTGATTTCGGGCAACGACCTGACGGTATGGACGGGCGCGAGCCTGTTCCTGTTCAACTCGGCCGAGATACAACGCCAGTTGCGTGCCGAGCGCGACCGCTTCGAAACCATCTATCGTCGCCTGATTGCCGATCTGCCCCTGCCGAAGGACATCGATCGCAGCCTGCTGCGTCTGCAGTTGCTGGGCGCCTTGAACTGGACGCGCACCTGGTATCGGCCCGGACGCGTCGATCCGGCCGAAATCGCGCGACATCTGGTGAGGCTGTTGAAGCGCGGGTTGTGTCTGGACAACGGCTAATTGCCTGCCGGCTCGTCCCTCAAGTTCGCCACCGCCGCCGCGACGTGGGGGTTCAAACCGCTGTCGGCGGGGTGTCCGGCCAGGTGGTCTTTCAGCGCCGCGCGCATGGACGGCGCCCAGTAGCGCAGCAGGTGGCCGCGCACTTCGTCGGCGATGTTGTCTGGCTCGGTGGCGGTTTCGAAGAACTCGCCGATTTCGTTGGCCATCCTGACCAGGTGTTCGCTATCCATTTGACCTAATCCCGCCGCGGCAGCAGCGATCGTTGTTGGTGATCGTTTTCGCGGTGGCGTTGTTGCCATTGCGAGGGCTGGCCGACGCGCACCACCTGCACGGCGGTGACCTTGTACTCGGGGCAGTTGGTGGCCCAGTCGGAGTTGTCGGTGGTGATCACGTTGGCGCCGGATTCGGGGTGGTGGAAGGTGGTATACACCACCCCCGGCTGCATGCGCGGGGTGACGGTGGCGCGCAGCACGGTTTCGCCGGCGCGGCTGGCGATGCCGACCCAGTCGCCGTCGCCGATGCCGCGCTCCTCGGCGTCGTGGGGGTGGATTTCCAGCGTGTCTTCGGCGTGCCAGGCGACGTTGGCGGTGCGCCTGGTCTGCGCGCCGACGTTGTACTGGCTGAGGATGCGGCCGGTGGTGAGCAGTAGCGGAAAGCGGCGGTTGGCCTTCTCGGTGGTCGGGATGTAGCGCGTTGGCATGAAGCGCCCCTTGCCGCGCACGAAGCCGCCCACGTGCATGGTCGGGGTGCCGTCCGGCGCGGCGTCGTTGCACGGCCATTGCAGGCTGCCCAGCGCGTCCAGCCGGGCGTGGCTGACGCCGGCGAAGGTGGGGGTCAGGCGCGCGATCTCGTCCATGATCTCGCGCGGGTGGGTGTAGTTCATCGGGTAGCCGAGCGCGTTGGCCAGCGCCTGGGTGACCTCCCAGTCCTCCTTGCCCGCCAGCGGCGGCATGACCTTGCGCACCATGGAGATGCGGCGCTCGGCGTTGGTGAAGGTGCCGTTCTTTTCCAGAAAGCTGGCGCCGGGCAGGAAGACGTGGGCGAACTTGGCGGTTTCGTTGAGGAAGATGTCCTGCACCACCACGCATTCCATCGCGCGCAGCGCCGCTTCGACGTGGCGGGTGTTGGGGTCGGACTGGGCCAGGTCCTCGCCCTGCAAATACAGCCCGCGAAAGCTGCCGTCGAGCGCGGCCTCGAACATGTTGGGGATGCGCAGGCCGGGTTCGGCCTCCAGCGTCACGCCCCAGGCATCCTCGAAACTCGCGCGCACGGTGCTGTCGGAGACGTGGCGGTAGCCGGGGAATTCGTGCGGGAAGGAGCCCATGTCGCACGAGCCCTGCACGTTGTTCTGCCCACGCAGCGGATTGACGCCGACCCCGCGCCGCCCGACGTTGCCGGTGGCCATCGCGAGGTTGGCGATCGCCATGACCATGGTCGAGCCCTGCGCATGCTCGGTGACCCCCAGCCCATAGTAGATCGCCGAGTTGCCCTGGCGCGCGTACAAACGCGCCGCGCCGCGCAGCGTGTCGGCGGCCACGCCGGTGGCGGCGGCGCTGGCCTCGGGGGCGTTTTCCGGCTGCATGATGAAGTCGCGCCAGCGGCGGAAGGCCGCGTCGTCGCAACGTTCGGCAATATAGGCCTCGTCCAGCAGCCCTTCGGCCACGATGACGTGGGCCAGCGCGTTGGCCACCGCCACGTTGGTGCCGGGGCGCAGCTTGAGGTGGAAGTCGGCGCGCACGTGCGGGGCGCTGACCAACTCGATGTCGCGCGGGTCGATGACGATCAGGCGCGCGCCTTCACGGATGCGCCGCTTCAGGCGTGCGCCGAACACCGGGTGCGCTTCGGTCGGGTTGGCGCCGATCACCATGATCACGTCGGCGGCGTCGATCGAATCGAAGTCCTGGGTGCCGGCCGAGGTGCCGAAGGTCTGCCCCAGCCCGTAGCCGGTGGGCGAGTGGCACACGCGCGCGCAGGTGTCCACGTTGTTGTTGCCGAACGCGGCGCGCACCAGTTTCTGCACCAGATAGGTCTCTTCGTTGGTGCAGCGTGAGGAGGTGATGCCGCCCACCGCGCTGCGGCCGTGCTGGGCCTGGATGCGCCGGAACTCGCTCGCGGCGTGGGCGATGGCTTCGTCCCAACTGACCACCCGCCAGGGGGCGTCGATGGTGGTGCGCACCATCGGCGTGGTGATGCGGTCGGGGTGGGTGGCGTAACCCCAGGCGAAGCGCCCCTTGACGCAGGCGTGGCCGTGGTTGGCCTGGCCGTTTTTGTGCGGTGTCATGCGCACCACTTCGTTGCCCTTGGCTTCCGCCACGAAGCTGCAGCCGACGCCGCAGTAGGCACAGGTGGTGATGACGCGACGCTCGGCCTGCCCGTGCGCGATGACGGATTTTTCCATCAGCGTGGCGGTCGGACAGGTCTGCACGCAGGCGCCACAGGAGACGCATTCCGATCCGATGAACGCCTCATTCGCGCCCGCCGCCACGCGCGAGTCGAAACCGCGCCCGGTGATGGTCAGCGCGAACGAGCCTTGCACCTCCTCGCACGCGCGCACGCAGCGGTTGCACACGATGCACTTGGCGGCGTCGTAGCTGAAATAGGGGTTGGAGTCGTCCTCCGGGGCGCGGCTGGCGCCCTCGAAATGGTTGGCGCCGCAGGGCTGGCCGTGCTCGGCGTAGCGCACTTCGCGCAGCCCCACCACGCCGGCCATGTCCTGCAGTTCGCAATCGCCGTTGGCGGCGCAGCTCAGGCAGTCGAGCGGGTGGTCGGAGATGGTCAGCTCCATGGTGTTGCGCCGCAGTTGCGCCAGCCGTGGCGTGTGGGTGCGCACCACCATGCCGTCCTCGGCCGGGGTGGTGCACGAGGCCGGGTAACCGCGCCGCCCTTCGATCTCGACCAGGCACAGCCGGCACGACCCCCACGCTTCAAGACTGTCGGTGGCGCACAGTTTGGGGATGTCGCGCTCGACCATCGCGGCGGCGCGCATCAGCGAGGTGCCCTCCGGCACCGTAACTTGCTGCCCGTCGATGCTCAGGGTGACCTGGCGGTCGGAGTCGACCGGCGGGGTGCCGTAGTCGGCTTCGTGGCGTCTGCTCATGTCAGCTTCCTCGCCCCGGCAGGTGGCGTGATGCCGAAATCCTGCGGGAAGTGTGTCAGCGCCGACAGCACCGGCTCGGGCGTCATGCCGCCCATCGCGCACAGCGAGCCGTGGCGCATGGTGTCGCACAACTCGTCCAGCAGCGCCAGGTTGCGGCTGCGTTCGGTGCCGGCGACGATGCGGTCGATCACTTCGACCCCGCGCGTCGAGCCGATGCGACAGGGGGTGCATTTGCCGCACGACTCCAGCGCGCAGAATTCCATCGCGTAGCGCGCCATGGCGGCCATGTCCACGCTGTCGTCGAACGCGACGATGCCGCCGTGACCCACCATCGCGCCGATCGCGGCAAAGGATTCGTAGTCGAGCGGCGTGTCGAAGTGTTGCTCCGGCAGATAGGCGCCGAGCGGGCCGCCCACCTGCACGGCGCGCAGCGGGCGGCCGCTGGCGCTGCCGCCGCCGTAGTCGTACAACAGCTCGCGCAGCGTCACGCCGAAGGCCTTTTCCACCAGGCCGGGGCGGCGCAGGTTGCCGGCGAGCTGGAAGGCCAGCGTGCCGCGCGAACGCCCCATGCCGTAGTCTCGGTAGTGCGCCGCGCCGCGCGCAAGGATGAGTGGCACGCTGGCGAGCGTGACGACGTTGTTCACCACCGTCGGCTGGCCGAACAGCCCGGCGTGGGCCGGCAGCGGCGGCTTGGCCCGCACCACGCCGCGCCGCCCTTCCAGGCTTTCCAGCAGTGCGGTTTCTTCCCCGCAGATGTAGGCGCCCGCGCCGAGCCGCAGCTCCAGCTCGAACGCGCGGCCGCTGCCGAGCACGTTCGCGCCCAGCAGACCCGCCGCGCGCGCTTGCACAATCGCGAGGTTGAGCGTGGTACAGGCGTGGGGGTATTCGGAGCGCAGATAGATGTAGCCCTGCGTGGCGCCGACCGCCAGCCCCGCGATGACCATGCCTTCGATCAGGCAATACGGGTCGCCTTCCATCAGCATGCGGTCGGAAAAGGTGCCGGAGTCCCCCTCGTCGGCGTTGCACACCACGTATTTCAGCGGCGCGGCGCAGTCGAGCACGGTGCGCCACTTGATCCCGGCTGGAAACGCCGCCCCGCCGCGCCCGCGCAGGCCGGAGTCGGTCACGCTCGCGACGATCTCGGTGGGTGCCATGCCCAGCGCCGCGCGCAGTCCGGCCAGCCCGCCGTGGGCGCGATAGTCGTCGAGGTTCAACGGATCGGTGATGCCGACGCGGGCGAAGGTCAGGCGCTCCTGGCGCGCGAGATACGGAATGCGGTCGGTGAGTCCGAGCGCGAGCGGGTGGCTGCCGCCACGCAGGAAGTCGCTGTCGAACAGGCTCGCCACGTCGCCCGCCCGCACCGGACCGTAGGCCACGCGCCCGGCCAGCGTGGCGACCTCGACCAGCGGCTCCAGCCACGCCATGCCGCGCGAGCCGTTGCGCACGATCGTGATTGCAACGCCGCGCCGCGCCGCTTCAGCCGTGATCGCCGCCGCGACCCGGTCCGCGCCGACCGAGCGTGCCGAGGTGTCACAGGGAACGTATACGGTCGTGCTCATGCGCTGACCTCGTTGCCTTGCAGCGTGTCGAGCAATTCATCCAGCCGTGCCGCGTCCACCCGCCCGACGATCTCGTCGTCGAGGCGCAGCGCCGGCGAACAGGCGCAATTGCCCAGGCAATACACCGGCTCCAGCGTTACCGCCCCGTCGGCGCTGGTCTGGTGCCAGTCCACCCCCAGCCGCGCCCTGGCCCGCGCTTCCAGCACTGCACCGCCCATCGCCTGACACGACTCGGCGCGACAGATCTGCAACACGTGGCGCCCCGCCGGCGCGGTGCGAAAGTGCGGATAGAAGCTGAGCACGCCATGCACCTCGGCGCGCGACAGGTTCAACGCGGTGGCGATCAGCGGTACGGTCGAGGGCGGTATCCAGCCCAGCCGCGCCTGCACCGCATGCAGCACCGGCAGCAGCGCGCCCGGCGCGTGGGCGTGGGATTCCAGGATCTGGGCAACCGCATGGGTCTGCTCTGCGCTGAGTGCTGTCACTGTCGGTATTCCTCGTTCGCCCGCGATCCTCCAGTGTAGGGAATAGCGGTGGTCGAGGAAAACAGGAATTTTTGATTGCGGGGTGCCCTCGACTGGCAGCGGCGGAGCAGCGCTCGTGCCAGGCTGGCGAGCCTGCGTCGTAGGAGCGACTTTAGCCGCGAACGCTGCATGATCGCGGCTAAAGCCGCTCCTACGAGAGATCGTCGGCCCGCGCGCGGGGTCTGTCGGCGTGCCCGTTTGCGCGTAAGATGTGCGGCTCATGGGAAACGCGTGTGCTTGTGGAGGTCTCCCGTCGTGCAGATAGTTCTGATCAGTGGCTTGTCCGGTTCCGGCAAGAGTATCGCGCTCAATGTGCTGGAGGACGCGGGCTACTACGTCGTCGACAACCTGCCCGCGACGCTGTTGCCGCAACTGGTGGCGCATCTGCAGGACGAGGGCTACGAGCGCGCGGCGGTGGCGGTGGACGTGCGTTCCGGTGCCAGCATCGCGGCCTTGCCGCAGCAGGTGGAGGCGTTGCGCCTGATGGTGGCGGATTTGCGCATCCTGTATCTGAACGCGCGTGACGACACGCTGATCGCGCGTTTTTCCGAGACCCGGCGTCGCCATCCGCTGGCGAGCGACGAGGTGTCGCTGGAGGAGGCCATTGTTCAGGAGCGCGACGCGCTCGCCTCGATTGCCGAACTGGGGCAGAACATCGATACCAGCGACCTGCACCCCAACACGCTGCGCGGCTGGGTCAAGGATTTCCTGCAGATCAAGGCCACCGAGGGGCTGACGCTGATGTTCCAGTCGTTCGGTTTCAAGTACGGCATCCCGCTCGACGCCGACCTGGTGTTCGACGTGCGCTGCCTGCCCAATCCGCATTACGACCCCAAGTTGCGCCCGTTGAGTGGCTGTGACCAGCCGGTTATCGACTTTCTCGGGCGGGTGCCCGAGGTCGGGCGCATGTGCGAGGACATCCGCCAGTTTCTCGACAACTGGCTGCCCAACTACATCCGCGACAACCGCAGCTATCTGACCGTGGCGATCGGCTGTACCGGCGGGCAGCATCGCTCGGTGTATATCGCCGAATGGCTGGCGCGCTGTTTCAGCGCCCAGGTGCGGGTGCTGGTGCGGCATCGCTCGGTGGTGCGGCAGCCGCCGGAGGCGTCGCGCCCGGTTTCGTCCGCGCCGTGAATCGTCTCGCGGTGCGCGACTGGCTGGCGTTGTTGCGGCCGGGCGATTACATGGCGCTGCTGCTCGCGGCGGCGGTGTGCGTGGTTTCGGCGCTGGCGCTGTGGCAGGGCGGCGCGCCGGACAAGGTGGTGGTGCGCGCGGGCGGGCAGGTGTTTGCCGAGGCGGGGCTGAGCAGCGCGCGGGTGATCGAGGTGCCCGGTCCGCTGGGCGTGACCCGCATCGAGATCGAGCCGGGGCGCGCGCGCGTCGCCTCCGATCCGGGGCCGCGCCAGTACTGCGTGCGCCAGGGCTGGCTGAGCCGCTCCGGCGCCACCGCCATCTGCGCCCCCAACCAGGTCAGCCTCAGTCTTGCGGGCGGCGCATCGGACTATGACTCGCTCAACTATTGAAATCACCCCCACTCGCGACGATGGCCGCATCGCCCGCCTGGCGACGGCCGCCATCGTGCTGTCGGTGGCCGAGGCGGCGATTCCGCTGCCGCTGCCCGGCGTCAAGCCGGGGCTGGCCAACATCGTGATCCTGATCGTGCTGCTGCGCTGGGGCTGGCGTGATGCGGTGTGGGTGGCGCTGCTGCGGGTGTTCGCCGGCAGTCTGCTGCTCGGGCAGTTCCTCGCGCCGGGCTTCTTCATGAGCCTGGCCGGCTCGGTGACCAGCCTGGCGGTGCTGGGGTTGGTGGTGCATCTGCCGCCGCGCTGGTTCGGCCCGGTCACGCTGAGCCTGTTCGCCGCCTTCGCCCACATCGGCGGGCAGTTGCTGCTCGCGCGCGCGTGGCTGGTGCCACACGACGGGGTGTTCTACCTGGTGCCGGTGTTCGCGCTGGCGGCAACGGTGTTCGGACTGGTCAATGGACTGGTGGCGGGGCGCATGTTGCGCGAGTTGCCGGTGGCTTGAGCGGTTTCGTGGGAGCGGCTTCAGCCGCGATAGCCATGCTGTTCGGGGCTAAAGCCCCTCCTACGACGCGTGTTGCGGTGGTTTGAGCGGTTTCGTGGGAGCGGCTTCAGTCGCGATAGCCATGTCATTGCGGCCGCGCCGGCAACGGCGTCAGTTCTCCTGCCAGCGGCCAGCCGTTGCCCCGCGCCAGCGCCTCCAGCGCGTCGCTGCGCTTGCCGTCCTGCGGGTGGGTCGACAGCCATTCGGGCGGCGTGTAGCGGCCGGAGTCGGTCAGCAAGTCGAACAGCGCGGAGGCCCCCGCGACGTGGCCATACAGCGCGTGCACTCCGCGCAGCGCCAGCGCGTCGGCTTCGCGTTCCTGGGCGCGGCTGAAGGTCAGCCCGGCGGTGATGCCCGCCTGGCCGGCGAAACTCTCGGGCAGGTCGCCTTCGGCGGCGCCGAACAGCACCGCCATCGCGAGGCTGGTCAGCACCCCCCGGCTCAGGGTGCGGATCACGTGGCGTTCGCGCACGTGCGCGATCTCGTGCGCCAGCACCAGCGCCAGTGCGTTCTCGCTCGGCATCGCTTCCACCAGCCCGCGCGCCACCACGATGTGCCCGCCCAGCGTGGCGAAGGCGTTGATTTCATCGTCATCGAGCAGGTGCACGCTGATGCTCATGCCCTCGGGCAGCGGGTCGGCGGCCGTCAGCCGGTCGGCGAGCGCCTGGAGCTGGGCGCGGTCGGGTTCGTCCGAGGCCGGGCCGAGATACTGGCCAATCGACCCCGCCAGCCGCCGCTCGGTCTCGAACGGCACCAGCGAACCGACAATGTGCCCCAGCCACGCGAACACGATGACCAGCACGACCACCGCCGCGAGCATCCCGCCGCCGAGCCAGACGAACTCCCTGAGCGGGTGTTCGTCCGTGACGTTGATGCCTTCCGGAATGGGCGGATTGGCGTAGCGGCCGGCCGGGGGCGCGTCCTGCTCCCGGTCGCGCGGATCAGTGTCGGGCGGCTGCACGTGTGCGCGGAATCAGCGCCGTGCCGTAGGCCAGCACTTCCACCGACCCGATGGACTTGGACGCACCCTTGGAGATCGAGGCGGTCTCGAACTTGACGTTGAACACCTGGTCCGCCCCCAGCGCCTGGGCTTCCTCCTTCATCCGCAGCACGGCCTCGCGTCGCGCCCGGTCGAGCAGCGATTCGTAGCTCGTCAGCCGCCCGCC
This sequence comes from Rhodocyclales bacterium, assembly GCA_016177805.1. Classification (GTDB taxonomy): domain Bacteria; phylum Pseudomonadota; class Gammaproteobacteria; order Burkholderiales; family Rhodocyclaceae; genus JACOUN01. Next base: position 17,646 of record JACOUN010000128.1, read on the forward strand.
GATGATCATGCGCAGGCCGGCGACGAAGCGCTTGAAGTAATCCACCGAGATCACCACCGAACCGCTCACCAGTTGCGACGCCGGCGCCGGGTGGATGGCCGGCGGCAGGCGCTCCGGGAACACCAGGATGGCGCCCAGCGCCTTCTCGCGCGCGATGATGGAACGGTAGTGTTTGGCTTCGGCGCGGCGCCCGGCCAGATAGCCGACGGCCAGCAGCGCCACGAAGACGACGATCTGGATGATCACATCCATGCCGCGCCCTCCCGCTGGCAAAAGGCGGCGGCCCTCATTCCAGCACCACCGCCGTGCCGTAGGCGAACAGCTCGGCCGCGCCCTGCGCGACCGACGAGGTCGAAAAGCGCACGTTCAGCACCGCGTTCGCGCCGACCGCGCTGGCCTGCTTCTTCATCCGCTCGACCGCCTCGCCGCGCGCGTCTTCCAGCAGCTCGGTGTAGCCCTTGAGTTCGCCGCCGACGATGTTCTTCAGTCCCGCCATCAGGTCGCGCCCGATGTGCTTGGCGCGCACGGTGCTGCCCTGCACCAGCCCCAGATGCTTGACGACGGTCTTGCCCGGTACCACTTCCATGTTGCTGATCAGCATGATCGATGATGTCCTTTGAAGAAGCGCAGTCGCGGCGTGTTCCGCGACGATGACGCAGGTATGTCGGGATGGACTTGGCAGTATAAGCCAATGATCGGCATCCATGCCGTACAGATTGGGCTAACAGCGTCCCGTAGGAGCGGCTTCAGAGGGTGTTGTAAAACCCTCTCCCGATATTTTGACATCAGGCGACCACGCGCGCCCAAACGAGCGAGCAGGTGGCGCGCGTGGGTCCGACCTGATTGCGGAATTTCGACTTCGCGCCTCTCAGGGGCTGGCAAA
>JACOUN010000127.1 GCA_016177805.1 Rhodocyclales bacterium
GCTGGCGCGCGCGACGAGCCGGCCGCCGAGTTCTTCGGCGATGCTGGCGCCGCCGCCGCGTGACAGGGTGTAGGTCTTGTACAGCGAGCCGAGCAGGATCAAGCCGCCGATGGCGGCCGCGACCGCCGCGAATACATCGGGCTGCCACAGCGCCAGCGGGGCGTCGGAGGTCTGGTTGTAGAGGTCCGAGGTCCTGAAGCCGGTGGCGAACACCACCGCGAAATACACGGTTGCGACGATGCCGGCGACCGCCAGCGCGAACCACAGGACCAGCCAGCGCGTGCTGCGCCGGGCGTGATCCTGGGCGGCGAAGAAGTCCATGGCGCGGCGATCAGGAGGTGAAGCTGACCTTTACCGGGGCGCGCGCGGCGGTGTCTTCCATCGTCCACTGCTCGGCTTCCTTGAAGCCAAAGTTGTTGGCGATGATGGAGTCGGGGAAGGACTCGCGCTTGATGTTGTAGGCGGTCACCGCGTCGTTGTAGGCCTGGCGCGAGAAGGCGATGCGGTTTTCGGTGCTCGCCAGTTCTTCCTGCAACTGCGCCATGTTCTGGTTGGCCTTGAGGTCGGGGTAGGCTTCGGCCAGCGCGAAAAAGCGCGTCAGCATGCCGCCCAGCGCGGATTCGGCGCCCATCAGCTCGCGCATTGCGGCGCCGTCGGCGGGGTCGCCTTCGACCTTGCGCGCCGCCGACTGGGCGGCGTTGCGCGCGGTGATGACCGCTTCCAGGGTCTGGCGTTCGTGCGCCATGTAGCCCTTGGCGGTTTCGACCAGGTTCGGGATCAGGTCGTAGCGCCGTTGCAGTTGTACATCGATCTGTGAGAACGCGTTCTTGACGCGGTTGCGCAGCGCCACGAGACCGTTGTAGATAACGATCAGGTAAATCACGAGCAGGGCGATGACGCCGATCACGATCAGGGTGGTCATGTCGAAGGGCTCCGTGGTTGCGGGATGGAAGGCTGCATGCTAACCCGGAAGCGCGTCGATGGGTAAGGCTGCGCTTTGCAATGACAGCGCCGTAGGGCGGATGAGCGCAGCGTTATCCGCCGTATGTGATCCCCATTCGGCGGATAACGCCTGCGGCTCATCGCCCTACCCTGACGGGATTAGTTGCCCTACCCGGACGGGATTAGTCGCCCTACCCGGACGGGATTAGTCGCCCTACCCGGACGGGATTAGTCGCCGCTGTACTCGAAGCGCACCCGCTTGACGTTGCACAGCAGCTCGTAGGCGATGGTGCCGGCGCCTTGCGCGACGCGGTTGACCGGGATGTTGCCGCCCCACAGTTCGACGCGGCTGCCGACTACCGCGTGCGGCATGTCGGTCAGGTCGATGGTGAGCATGTCCATGGATACGCGGCCGATCAGCCGGGTGCGGATGTCGTTGACCGCGACCGGCGTGCCTTCGGCGGCGGCGCGCGGGTAGCCGTCGGCATAGCCCATCGCGATCAGGCCGACGCGGGTCGGGCGGTCGGCGTGAAAGCGCGCGCCATAGCCGAGCGGGGCGCCGGTGTCGATTTCGCGGATCGCCATCACCGCGCTTTCCAGTGTCATGACCGGACGCAGGCCATGGGATGGGTCGGGCATCGGGTCGGCGCCGTAGAGCAGGATGCCGGGGCGCGCCCAGTCGCGCCGCGCGCGTTCCCAGCCGAGAATGCCGGCCGAGTTGGCAAGGCTGCGCTGGCCGGGCAGACCTTGTGTCGCGCTGTCGAACGCAATGATCTGTTGGTCGGTGGCGCTGGCGTCGGGTTCGTCGGCGCGGGCGAAGTGGCTCATCAGCACGATGTCGCCGACCTTGCCGCTGTCCATGAGGCGCTGCCAGGCCGGGCGCATGGCGTCGGCGTCGAAGCCGGCGCGGTTCATGCCGCTGTTCATCTTCAGCCACACCCGCAGCGGCCGCCCGAGTCTGGCCTTTTCTATCATCTCGATCTGCGCGGGGTGGTGCGCCACCAGCCACAGGTCGTGCTGGTCGATGGCGTTCAGTTCGTTGCCGCTGAACACCCCTTCGAGCACCAGAATGGGCTTGGTGATGCCGCTGTCGCGCAGTTCCAGCGCTTCTTCGAGGATGGCGACGGCAAAGCCGTCGACCTCGGCTTCGAGTGCCCGCGCGCAGCGCACCGCGCCGTGGCCATAGGCGTTGGCCTTGATCACGGCCAGCGCCTGGCCGCCGTGGCGCTGGCGTGCGAGGCGGTAGTTGTGACGCAGGGCGTCGAGGTCGATCAGGGCGCGGGCGGGTCTCATGCGGTGGCGGGGCGTGGCAGTGGTTGGGTGCGCGTAGCCGCTACTTTGCCATATCGTGCGTAACCGAGGTCGGTATGCGGGATCGCGGGGTTGCGCCCGGCGACCAGATCGGCCAGCACCCGGCCCGAACCACAGGCCATGGTCCAGCCCAGCGTGCCGTGGCCGGTGTTCAGGTACAGCTCGGGGTAGGCGGTGGCGCCGACGATCGGGGTGCCGTCCGGCGTCATCGGCCGCAGCCCGGTCCAGAACTCGGCGGCCTTGAGGTCGCCGCAGCCGGGGAACAGGTCGCCGACCACCATTTCCAGCGTCTCGCGGCGGCGCGGGTTGAGGCTCAGGTCGTAGCCGCCCAGCTCGGCCATGCCGCCGACGCGGATGCGGTCGTCGAAGCGCGTCATCGCGACCTTGTAGGTTTCGTCCAGCACCGTGGATACCGGTGCCGATTCGGCGTCGCCCAGCGGGATGGTGAGCGAATAGCCCTTGACCGGATACACCGGCAGATCGAGGCCCAGCGGCTTGATGAGATCGCGCGAGTAGCTGCCGAGTGCGAGCACGTAGCGGTCGGCGGCGAGGGTGCCGTGCTCCAGCTCGATACCGGTGATGCGGCTTCCGACGCTGTGGATGCGCCGTACCTGCTGGCCGTAGCGGAAATCCACGCCCAGGTTCTTCGCCATCTCGGCCAGGCGGGTGGTGAACATGTGGCAGTCGCCGGTTTCGTCATTGGGCAGGCGCAGACCGCCGGCGAGACGGCCCTTGACCCGCGCGAGCGCCGGTTCGGCTTGTGCCAGCGCGTCGCGGTCGAGCATTTCGTAGGCCACGCCGCATTCTTCCAGTACCTTGATGTCGCGCGCGGCGGCATCGACCTGGGCCTGGGTGCGGAACAATTGCAGCGTGCCGCGGCTGCGTTCTTCGTAGTGGATGCCGGTCTCGGCGCGCAGCTCGCGCAGGCTGTCGCGGCTGTATTCGGACAGCCGCATCATGCGTTCCTTGTTGATCGCGTAGCGGCTGGCCGAGCAGTTCTTCAGCATCTGCACCATCCAGCGCAACTGGAACAGGCTGCCATCGGAGCGCAACGCCAGCGGCGCGTGGCGCTGGAACAGCCACTTGATCGCCTTCAGCGGAATTCCCGGCGCGGCCCACGGCGTCGAATAGCCCGGCGATACCTGGCCGGCGTTGGCGAAGCTGGTTTCCAGCGCCGGGCCTTCCTGCCGGTCGATGACCGTGACTTGGGCGCCATTGCGCGCCAGATAGTAGGCGGTGGTGGTGCCGATGACGCCGCTGCCGAGGACGACTACATGCATGACTGACTCCGGAATAGCTGGGTAGCTGGGTTGGAATATCGCTAGTCTAGGCAGCTATCGCTAGTGAAAAGCAGTGTAGTTTTGCCACGCGACCAAGGAATCAACTAAAATCACCGCTGATCCATCAAGGTGTGTAGTGAAATGCGCGAACTCGACCGTATCGACCGGAGAATCCTCGACTGCCTGCAGAAAGACGGGCGTCTGACGATGACCGAACTGGCGCAGAAAGTCGGCCTGTCCGCCACCCCCTGTACCGAGCGGGTGCGGCGCCTGGAACGCGAAGGCGTGATCACCGGCTATCACGCGCGGGTCAATCCGCAAGCGCTGGGCAAGAACCTGCTGGTGTTCGTCGAGATCAAGCTGTCGTCGAAATCCGGCGACGTGTTCGACCGGGTCAAGAAGGCGCTGCTGTTCGTGCCGGAAGTGATGGAATGCCACCTGGTGTCAGGCGACTTCGACTACCTGATCAAGGCGCGCATCACCGAAATGGGCGAATACCGCCAACTGCTCGCCAACATCCTGCTCAAGCTCCCGGCGGCGGTGGAGTCGCGCAGCTACGTGGTGATGGAAGAGGTCAAGGAAACGCTGTTCATTCCGGTCGATTGACGACCTTCAGCGGATGTTCTCGGACGTGAACAACACCACCTGATCGGCGACGAAGCTGACGTTGATATTGCTCTTGTCATCGCCCCAGACACAGTTCCTGACTGTCAGGATGTCACTGCACTTGTCCGGCTTGCCCAGCAACTCCTGCACTTTGGCATACGGCATGCCTGGTTCCAGCTTGTTGTAGTTCTCGACCGTGACCTTGCTGCAAGCGGCCAGGACCAGGCTCAGGGTGACGAGGGCGAGGGGGCGGGGCAGGTGGCGCATGGGCGGGTTCTCGAAGCGGGTCTGGGGTGGCGGAGTGTGCGCCGAACGGGGTGTGTTCGACTGTATGCAGAGGTTACATGTGTCGGGGCTTCGCCATGTTACGCCGCGTCAGGTGCGGCAGGCGAGTGCGGAGTTGGAACGGTATCGGCGCGACGCAAGCTGCTTTGCTTGTTTTTTCCTGCGGCAGCAACGCGAGATGGTGTCAGGTGCAACAGCGGGAGATCGATTCAGCACGAGCCTTTTGCCCTCGCGACCCGCCGAGCGAAGCATGGCGGACGCGGATAGAGAAGCGGCATTGTTTGAGCCCCGTAGGGGCGAGTTCATGCCGCTTCCCGCGACCGGCATGCGTAGTGAGGGCAGCCCGAAGGGCCGGGGCGTTGGGCAGCGTTTCTTTGGTGACTTTCTTGTCGCGACAAGAAAGTCACTCGCCCGCCGGGGCGAGACCCGGCCGACGGACCGTTGATTTGCCACGGCTGCCGGCACCATGCGCTTCTATACGGGTTGCGCGGCAAAATGCCTCGGCGCTGCTGGGGTTACCAGATCCGTGTGCAATTGGCCGATGCGGTTACGGTGGCGTTGCCCGCAACGATACCGATGGTGCCTGTGAATCCCGACGAGGAACCGCTCATGCTGAAGGGGCGTTCAAACATCGTGTTGCCCGAGAACGTTGTTCCGTCGATGCGGCCGATGCCGTAACCGTAGAACGGCTCTGCTGCCCTGGCTGCCGCCACCGCAAAGATTGCCTGGCCGTCCGTCTGACCGTTCACCGTGATGTACGACTGGGTGGAGAGCCCAGGCGCGCTTATCACACACGAGTAGATCCCGTCCCAGGCACCACCCCCTGCGGGAGCAGCGAACGGAAGGGCGGCGAAGACCAGGGGCAGAAAATGTTTGCGTTGCATCGCATGCTCCTCGAAGCATCAGGTTGTCGTGTTTGTGTCATGGTTGCGTTGGCGTTGCGCACAGCTCGCGCGCATAGGCGGGATGCATCGTAGTCGATTCTTGGAGGGAGCGTATACCGGAAAGCCGGACAAGTCAGAGATCCCCGCCCCGCTTCGCTCCTCGCTATGGCCCACTTTTTCGAGCGTGGGTCAGCGGTACTCGAAGCTGCGCATGAACTCCCCGCGCAGTTGCGCCGAGGTGGCGAATTCGCCGCTGAAGGCTTGAGTGATCACGCGTTCGTCGCCGCGCCGGTCTTCGCCCAGCAGCAGGCATAGCTGTTCGGCCTCGATCACGCAGGCGGCGCCACGGGCCTTGCCGTGGGTCATCAGCGCGTCGGCGATGTCGCGGGTCATCCATTCCTGGTAGGTGAAGCGGTGGCCGATGGCGTCCACCATGCGGGCGATGCGGCCGAAGCCGTGCAGCCGTCCGCCCGGCAGGTAGGCCACATGCGCGACGCCGCGAAATGGCACCAGGTGGTGCGGGCACAGGCCATGCACGGCGATGCCACGGATGATGACCATGTCGCCGCGCGCGTCGTCGAAGCCGTCGCCCAGGGCTTCGGCGGGATCGAGTTCGTAGCCACCGAGCAGGCGCCGTTGCCATAGTTCGCGCACCCGCTGCGCGGTACGCCCGGTGTGGGCGCCTTGCGGGGGGATGCCGCAGGCCTTGAGCAGGTCGGTGACGGCGGCTTCGAACGCGACCGGGTCGAACTCGCCGGTGCGCGGGATGCCGATGCCGGAGCCGCTGCGCGGCGGGGGGGTGTGGTCGTGATCGTGGTCGTGGTCGTGCTTCATCGGTGCGGTTCCGTTGCGTGTCGCGTGTTTCATGATAGTCCTCGACGGCGTATCAGTTGGACCACAGCGGCGGCTCATCCATCAGCGCGATCTGTTCGCGCAGTTCGAGGATGCGGTCCTGCCAGTAGCGCTGGGTGTTGAGCCACGGGAACGCGACGGGGAAGGCGGGGTCGTCCCAGCGGCGCGCGATCCAGGCCGAGTAGTGCAGCAGGCGCAGGGTGCGCAGGGCTTCGACGAGGTGCAGTTCGCGCGGCGAGAAGTCGTGGAAGTCTTCGTAGCCGGCCAGGATGTCGGCCAGTTGCGTGTTCATCTCCTGGCGCTCACCCGACAGCAGCATCCACAGATCCTGCACCGCCGGCCCCATGCGGCTGTCGTCGAAGTCGACGAATTGCGGGCCGGGCGGGTCGCCGGCTTCGTTCCACAGCACGTTGCTGGCGTGGCAGTCGCCGTGCAGGCGGATCTGCGCGACGGCACCGGCGCGGTCGAAGCAGCGGTACACGCCTTCGAGTGCCTGATCGACGGTGCCGCGCCAGGCGGGCAGCAGGTCGGCGGGCACGAAGTCATGCGCGAGCAGCCAGTCGCGCGGCTCTTCGCCGAAGTTATGCACGTCGAGCGTCGGGCGGGCGCGGAAGGGCTGGAGCGCGCCGACCGCGTGGATGCGGCCGAGAAAGCGCCCCATCCATTCCAGGGTGTGCGGGTTGTCCAGTTCCGGGGCGCGCCCGCCCACACGCGGGAACAGCGCGAAGCGGGCGTCGCCGTGGTGGTGCAGGGTGTTGCCGGCGATGTTTTGCGGCGCGACCACCGGGATTTCGCGCCCGGCCAGTTCGGTGGCGTAGGCGTGCTCTTCGAGGATCGCGTCGTCGCTCCAGCGCTCGGGGCGGTAGAACTTGACCACCCGCATCGGCTCATCCTCGATGCCAATCTGGTAGACCCGGTTCTCGTAGCTGTTCAGTCCGATCAGGCGTCCGTCGGGGCGCAGGCCTATGCTTTCGAGCGCATCGAGCATCAGTTCGGGGGTGAGCGTGGCAAACGGGGTGGAGGTCATGGGGCGGGAGGTGGCGGCAAGAAGGTCCATTGTGGCAGGAAACGCGCGGCGCGGAGGCGGTCGCGATGGTGCGGGCGTGTCACAATAGCGGCTTTTTTCGCGGAGTCAGCGATGAGCACAGACAACCCGGAGCAGGCTGCCGCCGTGTTGCCGAACGACGCGCTTGCGGCGGTGGTGAGCGCCGAGGAGCAGAGAAAGGCGGCGCGTAGCGCGCAGGATGCGTTCTCGCAGGTGTTCCGTCTGACTTTGAGCGCCAACGACACCGAGCGCGCCGCCGGGGTCGAAAAACTGGCCGGGACCATGCGCCAGTGGGTCACCGCGACCGACGACCAAGCCGCCGCCAGCCTGCGCCGCGCGCTGTTGCTGGCCGGGCTGGACCAATGGGGCATGGCCTACAGCCGCGCCTTCGGGTTGCAGGCGATCCCCGGTCTGACCGAGCTGGTGGGGGCCTTGCGCACCGAACTCGATGCGCAGGCCGATGCGCGGTTTCAGCAGGCTTACAGTGCGATCGACGCCGACGAAGGGAATGCCATCGATTTCAAGATCGAGCTGCGCCGCGCCATCCACCTGGCGCTGTGGCACGCGATGATCGCCAGCGACGAGCGCGAGCAGGCGACGCAGATCCTGACCCAGTTGGGCGGCATGCTGTTCGCGCTAGTCAAACACATGCCCGAGCTGGGCTGGCGGCTGGTGGCCGATGCGCTGGCCAATATCCAGATCCATTGCCTGAGCGAAGCGCTCGCGACCGAAGGTCTGGCGCGCGAGATGACCGAGAGCCTGTTCGCCTCGCTGGCGCAGGAACTGCCCGAGGACAAGCGCGACCTGGTGATGGCACACGCCGCGCGCACCGTGCTGGTGTGGCAGCAGGCGCGCCGGGTCGCCGATCCCAATCAGGCGGTGCACTGAGCCATGGCACTCAAGGCAACCATCTACAAGGCCGAGTTGGCGATCGCGGATCTGGAGCGCGGCTACTACGCCGAGCACAACCTGACCCTGGCGCGCCATCCGTCCGAAACCGACGAGCGCATGATGGTGCGCCTGCTCGCGTTCGCGCTGTACGCCGATCCGGCGCTGACCTTCGCCAAGGGCTTGTGCGTGGATGACGAGCCGGACCTGTGGCAGCGCGACCTGACCGGCGCGATCGAGCGCTGGATCGACGTCGGCCAGCCCGACGAGAAGTGGATACGCAAGGCCAGCGGCCGGGCGCGAGAGGTGGTGGTGATCAGTTACGGGCGCGCCGCCGATATCTGGTGGAACGGGGTGCGCAACAAGCTCACCCGCCTGGACAACCTGGTGGTGCTCAAGCTGCCGCCCGAGGCAGCGCCGGCGCTGGCCGGGCTGGTCGATCGCGGCATGCGGCTGCAATGCACGTTGCAGGACGGCCAGGTGTGGATGACCAACGGCAGCGATACGGTGCTGGTCGAGCCGGAGACGCTGTACGGGGTGCGGGAGGCGGGCTGACCGGTGAGTACTCCGAGCCATTCCGGCTAGAATGGTCGCCATTGCCGGGCATCATCCCGGCAGCGTAGCGGAGCATCATCGTGGATATCACGAGCCAGTTGTTTTTCATATTCGTGCTGATCGCGGTCAGCGCCTATCTTTCCATTTCAGAGATTTCACTCGCCGCCTCGCGCAAGATCCGGCTGCGCATGATGGCGCAACAGGGCAACCAGGCCGCCGAGCATGTGTTGCGCCTGCAGGAGAATCCCGGACACTTCTTCACCGTGGTGCAGATCGGCCTCAACGCGGTGGCGATCCTCGGTGGCATCATCGGCGAATCCGCGCTGGCGCCGATGCTGGCGCGGCTGATCGGGGCGTTTTACGAAGGCGCGAGCGTCGCGTCGGCCAGTTCGATCGCGGCGTTCCTGATCATCACTTCGCTGTTCGTGCTGTTTGCCGATCTGGTGCCCAAGCGCCTGGCGATGATCGCGCCGGAGCGGGTGGCGGTGGCGATCGTCGGCTCGATGCGCTTCTGCGTGTCGCTGTTCATGCCGGTGGTGTGGCTGTTCGACGGTTTCGTCAACTGGCTGCTGCGGGTGTGCGGCCTGCCGGTGGTGCGGCCGGAGGACATCACCTCGGAGGAGATCGTCGCAATGGCGGACGCGGGGGCGCAGGCGGGGGTGCTGTTGCGTCAGGAGCATCAGCTCATCGCCAACGTATTCGAACTGGACGCACGCACCGTCACTTCGGCCATGACGCCGCGCGACAGCGTGGTGTTCTTCACCCTCGACGAGAGCGACGAGAGCATCCGCAACAAGCTCGCGCAGCAGGCGCACGGCAAGTTTCCGGTGTGCGAGAGCACCATCGACAGCGTGGTCGGCTACGTGAATGCCAAGGACGTGGTGGCGCGCATCCTGGCCGGGCAGAAGCTGTCGCTGCTGGCCGACCCGGCGATGCGCGAGGTGCTGGTGGTGCCCGACACGCTGACCCTGTTCGACGCGCTGGAGCGCTTTCGCGCCGCGCGCGAGGACTTCGCGCTGATCGTCAACGAGTACGCGCTGATCGTCGGCCTGCTGACGCTGCAGGACGTGATGAACACGGTGATGGGCGAGCTGGGCAGCGCGGTCGCGGAAGAACCGATCGTCAAGCGCGACGAGAATTCGTGGCTGATCGACGGGGTGACTCCGGTCGAGGATGCGATGCAGGCGCTGGATATCGACCGGTTCGAGGGCAGCGAGAACTACGAGACCATGGCCGGCTTCATGATGTACATGCTGCGCAAGGTGCCCAAGCGCACCGACGCGGTGGTCTATCGCGGCTACACCTTCGAGGTGGTCGATATCGACAACTACCGCATCGACCAGTTGCTGGTGACGCGCTCCGGATCGAACCCACCGCCACCCCCCTCAGCCGGATAAGCGCTCCAGCACGAAAGAGTGGATGTGGCGAGCGCATTCCGCCGGGTCTTGCTGCATGAAGCAGTGCCCGCCCTCCATGCGCCGCGACGTGACGGCCGGGTTGGTTTCGCTCCAGCGGGTCACGGCCTGCGGCAGGAAGGGAAAGGTGTGCGTGCCGTACAGGATCAGCGTCGGGGTGGCCAGGTGCTTGAGCGTGGCCCACAGCCGGCGTGGAAAGGCGCCGTAGATCTGCGCTTCCAGCCGTGGATTGCACTTGAGTTCGACGCTGCCGTCGGGGTGGTCCTTGAGCGCGTGATTCACGTAGGCCCACAGCGCCTTGTCCAGCCAGCCCTTGAACATGCCGCGTCCGTGCAGCGCGGAAAAGGCCGTCTTGCGGTCCGGCCATTGCCGGCGGCGCTTGCGCGCGCGCTGCGCCAGGGTGTTGCGCGAGTACAGCCCGACGACGTCGGACAGCGCCATCAGGCCCATCATCGCAGGCGGAAACAGCACTGGGTCGAGCAGCACCGCACCCCTGAACAGATCGGGATTGCGCGCCATCATCAGCGCCGAGATGACCCCGCCGAAGCTGTGCCCGAGGGCAAAGACCGGCACCGGTCCGAAGCGCGGCGCCTGCGCCTGCCAGGCCTCCACGCACAGCTCGGCGGTGCGGTGCCAGCCGTGAAAGCGTCCGTCGTGGTCCGAGTCGCCGTGCCCCTGCACGTCGCTCAGGAACAGGTCGAAATCCCCGCCCAGCAACTCCAGCAGCGGTTCATAGGTGCGCCCGCAGAAGCCGTTGCCATGCACGAAATGCAGCACCGGTTTGCCCGACGGCGGGGTGTGGCTGCCGCGCAACGTCAGGCCGGCGGAACTGGGGTGGGACCAGGGTTGGAGTATCACGGGGAGGGGCGTGGTTGGAAACGGGCGACAGTTTAGCTCGACAGCTTCCCGCCAACACCGATGAATTCACTGGCCGGGCAGCGGCATGCGTTCCATGAAGTAGCACAGGCAGTCTTGCCGCACCAGCTCGGCATCACGGCTCAGCATCGCGGGCATGACGTGGCGTCGCAGCACCAGCGCGCCCTCTTCGCGGGTGAAGAAGCTGGGCGTGACGTCCGCGCCTTGTTCGTCCGTCACCGTCAGCCGCGGATAGAGGTGGTCCAGGCAATAGGCGAACACCGTACCGGCGGGAATCTCGCGGAAATTCATGCGGTCGAGTTCGCGTGCAAAGGTCATCTTGCCGGAGCCGGCGTCAAAGGCGAACTCGGTCGACGGCGGAACATGAACCTGGGCGATGGTGCGGAACAGGTGTACGTCGCTGTCGGCGACCGCATGCAACGGTATTTCGGACAGACGCAGACAGGCGCCGAGGAAATCGGCGGCGTGCTCCACCCCCATGGCCGCACCCGATTTTCCGCATTCGAGCGAGACCGATGGACACAGCGTCGACATCGCGGCGCTCTGCGTGCCTTGCGGAATGCGGAAGTACACCACCGTGCGCGCGAACAGGCTGGCGAGCTGCAGATGGGGCGTGTCGAGCGCGCACACGCAGGCGTAGTGCGGGTTGAGGCCGGAGTTGTTGTGGATGTCGATGCTGGCGAACACCTGGCGTTCGCGCATGATGTCGACCACCGATTGCATCAGCCGCGTCGTGTCGCTGGCTGCCGAACGCGTGCCCGGCCACATGCGGTTGTAGTCGTCCTGTTCGGGCAGGCGCCGCACGTTGTCGCGGGCGGCGCCTATGTTGGCGATGAATATGCTCAGCGCGCGCGGCAGTTCGATCCGGCCGAACTTGCGCAACACCCGCTGGACGGCCAGCAGGCCGGTGGCTTCGTTGCCGTGCTGCAGCACCGTCACGAACAGCGGCGCCTTGTTGCGCCCCGGCAGATGGAGCAGGGTCGGGCCGGGCAGGATGAGGTGCAGATCCTGCGGCGCGGCGGAGAGGAAACCGTCGGGCAGTGCGCACAGTTGGTTCAGTTCAAGCATATGCCCAGGTACTCCGCGTGGTGCGCGACATGCGCCGCAGCCCGTGACGTGTCGTCCGGTTCAGCCGCATACCGCGGCGAGCAATTCCTGGCGGCCGGCCTTGGCGGTTGCGAGCAGTTCGGTGAGTTGCTTCACGTCCACTCCGTCGGGCGGGTCCTCCGACAGCGGCGGGCGTTTGGTGCCGAGCAGGTTCTGGAACGGATTGGGGGTGTCGGTGGCGAGCGTGGCGACCATGATGATGTCCGCCAGCGACGCAGGCGGCCAAGCGCCGGAGTATGGGTGCTCGCTCTGATAGGCGTCGAGTATGCTTTCGGGCAGGTCGAACACCTCCAGGATGGTGCGCCCGATCGGTTCGTTCCAGGTGCTGACGAAGTGGGCGAAGCGATCGATGTTCAGTTCCATGGCCGGGTAGTCGGCCGCCCGCGCGAGCAGGAAGAACTGGCCGATGTCGATCATCATCGCGGCAAACATGGCCGTGTCGGCATTGGCCGCCCGCGTTTCACGCGCCAGCGCATACGACCAGCACGCCACGTCGACCGAGTGCATCCACAGCCCCGACGCGATCAGGCGCATGGTGTGGGAGCGATGATCCTGAGCCAGTTGTTCGGCCGACACGGCGAAGGCCAGGCAACGCAGCGACGACAGCCCGATGCGCCGCACGGCGTCGGTGACACTGGTAATCGGCGGGCCGTAGGGGTTCATCACCACTGCGTTGGCCATGCGCACCGCCTTGGCACTCAGTACCGGTTCGGCGCGCACTACCTTGGCGATGTCGTCGAGCGACGATGACGGGTCATCCGCAAGCCGCTTGATGCGAAGGGAGACGTCCAGGGCAGTCGGAAAATTCAGTCGCCCTTCGAGCAGTTCCTGTTCGATCTGTTGCGCAAAGGCTTGCTCCTGCGATTCGAAGTCCTGCATCTCGATCCCCTCCGGGTGGCGTGTCATGCAGTTTATCGTGCACTGACGGGTGTGCGCCCGCGATACCGGTTGGACCGCCGCGCTGTCATCGATACCGCCGACACGGTTGCCTTCCGTACGTTGCGACATGGTACTTGTGTCGGACCGGGCAAGGGCGCTAGAATTCGCGCCGCGCGGCGGTTCCGGAGCATGTGAATACAGCGGAATCGACGCAATCGAAGCAGTAGTCAAACAAGGGGTTGACGCTGCTTCGGTAACTGATAGAATCTCGTTTCTTTGCAGCGCGCTCGTAGCTCAGTTGGATAGAGTACCTGGCTACGAACCAGGGGGTCGTGGGTTCGAATCCTGCCGAGCGCGCCAACAGTATCAAGCACTTACGCCACCTCTCAAGGGTGGCGTTTTTGCTTTCCGGGGTCGTCGAACGCGACCGGCCTCCGGGCGCCAGTTGCTTGCGCTTTGTTGCTTTTGTCCGGTCCGTACCCTGCGGCACAATGGCGTCATGAACGCTATCCCATCCAGAAGCATTGCGCTGTTGCTGGCGCTGGCGGCGCCCGTGGCGATGGCCGTGACGGACGAGCAGTTGTTCGCCTGGGCCGAAGCCGCTTATCCGGAGGTGTTTTCCGGCGACATGACGACCGGCCACTATCAACAATTCCACTACCGCCTGTATGCCGGCTCCGGCAACGCGATGGGGGTGGATAGCGCCGGTACGGCCTATGTGCTGGGACCGGTCACCGGCAACGTACTCACCGCGTTCGGCCCCAAGGCGGGATACGCTGGCACTGTCGCGGCCTGGGAGGCCGGTTTTCCGGCGCCAGGGAATCCGGGCGGGCAGTGCATCGTGCCGGCCGAAGCGCGGGCGGAAGATGCGTCCCGTCCGACGAGCGTGATCGGCTCCGGCACACCGGGCAGTTGCACCGGTGCAGCGGTGGTCGATGCGGTTGCCAAGGGGGGTGTCATCACCTTCAACTGTGGTCCCGATCCGGTCACCATCACTATGGATCAGACTGCGAAAATCGTGAACAACACTGGTCCGAAAATCGTCATCGACGGTGGCGGGCGCGTGACGCTGAGCGGCGGCGGTGCCCGGCGCATTCTCTACATGAACACCTGCGATCCCGCCCAAGGGTGGACGACCTCGCACTGCCAGAACCAGGATCACCCGCAACTGACGCTACAGAACCTGACCTTCATCGAAGGCAACGCCACTGGCGAGGGGATCGATGGCGGGGGTGGGGCGGTATGGGCGCGCGGTGGGCGGCTTAAGATCGTCAATAGCCGTTTCTTCCGCAACCGCTGCGATGTAACCGGGCCGGACGTGGGCGGCGCGGCGGTTCGCAGCTTCAGCCAGCACCAGAACCTGCCCCTGTACGTCGTCAATTCCACCTTCGGCGGACGCGACGATCTGGCCAACGTGTGTTCCAACGGCGGCGCGCTGAGCGGCATCGGGGTGTCCTACAGCGTGATCAACAGCGTGATGGCGTACAACCAGGCCATAGGCCTCGGCGCCAACCCGGCGCGCTCCGGCACGCCGGGAGGGGGCAGCGGCGGCGCCATCTACAACGACGGCAATACCTTCGATCTCAAGCTGTGCGGCAGCAGTGTGCACCACAACACCGCGCGTGAAGGCGGTGGCGCGATCTTCTTCGTCAGCAACGACCGCAGCGGCACCCTGGAGATCGACCGCTCCAGCCTTGAGGCTAATCCCAGCGCGGGGTTCGAGACGCGTGGCTACCCCGGGACCTTCTTCCTGGGCAAGGGCACCCCGCGCATCATCGATTCGATGCTGCGCTGACCTAAGGGTTTTGCGTTCCCGGCGAGGCCGCCATGCGCGCGAAGCTGTCGCGCTCGTCGCGACGGCTGTATCGGGCAGTATCGTCCGACAGGCGCGCCAAGTTGGCTTCGGTCAAGAATTGCGCTGCCGTCGGGGCCGTACAATGATCCGGTTGCGGTTCGGCGGAGGTAGTCCCGATGGAGGTGGCGAAGACCGTGCGCAAGGTGGTCGCGCGCCATGCTGGCGTGACGACCCGCCTGTTGCAGATCCTGATCGAGGTGCAGGACGAGCTGAGCTGGCTTCCACCCGCCGCGCTGAGCTGCATCGCGCAGGCGCTCAAGCTGCCGCGTGCGCGCGTCGACGGGGTGGCCGGTTTCTACAGCTTGCTGTACCGGCGTCCGGTGGGGTGTTACCGCATCCTGTTTTCCGACAACATCACCGACCGCATGCTCGGTGCGCCGGCGCTGATGCAGGCGCTGTGCACGGCGCTGTGGGTGGAGCGCGGCAAGGTTTCGGAGGATGGTCTGGTCAGCATCGATACGACCTCGTGCACCGGGTTGTGCGATCAGGGGCCGGCGCTGCTGGTCAATGGGCTGGCGATCGGGCGGCTGGATGCGGCGCGCATCGACACGATTGCCGGGCTGGTGCGCGGCCGGACCCCGCTCGCGGACTGGCCGCGCGAGTTGTTCCAGATCGACGACAACATCCGGCGCCGTGGGCCGTTGCTCGATACCGAGGTGCCACCAGGCGCGGCGCTGGCGGCGGCGCTCAAGCTGGGGCGCGAGGGGTGGCTGGCCGAGCTGCGGGCGTCGGGCTTGCGCGGGCGGGGCGGGGCCGGGTTTGCCACGGCCAGGAAGTGGGACGCCTGCCGAGCCGCGCCCGGTGCCGAAAAGGTGGTGGTGTGCAACGCCGACGAGGGCGAGCCGGGTACCTTCAAGGACCGCGTGCTGCTCACGCGTTTTGCCGATCGGGTGTTCGAGGGCATGACGCTGGCGGCGTGGACCATCGGCGCGCGGCTGGGGCTGATGTATCTGCGCGGCGAGTACCGCCATCTGCTGCGCCCGCTGCACGAGGTGCTGGCGCGCCGGCGCGCGGTGGGGTTGCTGGGGGCAGGGATATTGGGCGAGGCGGGCTTCGATTTCGACATCGACATCCACCTTGGTGCCGGCGCTTATGTGTGCGGCGAGGAAACCGCGTTGCTCGAATCGCTGGAAGGCAAGCGCGGCACGCCGCGCATCCGCCCGCCGTTCCCGGTCACGCAGGGCTATCTTGGACGCCCGACGGTGGTGAACAACGTCGAGACCCTGGCGGCGGTGGCGCTGATCGCGCTGCGCGGGGGTGCGGACTATGCCGCGCGCGGCACCGCGTCGTCGAGCGGCACCAAGTTGCTGTCGATTTCGGGCGATTGCGCGTTTCCGGGAGTGTACGAATACCCGTTCGGCGTGACGGTGGCCGAGGTGCTGGCCGACTGCGGCGCGCGCGACACCCATGCGGTGCAGGTCGGGGGCGCGTCGGGGGTGACGCTGGCGGGCGACGAGTTCGGGCGTCGCATCGGGTTCGAGGACGTGCCCAGCGCGGGCGCGTTCATGGTGTTCAACCGCAGCCGCGACGCGTTCGACATCGCGCACAACTTCGTCGATTTCTTCGCCCACGAAAGCTGCGGCTTCTGTACTCCGTGCCGTATCGGCACGGTGCTGCTCAAGGGCTACATGGACAAGCTGGCAAGTGGCTATGGCGCCAAGGTCGATCTGGCCGACATCGAATGGCTGGAGCGCCTGTTGAAGAACGCCAGCCACTGTGGCCTCGGTTCCAGCGCGCCGAACGCGGTGGTCGATACGTTGCTGAAATTCCGTCCGGCCTACGAGCGGCGACTGCAATCGCTGGAGTTCGAGCCGGCCTTCGATCTGGATCAGGCGCTGGCACGCGCGCGCCAGATGACCGGGCGCGACGACCCCGGAGCGCATCTGGAAACGCTGCGGGAGGACACGACATGAGCGGACAGTTCCTGCTCGACGGACAGGCGGTGCCGTTCGACGACGGCCAGACCATACTCGAGGCGGCGCGCGCGGCCGGCCATTACATCCCGCACCTGTGCTGGCACCCCGACTTTCCGCCGCACGGCTCGTGCAAGCTGTGCATCGTCAAGGTGGGCGGGCGGCATGTGTCGTCGTGCGCGCTGCAGGCGGCCGACGGCATGGAGGTGGACAGCAGTTCCGCCGAGATCCGCGGCGAACGGCGCACGCTGCTGCAGATGCTGTTCGTCGAAGGCAATCACTTCTGCCCATCGTGCGAGAAGAGCGGCAACTGCGAACTGCAGGCCCAGGCCTACGAGCACGAGATGATGAGCGCGCGCTTTGCCTACCTGTTTCCGTTGCGCCCGGTCGACGCGTCGCATCCGGACATCCTGCTCGATTTCAACCGCTGCATCTTCTGCGAACTGTGCGTGCGCGCGAGCCGCGACGTCGACGGCAAGAGCGTGTTCGCCCTGACCAATCGCGGCATCCACAAGCATCTGGTGGTGAATGCCGAATCGGGACGGCTCGCGGATACCGACTTTTCAGTGGACGATCTGGCCGCCAACATCTGTCCGGTCGGGGTGATTCTGAAGAAACGCAGCGGCTTCAAGGTGCCGATCGGCGAGCGCAAGTACGACGCACAGCCGATCAGCCGGGTGTCGCTGGAGGATGAATCGTGAGCGCGCCACGGAAGCTGCGCGTCGCGACCACTTCGCTGGCCGGCTGCTTCGGCTGCCACATGTCGCTGCTCGACATCGACGAGCGGTTGTTCGATCTGATCGAGCGGGTCGAATTCGACCGCTCGCCGCTGACTGACATCAAGCACTGCGGCCTCTGCGACATCGGCCTGATCGAAGGCGGGGTGTGCAATGCCGAGAACGTGCATGTGCTGCGCGAATTCCGCGCCCGGTGCAAGACGCTGGTGGCGGTGGGTGCCTGCGCGATCAACGGCGGCCTGCCGGCGCAGCGCAACCACCTTGACCTGGGCGACTGCCTGCGCCAGGTGTATCAGTACCGCGACGGCGTGAGCGGCGCCGGAGTACCCAACGACCCGGAGCTGCCGCTGCTGCTGGACAAGGTGCACCCGGTGCATGAGCTGGTGCGCATCGACTACTTCCTGCCCGGCTGCCCGCCCTCGGGCGACGCGATCTGGGCCTTCCTGTCCGACCTGATCGCCGGCCGCACCCCGCATCTGCCAGTTGGATTGATGCATTTCGATTGAGCGGTCGCGTCCGGCACCGCCTGCATGAAGGCGGCCGGGGCAACGTGGGGTTCGCGCCGTGCCGCCGTCGTGACCGAAGATGGTTGATGGTGAGTCGATTACATGAGGTAATCACGGGTTCATCGAGTCACGCGGGGCGCACCCATCCGCCCCGCGCCTCTCCGGACGCACTTGCAACCCCCGCATGTATCGAAACTGGATGGATGACCGAACGCCCGCGCCGGCCTGGAATTACCGGTCTCAAGGTTTGCGGTGAGCCGATATGAGCCTTGACTACACCACTCTCGACACCCTGCGCACCCACCACCCGGCGTGGCGCTTGCTGCGTTCGGAGCATGCGCCGCTGGTGGCGGGTTTTCTGCACCGCGTGTTCGTGGCGCCCAACGTGCGGGTGATGGCGGCGGCGGATCTGGCCGAAGTGCTGGAAGACGAGTTGTATGCGTTGCGTCTGCAGTTGGGCGAGGGCGCCTTCCCCCGCTCCGCGCTCGACTACCTGAACGACTGGGCCGCGCCCGACAAGGGCTGGCTGCGCAAGTTCTACCGCCCCGGCACGGACGAAGCCCAGTTCGACCTGACTCCGGCCACCGAAAAAGCCATCGCGTGGCTGGTGCAGTTGAGCGAACGGCAGTTCGTCGGCACCGAATCGCGCCTGCTCACCCTGTTCGATCTGCTCAAGCAGATGAGCGAGGGCAGCGAAGCCGACCCGGCCAGGCGCATCGCCGAATTGCAGCGCAAACGCGCGGGGATCGATGCCGAGATCGCGCGGGTGCAAGCCGGCGACGTGCCGCTGCTGGACGATACGGCGTTGAAGGACCGCTTCCAGCAGTTCATGCAGGGCGCGCGCGAGCTGCTGAGCGATTTCCGCGAGGTTGAGTACAACTTTCGGCAGCTCGACCGGCGCGTGCGTGAGCGCATTGCGTTGTGGGAAGGCAGCAAGGGCGCGCTGCTGGAAGAGATCATGGGCGAGCGCGATGCGATTGGCGATTCGGATCAGGGCAAGAGCTTCCGCGCCTTCTGGGATTTCCTGCTCTCCAGCCACCGGCAGGAGGAATTGACCGCATTGCTGGACCGGGTGCTGGCGCTGCCCGCGGTGGCCGAACTGAACCCCGATACCCGCACCCGCCGGGTGCATTACGACTGGATGGAGGCGGGCGAGCATACCCAGCGCACCGTGGCGCAACTGTCGCAGCAGTTGCGACGCTTTCTGGATGACCAGGCGTGGCTGGAGAACCGCCGTATCATGGACATCCTGCGCGGCATCGAGAGCAAGGCGCTGGCGTTGCGCGAGACGGCGCCGGCCGGCGTGGTCATGGAGATGGCCGAGCCCCGCGCCGATATCGAACTGGCGATGGAACGCCCGCTGTTCACCCCCGCGCTCAAGCCGGTGATCGCCGATCTTGCCGTGCAGGCCGGTGACGGGGACATCGATCCCGCGGTGCTGTTCGAGCAGGTGGTGGTCGACAAGGCGCGGCTCACCCGTCACATCCGGCACGCCTTGCAGGAACGGGCGCAGATCACCCTGAGCGAACTGGTGGCCACCCAGGCATTGCAACAGGGCCTGGCCGAACTGGTGGCCTATCTGCAACTGGGCAGCGAGACCTTCAGCAGCGTGGTCGATGAGGACAGCGTCGAACCGATACGCTGGCAGGCCTTGGCGGCGGATGGCCAGGAAGTGACCCGGTGCGCGCGGCTGCCGCGCGTGATTTTCATGCGCTGAACGAAGAACGAGTCGATCGAGGCGAGGGATGGAACAAGAACTACCGGGTACGGCATTGGCGCCGGCCCCCGCAGCCGATCTGTCGGTGTTGCTGATCAATTTGCTCAAGAGCGTGCTGTACCGTGAGGGCGACGAACGGCAGTGGGCCGCGTTGCTCGATCTGCAAGCGCGGGTGCGCGACTACGTGGCGGTGCTCAACCTGGATCTGGTGCTGGATGAGGCCGAAGGCTACGCCTTTCTCAAGAGCCGTCCCGAACCGCCTGACGACGACCCGGCCCCGGCCCTGCCGCGACTGGTGGCGCGCCGGCCGTTGTCCTTTCCGGTCAGTCTGCTGCTGGCGCTGTTGCGCAAGAAACTGGCCGAATCCGATGCCGGCGGTGGCGACACGCGGCTGGTACTCGGCCGTGACGAGATCGTGGAGCTGGTGCGGGTCTTTCTGCCCGATGGGCCGAACGAGGCCAGGCTGATCGACCAGATCGAGACCACCATCAACAAGGTGGTCGAACTTGGCTTCCTGCGCAAGCTCAAGCCGGCCGGCACGGGGGGCGCCGCCGGGTTGGCCGGCTACGAGGTGCGGCGCATTCTGAAAGCCTTCGTCGATGCGCAATGGCTGGCCGAGTTCGACGCGCGGCTGGCGATCTACCAGGTGCAGTTGTCGGGCGTCACGCCATCGCCGGAGGGCCGGGGCCATGAATGATCCGCAATCGCTGGGGCTGGACTTCGTGGCGGACGACGCCCTGTCGGGGTTTCGCCTGGCCCGCCTGGAGGTGTTCAACTGGGGCACCTTCGACAATCGGGTATGGACGCTGCAACTCGATGGCCAGAACGGCTTGCTGACCGGCGACATCGGTTCGGGCAAATCCACCCTGGTGGATGCCATCACCACACTGCTGGTGCCCGCGCACCGCGTCGCCTACAACAAGGCCGCCGGTGCCGACAGCAAGGAACGGACGCTGCGCTCCTATGTGCTCGGACATTACAAGTCGGAGCGCAACGAGGTCACGGGTGCCGCCAGGCCGGTGTCGTTGCGTGATCACAATAGCTACTCGGTCATCCTCGGCGTGTTCCGTAACGCCGGCTATGACCAGACGGTGAGCCTGGCGCAGGTGTTCTGGATGAAGGACGCGCAGGGGCAGCCGGCGCGCTTCTTCGCCGGGGCCGAGCGCGCGCTGTCGATTGCATCGGATTTCGCCAACTTCGGCTCGGACATCGCCCAGTTGCGCAAGAAACTGCGCGGGCTGGGGTCGGAACTGCACGACAGCTTTCCGCCCTATGCGGCCTGGTTCCGCCGCCGTTTTGGCATCGACAACGATCAGGCGCTGGAACTGTTTCACCAGACCGTTTCGATGAAATCGGTGGGCAATCTCACCGACTTCGTGCGCAGCCACATGCTCGAACCCTTCGAGGTGGCGCCGCGCATCCAGGCGTTGATCGGCCACTTCGACGACCTCAACCGCGCCCATCAGGCGGTGCTCAAGGCGCAACGCCAGGTCGAGCTGCTCACCCCGCTGGTGGCCGATTGCGGCAGGCACGGCGCACTGGTGGCGGAGGTCGACAGATTGCGCCGTTGCCGCGAAGGTTTGCGTGCCCACTTTGCCGGGCTGAAGCTGAGCCTGCTGGACAAGCGGCTGGGACTGCTGGCCGAAGAGTGGGAGCGGGTGGACGGGCAGGTGCGGCGACTCGACGGTGTCCGCGAAGAACAAGGCCGCCAGGTCGATGAACTGAAGCAGGCCATCAACGACAACGGCGGCGATCGCCTGGAGCGGCTCGCGGCCGACATACGCAAGAACGAGCTGTTGCGCGACGCGCGCAAGGCCAGGGCCGGACGCTACGGCGAGCTGGCGGCGGTGCTGGGCGAGCCGGGGGCGGCGGACCCGTCGGCCTTTGCCGCGCAGCGCAGCCAGTTCAAGCTCTGGCGCGAGGAGGTTCGCGCTCGCGATGCCGAACTGGACAACGCGCGATCCGAACTTGAGTTCGGCTTTCGCCAGGGTAAGCAGGAACACGCGCGGTTATCGGCCGAGATCGACAGCCTCAAGCGCCGCCGCAGCAACATCGACGACCAGCAGATCCAGATCCGCGCCGCGCTGTGCGCGGCCCTGGAGCTGAACGAGGACGACATGCCGTTCGCGGGCGAGTTGATCCAGGTGCGTGACGACGAGCGCGATTGGGAGGGGGCCGCGGAACGCCTGCTGCGCGGCTTCGGCCTGGCGCTGCTGGTGCCCGATGCGCATTACAGGGCCGTTGCGCAATGGGTGGATAACAGCCATCTGCGCGGCCGCCTGGTGTATTTCCACGTGCGCCAGCGCCGAGGCGGGGAGCTGCCCGACCTGCATCGCGACTCGCTGGTGCGCAAGCTCGCGATCAAGCCGGATTCGCCGCACTACGACTGGCTGGAGCGCGAACTCGCGCACCGTTTCGACGTGGCCTGCTGCGCCACGCAAGAGCAGTTCCGGCGCGAGACGCGCGCCATCACGCACGCGGGCCAGATCAAGGACCCGAGCGGCCGGCATGAGAAGGACGACCGCCACCGCATCGATGACCGCAGCCGCTATGTGCTGGGCTGGAGCAACAGCGCCAAGATCGCGGCGCTGGAAGCCAGACGCGGCCAGCTCGAAACCCGCCTGGGCGACGTGGGTCGCCAGATCGGCGCGATCGAGGAGGAACGCCGCCGCCTCGCGAGCCGCCTCGACGCGCTGACCCGCCTGGAAGAATTCCCCGCCTTCGAGGAACTGGATTGGGCCAGCGTGGCGGCGCAGATTGCTTCCCTCGAGGATCAGCGCAAGCAACTGGAGTCGGCCTCCGACGTACTCAAGGAGTTGAACCTGCGTCTGCGCGAGCGGCAGCAGGCGCTGAAGGACACCGACAGCGAGCTGCAGGGCGCGCGCGACAAGCGGGCCAGGGTCGAGCAACGGCGTTCCGATGCCCAGGAGCTGCACCAGCAGACCGAGGCGCTGCTGCACGATGTCGTCGTCGATGAGACGCTGGCGTTGACGCTGGAAACGATGCGCGCCGAGGCGCTGGGCGAGCACCAGCTCAGCGTCGAATCCTGCGACAACCGTCAGCAGGACATGCGCGCCTGGTTGCAGAAACGGATCGATCTCGAAGACGACAAGCTCAAGCGCCTGGCCGAAAAGGTCATCAAGGCGATGGCCTCCTTCAAGGAGGAATTCAAACTCGAAACGGCCGAGATCGATGCCAGTCTCGAAGCGGCCTTCGAGTACGAGAAGCTGCTGACGCAATTGAATCGCGATGACCTGCCGCGCTTCGTCGCCCGCTTCAAGGATCTGCTCAACGTCAACGCGATCAACGAGATCGCCAACTTCAACGCCCAACTGGCCCGCGAGCGCGAAACCATCAAGGAACGCATCGCTCACATCAACAAGTCGCTGGGCGAGATCGACTACAACCCTGGGCGCTATATCGTGCTGGAGTCGCAGATCAGCCCGGATGCGGAGATCCGCGACTTTCAGCAGGAACTGCGGGCGTGCACCGAGGGGGGTGTCACCGGCTCGGACGATGCCCAGTATTCCGAAGCCAAGTTCCTGCAGGTCAAGGCCATCATCGACCGTTTCCGCGGCAGGGAAGGCTTGTCCGAGCAGGATCGACGCTGGAGCGCCAAGGTGACCGACGTGCGCAACTGGTTCCTGTTCGCGGCCAGCGAGCGCTGGCGCGAGGACAACAGCGAACACGAGCACTACTCCGACTCCGGCGGCAAGTCAGGCGGGCAGAAGGAGAAGCTCGCCTACACCATCCTGGCCGCCAGCCTCGCCTATCAGTTCGGTCTGGAATGGGGGGCGGTGCGCTCGCGCTCGTTCCGTTTCGTGGTGATCGACGAGGCCTTCGGCCGTGGCTCCGATGAATCCGCGCAGTATGGCCTGAAACTGTTTCGCCAACTCAACCTGCAACTGTTGATCGTCACGCCGCTGCAGAAGATCCACATCATCGAACCCTTCGTCTCCAGCGTCGGCTTCGTGCACAACGAGGGCGGCCGCGCGTCGATGCTGCGCAATCTGTCCATCGAGGAATACCGCGCGCAGAAGGCGTCGACGGCGCCGCAAGCCGCGCCGGAGGTGGCGCGTTGAGCTGGAGCACACCGAAGGACTTGAAGGCGCAACTGACGCGCCTGTGGG
Source organism: Rhodocyclales bacterium (assembly GCA_016177805.1). GTDB lineage: Bacteria > Pseudomonadota > Gammaproteobacteria > Burkholderiales > Rhodocyclaceae > JACOUN01. Next base: position 23,784 of record JACOUN010000127.1, read on the forward strand.
AGCGCGGCGAGTTGCTGCGCGACGGGGTCACGGGCAACGCGCGCTTCCCGTTGCGCCTGACGCTCAGGACGCCGGCCTCGTCCGACATCACGGAGCGCTTCGATGCGGTGCGCGCGTGGGCCGCGGAGCTGGCGACGGCCGCTGCGTTGCGCGTGGAATGGCGGGAGGTGCGCCACCGCGTGCAGGGCACGCAGCGCCTGCCCGCCAGCGTCTGGGTTGACTCGCTGGAGGATGCGCTGGCCTGGTTGGGCAAGCGCCGCGAGTGGGAGCGCTTTTTGGCTCAGGTCGCGGCAACCCGCCAGACTCGCCCGGCCGTGCTGCCGTGGCTGGAAAAGCGTCCGTTGCAGGCCCTGGAACTGGCGTCCGAGTGGCCCCGGCTGCTGGCAGTGGTGGGCTGGGTCGTGGAGCATCCGCGCCCCGACATCTACCTGCGTCAGGTGGACTTGCCCGGCGTGCACACCAAGTTCATCGAAGCGCATCGCGGGGCGCTGGCCGAGCTGCTCGATCTGGCGCTGCCGGCCGACGCGGTGGATACGGCGAAAACGGGGGTCGTTCAGTTTGCCGGGCGCTACGGCTTCCGCGACAAACCGGTGCGCATACGCTTTCGGCTGCTCGACCAGGATCTGCCATCACTGGCTGGCGTGGTGTGCCCCGACATCACACTGGACGCCGGGAGCTTCAGTCGTCTCGATATCGCCGTGACGCGGGTCTTCATCACCGAGAACGAAACCAACTTTCTGGCCTTCCCGCGCACGCGCAATGCCATCGTGATATTCGGTGGCGGCTACGGCTGGGAGGCCCTGGCATGCAGTCGCTGGCTGCAGGACCGCGCGCTGTTCTACTGGGGGGACATCGACACCCACGGCTTCGGCATCCTGCATCAGTTGCGTGGCCACTTCAGGCATGTCGCCTCGTTCCTGATGGACAGGGCAACCCTCGACGCGCACGCGCCGGTCTGGGGCGTGGAGGACAAGCAACTGCGGGCGGATCTTCCCCGGCTGACGTCCGACGAGCAAGCGCTGTACGACGACCTGCGCGACAACCGCATCCGCGAGGGACTGCGGCTGGAGCAGGAGCACATAGGCTACCATTGGCTGAGTGACCGGCTGGGGCGCCTGTGACTGCGCGCGCGGCGAAGCAGACCACCAGGACCGTGAGGGACAGGCGTGACCACACCACTCGAAACCGCCGAAAACCGTGAAACCCTGCGCCGCGTCGCGATCGACCCGGTGTCGCGGGTCGAGGGGCATGGCAAGGTGACGTTGCTGCTGGACGAACACGATCGGGTGTGCGAGGCGCGGTTGCACATCGTCGAGTTTCGCGGCTTCGAGGTGTTCATCCAGGGGCGTCCGTACTGGGAGGTGCCGGTAATGGTGCAGCGCCTGTGCGGCATCTGCCCGGTCAGCCACCATCTGGCGGCGTCCAAGGCGCTGGACCGGGTGGCGGGGGCGGCGCGGGTCAGCGCGACGGCGCAGAAGATGCGACGCTTGATGCACTACGGGCAGATCCTGCAGTCGCACGCGCTGCATTTCTTTCACCTGTCTGCGCCCGATCTGCTGTTCGGTTTCGACTCCGAGGCGGGGCGGCGCAACATCGTCGGGTTGGCCGGAGCACATCCGGACATCGCGCGCCAGGGGGTGCTGCTGCGCAAATTCGGCCAGGAGGTGATACGCGCCACCGCCGGCAAGCGCATCCACGGCACCGGGGCCATACCGGGCGGGGTGAACCGCCATCTGACGCGCGCCGATCGCGATCTGCTCAAGGCGGACATTGCCCAGGTGGTGGACTGGAGCCGGGCAGCGGTGGAACTGATCAAGCGTTTGCACCGCAGTGATCCTGACTTGTATGACCAGTTCGGCGCTTTCCGCTGCGGCATCATGAGCCTGGTGCGCGGCGACGGCGCGATGGATCTGTATGACGGCGAGCTGAGGTTTCGTGACGCGGACGGCGCGATCACGCTCGACCGCGTGCCGGATCAGGACTATCGCGGCGTGATTGGCGAGGAGGTCAAGCCGTGGACCTACATGAAGTTTCCGTACCGCCTGGATCAAGGGCCGGAGCGGGGCTGGTACAAGGTCGGGCCGCTGGCGCGGGTGCAGAACTGCGATTTCATCCCGACCCCGTTCGCCGAGGCCGAGCGGCGCGAGTTCGTCGATCACGGGCGGGGCGGTCTGGTGCATGCGACGCTCGGTTATCACTGGGCACGCATGGTGGAGATGCTGCACGCGGCCGAGGTGATACGCGAGCTGCTGGACGATCCGGCGCTGCTGGAGGGCGAGCTGTGCGTCGACGGCCCGCGCGCGCGCGAAGGGGTGGGCATCATCGAGGCGCCGCGCGGCACGCTGATCCATCATTACCAGGTTGATGATGACGATCTGGTCAGCATGTGCAACCTGATCGTGTCGACCACCCACAACAACCAGGCCATGAACAGCGCGATCCGCGCGGTGGCGAGCCGCTACCTGGACGGGCGGGAGTTGACCGAGGGCCTGCTCAACCACATCGAAGTCGCGATCCGCGCCTTCGACCCGTGTCTGTCGTGCGCGACCCATGCGTTGGGCAAGATGCCGTTGGAGATCGAGTTGTGCGATCCGGACGGCGCGCTGCTTGATCGGGCCGTGCGTGATTGACACGCCGTGAACAAGAGCAACCCTGCCGCGAGTGCCCTCGTAGGAGCGGCTTCAGCCGCGACAACTGAGCCATTCGGGGCTGAAGCCCCTCCTACGAAGCGGCCGTGCGACGCGAGCGTAGGAGCGGCTTCAGCCGCGACAGCAGGGTCATTCGCAGCCACCGCGCTGGTGATTGCGGTGGGCAATCCGTCGCGTGGCGACGATGCGCTCGGGCCGTTGCTGCTGGAGCGCGTGGTGCAGCGTTTTCCCGGCGTGGCGACGCTGGGCGATTTCCAGTTGCAGATCGAGCACGCGCTTGATTTGCGTGGCCATGACCTGGTGCTGTTCATCGATGCCGCGACCGGACTCGACGTGCCGTACACGTTGACCGAGATACAACCCGATGCGCGGCAACCCGTGCCGCTGACCCATGCCCTGACGCCGCAGGCGGTGCTGGATGTTTACGTGCGGATCGAAGGATGCGCGCCGCCGCCGGCCTTTGTGCTGGCGGTGGCGGGGCAGGACTTTGAACTGGGCGCGGCGCTGTCGGAGGCCGGGCGGCGGGCGCTGGATGCGGCGTGGGACGAGGTCGTTGCGCTGCTGTCAGCGCCGGTGGTGGGGGCGTGGCGCGGGCGCGCGGCGGGCCGTTCCGGGGGCTGAGGGCGGCTGAGGAAAGGCCACCACCTGGGTGTCGACGATTTCTGGCTGCAAGGTCACGTGCCCGATGGCGTAGTCGTCACGCAGCAGCGTTTGCAGGCGTACCAGCACGTCCGGCCAGTCCTCGCTGCGCTTGATCACGATGTGCGCCGACAGCGCGGTATGACTGGAGTCCAGACTCCAGATGTGCAGGTCGTGCACCGAAATCACGCCGCCGCTGCGCGCCATCGCCTGACCGATCGTGCTCAGGGATAGCCGCGCGGGCACGCCGTCGAGCAGGGTGTGGGTGGCGCTCTTGAGCAGACGCAGCGTCGCGGCCAGAATCAGGCCGCAGATCAGCATCGACAGCAGCGGGTCTATCGGTAGCCAGCCGGTGAAATGGATGATCGCACCCGAGGCCAGCGCCGCCACCGAGCCGAGCAGATCGCCCAGCACGTGCAGCAGCGCCGCGCGGGTGTTCAGGTCGTGTCCGCCGTGCGACAGCATCCACGCCACCACCACGTTGATGACCAGACCGATGAACGCGACCAGCATGACCGTGCCGCCATCGACGGGTTGCGGATCGAGCAGGCGCTCGGCCGCATGCGCGATGATCAGCCCCACCACCAGCAGCATGAACAGCCCGTTGACCAGGCCGGCCAGGGTTTCGATGCGGCGCAGACCGTAGGAGTGCTGCTCGGTGACCGGGCGGCGGGCCAAGCGTGCCGCGACCGTGGCGAGCGCCAGCGCGAGGCTGTCGGTCAGCATGTGGCCGGCGTCGCTCATCAGCGCGAGCGAGCCTGACAGCCAACCGGCCAGCGCTTCGACGCCGGCAAACCCCAGCGTCACGCACAGCGCGATGGGCAGCGCATACGGCCCGAGTTTTCCCTCCGCCTGCGCGTGGGTATGCGCGTGGCCGTGTGCGTGATGGTCGTGGTGGTGGGTCATGGGGACTATTGCGTGGGGGTGTCGCTGGCCGGCAGCGGTGCGACCAGATCGCGATAGGCGTGCCACGTGGCGTGTCCGATGACGGGCATCAGCACCACCAGGCCGAGGTGGAAACTGAGAAAGCCGGCCACGGTGCATCCGGCAATCAGCAGCGCCCATACCATCATCGCCGCCGGGTTGCGCAGCAGCACGCCGACGCTGCCGAGCATGGCGGAGATGGCGTCCTGGTTGCGGTCCAGCATCAGCGGGATGGAGACCACGCTGACCGCGAACGCGATGGTGGCAAAGACGAAGCCGACGCCGAAATACACCGCCAGGAACTCGAAGTTCTCCAGGCTCAGCACCTGCCCGAGAAAGCCCGACAGGTTGGGCACTTCGTCGGTGTAGAACAGCGCGAAGATGATCAGCGAGGCGCGCGCCCACACCAGGAACACCACCCCCAGCACCACCGCGAAGATGCCGATGTTGCCGGCGTTGCGTTTCCATACCGTGAGGGTGGGCAGCAGGTCGGCGTCCTTGCCCAGCTCGCGACGGCGGCTCAGCTCGTACAGGCCCATCGACAGGAAGGGGCCCAGCAGCAGGAAGCCGGAGGTCACTGCCATCGTGTATTCGTAGGCGTGCTCGAACACCACCGTCACCAGCAAGCCCATGCCGGCAAAGCAGAATCCGTAGAACAAGCTCGCCACCGGGCTGGCGCGCAGATCAGCCAAACCTTGCACGATCCAGCGCAACGGCGCGCCGACGCTGACATCGCGCGCCCTTGGAAACGGCAGACCGGGCTCCTCCGCTGGGGTATTCGACTCGGACATCTCTCTCTCCTGTTGTGGGTGCCGTTAGGCGATCCGGCCTGCCCGCCGCTCCTGTAGCCGGAGTCGTACGGGTGGGACGGGTGGTCTTAGTTTTCTGCCAGGAACCCCCTGATCGCATCGGTAACCGCATCGGGTGATTCCGCCATCATCGCGTGACCGCTACCCATAATGGTAATGATACGCGGTCCGCCGGGCGCCACGGCGAGTGCTTCGCGCAGCGGGGTGGCGGCGCGCATGGGGGTCATCTGGTCGCGCTCGCCGCACAGCATCGCGACCGGGCAGCGCACGCGGCTGGCAGCGTCGAGGCCGCCGGCGTAGGCGTTGCAAGCACCGAGGTCGCTGGCGAGCACGCCTTCGGCCTGGCGTTCGAGCAGGCGCAGGTTGAGGTTGGGCAGCGACATGCCGGGCGAGGCGCTGGCGCCGAGTTGCGAGGCGGGCGCGTAGGACCACTGGTTGATCATCGCGTGCGCGGCGGCGCGGTTGTCGCGCGCGGCGTCGAGCAGGGGTTGGGCGACCGGCATCGGCGCCACGCTGCCGACCAGCACCAGCCGCGTGACGCGGTCCGGGTGGTGGGCGGCGGTGTGCAGCGCGATCAGCGAGCCCATGCTGTGGCCGATCAGCGCGACGTGCTCGACGCCGAGGTGATCGAGCAGCCCGACGAACCAGTCGCTCAAGGCCTCGATGCTGGCAAGCGGGGCGCCGCCCGAAGCGCCGTGGCCGGGGTGGTCGGGCACCAGCACCGCATGGCCGTGGTGGGCAAGATGGCGGGCTTGATGGTTCCATACGCTGTGGTCATGCCCGGCGCCGTGGATGAACAGTGCCACCGGCAGTTGTGGGTCGACCGGACGGCCGCCGGTGTAGATGTAGACGGGGTGGTTGGCGTAGGTGGTGTGCATGGCTCTCAACCCTGGAGGGTCTTGCTGGCCGCGTATAGCCCGCGATTGAGGTCTTCGATCAGGTCGCTGGCGTTCTCCAGTCCGACCGACAGCCGTATCGTGCC
>JACOUN010000131.1 GCA_016177805.1 Rhodocyclales bacterium
AGCGACAGGTTGTTCAGGCTGTAGCCGCACAGGTACATCACGCCGAAAGTGCCGACCAGCGATACCGGCACCGCCACGATCGGGATCAGCGCCGCGCGCCAATTGCGCAGGAACAGGAACACCACCATGATCACCAGGGCAATCGAGATCATCAGCGTGCGCTCGACTTCGCGCAACGAGGCGCGAATGGTCGGCGTGCGGTCCATCGCGACCTGGAGGTCGATCGCACGGGGAATCGAGGCGGCGAGCACCGGCAGCAGCGCCCTGACCCGGTCGACGGTTTCGATGATGTTCGCGTTGGGCTGGCGGTAGAGAACCAGCATCACCGCCGGCCGCCCGTTCGCGGAGCCGTCGTTGCGCAGGTCCTGCACCGAGTCGACGACCTCGCCCACGTCGGTAATCCGCACTGCCGCGCCCTTGCGGTAAGCGATGATGAGCGGCAGGTAGTCCGCCGCTTTCTTCGCCTGGTCGTTGGCGAGAATCTGCCAGTGGCGCTCGCCGTCGTCCACCGCGCCCTTGGGCCGGTTCACATTGGTCGTCACGATTGCATTGCGCACGTCCTCGAAGCCGATGCCGTACTTGTTGAGCGCGGCGGGGTTCAGCTCCACGCGCACCGCCGGCAGTGAACTGCCGCCCACGTGCACTTGGCCGATGCCCTGCACCTGAGAGAGTTTCTGCTCGAGGATGGTCGAGGCTGCGTCGTACATCTGGCCCCGGGACATCGTTCCCGACGTCAGCGAGAGAATCATGATCGGCGCATCGGCCGGGTTCAGCTTGCGGTAGGTCGGGTTGTTCGGCAGGCCGCTGGGCAGCAGCGTGCGCGCGGCGTTGATCGCGGCCTGAACTTCGCGGGCGGCGCCATTGATGTCGCGGTTAAGATCGAACTGCAGCACGACGCGCGTGGAGCCGAGCGAGCTCGAAGAGGTGATTTCAGTGATGCCCGCGATGCGGCCGAGCGTGCGCTCGAGCGGTGTGGCCACCGTCGCGGCCATGGTTTCCGGGCTCGCGCCCGGCAGCCGGGCCGATACTGAGATGGTCGGGAAATCCACCTGCGGCAGCGGCGATACCGGGAGCAGCCTGAACGCGATCGCGCCGGCG
>JACOUN010000013.1 GCA_016177805.1 Rhodocyclales bacterium
CCACCATGTCGGCGGCGCGGGCGCGTGCGGGATCGCAGCCGCTGGGGGTGATCAGCATGCCGTCCGGGGTGCGCACGCTGGCGTTGCCCGAGGTGCCGATGTTCAGGCGCGCCGTGACGAGGGCGCGCGCGGTGGCGAGCAGGGCGTCGCGCAAGGTGGCGTCGTTGCTCATGTGGTGGTTTCCCGCTGCAGTTCGCGCAGGCGCGCGGGGGTGACGATGCCTTGTTCGGTGATGATGCCGGTGATCAGCCGCGCCGGGGTGATGTCGAAGGCGGGGTTGGGGGCGCTGGTGCCGGCGAGTGCCAGGCGTAGCGACATGGTTTGATCGTGAGCGGACAGTCCGGTGATCGAGCACACCTCGTCGGCGCCGCGATCCTCGATCGGTATGCGCGTGCCGTCGGGGCAGTCGAAATCGACCGTGGTCAGCGGCACCGCGATGTAGAACGGCAATCCGTTGTCGCGCGCCGCGAGTGCCTTGAGATAGGTGCCGACCTTGTTGGCGCTGTCGCCGTTGGCGGCGACCCGGTCGGCGCCGGTGATCACGATGTCCACGTCGCCGCGTGCCATCAGGATGCCGGCGGCGTTATCGGCGATCAGGCTGTGCGGCACGCCGGCTTCGCGCAGTTCCCAGGCGGTGAGCAACCCCTGATTGCGCGGGCGGGTTTCGCTGACCCACACGTGCACGTCGATGCCGCTGATGTGAGCGGCATACACCGGCGCCAGCGCCGTGCCGGAGCCGAGGGTGGCGAGCGCGCCGGCGTTGCAGTGGGTCATGATGCGCACCGGCCCCGGTCGCCGTGCGGCGATGTCGTGCAGCAGCGCGAGCCCGCGCTGACCGATGGCGGTGCAGGTGGCGCAGTCCTCGGCGCGGATCGCGTCGGCTTCGAGCCACGCGGCGGCGCGGCGTTGGGCGACGGCAAGCGGTTGCAGCTTTGCGCGCATGCGCGCGAGCGCCCAGTGCAGGTTGACGGCGGTGGGGCGCGTCGCGGCCAGCGTTTCGAGTGCGTGGGCTAGGCGTGCGTTGCTCGCGTCGTCCAGCAGCGCGATGGCCACGCCGTAGGCGGCGGTGGCACCGATCAGCGGCGCGCCGCGCACCTGCATGGTCCGGATCGCGGTCGCGACATCGTCCAGCGTGCGCAGGCGGCGCACTTCGGTGCGATAGGGTAGTTGCGTCTGGTCGAGGATCAGGGCGGTGTCGCCGTCGCGGCACAGGGTCGGGGTTGAGGGCATGTAGGTCATGCGCGCATTTTATCTTCCGCCGCCGTGCTTGCGCCGAAATACGGCGGCGGTGCAAGCTACGTTTTCTGACCGCCACCCGGATGCCGACATGCCGCACTTTGCCTCACCGATCGCCTCGCGCCTGCCGGGCGTGGGCACCACCATCTTCACCGTGATGTCGCGCCTGGCGCAGGAGTGCGGGGCGATCAACCTGTCGCAGGGCTTTCCCGACTTCAATGCGGACGACGCGTTGTTCGAACGGGTCGGGCACTGGATGCGTGGCGGCCACAACCAGTACGCGCCGATGGCGGGGGTGGCGGTGTTGCGCGAGGCGATCGCGGACAAGGTGATGGCGCTGTACGGCACCGCCTATGACCCGGACGGCGAGATCACCGTCACCGCCGGCGCGACCCAGGCGCTGTTCACGGCGGTGGCGGCGCTGGTGCATGCGGGTGACGAAGTGATCGTGTTCGAGCCGGTGTATGACGCCTACGCGCCGGCCATCGAGTTGCAGGGCGGCAAGGTGGTGCGCTTGCGGATGCTGGCACCGCACTATCGCCCCGACTGGGATGCGGTGGCGGCCGCGATCACGCCGCGCACGCGCATGATCATGATCAACTCGCCGCACAACCCGACCGCGACAGTGTGGAGCGCCGACGACATGGCGCGGCTGGCGGCGCTGACGCGCGACACCGGTATCGTGATCGTGTCGGACGAAGTCTATGAGCACATCGTGTTCGACGGTGTCGCGCACCAGAGTTGCGCCCGTTATCCGGAGCTGACGGCACGCAGCCTGATCGTGTCGAGCTTCGGCAAGACCTATCACATCACCGGCTGGAAGATCGGCTACATCGTGGGGCCGCGCGAGTTGATGACCGAGTTCCGCAAGGTGCACCAGTTCAACGTGTTCGCGGTCAATACGCCCATTCAACTGGCGCTGGCCGACTACATGGCGGAGCCCTCGCGCCACCTGGGGCTGGCGGCGTTCTATCAGGGCAAGCGTGATTTCTTCACCCGCGCGATGGCGGGCAGCCGCTTCGAACTGCTGCCTTCGCGGGGCACTTATTTTCAGTTGGCGCGCTACGACGCCTTGTCGCACGAGCCGGATACGGCGTTTGTCGAGCGCCTGACGCGCGAGGTCGGGGTTGCGGCGATCCCGGTGTCGGCGTTCTTTGTCGACGGACTGGACGAGCACGTGATCCGTTTCTGCTTCGCCAAGAACGACGTGACGCTGGAGGCGGCCTGCGCGCGCCTGCGCGAAATGTGAGGTTGGGTTAAGATCGCAACCTTGTCGATGTTTCCTCGCGGGCGGTCCGTGCGCAATTTACTGATCTTCATCCTCGTTCTGATCGTCATATGGTGGGTGCGGCGCGCCCTGCATCGTCCAACCGGTGGAGCGGGTTCGTCCGGTGCACGGGGTGAGGCGCGCGACGAGGCCGCGGATGGCCCCGAGCGCATGCTGGCGTGCGCGCACTGCGGCGTGCATGTGCCCGAAAGCGAAGGGGTGCACGAGGGTGATGCTTTCTTCTGCAGCGAGGATCACCGCCGTCTTGGCGTTCGCCGCTGAGTCCGGAGTGGGGGGCATGTCGCGATGACGTCCTACCCGGCACCCGATCCGCTGCGACTCGCACCGCTACGCTATTTCAACGTATTCCGCCTGATCGTGGCGGGCGTGTTCCTGGTGCTCGGGCGCGAAATCAACCTGGGCAACGACGGCCCGCATGTCTTTATCGGCGCGGTGCTGGCGTACCTCGGGTGCGTGCTGGCGCTGGGGTTCCCGGATGCGATCCGGCGCGTGGGCTTCGACCGGCTGGTGACGCTGCTGGTGGTGCTCGACATTTTCATGCTCGCAACCGTGATGATCGTCAGCGGCGGCTTTCGCAGCGGCATGCCGGTATTGATGCTGGTGTTCCTGGCCGCCGCCGGTCTGGTCGCGGTGGGGCGGATGGTGTTCTTCTTCGCCGCGCTGGCGTCGGTGGTGGTGCTGATCGAGAATGCCGTGCGTACCTACGCGGGAGGCAATTCGGCTGAATTCCTGCAGGTCGGCTTCACCTGCATGGGGTTTTTCGCGGTTGCGTTTACCGCGCGCCTGCTGGCCAAGCGTGCCACCGAGAGCGAATACCTCGCGGACCAGCGCGGCGAGGCGCTGGGCCGCCAGCAGGCGATCAACGAGCGCATCATCGAGGACATGCAGGATGGCGTGGTCGTGATGGGGGGCGACGGGCGCCTGCGCCAGGCCAATCCGCATGCGACGGTGTTGCTGGGCATGGATCTGGTGGAGGGCATGCCGCTGACCGACGTGGACCCGCTGTTCGGTGAATGTCACCTGCGCTGTTCCGGCGCGCACGGCATGTTGCTGCGCCTTGGTCCGGCCAACCGGATGCTGCGTTGCCGAGCGGTGCGCGCGAGTACCAGCGGCGCCATGGAAGGCGACACGCTGTTGTATCTGACCGATTTCGAAGAGATCCAGAAGCAGATCCAGCAGCACAAACTCGCGGCGCTGGGACGCCTGACCGCCAGCATGGCGCACGAGATCCGCAACCCGCTGTCAGCGGTGACCCAGGCAGCCGATTTGCTCGGCGAAGAAAAGCGCACCGACGTGCAGGCGCGGCTGGTGCGCATCATCAACGACAACGCGCGCCGCATAGAGCGCATGGTGCGTGAAGTGCTGGCCCTGGGACGCAGAGACAACCTGATGCGCGAAGCGCTCCCGCTGGCCGGTTTTGTCGCGGACATGGTCGAAGAATCGGCGCTGCGCGATGCCGGGGTGAAGGCGCTGTTCAGCGTCAATATCGGCTCCGATGCCACGATGGCCATCGACCGTGCCCACCTGCACCAGATATTGGGTAACCTGCTGACCAATGCCCGGCGCTACTGCTCGGGCAGGCCCGGTGCCATCAAGGTCTACGTCACCCACGTGGGACGTGACCGCATCGCATTGCATGTGCGTGACGATGGTCCGGGCGTGGCGGCGGAAGAGCGCATGCACATCTTTGAACCGTTTTACACCACCGACCCCAAGGGCATAGGGCTGGGCATGTACATTGGCCGCGAACTCGCCGAGGCCAACGACGCCAGCCTGGAGTTGCTCGACGAGGGACCGGGCGCACATTTCGTACTCACTGGACGGAGCCAGCCGTGACCACCATGCCCGATCGCCGAGGACAGCAGGATGCACCGGCGGTGCTCATCGTCGATGACGAAGACGATATCCGCGAACTCATCGAGCTGTCGCTGCTGCGCATGGGGGTGAGCTGTGATACGGCGGGAAGTCTCGCCGAGGCCCACGCCTTGCTGGAGCGCGGCAACTACCGCCTGTGCCTGACCGACATGCGCCTGGGTGACGGCGACGGGCTGGATCTGGTGGCGCACATCCAGTCCCGCCACCCCGGTTTGCCGGTGGCGGTGGTGTCGGCCTACGGCAGCATGGAAACGGCGATCCGCGCGCTCAAGCTCGGCGCCTTCGATTTCGTCACCAAGCCGATCGAACTCAAGGCGTTGCGCGAACTGGTCAAGCACGCGCTCAAGCTGGAGCCGCGCGCCAAGGAGGCGGCCGGGCACAAGGCGGGGCGCGACCTGATCGGTCATTCGCCGGCGATCCTGCAACTGCGCGCGCAAGTCGAAAAGCTCGCGCGCAGCCAGGCGCCGGTGTTCATCCACGGCGAGTCGGGCACCGGCAAGGAGGTCATCGCGCGCCTCATCCACGCGCTCGGGCCGCGTGCTTCGGGTGCTTTCATCCCGGTCAACTGTGGTGCGATCCCGGTCGAATTGATGGAGAGCGAGTTCTTCGGTCACCAGAAAGGCAGCTTCACCGGCGCCGCCGCCGCCAAGGAAGGGCTGTTCCATGCCGCACATGGCGGCACGCTGTTTCTCGACGAAGTGGCCGAACTGCCGCTGGCGATGCAGGTCAAGCTGCTGCGCGTGATCCAGGAACGCGCGGTGCGCCCGATCGGCGCGCAGGTCGAGGAGGCGGTGGACGTGCGCATCCTGTCGGCCTCGCATCGCGATCTCGGACAATGGGTCGCGGATGGGCGCTTTCGCCAGGATTTGTACTTCCGCATCAACGTAATCACGCTGCACGTGCCGCCGCTACGCGAACGGGGCGAGGATATCGCCGATCTGGCGCAACACATTCTTGCGCGCTTGAGCGAGCGCGATGGCGGCGAGCCGCGCCGCCTGAGCGCCGAGGCGCTGGCGCGGCTACGCGGCTACGGCTTTCCGGGCAATGTGCGCGAGCTGGAAAACCTGCTGGAGCGGGCCTGCGCGCTGTGCGATGGCGACGTGATCGGGGGCGACGACATCAATCTGCACCCGACCGAGGGGCTGTCGCTGACGCCGGTGATGGGCTACAACCATGACGCCGCCGATGACGGCCCCGGTGCCAGCGAAGGTGAGGACGAACGCACGCGGGTGCTGCGCGCCCTCGAAGCGACGCGCTGGAACCGCACCGAAGCAGCGCGCCGCTTGGGGTTGACCCTGCGCCAGTTGCGCTACCGGCTGCAGAAGTGGGGGATGGAGTAGGCGGGTGCCGGGGAGGTGTTCGGCCGTTTCGTAGGAGGGGCTTCAGCCCCGAATGGCGTGGCTATCGCGGCTGAAGCCGCTCCCACTAAGCACAGCCGCTCAGTCGTCGCCGAAACGTATCCCCTGCGCCAGCGGCAGCGCGCGCGAGTAGTTGATGGTGTTGGTCGCGCGGCGCATGTAGGCCTTCCACGCGTCCGAACCTGATTCGCGCCCGCCACCGGTTTCCTTCTCGCCGCCGAACGCGCCGCCGATCTCGGCCCCGGAAGTCCCGATGTTGACGTTGGCAATTCCGCAATCCGACCCTGCCGCCGACAGGAACTGCTCGGCTTCGCGCAGATCGTTGGTGAAGATCGCCGACGACAGGCCTTGCGGCACCGCGTTGTGCATGGTCACGGCCTCGTCCAGCGTGGTGTAGGCCATCACGTACAGGATCGGGGCGAAGGTCTCGTGGTGCACCGTGGATGACTGGGTCGCCATTTCGACCAGCGCCGGGGTGACGTAGTAGCCGTCCGGGTACTCTTGCGCCAGCGCCCGTTCGCCACCGGTGATCTTGCCGCCTTCGGCGCGCGCGCGCTCCAGCGCGCCTTGCATCGCGTCGAACGCGGCGCGGTCGATCAGCGGACCGAGCAGCGTGTCGGCCGCGAGCGGGCTGCCGATGCGGATGCTGGCGTAGGCCTTCTTCAGACGCGTGACCAGTTCGTCGCGCACCTCGGTGTGCACGATCAGGCGCCGGGTGGTGGTGCAGCGCTGCCCGGCGGTGCCGACCGCGCCGAACAGGATCGCGCGGGTGGCCAGATCCAGGTCCGCGCTGGGGGTGACGATGATGGCGTTGTTGCCCCCCAGTTCCAGCAGCGACCGGCCGAAGCGCGCCGCCACGCGCGGGCCGACTTCCAGCCCCATGCGGGTCGAGCCGGTCGCGGACACCAGCGCCACGCGTGGGTCATCGACCAGTTGCACGCCGGCGTCACGACCGCCGACGATGACTTGCGACAGCCCGTCCGGCGCGTCGCCGAAACGCTTGAGAGCGCGTTCGAACAGCGCCTGGCAGGCCAGCGCGGTGAGCGGCGTCTTTTCCGACGGCTTCCACACCACCGGATCGCCGCACACCAGCGCCAGCGCGGTGTTCCACGACCACACCGCGACCGGGAAGTTGAAGGCGCTGATCACGCCGACCACCCCCAGCGGATGCCAGCTTTCCATCATGCGGTGGCCGGGGCGCTCCGAGGCGATCACCAGGCCGTAGAGCTGGCGCGACAGGCCAACCGCGAAGTCGCAGATGTCTATCATCTCCTGCACTTCGCCCTGGCCTTCGGCCAGGATCTTGCCCGCTTCCATCGACACCAGCCGTCCGAGCGCATCCTTGTTGGCGCGCAGCTCTTCGCCGAGCAGGCGCACCAGTTCGCCGCGCCGCGGTGCCGGCACCGTGCGCCACTGACCGAACGCGGTGTGGGCGCGCGCGATCATCGCGTCGATCTCGGCCTGCGAGTGCTCGCGCAGGCACGCGAGCTGGGCACCGTCGATGGGCGAGCGGACCGCCAGCGTGCCGCCCTGCAGGGTGGCCGGGGCCACGCCCAGTTGTTGCATCAGTTCGTTGATATTCATTGGGTGTGGGACTCCATTCAAGCTCTTGGTGCAGCGTTGTGATGGCTGTTGCGCTTCAGAGCGTCGTTAGCAGGTCCCTTCCCTTTCAAGGGGAAGGACAGGATGGGGATGGGTTCAATCGTTGCGCAGCGCCGACAACGTGCCGCGCGTGGAGATCTGCTCCGGGTCGATGCGCAGCTCCAGCACCGCCGCCGTGCCGCTTGCCAGCGCGCGCTCCAGCGCGGGCGCGAACTCTGCAGTGCGCTCGACGATCTCGCCATGGGCACCAAAGGCACGCGCAAACGCCGCGAAGTCCGGGTTGCACAGCGGCGTGGCGATGACCCGGCCCGGATAGGTGCGCTCCTGATGCATGCGGATGGTGCCGTACATGCCGTTGTTGACCACCAGGATCAGCGGCCGGGCGCCGTGCTGGCGGGCGGTGGCGAGTTCCTGGCCGTTCATCAGGAAGTCGCCGTCGCCGCTGAAGGCGAGCACCGCGCGGCCGGGGTTGAGGATGCTCGCCGCGATCGCCGCCGGCACGCCATAGCCCATCGCGCCGCTGGTGGGTGCGAGCTGGCTCGGGTAGCCGCGGAAGCAGTGGAAGCGCTGCGGCCAGCCGGTGTAGTTGCCGGCGCCGTTGCACACGATGACATCCTCGGGTAGCTGCGCGGCGAGCACGCGCATCACTTCGCCCATGTCGAGCGCGCCCGCGCACGGGCCGGGGGTGAGGTTGGCGACGTAGTCGGCGCGCGCGCTCGCAGTCCAGCCTTCCCATGCCACCGGCGCGCCGGGCGTGAGATCAGTCAGTGTTGAGGCAAACGCGTTCACCGTGGCCGCGATCGCCAGCACCGGGCGGAACACGTGCTGCAGTTCCTCGACTTCCGGGTAGATGTGGATCAGGCGCTGGCGCGGATGTGGGGATTCGACCAGGGTGTAGCCGTTGGTGGTCATCTCGTCCAGCCGCGCGCCTAGCGAGATCAGCACATCCGCTTCGCGCACCCGTGCCGCCAGCGCCGGGTTCACCGACGTGCCCAGCTCGCCGACGTAGCAGGGGTGGGCGTTGTCGAACACGTCCTGACGGCGGAACGCGGCGGCCACCGGCAGCTGCCAGCGTGTGGCGAATTCGGTGAGCTGGGTGCGTGCCGCGTCGCTCCAGCCGCTGCCGCCGACCACCAGCAAGGGTCGATGCGCGCTGGCGAGCAACTCACCCAGCGTGGTTAGCGCGGCAGGGTCGGGGTAGGCCTGGGCGGTCGCCAGACGGGTCGCGTCGCTCACCGTGGCGACTTCCGACAACATGTCTTCGGGAAGCGCGATGACGACCGGGCCCGGCCGCCCGCTGGTTGCGACATGCCAGGCGTAGGCGAGTATTTCGGGAATGCGCGCGGCCGACTCGATCTGCGTGACCCACTTGGCGAGCGGGCCGAACATCTGGCGGTAGTCGACTTCCTGGAACGCCTCGCGCCCCAGCTCCGGGCGCCCGACCTGGCCGATGAACAATATCATCGGAGTCGAATCCTGGCGCGCGGTGTGCACCCCGATGGAGGCGTTGGTCGCGCCCGGCCCGCGTGTCACGAAGCAGATGCCCGGACGCGCGGTGAGCTTGCCATAGGCTTCGGCCATGAAGGCGGCGCCGCCTTCCTGACGGCAGGTCACGAGCCGGAAGCGCCCGCCCTCGTCGTGCAGTGCATCCAGCACTTGCAGATAGCTTTCCCCCGGCACGCAGAAGCCGGTGTCCGCACCCAGCGCGATCAGGTTGTCGACGAGGATGCGCGCGCCGATGCGGGCGCCGCTGGCGGTGGTCATGTGATTTCTCCGGTTTCGGTGATGCCGTTGGTCAGTGAATTCGGATGCTCGTGATCGTGCGGAAGGCTATGCGGTTGGGTGCTGACCCACAGCACGCGCGCGTCGTCGGGCCCGACGCTGATCACGCGATGCCCCATGCGGCTGTCCAGGTAGAAGCTGTCGCCGGCGGCGAGGCGCTCGGGGCGGTAGAACTCGGTGTGCAGCTCGATCTCGCCGCTCAACACGTAGACGAACTCTTCGCCCGGATGCCGGCTCCAGTCGCTGCCGGCGGTGTCGGCGCGGGCGCGCACGGTGCTGACGAAAGGCATCATCTGCTTGTGCGCGAGTTCGCTGCACAGCAGTTCGTGCGCGTACCAGGGGGTCAGATGCGTGCGACCTTCGCCGCGCCGGCTGATGCTGCGCCGGCCACTGCCCATGTGGGCGCTGGGCGCGACGAAGAGTTCGGCGATGTCGAGTTCAAAGCCATCGGCGAGTTTCAGCAGCGCGTCGTAGGTGGGCGAGAGCAAGCCGTTCTCGATCTTGGACAGGGTCGAGCGGGCCAGCCCGCTCGCGCGCGACAATTGCTCCAGCGTCCAGCCGCGCTCGCCGCGCAAACCCCGCAGGCGCATCCCGAGGGGGCTTGCCGCCGTGGGCCGGTCGTTATCGTCGTCGGGTGGAGTCATCTCTGCTTGCTTTTCAGGGAGGTTTTGCGAGATTATACGCAACGAAGTTTCGTATAGGAAACTAATTTTCCGGAGTTAAGCATGCAGCAGCATTTTGATGTGGTGATCGTCGGCGGGGCGGTCATCGGCAGCGCGACCGCCTTCTTCCTCAAGCACAACCCGGATTTCAACGGTTCGGTGCTGGTGATCGAAAAGGACGCCAGCTACCAGTATTGCGCCACGACGCGCGCATGTCGCAGTTCGGCAGCGAATTCGTCAAGAACATCGGCGACTGGCTGTCAATCGACGGCGAGGCCCCGGCAGTGGATTTTGTCGAAGCGGGCTACCTGTTCCTTGCCAGCGAACGCGGGCTGCCAGTGCTGCAGGCCAACCATGCCACCCAGCGCGGCTTTGGTGTCGATGTCGCGCTGCTGCAACCAACCGCGCTGGCGCAACGCTTCCCGTGGCTCAATACCGAGGACATTGCCGGTGCGTCGCTGGGGCTGTCGGGCGAAGGCTGGCTCGACGCCTACAGCCTGCTGCGCGGCTTCCGTCGCAAGGCCATCGCGCTCGGCGCCGAATACCGCGAAGCCAGCGTCAGTGGCGTCGAACGCAGCGGCCAGCGCGTCACCGGCGTGCGCCTCGACGACGGCACCTTGATTGCCTGCGGTACCCTCATCAACGCCGCCGGCACCGGCGCGAGAGCCCTCGCCGCCGCCGCAGGCATCGCCCTGCCGGTCGAAGCGCGCAAACGCCACGTCTTCTACTTCAAATGCCGCGACACCCTGCCGAACTGCCCGCTCGTGATCGACCCCAGCGGCGCCTACTTCCGCCCCGAAGGCGC
>JACOUN010000133.1 GCA_016177805.1 Rhodocyclales bacterium
CCTCGCCCAGGTGCATCCTCAACCTCGCATACAACGTCTTCCGACGACACTTCGGAATGAACACCACGTGGTATTTGCACTCCCACCGGCTGTGACTTAGGCTCTCAAACTCGTCCATGACCAAAATAAGGGGTCAGTACCCTTTCCCGGAAAAGTGCCCATCTTCAGGCAAACCACCGTTCCCGATGCATCCCATTCCGCCCAGTCGGTGTTCAGTCGTCGATGACACTTGATCTCGCGTAGACACATATCTGCTTACAACTGCCGCAGCATAAGAACCCCGCCAGCGTATGTCCAGCGGATTCTGGTATGTGCCGGTGGTGCCGTGCTGGATCGAGGAGATCCGAGAGGAACACCCCGACACACAGCCCAGAGGAGAAGCCGCCATGTGTCGGGGTGCGGTGGTGCGCGCTGGTTGCTCCGACCACCAGGTTCCGTCGCTCCGGCGCAGGTCGGTGCCCGTGGTCACCGCGTGGATTCCGGCTTGCGCCGGAATGACGGGGTGGTCGCTCGGGGTGCCGGTTCGTTGCGCCGGAGTGACGGGTGGTTGGTCGGAGTGCCGGTGGTCTACAGCGGCATGATCAGCTTGAACCAGAGCTTGTCGCCGCTGAAGCGGTTTTTGACGTTGGTTTCGTGTTGCCACTGGCCGATGAACATGGTGCCGGTGGGGTTGGTGTAGATGACGCTGGGGCCGATGGCGAAGACTTTGCCTTTGCGGCCGTCGGACCACGGGCCGATGGCGGAGGAGATGCGGTCGCCTTCGAGTTTGTCGCTGGTGGTCTGGTTGAGGTAGTAGCCGGACAGGCCGACACCCCAGGGGCCGAAGCGTTTGCCGACGAGGAAGTCCATGTGGAAGTCGTCGCCCGATTCGTAGTCCATTTTCGGGGCGCCGGGGGCGGGGCGGAAGTCGCTGTTCTTGCCCTTGATGTTGTACATGAAGCGGGCCGAGACTTCCCAGCCGGATTGCGGCAGCCAGGTGATGCCGAACACCGGTTCGATGGCCCAGTAGTTGGCGCCTATGCTCTTGCGCCCGTCGCCGGAGACGTATTTGCCGGTGGGGGCGTAGAACTCCAGGGTGGCGATCCAGTGCAGGTCGCCTTCGTGCCAGCCGATCGCGAGCGGGGTGAAGATGATGTCGCCCAGGCCGGTCTTGGAGGCGCTGCCGCCGCCGAGGTTGAGGGATTGGTGGGCGACGGGCACGATCATGTGCATGGCCAGGTTGCCGCCCAGGACCTTGATGTCGGTGACCTTGACGTAGCGCAGCGCGTCGAACCAGGCGGTTGCGCCGGTGCCGGGGACTTTGTCGCCGTCGCCGTCGCGTAGCTGCCCGTCGTAGTAGCCGAAGTAGTTGAGAAAATAGTCTCCCGGTGGCGGTAGCGCGCCGGCGAGCCAGTTTTCCGCGCCGTTCGGGTATTGATCTCCCCCTTCCTTGGCCTGTGCGCCCGTTGCTACCAGCCCCGACAGGGCCAGCGCCAGA
Organism: Rhodocyclales bacterium; assembly: GCA_016177805.1. Lineage (GTDB taxonomy): Bacteria > Pseudomonadota > Gammaproteobacteria > Burkholderiales > Rhodocyclaceae > JACOUN01. The sequence continues at coordinate 1,478 of JACOUN010000133.1, forward strand.
CCGATCTTCTTGAGTTTCATGCTTCCTCCTTGATGGTAGTGCGGTTTGCCTGCTGCTCTTGTGTGGGCGTGCTGCCCATGGCTCTGCTGGCTACATGTGGGGCGGGTCGCCCCTGGCCTCTGGCGGGCCTTTGTTTGTTTACGTGGCAATCATTTCGTCGCACCAGCGAAAGCCGGTGCCCAGCTCCACTGCCAAGGCAATCGCACGATTCATCAAACCGAACGATCAGCATTCTCGTAGGAGCGGCTTTAGCCGCGAATAACACCGCTTTCGCGGCTAAAGCCGCTCCTACGAAGCGTCCCAAGCCATAACCGCGTGCTTGGAATAGCCGAAATAGCACTTCATGCGATCGCCCAGTTCTACCGCATGGATTCCGGCTTGCGCCGGAATGACGGGGAATCTGTTTGGTTGCCGGGTTAATCATCGGGTGGCGCGTTTGCGGGCGGGCCGGTCTGGAGGAAGGCGCGTTCGGCGCCGTCCAGTACCAGGCAGGTGAGCACGCCGCTTTGATAGGCGCCGGTGTCGATGCCGATGCGGTTGTGGCGCACTTGCGGTTCGGGGGCGATGCAGTGGCCGTGTACCACCACCGCGCCGTGGTCGAGCGGTGATTGCAGAAAGCGTTGGCGTATCCAGACCTGGTCGCGCTCGCTCTGCGCGGGCAGCGCGATGCCGGGTGCGATGCCGGCATGCACGAACAGGTAGTCACCCTCGCGGTGGTTGAGCGCGAGGCTGCGCAGCAGCCGGGTGTGGGCGTCGGGCAGGGCGGCGGCGAGCTGGTGTTTGAGGCGGGGCAGGGTGGCCGGGTCGCTCGGGCTGTGGTGGGTGGTGTCGATGCCGTAGTGCGCGGCGGCTTCGAGTCCGCCGTAGGCCAGCCAGTGGCCGCCGGCCTTGAGGTCGCCGTCCAGATAGCGCAGCAGTAACTGTTCGTGGTTGCCCATCAGGGTGACGATTTCGATGCCGTCCGGGTGCCAGGCGATGACCTGGTCGAGCACGCGGCGGGTGTCGGGGCCTCGGCTGATGTAGTCGCCCAGATACACCACCACGCGGCGCGTGGCGGGGCGCATGCGGATGTCGAGCGCGATGCCGCGCTGGATGCATGCCAGCAGATCGCTGCAGCCGTGGATGTCGCCGATGGCGTACACCACCGTGCCGGGCGGGGTGCGCGCGGCCGGCGGCGGCTTGCCCTCCGGAGGCCGGTAGCTGGCCCAGTGCAGGCGGATGGCGTGGTGCGGTGACATGCGTGCGTGCCGTTGCCCAGCGCTTACAGGGTGCGGCTCACATGAAAGCGTTTGGCTTTCATGTCGAAGCGCGGCAGCGCGTTGTGGCTGACGTGATGCACGCGCGGACGGAACGACAGCATGGTGTCGAGGCGTTCGGCGATGGCATGCACCACCTTGTCGTCGGCGCCTTCGCACAGTTCGACTTCAACGTCCATTTCGTCCATGTGCCGGACGCGGCTGACGGTGATGCGGAACTCGTCGACTTCGGTGAACTTGCGGATGATGTTCTCGACCCCGGCGGGGAACACGTTGACCCCGCGCACCGTGACCATGTCGTCGGCGCGCCCGAGGATGCCGCCTTCCAGGCGCAGAAAGCCGCGTCCGCAGGCGCAGGGGTCGAGGTTCATCTGTACCAGGTCGCCGGTGCGGTAGCGGATCAGCGGGAAGCCCCAGCGCCCGAGGTTGGTGATGACCAGTTCGCCGCGCTGGCCGGGCGCGACCGCGGCGCCGCTGGCGGGGTCGATGACTTCGGCGATGAACTCGCTTTCGATGATATGGGTGCCGCCGGGCTGCACTTCGCATTCAAAGGAATGCGCGCCGATCTCCGAGGCTCCGGCGTGATCGAAGCACTTGGCCGACCACAGGCTTTCGATGCGCTGCTTGGTGGCCGGGATGTTGGCCCCCGGTTCACCGGCGTGCACGGTGGATTTGAGGTGGATGGAGTGCAGGTCGAAGCCGGTTTCGCGCGCCACTTCGCCCAGCCGCAGCGCGTAGGTGGGGGTGCAGCACAGCACGGTGGCGCCGGTGTCGCGCATCAGCTCCAGACGCTGGGCGGAATCGCGCCCGCCGCCGGGGATCATCATCGCGCCGATGCGGCGCGCGCCTTCCATGGCGGCCCAGAAGCCGATGAAGGGGCCGAAGGCGAAGGCGAGAAACACCCGGTCGCCCGCCGTGACGCCCGAGCCGGACAGCACGTGCGCCCAGCACTTGCCCCACCAGTTCCACGAGTCGGCGGTGTCGAGCACCTTGAGCGGCACGCCAGTGGTGCCGGAGGTCTGGTGGATGCGGATGTAGCGGTCGATGGGGTAGGTGAGGTTGGTGCCAAACGGGGCGTTGGCGGCCTGATCCGCCATCAGTTCGCTCTTGGTGGTGAGCGGCAGATGGGCCAGATCGGCGAGGCTGCGGATGTCGCCGGGTTGGAGGCCGGCGCGTGTCCACTTTTCGGTATAGAAGCGGTTCTTGCCCCACAGTTCGGTCAGCATTTCCCGCAGCTTGGCGAGTTGCAGCGCGCCCAGCGCGTCGCGGGACAGGGTTTCGGTGGCTTGGTCGTAGTAGGACATGGGGGTGGTCTCGTTGTGGTTTGATGAGTCGGTGATCAGCGCCTCGTAGGAGCGGCTTTAGCCGCGACCATCGCGGCGTTCGGGGCTGAAGCCCCTCCTGCGAGGCGCTTGCGGATTGTTCGCGCTGTCGTGCCAATACCGTGGCCTCATGCTTGCTCTCCTGCGGTGCGATGGCGCTGGGCGAGCGGCGCGGTGACGTTGAAGGCGAGGTTCACCGCCGCGCCATTGGCGACGCCCAGCGCGGCGCGCAGGTTGACCGGGGCGATGACTTCGAGCTTGTCGTGCGGGTAGTGACCGATGTGGGGCACGATGGCCCAGGCGTCGATGGCGCCCGCGATGTGCACCGGGTAGCACGAAGCGGCACAGAACCCGGCCGGCGGGGCGAGATGGATCACCGGCAGCGCCGGATGGGCGCCGGCAGTGTTGTGGTGCAGTTGCGGGCGCAGGCGCTGCCAGTGTTCGCCCTGCATGCGCAGGTTGAAGGTGCCGGGGCTGGGGTTGATGCCGAGGCGCTCGCGGCACTGGCTGCGAAACCACTTCATCAGCATGAAGTGCGCGGCTTCGCCGAGCCCGTCGGTGACGATGCCGTGCAACACCCAGGTGCCACGCGTAGCGATCGTGTCCATGGTGGTTCTCATCGCGATCAGGCCTCGGCTGCCCTGGCGTGTTCGCGTTCTTCGTTGCCGGTCCAGCGGTTGAACAGGTCGAGATCCAGACCGAACTGGTCCAGCGCCTTGGCGACCGACTGGTTGATGATGTCGTCGAGCGTGCGTGGGCGATGGTAGAAGGCGGGCAGCGGCGGCACCAGCACCGCGCCGGTTTCGGTGACCTGCGTCATCAGGCGCAGATGCCCCAGGTGCAGCGGCGTTTCGCGGATCATCAGCACCAGACGGCGCCGCTCCTTGAGCGTGACGTCGGCGGCGCGGATCAGCAGGTTGGTGTTGAACGAGTGCGCCAGCGCCGACAGGGTCTTGATCGAACAGGGCGCGATCACCATGCCGTCGTGGCGGAACGAGCCGCTGGAGATGGCCGCGCCGACGTCGTTGATGTCGTGCATGCGGGCGGCCAGGCCCTTGACGTCGTTCACCGAGTAGTTGGTTTCGTACGCGATGGTGCGCTTGGCCGAGTCCGACATCACGAGGTGGGTTTCGACGCCGGCCTGCTTGAGCACTTCAAGGATGCGGATGCCGTAGATCGCGCCACTGGCGCCGGATATGCCGACTACGAGTTTCATTGGGTGTCTCCGTGTGGAACGGGGGGTGTGTCATTCGCCTGGCAAATGGAGACGTGAGCAGTGTTGGCACCTTCTTGTTCCTCCCCCTTCAAGGGGGAGGTTAGGAGGGGGATGGGTTTAGGCGACGCAGGTCAAACCCATCCCCACCCCAACCCTCCCCTTGAAGGGGAGGGAGCTATCGCGCCGAAAGCCGCTGGCCGTCACGTCCCTGATTGCCGGGCAAATCCGCTGCCGCCCTACCGATACCGCTCCGGCATGCGCTGCACCGTCTCGATCACGCGGATCGAGAACTGCCGGTTGCTCAACTGGCCGCGCCCGAGGCGCACCTGCAGCGCGTCGGCGAACTTGTCGAGCTGGCTCGACACTTCGGCCTTGACGCGCTGGTAGGTGTATTTCTGCTTGCCGGGGTTGAGGGTGCGGATGGTGAGCTCCAGCTCTTTGCCTTCGGCCAGTTCGCCCATGTCCATGACGAATACTTCCCACAGGTTTTTCATGTTGTGTTTCTCCTCACTTGACCGGCGCGTAGCCGTAGTCGGTCCAGTTGTTGGTGACCTTGTCCTGGATTTCCTGCGTATAGACCTTGCGGAAGCTGACCAGGGTGGGCACGTCGTTGGTCTTGTCCCAGTCCACCGGCCACAGGCAGTCGAACAGCACTTGCGAGCCGATCGAGTATTTGCGGTCATGCGGGGTGGCGTGCGGGTAGAGGGCGGTGCCGGTGGTGTTCTTGAACACGTGGATGCCGCGCTCCGGATTGCAGCGGGTGCAGAAGGCGTGATAGACCTCGTCCCAGTTGAAGATGTCGGTCTCGTCGTCGACCACCATCACCATGTGGAACCACGGTCCGAGCTTGCTGCCGAAGGCGAGCTGCGCGATCTGCATGGCGATGCCGGAGTAGGTGGGTTTGACCCCGACGATCATCATGTGGTGGGTCGAGCGCGGGTGCATGTACACCCCGGTCACCGGAATGCCCTGGCTCTTGAGGAGCTTTTCCAGTTCCAGCCCGAGCGAGAACGAGCGCAGCAACTGGCCTTCGTCCTGCGGCACACCCATGTTGGAGATGGTCATGGTCGCGTTGTTGCGATAGGTGATCGCGTCGACGCGGAAGGTCACGCGGAAGTCGCGCGGGCTGGTGCGGTAGCCGGTGTATTCGCCGAACGGGCCTTCCTCGACCTTGTAGTCGGGCAGGATCACGCCTTCGATGATGATCTCGGCATCAGCCGGCACTTCGAGGTCGTTGGTTTCGCACTTCACGAGCCGCACCGCTTCGCCGGCGAGCATGCCGGTGAGTTCAGGCTCGGGTATCGGCGACGGGGCGCAGGCGGCCATCGCGGCGAGCGGCGACAGGCCGATGGCGGTGGCGAACGGGCAGCCTTCGCCGCGCGGCAGGTAGTACTCGGTGAGCGCCTTGCCCAGATCCGAGAACGGGAACACCGCACCCGACATGGTGCGGCCGTCCCACATCATCTGCCGGTACATGCCCCAGTTCACGTCGCCGCGCACCGGGTGCTTGGTGATGACCGCGTGCCAGGTGCCGACGTAGCGCCCGCCGTCGCCGTCATGCACCAGCGGCACCGGCAGCTCGGTCAGGTCGACCTCGTCGCCGAGCAGGACGTTTTCCTTGCACGGGGCGTCGCGGCGATCGACGAGCACCGGCGCGATCGGCTCGCTGTTGGTGCGCTTGAGGTATTCCTTGCCGATCTCGGGCAGCGTCGAGGCCGGGTCCATGCCGAGCGAGATCGCCATGCGCCGGTAGGTCGACAGCGGTGCGCCGAAGTAGCTGAAGCCGGGGTAGTCCTTGATCTTCTCCATGAACGGCGCGGCTTCGCCCAGTTCGCACACCCGGCGCACGATCGCGCCGGCCTCGTTGTCCCAGTCCACTTCCTGCTTGATGCGCACGGCGTCGCCGGATTTGACGCATGCTTCGATGAACTCGCGGTTACTGCGGGGGGCGGATATTTTTCCCACGGTGGTCTCCTGTAGCGTGTGGTGCTTGTGATCGGGGTTTGGGTTGGTTGAGCCGGCAAGCAAACGGCTCACTCGTCATTCCGGCGCAAGCCGGAATCCATGCGGTGGAGCTGGGCACCGGCTTTCGCCGGTGCGACGGTGTGATTGCCGGGGCGCTGCATTCATGTTCAATGGATCTTGGCCAGCACGGCGTCCCACTTGCCCTGCGCCTTGAGGATCATCTCGGCGACTTCGCGCACCGCGCCGTGGCCGCCGCGTGCGGTGGTGACGTAGGCGGCGGCTTCCTTGACGTCGGCCACCGCGTCGCCGACCGCCACCGGCAGGCCGACGCGCTTCATCATCGACAGATCGACCAGGTCGTCGCCGACGTAGCACACCTCGGCGTCGGAGATGTTCATCTCCTCCAGCATCAGCGCGTAGGGTTCGGTCTTCTTCCTGACCCCTTCGTGAAAACGCTTGATCTTCAGCTCTTCGGCGCGGTGGCGCACCGCGCCGGATTTCTTCGAGGTGATGATCGCGACCTCGACGCCGCACAGCATCAGCACCACGACGCCCATGCCGTCCTTGATGTCGAAGTTGCGCGATTCGATGCCTTCGTCGTTGATGACGATGCGCCCGTCGGTCATGACGCCATCGACGTCGAGGATGACCAGCTTGATGTTCTTGGCTTGTTCCATGTGTTGTTCTCCTGTTTGTCGGGGTGGCTTCAGTCCAGGCCGTACTCGTGCCAGCGCGCTTTGATCTTCGCCAGCATCTCGTCATCCATGCGCGCCTCGACCGGCTTCTGCTTCCACTCATACGGAATGCACGCGTCCATGACGATGCGCGAGGTGGTGAGCTTGTCGAAGTCGGGGTGCAGGGCCGGGTCGAGCGGGGTGGAGCGGCCGCGTTTGAGGATTTCGGTGCCGCGCATCGGGTCGTAGCGGCACGACAGCGCCCAGAACACGCGCTGCAGGTCGTCGGCCTGGATGTCCTCATCCACGGTGATGACGCCCTTGATGCCGTAGGAGCCGGTGTTGCTGCCGAGCACCGCGCTCGCGACCTGGTTGGGGTGGCCGGGGTACATCTGCTTGAGCGATACCACCGCCCAGAAGCGCCCGGCGGATTCGGGCAGCACACAGACCGACTGGACGCCCGGTATCTTCATCTGCTCCAGCTCGGTCCATAGCGTGGCGGTGCGGGTGAAGGCGAGCAGCATATGCACGTCGGTGACCGGGCGGCCCTGGCCGGTGGCCCACAGGATGGGGTTGTTGCGGTGCAGGATCTGCTTCACTTCGAGCGCCGGCTTGGGGATCGGTTTGTGCAGTTCGTCGGTGTAGTAGCCGGTGTATTCGGCAAACGGGCCTTCGAGGCGGAAGTTGTTGGGGTCGATCTCGCCTTCGAGCACGATCTCGGCGCCGGCCGGCACCGGCAGGCCGGTCAGCGGCGCCATCAGGAACTCGGCCGGCTGGCCGCGCACGGTGCCGGTGATGTCGAAGTCGTTGGCGCCCTTGTGCATCAGGGTGCCGGCCATGAAGATCAGCGGATCGCAGCCGATCACGGCGGCGGCCGGCATCTTCCTGCCCAGCTTGGCGTACTTCTTCATGATGCGTTCGCCGCGCTTGCCCGGCAGGATCTGCACGCCGCAGGTCTTGTCGTCGAGCATCTGCATGCGGTAGGTGCCGAGGTTGGTCTCGCCGGTTTCCGGGTCGCGCAGCACCAGGAACACCATGGTGCCGATGTAGCGCCCGCCGTCGAGCGGGAAGAACTTGGGCACCGGAAACATGTTGAGATCGACCTTGTCGCCCGCGACGATGTTTTCCAGCACCGGACCGTCCTTGACCTCGCGCGCCTTGATGAGCCCTTCCGAGGTGATGGTCTTCTTCATCCACTGCTGCGCCGATTCGCACATGCTCAGGTGGTGCGGCAGACCGAGCATGATGGCCAGGCGCTTGGTGGTGGCGAAAGCGCCGGTGAATACCGGGGTGTTGTAGCCCTTGATGCTCTCGAACAGCAACGCCGGACCTTTCTTCTCTTCGTTGAGCTTGGAGACGTGCGAAATCTCAAGATCCCAGTCGACTTCGGTGGTGACCCGCTTCAGCTCATTGGCTTCGGCGCATTGGTTGATGAAGTACCTGAGGTCCATGCGGATGACTCCTTATGTTGGGGAGGGGGTGGTTTCAGTGGGTGGCGGTGACCGATTCGATGACTTCGTAGCCCTTGGTCCTGAGTGCCGCGATGACGCTGTCGACGTCGCGTCCGTGGAAGCGGACGATGATTTTCTTCAGGCTGTGGTCGTGTTCGGGCTTCTGCCCGTTGATGCTGATCGGATAGACGGCGAGCACTTCGGCGCCGGCTTCCTCAACCACGTCGGTGATCTCGCCGATGGTGCCGCGCCGCAGCGCCATCGGCGCGATGGTCACGCCGCTGCGCTGCTCCCACGCGCCGAGAAAGTGCGCCGCGAGCGAGAACATCTCGATCGCCGAGATCATGCCGACCACGCGTCCCCGGTCCATGACCGGGAGCTGACCCACGCCGTTTTGCTGACCGACCTGCAGGCAGTGCTCCATGGTGTCGTCGGCGTCGATGGTGGCGGGGTTGCGCACCATCACGTCGCGCACCTTGACGCGGTTGGTGAAGAAGTCGAGCTCGTCGGTGCTTTGCGTGCGCAGCGCGCAGTGGGCGGCGCGCAGGCAGTTGGCGCGGGTGATGAGCCCGCGCAGGCGCTCGCCCTCGACCACCGGCAGCGCGTGCAGATTGGTCTCCGAGAGGATGCGCTTGGCTTCCGACAGCAGGGTGTCGCCATTGATGACGACGGGGTTGGGTTGCATCCAGTTGCGTACGATCACGTTCGATACTCCTAGGTTGTCGTAGGGCGGAAAACGGAGTTTCGGCGTAGCCAAAAGCGCAGCGCCTTCCGCCGAATGGCGAGCGAGCCGGAGGTGGTTGGGTTGGCACATCCGGCGGATAACGCCTGCGGCTCATCCGCCCTACGAAACGCGTTTGCCGGTGAGCAGGCTGGACACGATGTAGTCCATGGCCGTGGTCGCGCCCTTGCTGGCGCACGCCTTCTGTTTGTTGCTCCAGATGGTTTCGGGCCGCGCCTGCAGGATGAACACGTTGCCCCCGGCGGGCAGGTTCTTGTCTATGGCCCACTCGATGTCCATGGGGCGGCCGTAGTGCTTTTCGATCTTCTTGGCCATCCATGCCAGCTCGGTGATCTCGTCGTCGATGATGGACTGGATGTTCTGGCGCTCGACCGGCACCGGCACGGCCATGGATTTCTGCGCCTTGAGGTCGACCGTGTAGCAAAGCTCCTTGGTCGAGACGGTGCGTTCGATGATGTCGAGGGTGATCTTGTTGACCACGAAGTGGTCCGGCGTGACTTCACCCGACACCACCGATTCGCCGAAGCCGAAGTTGGAGTCGATGACGATCACCGAACGGTCGCCGGAGGCCGGGTCTATCGAGAACATCACCCCGGCGGTAAAGGCGTTGGCCATCATCTGCACGCCGACGCTGATTGCCACGTCGCGGTGCGGAAAACCCATGCGGATGCGGTAGGCGATGGCGCGCGCGGTGTACAGGCTGGAGATGCAGCGGCGCACGTGCCGCATCACGTCGTCGATGCCGCGTATCCACAGATAGGTATCCTGCTGGCCGGCGAAGCTCGCGCCGGGCAAGTCCTCGGCGGTGGCGCTGGAGCGGATCGCGACCGGCGCGGCCGGCATGTAGCAGCGCACCGACAGCTTGCGGTAGGCCTCGGCGATCAGGTCTTCGAGCTCGATCGAGATCGGGCGCGATTCGATCATGTCGCGGATGGCGCGGGAGGCCTGCTCCAGCCTGTCCATGTCGTCGTGGTCGAGGTCTTGCAGCAGTCCGTCGATTTCGTCCTGGATGCCGGCCTCGTCCATGAACTGGCGGTAGCCTTCGGTGGTGAGGGCGAAGCCCGGCGGCACCCGGACGCCGGCGCCGATCAGCTCGCCCAGCGAAGAACACTTGCCGCCCACGAGTGCGACCGAATCCTTGTTGCAGTCTTCAAAGAAGCACACCCTGGGGCGCGCATCGCAATGCGCGTGCCCTGGACGAAACTCGGTTGCGGTGATGACCGTATCCATAGTCGATGCCTTCTGTTGGTTCAATGCGGTAATCAATTGCTGACGAGGTGCGGAGCGCGGCACGGTTGCTCCCTCCCCTTCAAGGGGAGGGCTGGGGTGGGGATGGGTTTGCCAAGAATCACAAAAACCCATCCCCATCCTGTCCTTCCCCTTGAAGGGGAAGGAACCTGCTAGTCACGCCTTGCGAACTCCAACCGCCACAAGACTGTTGCGCCGGGAAGCGCTCATGCCTCATCAAGAACGCACTACTGCGCTAGTTACCTTTCCAGAATCGATATGACGCCCGTCGAACCATCCACGCGCAGCGTCATGCCGGTCTTGATTACCCGTGTCGAAAGCCCGGTGCCGACCACCGCCGGCATGCCGTACTCGCGACACACGATGGCGGCGTGGCTCATGACCCCGCCGACATCGGTGACACAGGCCTTGATCTTGGCAAAGGCGGGTGCCCACGATGGCGAGGTGGTCGGGGCGACCAGAATCTCGCCTTCCCGCAGATCGCGGATTTCCTCGGCGCTGCGGCATACCCGCGCCTTGCCTTCGATCGCGCCGGGGCTGGCGGCAAAGCCCTTCAGCTCGGTGATGCTGTCCGGGTCGGCCACGTCCTGCACCGCCGCCCACGACGACAGCGAGCTGTTGGTGACGCCCCACAGCACGATGGTGAACGGCTCCTGGATGACTTCCGGGGCGATGCCGATGGCGGGGGGCGGGGTCCACTCGCGAAACTTCTGCATCACCCCCTTGCGCCACTCGATTTCGGGCGGCCAGGTGGTGGTGCCGCGCGGCGTGACGCCGGTGGCCCAAGCGGTGACGATGTCCCACAGACCCTGCTTGATCTCGTCGCGGCGCAGATACCAGACATCCTCGACGTCGTTGATCAGGCCGTGCTCCTGCATGACGGCGGCAACCTCGCGCATCTTGTTCCAGAACACCGAGTGGAACCAGTGCTCGACGTAGAACAGGTGGTTCTCGACGTAGGGGAACACGGTCTTGGCACAGCCCAGCAGTTCGTCGAACTGCTTGCGGTCGTCGTCGCTCTCGATCAGGTCGCGGTATTCGGCGGTGATGCGGTCGCGTTCGGCGCGCACCGCTTCCATCGGCCGGTCGATCGCCACGCCGGCGCGGATCTTGTCGATGTAGGTCTGGATGCCGTCGAGCGGGATGTTGAGGTTGTCGTTCCAGCTGCGGTCGGTGTGGAACCAGCCGGTGCCCGACGAGATGTTGAACCACGGGTAGCGCGCCTTCTCGAACGCCGCCAGCCACTCGGCGCCGTGGCGGTGCGCGCCGAGCGCGGCCTTGACGTCGGCCCATTCGCGGTGGTTGCGCACGATGTCGTCGACTTCCAGCCGCACCGCCTTCTTGGCCAGTTCCTTCAGCTCGTCGTCGGATTTGTACATGATCACGTCGATGCCCGAGATCATCTGCGTGATGCGCTGCAGCGGGATACTGGGGAACAGCTTCTGCGTGAAGTCCATGAAGAACACGTAGGCCGCGTAGCCCAGGTTCAGGAACTCGAAGTGGTACTGCCAGCACTTGATGCCGAGGTTGATCAGGTCGTCGTAGTTCTTGATCAGGTGGTAGCCCTTGGACTCGCCGACGCCGTCGGTGACCACGCTCAGGTCCTCGATGTCGGGCAGTCGCGGAACTTCGAGGGCTTCGAGTTCCTTGATGGTGGCCTCCATCTTGACCTTCCACCTGGCCTCCAGCGCGTCCCAGTTCTTGTAGTAGTAACCGGCGCGCTCCATGAAGTTGGGCACCCGTTTACCGATTTCGTCGGGGTCGGCCACCGGCACCGGC
>JACOUN010000014.1 GCA_016177805.1 Rhodocyclales bacterium
CGCCACGGAACAGCGACAGCATGCGCAGGTTGTCCTGGTAGGACGAGTGGATGCCCCACTTGGAGTGCGGGGTGATCCACGACAGGGTCAGGTGCGGCTTGGCCCTTACGCTGTCCGGACTATTGTCGTGGGCCTTGAGGTCGACCGGCGGACGATAGGCGCAGAAGCCTTCGCCGAAGTCCAGCATCCACTCGTGGTCCTGGTAGAAGTGGGCGCGGCCGGTCAAAGTGCGGAACGGGATGTGCTCGTGGATGTTGGTGTAACCGGCGGTGTAGGAGACCGTCTCCGACTCGATTCCGGACCAGGTCGGCGCGGTGATGATCTTGCGCGGCTGGGCCTGGATGTCGCGGAAGGTGATCTTGTCCTCATGCCGGCCGGCGTACAGGTGGTGGTGATCGATGCCGGTCTTCTTCGACAGTGCCGACCATGACTTGTGCGCCACTTCGCCGTTGGTCTCGGGGGCCATGCGCATCACCGCGTCGCACACCGAGATGTCTTCTTCAAGCGACGGCATGCCGTAGGAGATGCCCGGCAACTGCACCGTGTAGTTGCACTTCTTGAGTTCTTCGTACTCCTGCTCGGTGTTCCAGTCGATGCCCTTGACGTTGTTGCCGAGCTTGGTCAGCAGCGGGCCCAGCGCGATGTACTTGCGGTAGGTGTTGGCGAAATCGCGCTCGACCAGCTTCAGGAGCGGCATGGTCTTGCCCGGAATCGGCTCGCACTCGCCCTTCTTCCAGTCCTTGACCTCGCCGAACGGCTGGGCCAGTTCGAAGGCCGAGTCGTGCTGCATCGGCAGCGCCACGATGTCCTTGGCCACGCCGAGGTGCTTCTCGGCCAGATCGGAGAAGGTCTTGGCGATGGTCCTGAAGATCTGCCAGTCCGACTTCGACTCCCACCCCGGAGTCACGGCTTCGGACAGCGGGTGGAGATGATGTCCGAGTAGGCGCCGGTCGAGTTGAGGCGGAAGTTGATGTCCACCATCAGGTCGAGCTTGCCCACCGGGGCTTCGGCGTGCCACTTCACCTCCCGCGTGCCGATGCCGTCACCACCTTCCTGCAGCACGCCGTTTTGCGCGCCGAGCAGATGCTTGAGGAAGTACTCGTGGCCCTTGGCCGAGGAGCCGATCAGGTTGGCGCGCCAAACGAACAGGTTGCGTGGCCAGTTCTCCTGCGCGTCCGGGTCGGCGAAGGCGACGTCCAGCTTGCCTGACTTGAGTTGTTCGATCAGGTATTGCGCCACGCCGGCTTCGTCCTTGGCGCCGGCCTTTTCGGCTTCGGCCACGATTTCGAGCGGGTTGCGGTTGAAGTGCGGCGCCGACGGCAGCCAGCCCAGGCGGGTGGCGACAACGTTGTAGTCGGCCAGCTTGTAGCCCTTGTACTTGCCCTTGGCCGCCGGTTGCAGCAGTTGGTCGGCGTCGATGGTCTCGTAGCGCCACTGGTCGGTGTGGAAGTACCAGTACGAGGTCGAGTTCATGTGGCGCGGCGGACGCTGCCAGTCGGTGGCGAACGCGATCGGCGCCCAGCCGGCCTGCGGACGCAGCTTTTCCTGACCGACGTAGTGCGCCCAGCCACCGCCGCTCTTGCCCACGCACCCGCACATGTGCAGCAGGTTCATGATGGAGCGGTACTGCATGTCGTTGTGGTACCAGTGGTTGATGGCCGCGCCCATGATGATCATGGACTTGCCCAGCGTCTTGGAGGCGTTGTCGGCGAACTCGCGACCGGTGCGCTCGATGTCGGCGGCCTTGACGCCGGTGACCTTGGCGGCCCAGGCGGGGGTGTAGGCGACGTTGGCGTCGTCGTAGGAGCTGGCGACGTTGTCACCGCCGATGCCGCGATCGACGCCGTACTGGGCGACCTGCAGGTCGAACACCGAAGCGACGAACACCGTCTCGCCATTGGCCAGGGTCAGCTTGCGTGCCGGCACGTTGCGGTACAGCAGGCCGGGTTCGCCCGGCTGGAAGTGCGGGAAGCCGACCGACACGACGTCGTCGCGGCTGTCGATGCACGACAGTTCGGCCTCGATCTCGTCCTGGCCGGCAGCGGCTTTCTCCAGCAGGTTCCACTTGCCGTCTTCACCCCAGCGGAACCCGATGGTGCCGTTGGGCGCGACGTAGGTCTTGGTCTTGGCGTCGTAGACGATGGTTTTCCAGTCCGGGTTGTTCGCTTCGCCGAGGTTGTTCTCGAAGTCGGAAGCGCGCAGGTTGCGGTCGGAAACGTAGCCGCCCTCGAACGGACGCAGGACGATCTGCATCGGCAGGTCGGTGTACTTGCGCGCGTATTCGGCGAAGTAGGGGTCCTGCTTGTTGATGTAGAACTCTTTGAGCGCGACGTGGCCCATCGCGAGGAAGGCGGCGGCGTCGGTGCCCTGGCGTACCGGCATCCACAGGTCGGCGAACTTCACGTATTCGGCGTAGTCCGGGGCCATCGACACGACTTTGGTGCCCTTGTAGCGCACTTCGGTGGCGAAGTGGGCATCCGGGGTGCGGGTCATCGGCAGGTTGGCGCCGGTGATGATCAGGTAGGTCGAGTTGTACCAGTCGGCCGCTTCGGGCACGTCGGTCTGCTCGCCCCAGGTCTGCGGGCTGGCTGCCGGCAGATCGCAGTACCAGTCGTAGAACGAACCACAGGCGGCGCCGATCAGCGACAGGTAACGGGCGCCGGCGGCGTAGGAGATCATCGACATCGCCGGAATCGGCGAGAAACCGTAGATGCGGTCCGGACCCCATTTCTTGATGGTGTAGATGTTGGCCGCGGCGATGATCTCGTTGACTTCCTTCCAGTCGGTGCGCACGAAGCCGCCCAGACCACGGACCTTGACGTACTTGTCGCGCTTCGCGTCGTCGGCCTGGATGGCGGCCCACGCCTCGACCGGGTCCTTGCCCGTCTTGCGCTCGGCGCGATACAGGTCGAGCAGGCGGCCACGGATCATCGGGTGCTTGATGCGGTGCGGCGAGTACAGGTACCACGAGAACGAGGCGCCACGCTGGCAGCCGCGCGGTTCGTGGTTGGGCAGGTCTTCGCGGGTACGCGGGTAGTCGGTCTGCTGCATCTCGAACGACACCAGGCCGCTCTTGACGAAGATTTTCCACGAACAGCCACCGGTGCAGTTCACGCCGTGGGTGGAACGCACCACCTTGTCGTGACGCCAGCGGTTGCGGTAGGCGTCTTCCCAATTGCGGTCTTCATTGGTGACGATGCCGTGATCGCCGGCGAAGGTGTCCTGCACCTTGTCGAAGAACTTCAAGCGGTCCAGAAAATGACTCATGGTTTACTCCTGTTTAATGCAGAAATCCGGTATTGCGTTGTTGGGTGGCCGTGGGCGGATCACGGGTTCTTGATGTACGCGTTCTTGCGCAGGTAGAACCACCAGTTGATGAGCACGCACAGCGCATAGAATACGGCGAACCCATACATCGCGTACTCGGGGGTGCCGGCCTTGATCTGGCCGCCGATCACCACCGGCGCGATGAACGAGCCGTAGCCCGCGACCGCCGAGGACCAGCCCAGCACCGGGCCGCGCAGGTCCTGGTCGAAGACGAAGCCCACGGTGCGGAAGGTCGAGCCATTGCCGATGCCGGAAGCGGCGAACAGCACCACGAACAGCGCCATGAAGACGAAGAAGTACTGCTCGGGAGTGGCCGACGAATAGGCCAGCGACATCACGTAGCCGGTGGCGGCCGATGCGACCACCAGCACCACCGATATGGCCTGGGTCACGATGGAGCCGCCGATCTTGTCCGCGACCCAGCCGCCCACCGGGCGGATCAACGCGCCGACGAAGGGGCCGATCCAGGCGAACATCAGCGCCGACGGCGCGTTCGGGTTCTTGGCATGCACCCAGACGTTGGCGGCGCTGTCAAACACGTGGGTGTTGCCGAAGATCACCGTGATCGACAGCGGCAGCGCCATCGAAAAGCCGATGAAGGAACCGAAGGTCACCACGTACAGCACGGTCATCGACCAGGTGTGCTTGTTGCCGAAGATCGCGAACTGCTTGTTCAGGTTGGTCTTCATCTCGCCGGTGGCGACGGCTTTCATCGCGAACAGCGTGCCGGCCATGACCAGCGGCAGCACGAGCCACATGCCGTTGCCCGACAGCACGCCGGAACCGACCGGTGCCGGCAGGTACAGATACAGGCCGAGCGCGGCCACCACCAGCGCCAGGCCATAGAGCATCAGGATGCGGCCCAGCGCGGCGCCGGTCGAGCCCATGTTGGGCGACACCGTCAGCAGGTTGTTCATGCCGAACCAGCCGACCACCGCGAGCGGCACCAGCAGCAGCAGCCACACGAAGCCGGCGTTCTGCACGAAGGTCGGGGTGCCGGCGGCGATCTTGCCGATCAGGGTGGCCGAGTCCTTGACCAGCGGAATCGCGTCGCCGCCGATCGCGCCGAACAGACCCAGGGTCATGACCGCCGGAATCAGCAGTTGCGAGGTGGTGACGCCGAAGTTGCCCAGACCGGCGTTCAGCCCCAGCGCGGTGCCCTGTAGACGCTTGGGGTAGAAGGTGCTGATGTTGGACATCGAGCAGGCGAAGTTGCCCCCGCCGATGCCGGACAACAGCGCCATCAACTGGAACACCCACAGTGGCGTGCTCTTGTCCTGCAGCGCGATGCCGGTGCCGATGGCCGGGATCATCAGCAGCGCGGTGGTCAGCCACACCGTGTTGCGCCCGCCGCACAGGCGGATGAAGAACGAGGCCGGGATGCGCAGCGTCGCGCCGGAGAGGCCGGAAATGGCCGCGATGGTGAATAGCTCGTCGGCCTTGAACGGGAAGCCGGCGTTGGACATCTGCACCGTGATGATGCCCCACATCAGCCACACCGCGAAGCCGCACAGCAGGCTGGGAATCGAGATCCACAAGTTGCGGCTGGCGATGCGGCTGCCGGTTTCCTTCCAGAACTTTTCGTTCTCCGGTTGCCAGTCGGCGATGTCGACGCTGCTGGTGCGCTGCGGTTGCAGCGGTACGGCCTGCGTATTCATGGGCACGTCTCCTTGGAATGTTTTCTGTGGTGGCTCAGTGGCCGGCGCCGGCTTCGGCGGCAGCGGGGTGGAATACGTCGGCGCGTCGGACCTCGGTCCAGTACATGAGGATCAGCGACACCCAGGTCACGCCGTAGAGCAGCATGAAGGCGCTGGAACGCACCCCGGTCAGGTCGAGCAGGGCGCCGAACATGATCGGCAGCAGGAAGCCGCCCAGGCCGCCCACCAGGCCGACGATGCCGGACACCGCGCCGATGTCGCGCGGGAACTCATCCGAGATGTACTTGAACACCGAGGCCTTGCCGAACGCCCAGGCCACGCCGACGATGAACATCAGCGCGGTAAACACCCATACGTTGTGATGGATGGCGAAGCTGCGCGGACCGTTGACCGTCATGACGGTGAATTCGGTGTGCGGGTAGGACAGCAGGAACAGGCAGATCCACGATGCCCACATCACCCACCAGGTCACCTTGTGCGCGCCGTAGCGGTCGGAAAACCAGCCGCCGACCGCGCGCAGCACCCCGCCGGGCAGCGAGAAACAGGCCGCGAGCAGGGCCGCGACTTCGATGCCGAGGCCGAATTCATTGACGTAGTACTTGGTCATCCACAGCGCCAGCGCCACGTAGCCGCCGAACACGATGGAGTAGTACTGGCAGTACTTCCACACGCGCGGATCCCTGAGCACGCGCATCTGGTCGGATGCCGACACGGTGGATGAGACGCGGTGTTTGGGGTCGTCATAGGTGAAGAACCAGAACGCGATCGCCACGATCAGCATCGCCACCGCGAACACCTTGGGCACGTACTGCCAGCCGAATGCCACCACCAGGGCGGGGGCGACAAACTTGGTGACGGCCGCGCCCGAGTTGCCGGCGCCGAAGATACCCATCGCGAAGCCCTGGGTGCCGCGCTCGAACCAGCGCGCGGTGTAGGCGATGCCGACCGAGAACGAGCCGCCAGCCACGCCGACGAACAGCCCGGCGACCAGCAACTGCCAGTACGCGGTCGCCTCCGAAATCAGGTAGATCGGCACGACCGTGGACAGCATCAGGGCGAAGAACACGATGCGTCCGCCGAAGCGATCGGCCCACATCCCGAGCGGCAGACGCACCAGCGCGCCAGTGAGCACCGGGGTGGAGGCGAGCAGGCCGAACTGGGTTTCGTTCAATCCCAGTTGCGCCTTGATCGGGATGCCGATCACGGCGAATAGCATCCACGCGGAAAAGCACATGGTGAAGGCCAGGGTGCTCATCACCAGCACGGAGAGTTGTTGTCGGCGCAGCGTTGCCATGATCGTGCTTTCCTCCAGACAGAGCGGATGTAGCGTCAGATTGGAGGCAAGCATAGGGCGGTGAAGTTGAAGTGACCATTCGCCAGAAGCACGGGCACGGACTAGTCATCCGCTTGGTGGACTAGTTCGGATGGACTAGTTCTGCCGGTGGCAAACCACGGCCATCGATGGTGCACCGCAAATGCGAACGGTTCCTACTTTGACTGCAGTCAATGCCTTGCATGGCGGGCAGGCATCTAATGCTTATCCATGCGAGATCAAGGGCCATTACCCCATCCTGTTATGACCATGTCACGACGCGGATTTCTTTCCGGATGTCGCGGCAACGCGCCTGAAAACCGCCCGCCATGGGCAATCGCGGCGCCGCAATTTGAATCCCGATGCGAGCGCTGCGGCGACTGCGCCAAGGCCTGCCCGCCCCGCATCATCGCCGTGGGCGCCGGGGGTTTCCCGGTGGTGGATTTTGCCGCCGGTGCGTGTGACTTCTGCGGCAAGTGCGTCGATGCCTGTGCGCCTGGTGCCCTGCAACATGGCGATGCAGGGGCCGGGCCGTGGGCGCTCAAGGCATCGGCCCGCTCGGCTTGCCTTGCCCACGCCGGCGTCGAATGCCGCGTGTGCGCCGAAGCGTGCGAGGTCGCCGCGATCCGCTTCCGTCCCCGCCTGGGCGGCGCCGCGCTGCCCGAACTGGATCGCGCGCGCTGCAACGGCTGCGGCGCCTGTTTTTCACCTTGTCCGGTCAGGGCGATAGCCATGGAGATACACCAATGAACATCGCAAGCGTGGTGGTGCGGGCCAGGCCCGAACACTTTCCCGAACTGCACGAAAGCCTGGGCGCCATACGCGGCGTCGAGATACACGGCGAATCGGCGGACAACGGTCGCATGGTCGTGACGATAGAGGATGGCGACGGTTATGCCGTATCCGACTCGCTCACGGCAATCAATCTTACCCGGCACGTACTGAGCATCACGCTGGCCTACGAATACACGGACCAAGGTCTCGACACAGGGGGCATGAAATGAACATGGATCGACGCGAATTCATCAAGACCAATGCGGTGGCGGTTGCCGCGGCCACTGCTGGCATCGGCATGCCGGTGGTGGCTCGGGCACAACCGGCGGGAGACCCGAACACCCGCGTGCGCTGGGACAAGGCCGCGTGCCGCTTCTGCGGGGTGGGCTGTTCGGTGCTGATCGGGGTGCAGGACGGCCGCGTGGTGGCGACCCAGGGCGACCCGGATTCGCCGGTGAACCGGGGTCTGAACTGCATCAAGGGTTACTTCCTGTCCAAGATCATGTATGGCTCGGACCGCCTCACCCAGCCGCTGCTGCGCATGAAGGACGGCAAGTTCGACAAGAACGGCGAGTTCACGCCCATCACGTGGAAGCAGGCGTTCGACATCATGGAAGAGAAGTGGAAGGCCGCAATCAAGGCGCACGGCCCCACTTCGGTCGGCATGTTCGGCTCGGGTCAATGGACCATCTGGGAAGGCTACGCCGCCGCCAAGCTGATGAAGGCCGGCTTCCGCAGCAACAACCTCGACCCCAACGCACGCCACTGCATGGCCTCGGCGGTGGCCGGGTTCATGCGCACCTTCGGCATCGACGAGCCGATGGGCTGCTATGACGACATCGAGAACGCCGACGCCTTCGTGCTGTGGGGTTCCAACATGGCCGAGATGCACCCCATCCTGTGGAGCCGCGTCACCGATCGGCGCCTGTCCAAGGCGGGCAGCGAGGTGCATGTGTTGTCGACCTTCGAGCACCGCTCCTTCGAGCTGGCCGACAACGGCATGATCTTCAACCCGCAGACCGACCTGGCCATACTCAACTACATCTGCAACTACATCATCCAGAACAACAAGGTCAATCAGGGCTTCGTCAAGGCGCATGTGAGCTTCAAGCGCGGTGAGACCGACATCGGCTACGGCCTGCGCCCCAACCACGCACAGGAGGCCGCCGCGACCAACAACGGCTATCCCGGCGCGGATGGCAAGCCCAAGGGCGACACGAACAAGTCGGTGGACATCACGTTCGAGGAATTTGCCGCCTTCGTCTCCGAGTACACGCTGGAAAAGGTGTCGGCCCTGTCCGGCGTACCGGCCGAGCGCCTGATGCGCCTCGCGCAGTTGTATGCCGACCCCGCGAAAAAGGTCACCTCGTTCTGGACCATGGGGTTCAACCAGCACACGCGCGGCACCTGGGTGAACAACATGATCTACAACGTGCAGCTGCTGGTGGGCAAGATCTCGGAGCCGGGCAACAGCCCGTTCTCGCTCACCGGCCAGCCCTCGGCCTGCGGTACCGCGCGCGAGGTCGGCACCTTCGCCCACCGCCTGCCGGCCGACATGGTGGTGATGAACCCGATGCACCGTGCCTACAGCGAAGACATCTGGAAGCTGCCGGAAGGCACGTTGCCCGACAAGGTCGGCTTTCACGCAGTGGCGCAAAGCCGTGCGCTCAAGGACGGCAAGCTCAAGGTGTACTGGACCAGCACCACCAACAACATGCAGGCCGGCCCCAACATCAACGACGAGGTCTATCCCGGCTGGCGCAATCCCGAGGCGTTCATCGTGGTCTCGGATGTCTATCCGACCGTCTCCGCGATGTCGGCCGACCTGATCCTGCCCTCCGCGATGTGGACCGAGAAGGAAGGTGCCTACGGCAACGCCGAGCGCCGCACCCAGTTCTGGCGCCAGCAGGTCGCCCCTCCGGGCGAGGCCAGGAGCGATCTGTGGCAGTACGTCGAGTTCGCCAAGCGCTTCAAGGT
This sequence comes from Rhodocyclales bacterium, assembly GCA_016177805.1. Classification (GTDB taxonomy): domain Bacteria; phylum Pseudomonadota; class Gammaproteobacteria; order Burkholderiales; family Rhodocyclaceae; genus JACOUN01. The sequence continues at coordinate 9,049 of JACOUN010000014.1, forward strand.
CGAGGACGTTTGGCCGGCCGAACTGATCGCGAAGAAACCGGAACTCAAGGGCAAGACGCTGTACGACGTGCTGTATGCCAACGGGCAGGTCAACAAGTATCCGATCGGCGATGTCGCCAAGGCCAACGACCATGCCTGGACCGGCTACATGAACGACGAGTCCAAGGAACTGGGCTACTACCTGCAGAAAGGTCTGTTCGAGGAATACGCGCGCTTCGGCCGTGGCAAGGCGCACGATCTGGCCGACTTCGACACCTACCACAAGGCGCGCGGGCTGCGCTGGCCGGTGGTCGATGGCAAGGAAACGTTGTGGCGCTTCCGCGAAGGCTACGACCCCTACGTCAAGGCCGGCGAAGGGGTGAAGTTCTACGGCAAGAAGGACGGCAAGGCATGGATATTCGCGCTGCCCTACCAGCAACCGCCCGAAGTGCCGGACGCCGAGTACGACATGTGGATGTGCACGGGACGCGTGCTTGAGCACTGGCACACCGGCTCGATGACGCGGCGGGTGCCGGAACTGCACCGCTCGGTGCCCGAGGCCCAGGTCTTCATGCATCCCGAAGACGCGGCGAAGAAGGGCCTGCAGCGCGGCATGGCGGTCAAGGTGATGTCGCGGCGCGGCGAAATCGTCGCGCGCCTGGAGACGCGCGGCCGCAACAAGCCGCCGCAGGGGCTGATCTTCGTGCCGTTCTTCGACGAAGGGCGGCTGGTGAACAAGCTGATCCTGGACGCCACCTGCCCGATCTCGAAAGAGACCGACTTCAAGAAGTGTCCGGTCAAGGTGGTGAAGGCGTAGTGGATAGTGTCATCCGCCCTGTAAGGGCGCCGTAATCTCCTCCCCCTTCAAGGGGGAGGTCGGGAGGGGGATGGGTTTCCGTTGAGAGGTTCACTGACCTCTGTGCGAGCCCGGTGCGAAACCCATCCCCACCCCGGCCCTCCCCTTGAAGGGGAGGGAGAAGTCAGCGCCATGCCTCCCCCTTGAAGGGGGAGGGACCTGCTAACAGACGTCATTGCGACCATGAACAACCAACAAACCCAGCGTGCCGGAAAGCTGCAACCCCTGCCGCGCCGCCGTTTCCTCAAGGAAATGGCGGGCGTGGCGGGTGGCGCCTGCCTGCTCGCCGGGGGTGTCGGTCTGTATTCGAAACAGGCTTCCGCGCTGCCCGCGACCGCGATACGCCCGCCCGGCGCGCTGGCCGAGGCGGATTTCCTTTCGGCGTGCGTGCGCTGTGGCCTGTGTGTGCGCGATTGCCCCTATTTCACGTTGAAGCTCGCGGAACTGGGCGATGGCGTGGCGACCGGCACGCCGTACTTCAATGCGCGCGCGATACCGTGCGAAATGTGCGAGGACATCCCGTGCGTGGCGGCCTGTCCGAGCGGGGCGCTGGATCGCTCCCTCACCGATATCGGCGAGGCGCGCATGGGTCTGGCGGTACTCATCGATCAGGAGAACTGCCTCAACTTCCTCGGTCTGCGTTGCGACGTGTGCTATCGCGTCTGTCCGGTGATCGACAAGGCCATCACGCTGGAACGGGTGCATAACCCGCGCTCGGACCGGCACGCGATGCTGTTGCCGACCGTGCATTCCGATCATTGCACCGGTTGCGGCAAGTGCGAGCGCGCGTGCGTGCTGCCCGACGCGGCGGCGATCAAGGTCCTGCCGATCGCGGTCGCGCAGGGTTCGCGCGCCGGGCACTACCGGCGTGGCTGGGAGGAGAAGGACGCGGCCGGGCGCTCATTGATCGGCGAGCAGATCGAACTGCCGGTGCGCGGCATGGAAGCACAGCCCTACGGTGACACGCGTCTGCGTCCCGACGGGCCGCAGGTTCCGCCGCCCGCACCGCCTGCCGGGTTGAATTCGGGGTGGAAGCCATGAACCACACGGCTGCTGCCAATCAGAACATGGGTGCGAATGACCCGAAGGGCTTTGCGAGCGCACGGGCCAACGTGTTGCGCCCCGGCGCGGAAGCCGTCGCCACCAAGGGCTGGCTCGCGGCCAACCGCTGGCTGTTGCTGCGGCGCTTGTCGCAACTGAGCATCCTCGCGCTGTTCCTGCTCGGCCCCTGGCTGGGCATCTGGATCGTCAAGGGCAACCTGTCATCGAGCCTGACGCTGGGCGTGTTGCCGCTGACCGACCCGTTCGTGCTGGCGCAATCGCTGGCGGCGGGGCATCTGCCGTACCGCGAAGCCTTGCTGGGCGGCGGCATCGTGCTCGCTTTCTACCTGCTGGTGGGGGGGCGGACCTATTGTTCGTGGGTATGTCCGGTGAACATCGTCACCGACACCGCGGCGTGGTTGCGCCGGCGCCTGGGCCTGAGGGGCGGCAAGGCGGCCGACACCCGCTTGCGCTACTGGTTGCTGTTTTTCGTCCTGGGCCTGTCGGCCCTGACCGGCACGCTGGCGTGGGAGTGGGTGAACCCGGTGTCGATGCTGCACCGTGGCCTGATCTTCGGTTTCGGCCTCGCTTGGGGCGTGGTCGGCGGCATTTTCTTCTACGACCTGCTGATTGCCGGGCGCGGCTGGTGCGGGCGCATCTGCCCGATGGGCGCCTTCTACGGATTGCTCGGGCGGACCGCGCTGCTGCGTGTCAGCGCCGGGCAGCGCGCCCGCTGCGATGACTGCATGGACTGCTTTGCCGTTTGCCCCGAGCCGCAGGTAATACGGCCGGCGCTCAAGGCGATCGGACAGGAGCACCCACTGATTCTCGACCACAACTGCACGACCTGCGGACGCTGTGCCGATGTGTGCAGCAAGAATGTATTCCGAATCACGACCCGATTTGATAGGAGCGAGTCATGAACAAAAGAGCCCGAAATCTGGTACTTGGACTGGCGGCTACGTTTGCCCTCGGTGCCCTGACCCTGCCGTCGGCAATTGCCCAGAGCGTCAAAAGTCCGCGCGGTGCCGATGTGTCCGCGACCGATCTGCCTCCGGGTGAATTCCGCCTGGCGCCCGATGGTCCGCCGATCCCGCGCGCCTATGTGCAGCAACCGCCTATCGTGCCGCACAAGATCGAAGGCTACGAGGTGTCGCTCAACTTCAACAAGTGCATGGACTGTCACTCCTGGAGCCGCTACCGCGAGAGCGGCGCGACCAAGGTCAGCCTGACCCACTTCAAGGACCGCGATGGGGGCGAGCTGTCCAACATCTCGCCGCGACGCTACTTCTGCATGCAATGTCACATACCGCAAACCGACGCCCGCCCGTTGGTGGAAAACACCTTCAAGCCCGCCACCGGCTTGCGCTAGGACCGGCCTGAACCAGGGGGATCATGATGACTGAGCAAAAGAAAGGGCTGATCGGCAAGCTGCGCGCCGCTGGTCTGGTTACGGTGGTGCTTGTATTCGGTGCCGGTATCGTTTTCTGGGGCGGCTTCAACACCGTGCTGGAATGGACCAACACCGAGACGTTCTGCATCTCGTGTCACGAGATGGAGGCCAACGTGTACAAGGAATACAGGCAAACGGTGCACTACCAGAACCGCACCGGGGTGCGCGCCACCTGCCCGGATTGCCACGTGCCCAAGGAGTGGGGGCCGAAGATGGTGCGCAAGCTCTATGCGTCCAACGAGCTGTGGCACCATTTTCTCGGCACCGTCAACACGCCGGAGAAGTTCCGGGCCAAGCGCATCAAGCTGGCCGAGAACGAGTGGAAGCGTATGCGCGCCAACGATTCGCGCGAGTGCCGCAACTGCCACAGTTTCGAGTACTTCGACTACTCGGTGCAGGGGCGGCGCTCCAACCAGGCGCACCAGAAGGGCCTGACCGAGAACAAGACCTGCATCGATTGCCACAAGGGCATCGCCCACTCGCTGCCGCCCATCGAGCAGCAGATCGGCAGCGAGCGTGAAGCGGTCGCCCCCGAAGTGTTCCGCCCGCCCGCCAAGGCGGAGTAACGATCTCCGGCTGGCGGAAAGCAAACGGCACACCTACCGGTGTGCCGTTTGCCTGTGGGCGCGGTTACAGCGGCATGGCGGGGGCTCCGTCGCCGTCCATCAGTTGCGCCAGACCCTCGCGATCTCGGATCAGGATGCGCCGTCCCATCACCATCAGCAGCCCGGCATCCATCATGCGGCGCAGTACCCGCGACAGGCTCTCCTGCGACAGGTTGAGCAGCGATGCGATGGTGCCCTTGGAGGCGGGCAGGGTGAGGCGGTTGTCGGCAGCGGGGGAGCGGTCCGCGAGTTCCAGCAGGTAGGCGGCCACGCGCACCGCTGCCGTGTTGGTCGAAGCGGAACTGAGACTGTCGATCAGGCGCTGGGTCCGCGCGCTGACGGCCGCCAGCAGACGCAAAGCCAGCTCATGGTCGCGGTTGACCGCTTCCAGTACCACTTCACGGCGGATGTGTATCAGCGTGGTCGGGGTGAAGGTTTCGGTCCAGGTGCGATAGATCGCGCCGGTGAACACACCGACCTCACCGAACATCTGCCCCGGCTGGAAAAGCTCGACCACACGGGCACGTTGGTCCGGCCCCATCGACAGCAGCTTGATTCCGCCCGACACGACGAAGAACAACCCGGTGGGTTGCGAACCCCGGTCAAATACCCGCGTGCCCGGTGCAACCGTCACGCGTTCGGCCGCTTCAGCGAGCAGGGCCAGTGTTCTTGCATGCAGCCCGTCCAGTATTGGCATCTCACCCAGCACCGCATGCAAAGCGGGCACCGGCGAGCGTCGTGGCGGGGGCGCTTCGGCGATAGGATCTCTACGCAGTTTCAATGTTGCAACCCATGATGAGGTTATCGACTTCGGACCCCCGATGGCTTCCGGAAAACTGACCGGCTACATGGTAAGCACGCGCGTGGCGACTGACCATAGTCCGAATGGTGGGTAAGAGGTACGCCGGAAGACCTGGATGATCGCCCCGAGTTCCATACTGCAGCCAGATCTGGCGCGAATGCGCGGCGTATCAACGATCGGTCCGGCCCGGATGTGCGGCAAAGGTCCACAGCGCATTGGCGGCGTAATGCCAGCAGAGGAGCAGACAAGTGGTGATCACCTGGGCGAGCACGTAGTGCACGCCGGTCAGATCGACCAGGGCGTACATCAGCAACGCGTTTCCACACAGACCGATAGCGGCGATTGCAAGAAAGCGTGGTAGTGCTTCGACATGCTGCCGGTCGGAGCGGAACACGAAATTGCGGTTGAGCAGGTAATTCACCAGCGCGCCGAGCAGGAAGCCCGCGACCGAGCCCGCGAGCGGCCTCGCGCCGGCCACTTCCACCAGCACCAGCAGCAGCGCATAGTGCGCACCCGTACCGATCGCGCCCACGGCGGCAAAGCGCAGAAAACGGCACATGTGAGCGATGGTGGTCATTCGGGTGAGCGTGCCTGGCGATCCGTACCGGTCAGATCACGACGGTCCCGCACCACGGCCAGGGGTGTGCCATCGCGCGCGATTTCGCCGATGATGCGACCTTGCAGCGCCTTGTGGCAGTTCATCTGGGTCGCGGAGAGGAAGAAGTCGGCCTTGTTCCAGTTGCGCGTCACTTTCAGGCCCTGGGCGAGCCAGGCCGCGGCCTGTATGGGCTCGGCGCAGACGGCCACGCTGTAGGTGCGGCGCGCCGTCTTCAGGTTGCTCACGTAGCCGTTGAGCATGGAAACGGCGGCACGCACGCTGTCGCTCCAGTAGTCCTGCTCCCAGCGGCCTTCGGTGCCCCGCAGCCCGCCGGCGAGGCTGTTGTAGGCAACGTACTCATACGGATGCAGGCGTACCAGCGTGACCGCATGCGCAAGCGCGACGACGAGACATGCGGCGGCGCCTGCCTGGCGGACCCTCGGCCAGCGCGTCGCGCCTCGCCAGGCGGCATGCAATCCGGCACCGCCGAGTACCGCCAGCGGTGGGAGAAGGAAGGTGAAGTGGCGGATGCCATTGTAGAGCGGTGGGGCGGCCAGCAAGGAATAGGCGAGTGGGACGCTGACGGCAAGCGTGACCGGCAGCCACGGTAGCGCCGCCTGGCGTGTGGCGGTCGTCGTGGATGAGTTGCGCAAAACGCGCATCCCGCTCGACAACGCCAGCGCCAGTCCAAGCAGAAACAGCTCCGGCAGGCGGACCAGCAGATAGGTGACGAGATAATGGCCCGGCAGCGCGCCGATCTTCATGACCGAGCCGTCGAGTATGGTGTCGAGTTCAAAGGTGAACCGCGCGAACGTGGTCATCGCTTGCACAAGATTGCCGAATGAAAGCACGGCCCACGGCCAGAACAGCCCTGTCAGCGCGAAGGCAAGCAAGGCCGGCGGCACCAGCGCAAGCATTGCATGGCGCAGCGCGGCCAGGCGCGTGGTGGCGCATCGTCCGTTCAGCCATACGACGGCCAGCACGCTCACGGCCAGGTAGAACACCGCGAAAACCGCTCCCACGCGCAGGCCGAAGGCGCACCCGAGGGCAAGGCCGAGCCCCGCCTGATCGACCCAGCGCACGGTCGGCAGGCGGACGATGAAGCGGGTGGTGAAGTACAACGACCACACCATGGTGGCAGCGAACGGAACATCCTTGGTGTGCGTGAACATCGCGCCCGACCAGGCGCCGGTCAGCGCGAGCAGCACCAGCGCCAGCAGGCCGGCGGTCTCCCCCATCAGCAACCGGGCAAGCAGCCAGGTTGCGATCAGTCCCAGCAGTCCGAACCCGGCCGCCAGCAGGTGACGCAGATCCCATACGTTGAGCGGAATCACGCGTTCAAGCGCGGCGGCGATCATGTCGAACATGCCGCCGTACAGATAGAGGTTCTTGTACTGGAAGGCGCTGTGATCGGTAAAACCGGAGGTGTAGAAGTCCAGCAGCAAGCGGCCATAGACGTGCTGCACTTCCTCGTCGTTGCTGATGCCGTGCTGGTCGAAGGAAAAGAAGATGTACGCGGCGAGGGTGGCGAACACCAGCAGCGCCAGCCGATAGGCGTCGATACCGGGTGCCGGTTGCGCGGAGGGTGTATGTGATGCGGTGCCGGTAGTCACCGATTTGCCTCGTCGAAACCGATGCGTTCCGCGACCAGATACAGCGGGCGCTGCTTGACCTCGGTAAAGATGCGCCCGATGTACTCGCCGAGCACCCCCAGCCCGATGAGCTGTACGCCCGACAGGAACAGCCCCGACACCATCACCGACGCATAGCCCGGCACGTCCGTACCCCAGATTACGGTACGGACGATCAGCCACACCCCGTACAGCCCGGAACACATCGCCATGAATACGCCGATCATCGACCAGATGCGCAGCGGCAGGGTGCTGAAGGCCGACAGCCCGTCGAGGGCGTAGCGCAGCAGATGCAGCAAGGACCACGCCGATGTGCCGGCGGCACGTTCGGCAGGCTCGAATTCCAGGGTTTCCTGGCGGAAACCGACCCAACTGGTGATGCCCTTCATGAAACGGGTGCGCTCGGGCAGGCTGTTGATCGCATCGACCACGGCACGATCGAACAGCCTGAAGTCGCCACCGCCTTCGGCCAGCGCGACTTCCGATACGCGCTTGAACAGGCGATAGAATCCGCGCGACAGCACGCGCCGCAACCACGGATCGGTGTCGCGTGACTTGCGCACCATCGTCACCATCTTCGCGCCCTGCCGCCAACACCCGAGCATGGCCGGAATCTGTTCCGGGGGGTGTTGCAGATCACCGTCCATCAACACCACGACATCGCCACGCGCAGCCCTCAGACCGGCGGCCATGGCGGCCTCCTTGCCGAAGTTGCGGGCGAAGCGGATCGCGCGCAGCGCGGGGTCGGTGGCGGCCAGAACTGCAACCTGTCCATAGGTGTCGTCGCGGCTTCCGTCATCGACGAATATCAGCTCATGCTCGTTTATCGCCAGCGTGTCGACAGTGGCTTTCAGGCGCGCGTGCAGTGCGCCCAGAGAATCGCTTTCGTTGTACAGCGGAATCACAATCGACAGCCGTGGAGCGGCCTGGTGTGATAATGCACGGGTTGGACCGGGGTCGGAACAGGGTTGGGAGATGGGATCTGACACGATAGTCCGCGACAAAGGAAATTGAACCTTGAAACAAGTCTGGTTGACGGTGATGAACGCGCTGCCTGATGGGCCAGTTGACGATGAAATCCGCCACGGCATGCATGATGCCCGAACATGACCGTATTGGCGTAGTCCCCCGGCCGATCATCGTCTGCGCCGACGATTTCGGCCTCGCGCCGGGCGTCAGCGATGCGATCCTGACCCTGATCGCCGCCGGCCGGCTGTCGGCGACGAGTTGCATGACGCCGCTTGCCGACTGGCGCCGCAGCGCATCGATGCTGCGCGAGATCGTGGCGCGCTTCCCGGCCGATGTCGGGTTGCACCTCACCCTGACCGATCATGCACCGCTGACGCCAGCGCCCAGGGTGGCGAGCAACGGGCGTTTGCCCGCACTGGGGCGCATGCTTGCGCGCACCCTGGCGCATGCCTTGCCGCGCGACGAAATTCGCGACGAGGTGCGCGCGCAACTCGATGCCTTCGAGGATCACTGGGGCAGGGCGCCGGATTTCATCGACGGGCACCAGCATGTACACGTGCTGCCGATCATCAGGGATGCCGTGGTCGAGGAGGTCTTGCGCCGCTACCCGGCGGGCCAGCCATGGATACGCGACTGCGTCGAATCGCCGTGGCGCATCGTGCATCGGCGTTCCGCCATGCCCAAGGCGCTGCTCATCTCGGCCCTGGCGTGGCGCATGCGGCGCTTGCTGCGTGCGCATGGCATTGCGGCCAACGACGGGTTTTCGGGGGTGTACGATTTCTCCGCGCGCATCCCGTTTGCGAACCGGATGAAGACCTTTCTCGACGCGACCGGGCCGCGGCCGTTGGTGCATGTGCATCCGGGCCGCGTCGACGCCGAATTGCTCGGGTCGGATCCTCTTACGGTGCAACGTGAAATCGAGTTCGCCTATCTGATGTCGGAGCAGTTCCCGGCCGTTCTGGCGGCTGCCGCCCTGCGGCCAGCCCGCTACGCCGACGTGGCACGCGGCTGGTGATCGACAGAACCGCTGGGTCGAAATCTCCAGGTTGATGCCGGCCACGCCCACGCCCACGTCCGTTCCCCGTAGGCAGGCGTTGTGGCGCCGACGGTAAATGGCACGGTTAGTCACCGGGATTTTGATCCGGGGACGAAAAACCGCACATTGCCCCGCATGTGAAGACTATTCCTTTGGCCTAGGCGGGGCGTAGAATCCCTCACTTCATGCCGCCGAGGCGGCAACGTCAATGGAGAAACATGGTGCTTCAAGAACACAATGCAACGCCGCCTGACGCCGGGCGCGCATGGCCGGCAACGCTGGCGACGGTCGTTGCAGCCGTCATGCTCGCTGGTTGTGCCGGCGCGATGCGCCAGTACGACTCGGAACTGGGCAACACCATGGCGCTCGCGCAGGGTGGGCAGATCGACGCCGCGCTGAAGAAGCTTGACGAGAACAATACCGGGGCCGAGCCCGATCTGCTTTATCACCTGGAAAAGGGCGAACTGCTGCGCATGAAGGGCGCGATCGCCGAAAGCCGCGATACCTGGCTCAGGGCCGACGAGACGGTGCGCGCCTGGGAAGACATCGCCAAGACCGATCCGCAACGCATCTTCTCCGAGGCCGGTGCCTATCTGGTCAACGACAAGACACGGCGCTACGACGGGCAGGATTACGAAAAAGTGCTGCTGTCGACCCGTTTGGCGCTGGACCACGTGCTGCTCGGCGACTGGGATCTGGCGCGCATCGAAGTCAAGAAAATGCACGAACGCGAAGCGGTGATCGCCGAACTGCGCGCGAAGGAAATCGAGGACGCCCAGGCCAAGGGTGAAGAGAACAACGTCACCACGACCTTCAAGGATCTCAACGGTTATCCGGTGGAATTGCTCGAAGACCCGGCGGTGACCGAACTACGCAACGGCTATCAGAGCGCGGTGGGGCATTACGTTGCCGGCTTCGTCTATGAAGCGCTGGGCGAACCCAGTCTCGCGGCGGCCGGTTATCGCCAGGCGATAGAGCTGAGGCCGGGCATTACGCTGCTGGAAAGCGGGCTGGCCGATCTCGAACGGCGCGGCGCTCGCCCCGTTCCCGACATGACCGACGTGCTGTTGATCGTCGAAGCCGGCGTGGCGCCGGCGTGGAAATCCATCTCCATTCCGCTGCCGGTCCCGACCAGCAAGGGGATGATCGTGATCTCGACCTCCTTCCCGGTGATACGCGCGATCTCGGAGGACGTGAGCTTGCCGGTGTCGCGCCTGGCGGGTGCGCAGGTCGAGGTCGTGCCGGTCACCGATATCGACGTCCAGGCACGGCGCGCGCTCAAGGATCAGATGCCGGGCATCGTGGTGCGCACCGTGATACGCGCCATCGCCAAGGGGGCGTTGCAGGCCGAGACACAGCGCCACGACAAGACCGGCTTGCTGTCGCTGGCGACCATGATCGCCAGTGTCGTCACCGAGCAGGCGGACGAGCGCTCCTGGCGCTCCCTGCCGTCGCTGATCGGCATCGCGCGGCTGTCACTGCCGCACGGCACGCACACGCTGCAGGTGGGCGGCGGCACGCATCCGATCACCGTGGGAGGGAGGCACGCACTGGTGATGGTCAAGGATCTGGACGGCTACGTCACGGTCGCCCAGAGCCCGGTGCCGGCGGCTGCGGAAGTGTTCAGCGAGGCCGTGCCGGCGCCGGTCGAGGCGCCACCCGTCGCACAAACGTCCAAGCCGGTCAAAAAGACCAAGCCGGCCCCGACCAAGAAAGCCAAGTCATCGGAAAAGTCACAGGAAAAGTCCATGGAGTCCGCAAAATGAATCGCCCGTCTTCCTATCCGTTTCCACCCCGCCGCTTGCTCGGCGCACTGGCGGCCAGCGTGTTGTTGTGGTCGGGCGTCGTCCCGACCGCATCGGCGCAGTCGATTGCGTCCAAGGTCGAGCAATTGGGTCAGATCACCGTCGTGCAGGTGTCACAAATGATGTCGGCGCGTCGTGACGGGCTGCTGCAGGTGCAGTTCGAACTGACCAACACCACCGACAGCAACCAGAGGGTGCGCTATCGTTTCAAATGGCTGGACAGCACCGGCTTCACGGTGTGGGATGAAGAACCGTGGAAGCCCGTGATCGTGCACGGGCGGCAGAAAACCCTGCACCGCGTGGTCGCGCCCACGCGCGAAGCGAGCGATTTCCGCATCGAACTGCACGCCGACGACAACTGGGGTGGCGATGGCTCCGCACCCGCGCCCGGCAGTTCGTCCAACACCACACTACCCTGACCGGAGAGACCCTCATGACCAATATCCGCAACTACAAGAATGCCGGCCTCGCGCTGCTCGTCCCTTTCGTCCTCGCCGCATGCCAGACCACCGGCCCCGTCGTTCCGTCATCGGGCAATGTCCAGTACGGTGACTCCAAGGCGGTCGAGACCGTGACCACCGACTACGGCTCGACCGACCTGCAGACCATGGCCGAGGCCATGGCCCGTTCGCTGTCAACTTCCGCGCCGATCACGCGTGCGCGCCGCACCCCGGTGCTGACCGTGCAGGAGGTCAAGAACAAGACCGGCGAGTACATCGACACTCGTGCGATCACCGATACCATCCGCTCGCAATTGCTCAAGGGCGGCGGCATTGCGTTTGCCACTGACGAGGCCGGCATGCAGGGCCAGGTCGATGAACTGACGCGCCAGAACCAGTCCGGCCTGTACAAGAAGAGTACCACCAAGAAAATCGGCAACATGGTGGGGGCCGACTACCGCCTGGAAGGTTCGATCATCTCCATCGTCAAGCGCGCGGGCGATATCAAGGACGTGTACTACAAGCTGTCGCTGCAGTTGATCAACATCGAGTCGGGGCTGATCGAGTGGGCTGACGAGAAAGACATCCGCAAGACCGCCAAACGCTGAGGCCATCATGACTATTCCGTCCATTTTCCGCCTGTTGCCGCTGCTTGGCGGGCTGCTCCTGGCGCCGACCCTGGCCGTGGCCGCGAACCAGGGGCTGCCCAAGGTCGCGGTGACCGCACTGACCTACGAAGAAACCGTCAAGGAGTATTTCAGCGTCTACCAGGCGCACAGCAAGTCTTCGGCCTCGGGCAGCTACCGTTCGCGCGAGCACGAAGGCGCGAGCGGCAGCTACTCGGCCTCGGAGTCGGAGCGCTTTCGCGGCAGCGCCGAGTCCGACGTGTTCGCCGCCAGCGGCACCCTGACGTACATCGAACGGGGCGAACTGCACAAGTTCACCGCCGACCTCAAGGGCGAGATGCTCAAGTCCGGCGCCTATCGGCTGATACAGGGCAAGCCGGTGGCGAGCAAGGACATGGAGACCATCCAGGACATCATCGCGCGCATCAAGAAAGGTCTGTACGCAGGCGCCGACTACGTGCTCTTCGGCACCGTCAGCGGCATCGAGTGGCGCCAGGAAAGCATGCCGATGAAAGGCACCGACACCGTCTCGGCGACCCTGTCGCTCGACCTGACCGCCGACTTCAGCCTGATCAACACCCGCACCTACGAGATCAAGGCCGCGTTCTCGGCCATGGGCTCGGGGCAGGACGTGCGCCTGGTGCAACCGGGGGCGCGGGTGCATATGTCGCGCCCCAAGGTGATCCAGGAGGTCTCCAGAACGCTGGGCGAGGAAGCCGCGCGGCAACTGGACGAACAATTCAGCGGCATGGGGTACGGAGGCGGTGCCACGCACATCGAGATGCACGAACAGCGCGAAATGCAGACCGAAGGCGTCACCGTCTACCGCTGAGATTTGCGGGGTTGAATCAGGCCATAGCCGCTTCGGTCAGGGCCGGATAGTCGGTGTATCCGGCCGCGCCCGGCGAGTAGAAGGTCGCCGGATCGGGGCGATTGAGCGGCGCGCCGACGCGGATACGCTCGGGCAGGTCCGGGTTGGCGAGGAAGCCGGTGCCAAATGCCACCGCGTCGAGCTGGCCGGCCGCGATCGCCGTCGCGGCTTCGTCGCCGTTGTAGCCCATGTTACCGACCAGCACGCCGTTGTAGTGCTCGCGCGCCGGAGTCAGCATGTCGCCTTGTTGCTGTCCGGCAAAGTCGCCGCGCATCAGGTGCATATAGGCCAGCGGATAGTCGTTCAGGCGTGTAGCCACGTAGCGCACCAGGCCCACCGGATCGCTGTCCTTCATGTCGTTGTAGCTGTTCAGCGGCGACAGGCGCAGGCCGACGCGACCCGCGTCCCACTCGCCACATACCGCGTCCAGCACCTGGAACAGCAGCCGCGCGCGATTTTCCCGCGAGCCGCCGTAGGGGCCGCTACGGCGGTTGGCTCCGTCGCGCAGGAACTGGTCGATCAGGTAGCCGTTGGCGCCATGCACCTCCACCCCGTCGAAACCGGCCTTGCGTGCGTTGGTGGCGGCCCGCGCGTAGGCCTGGACGATGCCGGGCAGTTCGTCGTCGCGCAGCGCGCGCGGCACGGTGTAGGGTTGCTTGCCTTCGGGGGTATGCACCACGTCGTTGGTGATCGCGAGCGCGCTCGCGCTGACCGCTTCGCGCCCGCCGTTGAGCAGTGGGTGGCACGCTCGGCCGCCGTGCCACAATTGCACCACGATGCGCCCCCCGGCGGCGTGCACCGCGTCGGTGACCTTGCGCCAGCCGGCCACTTGCGCGTCGGAGTACAAGCCCGGCTCGAAGCGGAAGGCGGAAGCACCTTCGGTGATCATTGTGGCTTCGGCGATGATCAGTCCGGCTGCGGCCCGCTGGGTGTAGTGTTCGGCCATCAGCGCGCCGGGAACGTGACCCGGTTCGGTGCGGCAGCGCGTCAGTGGCGCCATCAGGATGCGGTTGGGCAAAGTCAGTGCGCCGGCCTGCAACGGGGAAAATAGCGTCGACATATCGGGTGATCCTCTTGTTGTTTGCATGGGGTTGGGGTGGAACTGGATTTGATTGTGGAGACATAAGTTACTAAAATCAACCAGTGGTGTTTTGGTAACCTTGTGCAATTCAAGAACCTGGAGTTCATCACCGTGGAAATCGAACAGATCACCTGGCCGCCAGTCACTCCGGTGCACCGTTGTACCGAACCCTGCCCGATCGAGCGCGGCATGCGGATGTTGGGAGGCAAGTGGAAGGGGTCCATCCTGTGGCATCTGAAGGATGGTCCGGTGCGCTTCAACGATCTCGCGCGTCAGCTCGGTGGCGTGAGCAAGAAAATGGTGGATCAGCGCCTGAAGGAAATGGAAGAGCAGGGGCTGATCGTGCGCGAGGTGCTGAGTACCCGCCCGATCGCGGTCGCGTACTCGATCACCGAGATGGGGCACAGCGCGCTGGGGGTGCTGGAGCAGCTCAAGGCGTGGACCGATGCCTATGGGTTGTGAATGGGAGCGCCGGAAAACCGGGGAGCCGCGCGCTTGCTCAACCGCCAACCGGACGGGCGACATGTCTGCCGGGCATGACGCGGTGTAGGCAGGTACTGCCGGCAAGCGCTGCCGCCACATGTCAGCGATATTCGCGCGTGTGCCAGATCCGCAGAACGTAAATCGTCCCGCCCTGAATCTCGTAACGCATTTCGTACTGTCCGACGAGTATCCGTCGCACCTCGCGCGGCTCGAACTGGAATAGCTGCTCACCGATGCGAGAATTGGCGAGCAGGATGGTGGGAGCCTTGGTCAGCGCTTGTACCGCCCGCGCGGCGGCGCGCTGGTTGACCGGCGCCAGAAATTCATGCAAGCGTACCAGGTCGGAATGAGCCTTGCCGGTCCACTTCAGTTCCATCAGCGCGGCACCGGCAAGGGTTGATCGGCGCCGAGGCTGTCGGCCCACGCCTGCACTGCCTGATGGTCGATCACATGGCCGGCATCGACGTCGGCCAGCGCTTCCTGGGTCAGGCGATCACGTTCTTCCTCTTGGGCGACCCAGCTTGAGAGTGCCTGCTTCATGATCCACCCGCGCGAGCGTTCGAGACGCTCGGCCAACTGGTCAACCTTCTCGGCAAGAGGTACGGGTACGTGCGCGGTCAGCACGCGGGTCTCGATCTTGGGCATGATGTTCTCCTTGAACCGTGTGCTCTTCGGTATTGGAAAAAGTGCGGTCATCCCGCGCCTGGAAGGCGCCGAAGCGGTCCTGCGGCAGCGTCATGATGCGTGTGCAATCTTATTGATTGAGTTTGAATCAGTCAACCGCGGTGTCGCACGCCGTGGGTGGGTCATTGCGTTTCATGTGACGCCCGTGAGCGGTTGCGCGGTTGCGGAAACTACCGATGCCGTGCACGGTACTTGCGGATGTCCTCAATTGTTGCGCTGCGACAGTGGGAGAAGAATGCGGCTTCCTACCCACCAGTGGTCTGCTTCGCAAATACCGAAACACGAAAACGCGTCTTGTGGCGCATGGCGGCGTTGCTCATCCTCGCAATAGTGACGACTATTGCTGCGGTTCGCGCCTTGCCCTGCACCTCAAGCCATCGTTTTCGTCATGTTCCTTTGCGAAGCAGACCACTAGCGCGCGTCGCGGGAGAGTGCACCATGGAGTTGATCGAAGTCAGACAGGCTGGGCCGGTCGGTACCATCGTCCTGAACAATGGGCGCAAGCACAATGCGCTGAGCCATGCCTTGGTCACAGCTCTGATCGGGGCGTTGCAGGCGTTTCGTGACAGTGACGTGCGCGTGGTGATCCTGCGCGCCCAACCCGGCGTCAAAGTGTGGTCGGCCGGACATGACGTGAGCGAACTGCCGGAAGGCCGGCGTGACCCGCTGGGCTGGGACGACCCGCTGCGCAATCTGGTGCGCACCCTGGAGACGCATCCCGCGCCGGTCATCGCGATGATAGAGGGCTCGGTGTGGGGTGGCGCGGTCGAGACCATACTGGCATGCGACATCGTGATCGCCACGCCGGAATCGACGTTCGCGGTCATCCCGGCACGGCTGGGGGTGCCGTACAACCTGAGTGGCTTGATGACCTTCATGAGCGCCGGCAGCGTGCGCATCGTCAAGGAGCTGGCGTTCACCGCCACCCCGATTTCGGCCGAGCGCGCCGAGCGTGTCGGCATGATCAATCACGTGGTGCCGCTGGCTGAACTTGAAACGTTTACGCACCAGATGGCGGCCACCATCGCCGCCAATTCGCCGCTGAGCATTTCGGTGATGAAGGAGCAACTGCGGGTCCTGGCCGGAGCCAAACCCGTCAGCCCGCGTGGCTTCGAAAAGGTCCAGGGGCTGCGCCGGGTGGTATACGACAGCCACGACTACGCCGAAGGGATACGCGCGTTCAAGGACAAGCGCCCGCCCAAATACCTGGGTAGGTAAGGGCTCGCAAGGAAATAACCTGGGCTATTAGCCGCTGGATCGGGATGCGATGCAGGGCGCGCCCAAGTCCAGCGAGACAACAGTTCATGTTATTCACGAACGAGTCCCGAGGGTTACACGCCCCTACCTCGGGTCGAAGCGCGGCGCGTGCCTGGACAGGTAGGGTTTCATGCGTGCGTCTTCCTTGATGACGTGGTTGACCAGCCACTCGCGCAGCAGCGCGGTGAAGTGATCGGCCATGGCGTCGTCCCACGTTGCGGCAAGCTCGCTTTTCACGCGGTCCAGTTTCGCGAGCAATCCGCGATGCGAGTCGTGCAGGCGCGAGACATCGGGAAAGCCCACGGCTTCGGCCAGGGCTTCTTCCATTTCGAAATGCTTGATCGAGTAGGCTGAAAGTTCGTCGAGCACGGTCGTCAGCCGGATCAGGTTCTTGCTTTTCAGGCTCAGTTCGGCCCGGTTGATGATGTCGATGAGCCGTTTGTGATCGTCATCGATCAGGTCATTGCCGACGCTCAGTTGCTCCCGCCACTCCAGACTCATTGCAGCCCTCCCGCTAGGATGATATGACGTACGCCCTCAACTCCGACCGGCTGCCAGCACCACGCGAAAGCAGGTGCCGACGCCGGGGGTGCTGTGCACTTCTATCCGTCCGCCGTGTTCGGCCACGATGCCGAAGCACGTGGCAAGCCCCATGCCGGTGCCCATGCCGGGCGGGCGGGTGGTGAAGAAGGGCTCGAAGATGCGCGGCAGGTGTTCGGGTGCAATGCCGCAGCCGGTGTCGGCCACTTCCATCCACTGGGTCGCATCGTCGCCTTGCCCGGTGCGTATGGTGATGCGGCCGGGCTGCTCGCCGATGGCCTGTCCGGCATTGCAGAGCAGTGCGAGAAAGACCTGGTTCAACTGTGGCGGGCAGCAGTGCAGGGGCGGCAGCGTGGCGTATTCGCGCCGGATCTCCAGGGTGTCGGGCAGTCCGGCGGAGAACAGGTTGATGGCGCTGTCCAGGCAGGCATGGATATCGGTCATGCTCCACTCGGCTTCGCCTTCATGACAGAACTCGCGCAGATCGGCCACGATCTTGCGCACCCGCTCCAGGCCGTCGCGGCATTCGGCCAGGAGTTGCGGGGCGTCCTCGTCGAGAAATTCCAGATCCGCGCTGCTGCGCAACGCCATGAGGGTTTTCAGCAGGTCCGGATTCGGATATTCCGCTTCGAGCGCGGCGTAGCGCTCCACCAGCTCACGCAAGGTGCGCAGATAGTTGCCCAGCGTCTCGACGTTGGAGCGTACGAAGCTGACCGGGTTGTTGATCTCGTGCGCCACCCCGGCGGCAAGCTGGCCGATCGACGCGAGGCGGTCCGACTGCCGCAGGTGCTCTTCCATGCGCCGGATCGCGCTGATGTCGGACGCGATGCCGTAGTAGCCGGTGAACCGGCCGTTCTCGTCAAAGCGCGGCAAGCCGCTGACGCGAAACCAGACCAGGCGCCCATCCGGTCGTCGGCTTGGATATTCGAAGTTACGGAACGGTAGGTGCGCAAACAACTGTTGTTTATGCGCCTCCCAATCGACGTTGCCCAGATTCTCCCTGCCCAGGCCACCCCAGCGCGTCTTGCCTATTGCATTGGCTATGGGCACTCCCGTGACTTGCTCGAATTCGCGCGAGAAATAGCTGAAACGCAGATCCTCGTCCATCTCCCAGTACCAGTCGGAGGCGATTTCGGTGTAATCGCGATAGCGCTGCGCGGTTTCCTCCAGCGCCTGGTATTCGGTCGCGTCGGTGAGCAGGGCGGTGTAGCGCAAGGTATCGCCGTCGACGGCGGCCTGGCCGATGCGCAGGTCCAGCCAGCACCACGCCCCATCGGCGTCGCGCAAACGCACCCGCTGCCGCGAGTCTCCTGGCGGCGGGGTCATCCAGACGCTGGTCTCGTCGGGGTGCAGGGCCTCACCCAGCCAGGTGTCCGAGGCGTTGCCGGCGCCGTATCGTTGCAGCAGACCGCCTTCGGCGCGCGCCACCCGCAGCGTGCCATCGCGCACGCTCGCCGAAAACGCGATCACGGGCAGGGTCGACAGGTCGAGCATGGGAACTCCGGTTGCGGTTACGTTCCCAGCATAGACCGGTTTGCCCGTCCCCACCCATGGCGCTATAGCCGGCTAGCCATCCCGCCTTTCGGCGTGCCATCCATTAGCCAGAACGGGCGCGTTGAGCAGCCGATCCCGCGCCACGATGCCGTGGCAGGTCGCTGTGCGGAACACCAGTTTTCGGTCATGCGATGCACCTTGAAGCAATGCATGCAAAACACTATAGTGACTGCATGGAATGCATTTTGAAGGAGTGATGTTATGGCAATGCTGACAGTACGCAACTTGCCCGACGATGTGCACCGCGCGCTACGGGTGCGGGCCGCTAAGCACGGGCGCAGCACCGAAGCCGAGGTTCGCGAGATTCTGGCGATCGCGGTCAAGCCGGAGAACCGTGTTCGTCTGGGAGACGCTCTGGCGGCATTGGGCCGCAAGATCGGTCTGACCAACGAGGATTTCGTGGCCTTCGACCAGGTGCGAGACAAAACGCCCGCCGAACCTCCGAGGTTTGAATGATAGTCCTCGATACCAACGTCGTCTCCGAGGCGATGAAACCCGAGCCGCACCCTGGCGTGCAGGCCTGGCTGAACGAGCAGACCGCCGAAACCTTGTACCTGTCCAGCGTAACGCTGGCCGAGCTGCTGTTCGGCATCGGAGTCCTCCCGGCCGGCAGGCGCAAGGACATGCTGGCGCAAGCCCTTGACGGACTGATGGGGCTGTTCAGGGATAGGGTGTTGCCGTTCGATGTTGATGCCGCCCGCCGCTATGCCGAGCTGGCCGTGATTGCAAGGACTGGCGGGCGTGGTTTCCCGACACCTGATGGCTACATCGCCGCAATTGCCGCCTCGCGAGGTTTCATCGTGGCATCGCGCGACACCACTCCCTACGAGGCGGCGGGTGTTGCCATCATCAATCCATGGGAGGCGTGAGGGATCATGGAACGGCTTCCCGACCCCACCCGGAGGCGCTACCGCGCCTCGTCCGCCGCGCCCTCCGGCACATACACCATGGTGCCGTCCTTCATGCGGTAGGCGGTGCCGGCCTTGGCGCCTTCGCCTTCGCCGATGGCGCCGGAGGCGGTGTATTTCTCGATCTTCTCGCCTTTCTTCACGATCATCTGCATCGACGGCTGGCCCGGATCGGTGATTACGGTCACGTCGGACTTGGCGAAGGCGTTGAGCAGCGGGTTCTGCGCCACGGTGATCAGCAGTGCCGCGATGATGACGAGGAAGATGTCGATCAGGTTCACCACCGACAGGATGGGGTCTTCGGTTTCCGGTTCGTGCAGCAGCTTCAGGCTCATAGCACCGCTCCGCGCAGCGCTTCGACTTCCAGCAGTTCCTCTGCCAGCCAGCGACGGCGCACGTTGACCACCCAGTAGGTAATGCTGGCCGCGAGCAGGGCCAGGATCACGGCCGAGAAGGCGACCGTGAGGTTTTCCGAAACGGCGGCGAAGTTGCCGTCGGAGAGCGACTTGAGCGCCGGCCCCATCGGGATCATGGTGGCCACCAGCCCCAGCATGGGCGTGACGCGGCTGGCGATGCGCAGGCGCTCCAGCAGCTTGTGCGCGGCCAGGTCGAGTGCGTCGGCCGACAGTTCGGGCGAGGCGCGCCAGCGCGCGAGCAACGGCCGCCCGCCGCCCTTGCGCCGGGTCCATGCCTGCATCGCGAAATGCCCGAGCGTCCAGAACGCATACAGGAACAGCAGCGTGATGAGCGCCAGGGTGGGGATAAGAAAGACTTGGCTCAACTGGTACATCGAGGTTTCGATCAGGGACTGCATGGGAAAAGCTCCTATCACGGTTGGGGTTGGTACAGGCGTTCGTCACGCACGGCGCTGAGCATGCCGGCGCCGGTCGCGATGAGCAGGACCAGCAATACGGCGGCGAGCAGCGGCGCGGCCGGGGGCAGTTCGGCGGCGCTCTGTTTTTCCAGCTTCATGCCGCGCACCGCTTCGGTGTCGGCGTCGGGTGCGGGCGGCGTCTGTGCCGCCTGGGTTGCGGCGGGGGTGTCGGCCGCCGGTTCGGGCTGGGCTTGTGTCAGGCCGTAGCCGACGAATTCGCGGAAGGTGGTGTTGTCGCTGTGTATGTCAAAACGCTGGGCGAGATCCTTCCAGCGTTCCTTCAGCTCGTCGACGGTGGCGGGGTCGGCCTGCCAGTAGCCCTGGCGCGCGGCTTCGAGCATGCGTTCCATGGTCTGCGCCAGCGCCGCCGGATTTTCGCGCTCGAACCACTCGCGCAAGCCCAGATCATGTTTGTCGCGCACGTAGACATCGACCATTTCCTGCCACTGGTCGTCGCGCACGATCTCGCGCGCCACCGCCGTCCAGCCCCAGAAGTTGTTGGTCGCATCCAGCACCTGCAGCGTGCCGGCATAGCCTTCGGCCATCAGCCCCTTGATGTAGCCGGGGTGGAACTGGCGGGTGGCCAGTTCCATGGCGAGAAAGCGTGCCGCGCTGTCGACCCGGCCGGCGCCGTTGCCGCGCAGGTTGGAGATGTACAGTCGCGGCGCCTGCCCGTCCAGATGGCGCACCGCCAGCGCGATGCCGCCCAGGTACTGGAACGGGTCGTCGGTGGTGAGCATGCCGTACAGGTTGGAGGTGCGCGACAGCACCGCGCCTTCGGTGCCCTTAAGGTGCTCGGCGTACAGGTTCACGTCCTGTCCGGCGACGCCGCTGCTGCCCCATTCGGCCGGGTCCGGGCCGTAGGCGTACTGCATGCGCGACAGGTACAGCGCGGCCAGCTTGCTGTCGCCCTCGGCCTTGCCTTGCCACGAATCGGTGGCGAGCGTCGCGTCGTTCAGCCCGGTGCCGTAGCGGCCGGTTTCCGACGAGAAAATGCGTGTCTGCCCGGCGCGCCGGGCCGCATCCGGGGCGATGCCGCGCTGTTCGAGCCGGGCGGCGATCGCCAGCGCGTTGAGCGCGACCGGGTTGTCCGCCTCGTCGGCTTCGCTGGCCAGGCGTACCGCTTCGGCCAGTTGCTTCATTGCATTGGGAAAATGATCGCGGTACAGCCCGGTGGCCGACAGCACCACGTCCACGCGCGGGCGCCCAAGCTGTTCGCGCGGCACTAGCTTGACTCCGGTGACGCGGCCGCCGTCATCCCACTCCGGCTCGACCCCCAGCGCCCACAGCGCCTGCGCTTCGAGCAGCCCCATGTGGCGCATGGTTTCGACCGACCACAGCGCGAAGGTGAGTTTCTTCGGCGTCGCGCCGCTTTGTTCGCGGTGTGCGGCGAGCAGGTTTTCCAGCGCTTCCTTGCCCGCCTCCCAGGCTTGCGGCGTCGGCACGCGCGACGGGTCGAAGCCGTACAGGTTGTGGCCGGTGGGGTAGGCGTCGGGGTTCTTGATCGGATCGCCGCCATAGGAGGTGCTCAAATGCCGTCCGGCCAGTACCGTCAGCAATGCCGTCTGTTCGTTGGCGGCGGACAGGTCGGCGTACCACTGGCGTGCCTGCCGCATGCGTTCGCGCAGTGCCGGCGTGAGCGCGTCGTCCGGTTCGCCATCGACCACGTGGCGTTTGAGCAAGCGGAAGGGCGACGACGCGGCCAGGTGTTCGTAGTCCTCGACCAGCATCTCGTCGGCTTCCTCGCCGGGGCCGGCGGCGGCCTCCCAGAACGGCTTGCCCAGCATCATCAGCACCGTGCCGAGGCGGTGGTTCTCGGCCGGCGCCACGCCGAAGGTGTGCAGGCCCATCGGCTGGGCGGTCTGGGCCAGCTCGTGCAGGTGGGTGTGCAGCGCATCGACGAAGGCCGGCCACTCGCGCGCCAGCCGCTCGGCGCTCCAGTCCATGTCCCTGGCGATGTTTTCCTGTTCAACCGCCGCCAGCAGGTCGGCCTTGATCTTTTCCTTGACCGCGCCTTGGTCCTGCGCCAGCCACGCGTGCAGCAGGTCGTGGATGCGCGTCAGCACCGCGTGCAGGCCGGCCGGGGAGAAGGGCGGGGTCTGGTGGCTGACGATGGTCGCGCGCCCCCGGCGCTTGGCCTGGATCGCTTCGCCCACGTCGTCGGCGATGTAGGGGTAGGCCACCGGCAGATCGCCAACCGCGAGCATCGGGAAGTCGTACACCGACAACCCGCGTTCCTTGCCCGGCAGCCATTCCTGCGTGCCGTGGGTGCCGTAATGCACCAGCGCGTGCGCGCCGAAGCCGGCCCCGGAAGCGGCGTCGCGCTGGCGCAGCCACAGATAGTTGGCGAGATAGAAATGCGACGGGCCGGACTTGAGCGAGTGGTACAGCACCTTCTCCTGGTCGTCCCATTTCTCGCCGCGCGGCGACTGCGGCCGGATCGCGACCTTGCCCAGTTGCAGACGCGGGATTACGAACTGCGGCTGGCCGTCGCGCTTGATCACCATGCGCGACTTTTCCGGCTCGCCCCAGCGCTCCAGCAACCCGGCGCGCACGTCGTCCGGCAGGGTCGCGAGCCAGGCGCGGTAGTCCGCCACCGGCAGCAGCGCGGCGAGGCCGTCGCGCAGCAGGCCGTCCAGTTCGCCGTCGCGGTAGAACGGCGCGAGCAGGCGTTGCAGGTCGGCGGTCAAGGCGGCATCGTCCGGTGCCGAGGTCGTATAGCCCGCGTCCTTGAGCGCGGCGAGTGTGCTGTGCAGGCTGCGCGGCAGGTTGAGAAAGGAAGCGGACAGGTTCTTCTCGCCGGGCGGGTAGTTCCAGAACATCATCGCGATGTGCTTGTCGGCGTTGGGGCGGCGCTGCAGTTCGACCAGGTTGAGGGTCCTGGCCACCACGGCGGCGGCCTGGGCATCGATGGCCATGATCTGCTCGTCGCTCTGGCGCGTCGCGGCGGCGATCTGGATGTCGGTCACGCCGGCGTACTCGGACTGCGCCAGATAGAACGGGATGTCCATCATCGCGATGCCGTGCTCGTCGGCCGCCCACGCCGCTGCGTCGCCCTTGCGGTAGGGCATGGCCTGCACCACCGGGATGCCGAGCGCGTCGAACTCGGCGCGGCGTCCCTCGGCGTTGAGCATGATCTGGGTGTTGATCAGGGCATCGGCGGCGGGTTGGTCGTCGATGCCGAGAATGTGCTTGAGTCCGTCCGGCTCCATCGCCGGGCAGTACACCGCCAAGGCCACCGCGCCCGAGGCTTCGATGCGCGCGATCAGGTCGTTGATGAAGCCGGTCTGCTCGGAGGCGATGTACTGCTGGTGCAGCGCAATGGCGATCGAGGGCGGGCGCTTGGCCGGGTCGATGTTCTTCCACGCGAAGTATTCCCGTGCCGAGGCGAACACCAGCCCCGGCGCGGCCGGGTGGTAGACGCCGGACTTGGGGAACACGATGGGGTCGGGAATGCCGCTGGTGGGGCGGCCGGCAAAATGCGCGGCGAGGGTGCGGAACCAGTTTTCGAAGTTGGCGCGACTGCCGTTGGAGTAATACGCCACGAGGCGCTTGGCCAGCGCATCGGGCAGCCCGCTCCAGGCCGGGCGGGCATCGTACAGCCACGCATGGGGCGTCTTCAGGCCGGGCAGGGCGTGCGCGAGCTTGCCGCGCACCATATCCTGCAGATAGGTGTCGAAGAACACCGCGTCGTAGCCGGCGAACACTTCCGGACCGGCATCGGCGGGCAGTTTGTCCACGTAGCGGATGTCTGCGGTGATGCCATGTTCGCGGCCGATGTCGGCGAGCAGACGAAATTTGCCGGCAGGCACGTTGCTGGTCGCGACGAACAGCACCGACTTGGCCTCGCGCGGCGCCGCCATGCCGATGGCGGGCATCAGCAGCAATGCCACGACGATGCTCATGAGCGACAGCACGAAGCCGAAACCCGGCGTGCGCCGGGCGGACGCCGGGCGGGGCATGACCAGCATGGGCGGGATGAAGGGCGGAATATCTTCGGGGGACATGGTGGCTACGATCCTGTGGGGTGTTGTGGGTGTTGCCATCGCGCCTGCGGCACCGGCTGCCGGGCTGATTTCTGGCCTGTCGGTTATCGATCGCTGCTACGGAGTGGCTTTATAGGGGGTCGCAAGACGTCAGGGTGCGCCGCAAGGGCCGGGGCCGTGCTCGCGTATCCCGTCGCACGACACGACGGCAAGCGGAGGAGCGGAGCAGTCGTGGCCGCCATCGGGACGGGGGCCGCCCAGCACGCGCCACGAGTGCGCCAGGTAGAGCGCGAATGCGGCGATCCACGCGCCCAGCGCGACGGCGAGCAAGGCCATGACGACCACGCCGCTGCCGGCCAGCAGGCCCCACAGGGTGCGTGCCAGGGCGGCGGTGATGATCATCCCGATCGCGACCATGACCCAGCGCCGTTCGTCCAGCGCGTGGCCGCTGTGGGTGCGCCCGGAGACCAGCATCACTATCAGCATCGCCAGCCCCGCGCCGCCGATCAGCATCAGGTGGCGTCCGGCAGAAGGCGCGAACCAGCCGCCGAGCAACGACAGACCGAGCAGGGCGTAACCGAGCGCGATGCAGCAATACACCCCGTACAGCGGCAACACCCAGCGGCTGAACAGGCTGCGCCCGACGTGCCAGTCGTTGAGCAGGTTGAACATCGCTGCCGCTGCCGCGAGTGCCAGCCAGCCGCCGATGGCATTGCCGGGGAGCAGGAACTCGACCCCGGTGTACAGCGCTATCGTCGTGGTGGCGAGGTTGCGCCGGGGTGGGCGGGCGAGATAGGGCGGGTGATCGCCCCCGCGCGCCTGGAGCGCGTCGTTGACCAGGCGCAGCGAGATGCGGCTCATGCTGATCACGATCAGCATCATCAGCACCCCGACCGCCGCAGTGAGCCAAGGCATGACCGGCACCCCGCGCCACGCGGCGATCAGGTAGCCCGCTTCCATGCTTGCCAGGGTGGCAAGCGCGTACACGAAGCCCATCTGCTGGCGCCCCGGCGCGCGCCACGCCGGTGCTGCAACCAGCAACAGGAGATGGAGTATGAATCCGGTGCTGGCGATGGCAAGCGGAACGAGACCGGTGACGTCGGCGAACACTGCGCCCAGCCGCGCGGCCAGCCACCACGCGAACAGGACCGCCAGCGGGCGGCCTTGTAGCGGAGCGCTGGAGGTGAACTCGGGGATGGCGGTGAGCAGAAAGCCCGCGATCGAGGCCAGTGCGAAGCCGAAGATGAGTTCATGGACGTGCCATGCTACGCGCCCGCCCATCACGCCCTCGGACATGGGCAGCGCCACGGCCAGCAACAACGCCACCATCGCGTAAGCGGCGGTGGCGAGGTAGAACGGGCGAAAACCGCAGTACAACAGCGGCGCCCGGCGGGCGTCGTCAAGCCGCACGGTACAGACCTCCGGTATCGGGACTTGCCACCGGCGCGAGACTGAAGGCGTGTCGCACTTGCGCGGTGGCGAGCAATTGCGCGGTGTTGTGGTACACCCAGGCGTCGTCGCGCCGCGCGAACGGACGGTCGAACTCGACCTGCCACACGATGCGCCCCGGAGCATGCTCCGGGGCGCTCATCAGCAGAATGCGCTGACTCAGGCGTACCGCTTCCATCAAGTCATGCGTGACCATCAGCACCGCCGTGCGGCGCGTCGTGGCGTATTC
The DNA here is from genome assembly GCA_016177805.1 of Rhodocyclales bacterium. GTDB lineage: Bacteria > Pseudomonadota > Gammaproteobacteria > Burkholderiales > Rhodocyclaceae > JACOUN01. The sequence goes on from JACOUN010000014.1 coordinate 34,806, forward strand.
CAGCAACAGCGCGTGCAGTTCCGCCTTGAGGCCGATGTCGAGCGCCGAGAACGGTTCATCGAGCAGCAGCAGATCGGGCGCCACGGCGAACGCGCGGGCCAGCGCGATGCGGCTTTGCATGCCGCCGGAGAGTTGGTGCGGGTATTTGTCCAGATCGTCCCCGGCCAGCCCCATCCGCAGCGCCAGTTCGCGCGCATGCCGCGCCCGTTCGCCCGCCGGGGTGCCAAGCGCCTTGAGTCCCAGGGCGATGTTGTCGAGCGCACTCTTCCACGGCAGCAGGCGCGGCTGCTGGAAGACGCAGGCGGTGCGCTCAAAACCGCTGTTGATCCCGCCGGTTGTAGGGGGCAACAACCCGGCGCACAGGTTGAGCAGGGTGGTTTTGCCGCAGCCGGACGGGCCGACCAGCGCCACCGACTCGCCCGCGCGCACTTGCAGGTCGATGTCCCGCAGCACTTCGCTCACGCCGTAGCGCTGCGTCACCGTGCGCACTTCCAGCATGCTCATGTCGCCACCTGATCGCGCCAGCGTTCCACTTCGCGCTTGAGCGGTTCCAGCAGCAAGTACTCGACCCCCAGCAGCAACGTCATGACCGCCGTGATCCAGGCCATCGTCGCGGCGCTGTCCAGGTGCGAGCGCGACACCGCCAGCGCCGCGCCGACCCCGTCGCTGGTCGACAGCAGCTCGGCCATCACCGCGATCTTCCACGACATGCCCAGCGCCGCCGTCCAGGCTGGCAGCAGGTAGGAGATCACGTGCGGCAGATATACATCGGTCAGCATCATGCGGCGCGGCACGCCGAACACGACGGCCATGTCGCGCAACTGGTTGTCCAGCGTGCGCGCGCCCTGCATCGCGCCGAGAAACACCAGCGGAAAACAGGCGATGAACACGGTAAACACCGGCGTCGCATCACCCGCGCCGAACCACAGCAGGGCCAGCACCAGCCACGCGATGGGAGGGGTGCCCATCAGCACCGTGACGATGGGGCGCGAGGTCATCGAGGCGGTCACCGACAGGCCCGCGATCAAACCGAGCACGCTGCCGGCGATGATCGATGCGGCGTAGCCGGTGAGCGCGCGGCGCGCGGTGGCTGCCAGCTCGGGCCACGCCGCGCCGCTGGCAATCAGCTCCGCCAGCGTGCGCAGCGCCTCGACCGGGGCGGGCAATACCAGCGCGCCGAACACCTGACTGCCCCATTCCCACAGCGCGACCAGCATCAGCAGACTCGCCATCGCCCCCCAGCCGCTCCACAGGTAGGCCGGGATGCCAACGAGCCAGGCGCGCAGCAGCTTCATTGGCGGAGCTGCCCGGTGGTCAGTGGCGCATCCGCCGTGAAGTAGAAGTCGTCACCGGGCAGCTTGCCGCCGACCACCGCCGGGGTGCTGGCGAGCAGATGGCCGAAGAAGAACTCCAGCTCGGGCCGCGCTTCCACTGCCGCAACGCTTTCGAGACGGCTGACCGCGATCGAATCCGCCACTGCTTCGGGGGTGAGCAGATCGACGTGGCGGGCCACCATCTCGCCGCACGCGGCGGCGTTGTCGAGGCACCACTGCAGCGAGCGCGCATAGACGGTGGCGATCCTGCGCCCCAGTTCCGGGTTGTCGGCGAGCGCGCCGCGCAGCGTGATGCCGGCTTGCGGAATGCGCGCCTCGCGCTGGAACAAGCGTCCCCACTCCTGTTGCAGATCGACGCTGCGATGCAGCTCCGGCGCGATCAGGCTGACCGGGAAGGAATGCGTCTTGCGCAGTGCCATCGACAGTGCCGGTTCGGCCAGCAGGGCGTGGTCGACCCGGCGCGTGATCAGCAACTGCATTGCGTCGAGCGGGCTGGCGACGTAGCGCAGCTTGAAGTCACGCTTCACGTCCAGCCCCTGCTGGTGTGCCAGCAGCGAGAACACGATGTCGGGCATGTCGGCGCGGAACGGCATCGCGATCTCCTTGCCCTTGAAGTCGGCCAGCGTTTTCAAGGTCGCGTCGCGCGACACCATCCACAGCATGCCCCACGCCGACACGTTGAGCAGCTTGAGCTTGACCCCCCGGTTGTACAGGTTGGCGGCGACGTTGGTCGGCATCGCGATCACGTCGCCGCCGCCCTCCAGCGCCAGTACCCGCAACTGGTCCGGGTCGCGCCACGCGACGAACTCGACCTTGTCCGCGACATCGGCCAGCGCGCCGCTCTCCACCATGTGGATGAGCGGGTTGGACACCGCCGCATAGGGGCCGGCCAGCACCAGCCGGGGCAGCTTTTCCGCGTGGGCGCTGGTGGCGAGCAACAGCCCCAGACACAGGGCAAGCAGGGCGCGCTTCATCAGAATGCCGCCGTGTAGGCGAGGGTGAAGCTGCGCCCGGCCGCGTCGATCTCCTGCCCCGACACGCCTTCGGCCAGGTGCTCGTGGTAGGCCTTGTCGGCGATGTTGTTCGCCGCGAAGCGCACGCTTTGCTTGCTCCAGCGGTAGGTCACCCCCAGATCGGCGGTGGTGAAGCCGGGGGTGGCGTCCTCGGTGCCGCGCGAGAACACCGTCGCGACCCGTCCCTGCCGCGCCACGTGGCGCACGGTCGCATCGGCGGTCCAGCCCTCGGCGATACGGCCTTCCCAACCCAGCGAGAGTTCATCCGCCGGCATCTGGAACAGCGGCTCGTCCAGGTCGTCGTTGTCGCCGCGCACCCGCGAGTAACCGGCGTTGAACCATTGCCCGGCGGCGAATTGCCAGCGCGCCTGCGCTTCGATGCCGGTCAGCGTCACGCGCCCGAGGTTGACGGTCTGCTTGACCGGCGAGCCGTTGATGATCGCGCCGGTCACCTGGCCAGTGATGTAGTCGGTGATGCGGCTGCGCCATGCGGCCAGCGAATAGCTGAAGGTGTCGCTCGCGCCCTTCAGGCCCAGCTCGAACTGGGTCGCGATCTCCGGCTTGATCTGCGGATTGCCGAGGTAATGGAAGCCATCGCCACGCGGCGACGACTCGTAGCGCTCGCGCATCTCGCCGGCGCGGAAAGCGCGCGACAGGTTCGCATACGGACGCAGCAACGGCGACACCTCGTAGATCGCGCCGAGGCTGCCGGAGACGGCGCTGTCGCTGCGGTCCAGCCCGGTCGTGACCGCGCCGACTGCATCGGCCGACCCCTTCACCCGGTCGTGGCGCAGCCCCGCGAGGATGCCCAGCTTGCCCAGACGCATGTCGTCCTGAACGTAGAACCCCAGCGCTTCCATTTGCCCGTTGTCGAACGGGTCATTGCGCACGCGCGGCGACATCGGCGTCGGCGAGGCCAGGTAGCGCTCGGGCGAGGCCTGCATGCTCCACGCGTTGATGCCGAACGACAGCAGGTGCTCGGGGTGCGCCAGCCAGTCGGCGCGCGCGTCGATGCCGGTGGTGTCGAAGCTGACCTTGCTGCGGCCCACGTCGCGTTGCAGCTTGTTGGCCTGCGAATAGATCTGGCGCTGCATCTCCTGGCGGTACACGCGCACGTCCAGGTTGAGCGGGGCGTCGCCCGAGCCCTTGCGCGCGTAGCCGACCTCGGCCAGCACCCGCGTCTGCTCGGGCGAATGCACGGTGGTGCTGCCGACCATCGGGCTCGGGTGCGGGCGCGTGGAGCCGGGGTACCACACGTCCTTGTCGGTGTGCTGTTGCAGCGACACGCGCAACTGCTGCGCCTCGTCGATGCGGAAGCGGTACTGGCCGATGAAACTGTCGGAGTCGTAACCGGTGTCGTCCACCCGGCCGGACGGCGCCTCGTAGTCGTCGATGCGTGCCAGCGACGCCCCCAGCATCAACGCATGGTCGTCACTGCCGGCCTGCAGCACCGCAGTGCCGCGCACGCCGCGACTGGCACTGTCGTAGCTCGCCGCCACCGAACCGCCCACGCCGACGCCAAAACGCGCCTGCGGCAGCAGCACGTTGATCGCCCCACCCAACGCACCGGTGCCGTACAACACCGAAGCCGGCCCCTTCACCACCTCGACCCGCTCGGCCAGCCCCAACGACATGAACGACGCAATCGCCCCCGCCGGCTGCGCCGAATTCAGGCGCATGCCATCGACCAGCAGCACCACGCTCTCCTTCTTCATCCCACGGATCACCGGGTTCTGCCCCTGCGCGCCATCACTCGCCACCGCCAGACCCGGCTTGCCACGCAACGCCTCACCGACGTTGCTGGCCCCCCGCGCGCGCAACTCGTCAGCACCAACCACCGTGGTCGCCGCCGGAGTCTCCAGTTCATCGGCGGCATAGCCCTTGGCCGTGACGGTGACTGATGACAAGGTCTGTTCCTGGGCGTGGGTAGCGCTGGAGAGTGCCGTGAGCGCGGCCAGGATGGACAGGGTCAGCGGGGTGAAGCGAAGTGCGGACGACATGGAATTCTCCGGGTGGACATGAGGTGGAAGTCGGAATTCAGCGGCAAGACGACGCGGGCATACCCGCGTGCAGTGGAGCAAACACCCACGAGCGGGCAATGCAAGGGAAAGCGGATACGAGGAGCGGCGGGCGGCGGCCGGGCAGGGCGGGAAAGCGCTTGAACACCATGTACACACCTTGATCGAGTCATCCAGTACAACTGGCTGGCTGGTCCGGTGGTACGGACTGGCTGGCTTGATACGCCGGAAGTTCCGGCATGCCTGGCAAGCGGCAGGGGCCGGGGCGGATCTACAATCTGATACAACTGAGAACGCTTCGCATTCTCGTATAGATATCAATTCCGGTCAAGCCAGCTCATGATCTGGAGGGGGGTCACACCGCCGGCGTAGGGATCGGCCAAGAGCGGCGATCCATAACGGTCAGGAGCGGGCGCAACGAGTGGTTTCCGAAAACGGCCGTTCGATAATGAACCGATCTCAGGCTTGCGCGAGTTGTCCGCGCAGGGCGGGTGCGAGGCGTTCAGGCACCGTCAGCGCCCGATCCTTCGAGCCCTTGCCCTCCCGCACGATGATAGTCGCGTGATCGAAGTCCAGGTCTTTGACCCGCAGTTGCAGGCCCTCGCTGATCCGCATGTTCGCCCTCCAGAAAGCCAAGGATGCGAACAACCTCGTCCGGGATCAGCACGACAGGCAAGCGGCGCGACGGCCGAAGTCGGCCGATCTCTCGCAGCCAGGGCAAATCCACGCACAACACCTTGCCATAGAAGAACAGCAAGGCGGCCAGCGCCTGCGCCGCGCTGTCGGGATGGGCCGCCATGAACGCTCACGCGGTCTGCCCCGATCCCTGCTGATGCAACGTCCGCACCGGCAGGCCGTGGCACGCCCCGCGTGTGGCGAGCGTGACCGACACCGCACGCCACACGCTCGGTCGGCACCCGAGCGCCGCCGATGACAGCGATGGTCGCGAGCGGTTCGCCGGGACAGGCCACTTGCTGATGACCCGATCGTGTCCCGCACTATCCAATGTGGATGGCGCGCGCGTAGAATCCCCAACATCACCGCCTGAGCGGCGGTTCAGTTCAACAAGGCTTATCCCTCGCGGCATGCGCCCGAGCACTGAACGGCGCTGGTGGCGCGAGGGATAAGCCTGTTCGTTATGTGTTGCCGTCGCAACGCTTATCAATGTATGGAGAATTCGCTTGGCAAGCGGTGAACTGGTAGAGATGTCGGATCCCCGAGTACGGGGGGTACATATTGCGGATTGCGGCGAACCTCTCGTTGACGCAGCAAGCAGCGGTCTAATCACCTATGGCCCCCCGCCTGAGAGTCCAGAGACGGCACCGTTTTACCGACTATTGCGAGAAGGCGTCGTAGCTAGGCTTGAGAAGGCCCAGCAGAGACTTCCTCCTGGCCTGCAGCTTCGTTTATATGAAGGCTATAGGAATCCCAAGATTCAACAAATGCTCTTTGATGGGCAACTTCGAAGAATGAAAAAGGAAAACCCCTCACGGGATACATCTTGGTGTTATGCCCAAGCAGCAAAGCTCGCCTCGCCACTACGAACGTTAGAGGGTGTCCGGATTGTTCCGCCACACAGTACCGGCGGCGCAGTCGACATTGAAATAGTCAATAGCGACGGTATTCCTCTGGACTTTGGTATGGAGCTGAGCGACTGGGATGTTGTTCCGCCCGACCTGTGCGCTACGCGGTTCGATGAAATCACGGATGCGGCAGCGAACAATAGACAGCTCTTGGTGGAGACATTAGTTGCGGAAGGATTCGTCAACTACCCCAGAGAATGGTGGCACTTCTCTTATGGAGATCAGTACTGGGCGTTCTCCACCGCTAGCGCCCAAGCGCTGTATGGGACTGTCCAGGAGTCGATCATCGATGGGGGCATAGTGCCCACCTAATCGTCATTCCACAGGGCCTGCGCGAAATGCCGCGCAGGCCGTTGAATTCAAACGTTCGGCATCACAGGGAGCCCCCGCTTATGAATAGTCGCCCGAAGAAATGGATCGCGGTGCTATTGAGTTTGTTAGGCCAGCCACTCGCCATGCTGTACGTTGCACGTCCTGGCTGGGCGCTACTGTATTTTCTCTTGGCGGTGGCGGTGGGGTTCGCTGAGTTCTTCTATATCCGCCAACTTCCATCGCTTGCATTACTGTCGCTGGCAGTTCCGGTCATTTGTGCCATTCACGTCTACCGACTTGCGAGTCGCTTCCCCGACGATGGCGTCAGGCCTTGGTATAGCAGGTGGTACGGCCTGCTTTCCACATTCGCCCTGCTGTCCATGGTCGCAATTCTTCTCCGGTCGTTCGTGGTCGAGTCCTTCCGGTTTCCCTCTGGCTCCATGATCCCAACGATTGCAGTCGGTGACTACCTGCTTGCCAAGAAATGGGGCTATGGGCATTACGGAACATTCGGCCTCACGCTACTCCATCGTCCGATTTCCTCACCACTCAACCGGGGCGACATCATCATCTTCGACTATCCGCTAGATCCGAAGACGCAATACGCGAAGCGCCTCATTGGGCTCCCTGGGGACAAGATCACGTATCGCAGCCAGAAACTTTCCGTCAACGGTGTTGAAGTGGCACGTCGACAGGCTGAGGACTACATTGACCCCGCCATAAGCCAAAATACATTACGATTCGCGGAATCCTTGGACGGCCATGAGTACTCGGTCATTCTCGATCCTTCAATCCCGTTTGCTCCGCCAATGGAGCCGCGGTTCGTGGCAAGAGCCAACTGCTCTCCGTATTCCGACGGACTGACCTGCACCGTTCCCTCCGGCTACTATTTCGTCCTCGGCGACAACCGCGACAACAGCCGAGACAGTCGCTCATGGGGGCTTGTGCCTTCGGACCACATTCTCGGCAAGGTATTCCACATCATTCGCTGACTTGCCCGTGCAACCACATGATGTCGAACGAGGCGCTCCAGCGGACTCGTAAACTCGCCGCTGAGCTATAGCGTTAGACGGTACAACTTGGGAGATACGAATGAAATATGGTGTAACTATTGCGATAGCTTGTTCCGCACTTTGTTTTTGTGTTCCAAGCTACGCCGAAGATGTTGCTGGTTTTTCTTATCACGGACTCAAATTAGGAATGAATGAAAAGCAGTTGGCTGAGAGCTTCCCGGAATTCAAATGCGATAGCGATCAATCCTCATCTGAGTTACGGCGGTGCAGTGCAAAATTTGATACTTCGAAGCGCCCCGGAGTTTTTGAGCAACTGCGTGGCGGCGGTATCAACACGCTACTCACGTTCCATAATGACAAGCTTGTAAATATATCCATTCCTGTTTTTGGCGAGTTATTTGAGCCAGGCTCGCTGCTCTTTGTCCAGCATTATGGGAAACCTCAGATGACTCGTAAGTTAATAAAGAACAACCATGGCAATGAAAAGGAGAACACAACTTTGCTTTGGGCGCAGGGAGCTGAATCCATTCTCTATTGGAAGATCGATGAAGATCGTTTTAATAAAGATAATATCGGCAACTACAGCAGAATCCTCTTTCTTCTGAAAGAGTGATTGTGCGAGTACCCGTCTACCCTTCCATCGAGAGGGACTGCCAAGGGCTATCGCCCTTGGCAGTCCCTCATGTCAAACGTTGAACTCAAATGAAGAGAATGGCAATCAATCGCTGGGCGTATATGGCGATCGTAGTTCTTGTGACGATCGGGGTCGGTGTTGCCCAAGAAACAGGATTTGCGTTAGTTCAGCTCGGTTTAGCACTTGCGTTGCCTGCACTTACATATCCCATGGGCTTGATTGGCTCATTGTGTGCGCTGCCTCTCATTTATGCAGGAATTGCGACTGTCGGTGAAGCGCATTTGGTTGCTTCACCGATCTATGCGATTGCTGGGTGGCTGCAATGGTATGTCGTGTTCCCAAAGTTGTTTGGGAATCGTTTTAACTCAACATTCGACTCGGACACTACGCGCCAGTCAATTTGGCGTTAGAAAATTATGCGCACAGGCTGGAATCCCACTCGTCGAAACAAGAATATTGGCACTAAGGCACGCGGCCACGGCGCCGACAATCGCTTGGTTATTCCAGAGTCCTGGCACGAGTTGAAGTGCTTCTACGAACGTTTGGAGAACTACGTATGCGTGAAGCGAATTGTTGGAAACCGCGAGATTCCATTCTTTGTCGAGCCTACTCGGCCAGATTGGTTCTATCCTTGCACTCTAGATGACATATGCACCGTTCTTCAGCATTGCCAGCCTAAGGACATCGAAGCATTCGATTTCATTGTTTTTCGGCAACCTACGCGCAAACAACGAATACTAAGCCCGGTCTGGGGGCGTGCAATCTTCTGTTTCGATATTTCCACTTACCGAGGTGCAGCCATCGTTCTTGAGGCTCAGAACTCCGAACCAATACATTGGGACAAGTCGTTGTCGCCCGAACGTGTACGAGAACTAGAAAGATTGCGCACCGATGGCTACGAATTCCGGCAGACGCGAAAGGGCTTCGAACTGCATGTCACACCAAGCACTCTTCGAAACACTGTCTTGTATCGAACTCTACTGCACGAGATCGGCCATCACATTGATTACAAGAACTCATCAGAACAAGAATGGGACAGCCGAACACCAAAAGAAAAGGAAGATTGCGCGCACTGCTACGCATACGAAACATTTGAGCTTCTTCAGCGAAAGGGCGTCGTTCCTTTCTCAGCGAAACTCGACGCTCAATTTCTCCAAGAGACAGGGTTGCGTTTGGAGTGGTTCTGTCCATGAACCAGCCTTCTACAATTCGGTCCAGCGGGACGCACCGCAAGCGGCGCGCCCCTGAGCATGGACGTTAGCGCCATGCATTCATACACCTACATCGTCTCGTTGAGGGCGCATGTGATCAATAGGGCCAGAGCCATTGATCTGCTCAACGGATCAATGACACTAACCTCATTGATCCACTTCAGTTTCTCTTTCTGTTTTCCTCTAACCGCATCTATTCACCCTACGCGCCTGTCGCGGCGGATAAGCGCTATTCGTTAGTCCCTACCTCCAATGCCATCATGCTCACTCCATCTCGTCTTTCGTGGAGCGGTCGTCCTGCTATTCGGCCTGTTACTGGGCGCGCCTTACGCACGCGCTATTACGGTAATTGCCGCGGCCCACATCGTCAACACATGGCGCGTTGCGCATCTCGGTTGCCCAATCGGGTAGCCGGAGGTTTCTCACCTCCGGCCCCCACACCACCCGCCGTGCGGGTTCAGTGGGCGGTTATACGAGATGGCTCGCTTAACCAAGACGAATAGCCCGGCGCCTTGCACCTAGGCTGCTTGATGTTTGGCGCCCGTTAGGCCAGAGCCAGTCATTGCTCAACACGTGCTGAATGGCTGGGGTCCGTGCCCTGTGCCAGTCGCATGCCGACCTCCTCTGGCATTAGCCGCACCTTATGGCCTGCCCGCGAAGATACTTGATTGCACGTACTGCCGAAGCCATGCGTAAATCCGCCAAGACCTGTAACGAAACGCAATGCATGCATTAGCTGCATAGAATGCCTTTCTGTCAATTGATGCATTTCAACGCATTGGCGGAAAGCAATTATTAGCCGGGAAATCACACTGTCGCACCGGCGAAAGCCAGTGCCCAGTTCCATCGCATGGATTCCGGCTTTCGCCGGAATGACAAGTCATCTGTTTGGTTGCCGGGTTAATAGGCGGGATATCGTGGCAAGTCTTTACGCGGTAAGTCGCTCAGTGCATCGAGGGGAAGGCGCATGCCCAGTTGCCGTGGGCCAACAGGAGCAGCGGAATCGAGGTTGGTCCGGTCGCTTGGCTACCACCAGTACGGCGCACATTCTTCACAACCAGGGCTCTATCGTGCGCCGCAATATACAGAAAATGGAAGGAGACATCCAATGAAAATAGGGACGACCAATCGGCTGTCGTGCAAATCGGGTTTGTTTGCTTCGGCGGTCATGGGCTGTATCGCTTTGTCGGCGTCGGCCGCGAGCCATGCCGCGGGCGATGATGTTGACGGTGCCTGGACGTTTGGTGGTGCCATACGTGCGCGCTACGATTACCGCCCATATGCAGATCCCTCCGTCAGTCGCATTTCGCTCGACGTAATTAGAGTGAAGGCCAACTACGAGTCGTCGTCGTGGTTTGCTGCGGGACAATATCGCTTCTATGGTGGCGCATATCCATACGATTACACGAACGACGTCGGGCGTATCAACTTTCCGGAGTTTGCCTATGCCGGGTTCAAGTTCTCGCCAGAACACCGGATTATCGCCGGCCTCAATCAGGTGCCGTTTGGTCTTCTGCCGTACGCAAGCAATACCTTTTACGAAACCATGGCCAACGTCGTCGGGCTGGAAGACGTGCATAACCTGGGTGTCAAATATCAGTACAAGAGCGGCCCGCTCGATCTTCAATTGGGTTTTTACCCGCGGGACGGCGGAAATTGGACCGGTACCTCAAGCGACAGCAACCGTTACTCGGTCAATGTCGTCGACGCCGACGGTTATGTGACCGGCGGCAGCAACAACGAAGAGCAAAACCTGTGGGTCGCGCGGGCGGCCTATACGTTCTCCCACTCGGAGCGCGCCAGTTCAGAGGTGGGGTTGTCGGCGATGCACTCGACGCTGCGAAACCGCGACACGCGCGAGGATGGTGATCGGGACGCGTACGCCTTGCATTACCTTGGCCAATTTGACCGCTTTCGCGTAATGGCCGAGGTGGCTCGTCAGGATATGGCGCCGCGCAATCCAGGCGCCGTCGGCATGGATACGGTCACGTTCGGCGCATTCGATGGTTCGTTCAACGTCGCGTCGAAGGGCACGCTGTATTCCGTTGACCTCAGCTATGACGTCGACTGGAAATGGCGCTTCATCAGCGACGTGAAGCCGTACGTGAACTACAGCGTCTACGCGAAGGACAAGAGCGGGTTCAAGGATTCGGAGCGGCTGCTGGCGGGGGTGCAATTCACTGCCGGCCCACTTTACATCTACACGGAATATCGCCTGGGGCGCAATGATCCTTATACCGGCGACTTCACCCAGGGTGCGGGTGCGGGGGGCGAGAACAAGTGGAAGCGTAGCCTGTATATGAACTTCGGCTATTACTTCTGACGATGAAACGGTTGGCCCTCCTGGGCCGGCCACCCCGCACCTGTGCTTGCGGCTCGTCATTTCGCCGGATACCTCGTCGGCGGCATTATTGGGCCGCGCCTCACCCAGCGGGGGCGCTGGCGTTGTTCAAGGTGCCATCGCCCCGGCTCAGGAGTCGAGGCTCTCCTGAAGAACGCCGCCCAAGCCGGCTGCGTGACCGATCCCGGTGTACTTCGCGGGCGTTGTCGTCGATCGGGGCATAAGCTGTGCCTTATCTCTAACTGGTGAAAGACCTCGCTTGCCGAGGCAGATGCTGGGAACGTAATCTGCACTGAGCATTACCGAAAAGAGGGCGCTTGCCGCTCTTATTACAAATCAAATTTCGGAGGAGACTCATGATCAACGTCAAAGCCATCGCAGGGATCGCCATCGCGTTCACAATGCTTGCCCCGGTTGCGGCGCAGGCCAGCGACAAGAGTTACAAGCTGGTGCTTGCTACCGAATCGGGTGATCGCGAGTCGGTGAACGGAAAAGCCGTGCAGAGTTGGGCTTCAATGATCAAGGAGAAGTCGAAAGGGCGCATGAAGGTCAACGTCTTTTATCAAGGCGAACTCGGCGGCCAGCAGGAGCTTTTCGATCAGTTGGTCAAGGGCAACGTCCACATGATGCTCGCGTGGCCGCAGACGTCCTACGACAAGCGAATTGTCGTGAATTACATTCCATATCTCGTGCTCGACTGGAACGACGCCATCAAGTCTTACGGTCAGGACGGCTGGGTTCGCAAAGTCATGGATCCTGTCTACAAGGACATCGGCCTGAAGTATTTTGGCCCGTTCCCCGAGGGTTTTGGCGGAGTCGCCACCAAGGGGCGTTACGCGACCTCGTTCGAGGAGGCGAAGGGCATCAAGGTCCGCTCGCAGCCGATCTTCCCGCTGCCGCAAACGGTCCAGGCCATGGGTTTCGAGGCGGTACCGATCGACTGGGCAGAGGTGTATACCTCGATCCAGACCGGTGTCGTGGATGGTGACTCGTCGAACGTGATCTTCTGGGATTACGAATATTTCCGCGACCAGATCAACTACTTCGTGCAGTCCTCGCACAACTTCGCGTCCTACTCGTTGCTGATGAACGGCGCGACCTGGGACGAGATGGACGACGAGGACCGCGCGATCATCGAGTCCGCAGCGCTTGCGGTGATCGACCAGCAGTTCAAGGGTGCCAAGGCCGAGGACGAGAAATGGGTCGCCGCTGCCCAGAAGGCCGGAATCAAGTACGTCGTGCCGACGCCTGAACAGAAGGCGGCTTGGGTCGAGCGCGTGCGTAAAGATGTCTGGCCGCAGATCGAAAAGGAGCTTGGGGCCGAGATCATGGATCAGGTGCGCGCGAACGCCTCGACGCCGAAATAGGCCGGAGCTTCCGACGAGGGGCTGCGTCCGTCGCAGTCCCCTCTTGCCTCATGTCCGTGGTCGAGAGGGCAATCATGCACATTCTCAGAAGTCTTGATGCGCTTCTCGTGCGCATCATTCACCCCATCCTCGTCGTTGTCGGGCTGGCTGTCGCCCTGATGCTGGCAATCGGCATTTTCAGCCGCGCGGTTCTAGGGAAGCCGGTATTCGGTCTCGAAGAGATCATGCTGTTGGCGGTCATGTGGTTCTACATGCTTGGCGCTGCCCTGGCATCGCGTGACCGCTCGCATCTGTCTGCCGATTTCGTGCAGGTGATGTCAAGCAATCCCAAAGTCCGGCGTGCCGCGTCGATCGTGTCGACGGTCATCTCGCTGGGGGTCGCGGTGATGTTCGTGACCTGGTCCTGGAGTCTGTTCGCCTTCGGTCTGGAGCGCGGACAGACCACGGCCGTGTTTGCCATTCCGTGGTGGGTTTCGCAGGTCAGCCTGTTCGTCGCATCCATCGCATTCGTCATTTACCTCGTCCGCGACCTGTTCCTCGAATTGTCGGGCGCGGGCATCACATCGGGCGATCCGTTGTCGCCAATGGAGTGATCTGAGATGGAAGCTCTCATTGCTGTCGTCGCGGTCGTCGTGATGATGATGATCGGCGTGCCAGTCGTCTTCTCCTTTGCGGGAATGACGCTGATCCTGTCCATACTTTACGACGTGGACATTTCTTCGCTGATGACGACAGGGTTCTGGTCGGTGAATTCGGTGATTCTGGTGGCGTTGCCGCTGTTCGTCATGACCGGCTACCTGATGCAGACCGGCGGCATCGCCAAGCGCCTGGTCGATTTCGTCGAGGCCCTGGTGGGCCGGTCGCGCAGCGGTATGGGTACCTCCATGGTCGCGGCCTGCGGCATCTTCGGCGCCATCTCGGGCACTGCCTCGGCTGCCGTGGCCTCCATCGGCTCGATCATGATCGAACCGATGGAGAGGCACGGCTACAGCCGGGGCTATTCCAGCGCGCTGCTGGCGGTGTCTTCCCTGCTCGGTTTGCTGATCCCGCCCTCGATCACGATGATCCTGTATGCCGTCGTGACGCGTCAGTCAGTCGCCGCCTGTTTTCTGGCGACAGTCGGTCCCGGCATCCTGCTGATGATCTTCCTGTCGATCCTGAACGCCATTCACGTCAAGCGGAATCTCGGCGGCAATGACGCCAAGGCCGCGTGGCGCGAGCGCATCGCGGAGACCGCCAGCACGGGGTGGAAGGCGATTCCCGCGCTGATGTTGCCGGTGATCATCCTCGGCGGCATCTATGGCGGCATCTTCACCCCCACCGAGGCGGCCGCGATCGCGGTGGTCTATGCGATCCCCGTCGGACTGTTCGTCTATCGCGAACTGACCGTGCGCAAGGTCGCCGAGGCCGTGGTACAGGCCGCGAAGACGACGGGGATGATCATGATCATCCTGGTCTTCTCCTTCGTCGCGAGCCGCATCTTCACGCTGGAGCGCGTGCCCCAGCAGTTGACCGACCTGCTGCTCGAGACCTTCTCGGACCCGCTGTTGATCCTGCTGATGGTCAACGTCTTCCTCATCCTGATCGGCATGATCATGGACGACGTCAGCGTGATTGCGATCGTCAGCCCGCTGATGGTGCCGGTCATGGGCGAGATCGGGGTCGACCCGGTGCATTTCGCCGCGATCATCGGCACCAGCGTGGTGATCGGCGCGAACAGCCCGCCGATGGCGCCCATTCTGTTCATGGCCTGCCGCGTTGGCGACGTGGGAATGTCTGGCGTGATGCGCCCGGCCTTCTACTTCATGGCCTTCGCCGCCTTCCCGGTCATGTTGGTCACGACCTACTGGTCGCCGCTGGCGCTCTTCCTGCCGCGGCTCTTCGGTTTCGTTCAATAGCAGCGCAAGCGCCGCTGCAACTTTCACAACCCGTGCCGCCAGATGGGTCCATGGCGGCCCCTCGGTGCGCGCTCAACAGGATGGAGCAAGCATGAAATCCACGTTTACCCTCGAAGGAATCTATACGCCGGTCGTGACCCCGATGCAGTCGGGCGGCTCGTTCGATCTCGACGCGCTGGCTGACCTGCTCGAAGCGCTCGTTGCAAATGGGGTGCACGGCATCATTTCCGGCGGCTCGACAGCGGAGAACTACGCCGAGACGGTGGAGGAGCGCCTTGAGCTGGCGCGGTTCATCAAGGACCGCCTCAACGGCCGCCTGCCGCTGATCGTGGGCACTGGCGCGATGCGCACGCCCGACAGCATCGCGCTGGCGACCGGGGCACGCGAGATGGGGGCCGACGCAATCCTGCTCGGCACGCCGCCGTATTCCGTGCCCACCGAAGCGGAGAACGCGGAGAACGCCCTGGCGATCGACCGCGCGGCCGAGCTGCCGATCGTTCTCTACAACTATCCGGCCCGGATGGGCGTGGAGATGGGCAAGGTGTTTCTCGATCGGGTGTGCAGCTCGGGCAACGTCATGGGCATCAAGGAAAGCTCGGGCGACATCAACCGCCTCCATCTGCTCGCGCTCGATTACCCGCGCATCCAGATGTCCTGCGGCATGGACGATCAGGCGCTGGAGTTCTTCGCCTGGGGCGCGCGTAGCTGGATCTGCGCCGGCTCCAACTTTCTGCCCGAGGAGCACGTGTTCCTCTATGAAACCTGCGTGCTGAAGAACGATTTCGCCAAGGGCCGAAGGATCATGACCGCGCTGATGCCCTTGATGCGCGTGCTTGAGCAGGGCGGGAAGTTCATCCAGTGCGTCAAGCACGGCACCGAGATCGCCGGCCTGCGCGCCGGCCCGGTGCGTCCGCCACTGCAAGGCCTGAACGCGACGGAGAAGGCCGAGCTTGAGGCGGTCGTCGGTGGCATCAAGTCCACGATCGCGGCGATCAAGGCGGAGGGCTGAGCGATGAGCAACCTGCTGACCCGTGAAGAATATGAAGCGATCGCCCGCGACCTGGTGTTGCCGACTCAGGCCTTCATCGATGGCCGCTTTCGCGCGGCGCAGTCCGGCAAGACCTTCCGCACGCTGAATCCGGCCAATGGCGCGGTACTCGCCGACATCGCCGCCTGCGGTGCCGGAGACGTCGATCTGGCCGTCGCCAGCGCCCGCGCGGCCTTTGATGACGAGCGCTGGTCGAAACTGCGCCCGACCGAGCGCAAGGACGTGCTGCTGCGGCTGTGCGAGCTGATGGCGCGCGATGCCGATGAGCTTGCCGTGATGGAGAGCCTGGACAGCGGCAAGACGATCTTCGACTGCGCAAGCATCGACGTGCCGGAAACGATCCATTGCCTGAAGTGGCACGCCGAGCTGATCGACAAGATCTACGATCAGGTTGCACCCGCCTCGGACGGGCACATCGCGATGGTGGTGCGCGAACCCGTCGGCGTCGTGGGGCTGGTCCTGCCGTGGAACTTCCCGCTGCTGATGCTGGCGTGGAAGATCGGTCCGGCGCTGGCCGCCGGCTGCTCGGTGGTCCTGAAGCCCGCCACGGAGACCTCGCTGACGGCCTTGCGTGTCGCGCAACTCGCGCACGAGGCCGGCGTGCCCGCGGGGGTCCTGAACATCGTCACCGGCAGCGGTGCCAACGTCGGCGAGCCGCTGGGCAGGCATCCGGATGTAGACATGGTGTCCTTCACCGGCTCAACGGTCACCGGGCGGCGTTTCCTGCACTATTCGGCCGACTCTAACCTCAAGGAAGTCGTGCTCGAGATGGGCGGCAAGAACCCGTGCATCGTGATGGACGATGCCGAGGAACTCGACGCGGTCGCCGCGCATGTGGTCAATGGCGCGTTCTGGAACATGGGCGAGAACTGTTCGGCCGCATCCCGCCTGATCGTCCACAAGGACATCAAGGATGCGCTGCTGGAGAAGGTCATGGCACAGGCGCGCGAGTGGAAGGTGGGCGATCCGCTCGACCCCTCGGTGCGGGTGGGGGCCCTGGTATCCAAGGCACACTTCGACAAGGTCTGCGGCTACATCGCCAAGGCCGGGCAGGGCGAGATCCTGATGGGCGGTCGGGACATCGGCGGCGCGTTTGTCGAGCCGACGATCGTGGACGTGGGTAGCAACGACTCGGTGCTGGCGCGCGAAGAGATCTTCGGCCCGGTGTTGTCGGTCATCACGGTGTCGAGCTTCGACGAGGCGATTGCCGTGGCCAACGACACCGAATACGGGCTGGCGGCCTCGCTCTTCACCGCGAATGGCAAGCGGGCGATTCGCGGCGCACGGGCGCTGCGCGCCGGTACGGTGACGGTCAACAGTTTCGGCGAGGGCGACATCTCGACGCCCTTCGGTGGCTACAAGCAATCCGGCTTCGGTGGCCGCGACAACTCCATCCATGCCCATGACCAGTACACCCAGCTCAAGACCATCTGGCTAGACCTGAGCGGCGGGACCGCCGCAGGGGACGAGTAGTCGCGCGTGTTGGCTTGGGAAACCCGTGGCGGCGATGGCGCCATCCATCGCCGCGATGCCGGGACCCGCTATAACTTCAAGAAGAGTCGCATAAATGACAAAAGAGTACTCCGCAAGGCGTCTGCCGAAATACGCGGGACCGGCGGCCTGGGATGCCATCCTCGCCAGGCGCACCCCGGCCCCCGCGCTCGAGCGCGACCGGACTTGTGATTTTGCTGTCGTCGGCGCGGGCTTTGCAGGCCTGTACGCGGCGCGGCGATTGGCCCAGCTCAATCCCGGCGCGAGCATCGTCATCGTCGACGCCGGGCGCGTTGGCGAAGGCGCGGCCGGCCGCAACTCCGGGTTCATGATCGATCTGCCCCATGAACTGACCTCGTCCAACTATGCGGGCGACGACGAAGACACGGACGGCCGTCTGATCGCGCTCAACCGCTACGCGATCGAGTTCGCGCGCGAAGCGGTGCTGGAGTATGGCATCGATGCGAACTATTTCGACCCGGCCGGCAAGGTCAACGGCGCCGCAACCTGGGCCAGTCACGCGCAGAACCTGAGCTATGCCGCCCATCTCGACGGGCTGCGCGAACCCTATGAGCTGCTCGACGCGAAGAGCATGTTCGAGCTGACCGGCAGCCGCTACTACTTGTCCGGCCTCTACACTCCCGGCACCGTCATGCTGCAACCCGCTGGATATGTACGGGGGCTTGCGAGTGGTCTCGCGGCGGTGGCCGACATCTACGAAAACACGCCGGTGACGGGCTTTCGGCGTGAAGCTTCCTCCTGGCGGATCTCCACCCTGGGCGGCACGATCTCGACGAGCAAGATCGTGCTGGCCAACAACGGACACATCGAAAGCTTCGGCATCAAACGCGGCCGGCTGATGCATATCTTCCTCTTCGCGTGCATGACCGAAGAGCTTGGCACCGACGCGCTTGCGAAGCTCGGGGGGCACAGCCGCTGGGGGATCACCCCCTCCGATCCGATGGGGACGACCATGCGCCGGATCGACACCGGGCAAGGCGGCAACCGGATCGTGACGAGGACGTGTGCCGAGTACCGGCCCGGCATGGAGTCGTCGGAGCACGGGATGCGCCGCGCCACGGCGGTCATGCGCGCGAAATTCGACGCGCGCTTTCCGAACCTCGCCGAAGTCAACATGGCTTATGTCTGGTCAGGCCATCTGTGTCTGTCGAGAAACGGCGTCTCCGTGACCGGCGAGATCGACGATGGTGTTTTCGCCGCCTGCTGTCAAAACGGGCTCGGTGCGACCAGGGGCGTCCTGACCGGGATCTGCGCGGCGGAACTTGTGAGCGGCGCGTCTTCTGAAATCACGACGTTCTTTGCCAAGCAGGCCGAGCCTGGCCTGCTTCCGCCCGAACCCTTCGCCTCCGTCGGTGCGACCGTCGTACTTCGCTGGAAAGAATGGCAGGCGCGCAAGGAATGAGATTGCCAGTGAGGTACTGCGCGAACGTAGTGCCTGTTGTGCATGAGGGAAAGCGCGGGTTAAATTGGCGCATGGCCTCCAAACGGCGCTACCTCCCCTCGCTGGGCGCTTTTGCAACTTTCGAGGTTGCCGCGAAGCATCTGAGCTTCACCCTCGCCGGCAATGAACTCAACGTCACGCAAGCGGCGATCAGCCAACACATCCGCGGGCTGGAAAAGGCCCTCGGGGCGGCGCTTTTCGTACGCAAGCACAACAGCCTCGAACTCACCGCCGCCGGGCAGACCGTCCTCGCGGCGGTCAGCGCCGGTCTCGACCTCATTTGCGAGGCCGTGGAAACCTTGAGTCACCCCGAGGAAACGCCGGTCATCACCTGTTCCGGAACCAATGCGGCGGTCGTCCTATGGTTCAAACCCTACGTCGATCGGTTCTGCGCGTCGCACCCGGAGGCCAAATTCGTTCTTCTTGCCTCGGACGAAAACGACACCCTGCGGAACTTCGATGAGGTGGATCTCTCGCTGATCTGCGGCAATGAACGTTGCGAGGTCGGCGAAACCCTGCATTTTCTGTTTCCCGAGATTGTCGAGCCGGTATGTAGCCCGGCCTATCTGCGCTCCTGCGGACCCTTTCCCGACGCCGCCAGCCTCGCTGTGGCCGAATTGCTGGCGCTCCATCCCAAGCACTGGTCTTCGGAGGCGATCGGGTGGTTCCCGATCGATTGGAACGACTGGTTCTCGGCCCATGGGATAGAAGGGGCCATGCCGGTTCCGCGCGTGGTCAGCAACAATTATCCGCTTCTCGTCGAGGCCGCCGTGGCCGGACAAGGTTTTGTTCTTGGCTGGCACCATCTCGTCAAGTCACTAGTCACCGAAGGAGCGTTGTGCGCGCCGTTCGATTCGCCGCTACGTGTCGACCGCGGCTACTACCTGAAAGTCAACAAGTCCTCGCGTGACAAACCCTACGTGCAAGAATTCATACAGTTCATTCTTGCCGATTTGGCGCAAGCGGAACAAGGACACCTGCCGCACGATTGCTGAATCGGGGCGGGCGCTCGTCGCGTGCCGCGCCCCTTGAACGCTTTCGGCTTTGTGTTCCGGGGTGTGAGCGGCGCCCGTCGCGCGACTCCTGAATCACCTCGATCGCCGAGTTTGTCACGCCTCACGCACGCTGCCTGAAGCCCGATGCGCGCATCCCGCGCTGCCCGCCCGAGTTCGAAAGTTGATGTCGCAACTGTTTGCGACCCGCGGCAGGGACTGGACGTCCGATTCGCGCCGGCATCTGGCGCGTACAGGCAAGTTGCCCGCCGACCGCTCGCGTACTTTCGGTACGACATACACGGAGGAGGTGGATTCTCATGTCACAACGACAACGCTGGGTTCTGACCGTCGCATGCCCGAGCGAGGCGGGCCAGGTTGCGGCGATCTCGACGTTTCTCGACCGGCAGGGCTGTTACATCAGCGAGTTTTCCTGCTTTGACGACGATTTGAGCGGTCGTTTCTTCGTCCGCTGCGTGTTTCGTCCAGGGGTTCGCGACAAGCCCATCACGCCCGCGATCCGGGACGAGTTCTCGCCAGTCGCGGCCCGTTTCGGGATGGAGTGGATGATGCACGATCTGGGTGAGCGCCCTAAGGTGCTGATCATGGTGTCCCGGCTCGACCACTGTCTGCGCGATCTGCTCTACCGCTGGCGCATCGGCGAGCTTCCGGTCGACGTCGTCGCCATCGTCTCGAACCATCCGGATCTCGCGCCGCTGGCGACGGTCGAGGGCGTCCCGTTTCATCATCTGCCCGTCAGCGAGGCGACCAAGCCCCAGCAGGAAGCCCGGCTGCTGCGGCTCGTCGAGGAAACCAGCGCGGAGCTGGTCGTGCTCGCGCGCTACATGCAGGTCCTGTCTGCCGGGCTGTGCGAAACGCTCGCGGGCAGGGCGATCAACATCCATCATTCCTTCCTGCCCGGCTTCAAGGGCGCCAAGCCTTACCACCAGGCGCACGCGCGCGGCGTGAAGCTGATCGGCGCGACCGCCCACTTCGTCACCACCGACCTGGACGAGGGGCCGATCATCGAGCAGGTGGTCGACCGGGTGAACCATGCCCACAGCCCGGAGCAGCTACTTTCGGTCGGGCGCGACATGGAGTGCCAGGCACTGGCCCGCGCAGTGCATTACTACGCCGAGCGCCGCGTGTTCCTCAACGGCTCGCGTACTGTCGTGCTGTCCTAGCAGCCTGTCGGACGGGGAGGGGATCGCAGCGCGGGCGGCGACTGGTCACTCGCGGCGGCGCCGGCCGCCGACCTGTGACGGTGACACGCCGAAGAACTCGCGGTAGCAGCGGCTGAAATGGGGGGCGCTGGTGAAGCCACAGGCGATCGCGACGCTGGTGATCGGCTCGTTGGTCTGCTGGAGCAGGCGTCGGGCGCGGGTGAGGCGGGTTTCGAGGTAGTAGCGCGAGGGGGTCGTGTTCAGGTAGCGCTGGAACAGGCGATCGATCCGGCGTCGGGAGACCTGTGCGTGGCGCGCGAGATCGTCGATGCTCAACGGCTCCTCGATGTTGTTCTTCATCAGTTGCAGGACGGTCTGGAGCGCCTCGGGGAAGGTGGGATCGACCACCAGGGTCGGCATCGGGCTGTCGGGAAGATCGTCGACGGTCCGGTCGCAGGCAAGGATCTCCTCGATGCCGCGCACCATCTCATCACCATGGTGATGCCGGATCACCGCCAGCATCATGCCCAACGCGCTGTTGGCGCCGGCGGACGGGATGCGGTCCCGGTCGATGACGAAAGGACGGGGCAGGAGTCTGACCTGGGGGCATAGTTCCGCGAGGCCGTCGCGGCTGTCCGGATGCACGGTGCAGGTGTATCCGTCCAGCAGGCCTGCATGCGCCAGCAGGTAGCAGCCGTTCCACAGGCTGCCCAGTATCACCCGGTGCCGCGCCACCTCGCGCAGCTTGCCGACGACCGGACGGTGGGGGTCGAGGTTCGAACGGAAGCCGCCGCAGATGATCAGGATGTCGAGATCCTTGGCGTCCAGCGCGCGCAGCTCCCCGTCGACGTGGATGTTGATGCCCAGGTCGCTGCGCGCCGTGGCTCCTTCCAGGCTGCAGGTTTCGAAGCGGTAGAGCGGTTTGCGGCTGACCAGGTTGGCGGTGACGATGGCGTCGACGGCACCGGTGAAGGCCATCATCGAAAAGTGTTCGAGCAACAAGAAGCCGATGCGTCGGCAGAGCGGCGGATGCGCGTCGTCGGACGACAGGCCCTGCAGGTAGGCCTGATTGCTGTGTCGCAGGCGGCTGTCGAAGCTGCGCGCGCCTTGACGCAGTTTGTCACCCATGCTCGTCTCCAAGTGTCGCTGCGCTCGCGGGGTGCACCGCCACGGGTGCGCGGCCAGCTTGAGGCGGGGCTCATCGGGCACGCGAACACGAGGGGGAATATACAGCAGATTCTGGAGAGGCCCCGCCCCGGCCGTATCGAGCAAGCACGTGACGGATACAGGCAATTCCCCGTCTTCCGATCTTCCTAAGATTTGCCCCGTAAGGTCGCCGTTTGCCGAGGAGACAGGCAGCATGTTTGCAATGACCGACCGTGGCGCCGGTTACGCCAACGTTCAGCCGCATTCGGGCTTGCAGGCCAGCGCGGCGGTCTACATGGCGCTGCCGCGGCCGCACGATACAGTGCTGGTCATCGAATGCTGAACACGAGGAGATAGGACGATGCAGCGTTACTCAGGGTTCGGGCTGCTCAAGCACGGCCTCAGCCACCACGAGAACTGGCAGCGCGCCTGGCGCAATCCGGAGCCGAAGTCAAAATACGATGTCATCATCGTCGGTGGCGGCGGGCATGGACTCGCGACCGCCTACTACCTCGCCAGGGAGCATGGCATTACCAACGTCGCGGTAGTCGAGAAGGGCTGGCTGGGCGGCGGCAACACCGCGCGCAACACCACCATCGTGCGCTCCAACTACCTGTGGGGCGAGGCCGCCTGGCTCTACGAGCACGCCATGAAGCTGTGGGAAGGGTTGTCGCAGGACCTCAACTACAACGTGATGTTCTCGCAGCGCGGGGTGATGAACCTCGGCCACACCCTGCAGGACATGCGCGACATCCATCGCCGGGTCAATGCCAACCGCCTGAACGGGATCGACGGCGAGGTGCTCGACGTGCGCCAGATCCAGGAGCTTGTGCCGATCATGGACTGCTCGCGCAGCACCCGCTACCCGGTGCTTGGCGCCTCCTGGCAGCCGCGCGGCGGGGTGGCCCGCCACGACGCAGTGGCCTGGGGTTTCGCCCGCGGGGCCGACGCGCGGGGTGTGGACCTCCTGCAGCAGACCGAGGTGACCGGCATCCGCGAGAGCGGCGGCCGCGTGCTCGGGGTGGAGACGACCCGTGGCTTCATCGCCGCCGATACGGTGGGCGTGGTCGCCGCCGGCAACTCCAGCGTGATCGCGAAGATGGCGGGCCTGCGCCTGCCGCTGGAGTCGCATCCGCTGCAGGCGCTCGTCTCGGAGCCGCTCAAGCCGGTACTCGATACCGTGGTGATGTCGAACCACGTGCATGGCTACGTCAGCCAGTCGGACAAGGGCGACCTGGTGATCGGGGCGGGCATAGACGGCTACAACGGCTATGGCCAGCGCGGCAGCTACCCGACGATCGAGCACACCCTGCAGGCGATCGTCGAGCTGTTCCCGATGTTCTCGCGCGTGCGCATGAACCGCCAGTGGGGCGGCATCGTCGATACCACCCCCGACGCCTGCCCGATCATCTCGGCGACTCCGGTCGGTGGCCTGTTCTTCAACTGCGGCTGGGGCACCGGCGGCTTCAAGGCCACGCCGGGCTCGGGCCACGTGTTTGCCGCGACGCTGGCGGCGGGCAAGGCGCATCCGCTCGCGGCGCCCTTCACCATCGACCGCTTCATCTCCGGAAAACTCATCGACGAACACGGCGCCGCCGGCGTCGCGCACTAGGAGCAGGGCACATGCTGCACATCTACTGTCCGCACTGCGAGGAGTACCGCGAAGAGGAAGAGTTTCGCCCCAAGGGCGAGGCCCATATCGCCCGCCCGAAGGCGCCGGAAGAAACCGACGACGCGGCCTGGGGCGATTACCTCTTCTTCCGCAAGAACCCGCGCGGGGTGCACCACGAGCAGTGGCTCCACGCCGCCGGTTGCCGCAAGTTCTTCAACGTCACGCGCCACACGGTCAGCTACGAGATCCTCGAAACCTACAAGGTGGGCCAGCAGCCGACGGCCAGGACCACCGACAAGGGGGGCGCAAAATGAGCCAACGCAACCGTCTCGACCACGGAGGGCGCGTCGACCGCTCCCGCCCGCTGCGCTTCACCTTCAACGGCGTCGCCTACCAGGGCTACGCCGGCGACACGCTCGCCTCGGCGCTGCTCGCCAACGGCATCGACGTGGTCAACCGCAGCTTCAAGTATTCGCGCCCACGCGGCATCGTCGCCGCCGGGGCCGAGGAGCCGAACGCCATTTTCCAGCTCGGCGCGAGCGAAGCCGCCCAGGTGCCCAACGTGCGTGCCACCCAGCAGGCGCTCTACGACGGGCTGGTGGCGACCAGCACCAACGGCTGGCCCAACGTCGAGCGCGACCTGATGGGCGTGGTGGGCGAGCTGGGCGGCCGCTTCATGCCGCCGGGCTTCTACTACAAGACCTTCATGGCGCCGGCGGCGATGTGGCCGAAGTACGAGAAGGTCATCCGCAAGGCCGCGGGCCTGGGCCGCAGCCCGAAGGAGCGTGACCCGGACATCTACGACCACGTGAACCGTCATTGCGACGTGCTCGTGGTCGGCGCCGGGCCGGCGGGGCTCGCGGCGGCGCTGGCCGCCGGGCGCAGCGGCGCGCGCGTGATCCTGTGCGACGAGCAGGAGGAGATGGGCGGCTCGCTCCTCGACTCGCGCGAGCAGATCGACGGCCGGCCCGCCCCTGAGTGGGGCGCGGCCGTGCTCGCCGAGCTTGCCGCGATGCCGGAGGTGCTGACCTTGTCGCGCACCACCGCCAACGGCTGCCACGACCACAACTTCGTGACCTTGCACGAGCGCCGCACCGAGCACCTTGCCGACACGGCGCCCACCTTCGGCGGACGCCGCCAGGTGCGCGCGCGCTTGCACCGCGTGCGCGCCGCGCGGGTGGTGCTCGCCACCGGCACCCACGAGCGCCCGCTGGTGTATGCCCACAACGACGTGCCGGGCAACATGGTGGCCGGCGCGATCTCCACCTACATCCGCCGCTACGCCGTTGCGCCGGGGCGGCGGCTGGTGCTGTCGACCACCAACGATCACGCCTACCGCGCCGCGCTCGACTGGCACGGAGCGGGGCGGGAGGTGGTGGCCATCGTCGACGCCCGCGACAACCCGAACGGCGACCTCGTCTCCGAGGCGCGTGCGCTGGGCATCCGCGTCATCACCGGCGCCGCGGTGATCGAGACGCGCGGCAAGAAGCGCGTGACGGCGGCGCTCGTCGCGCCGATCGACCCGGTCGGCTTCCGCGTGCGCGGCCCGGTCGAGGAGATTTCCTGCGACACGGTGGCGAGCTCCGGCGGCTACAGCCCGGTGGTGCACCTTGCCGCGCATACCGGGGCGCGCCCCGAGTGGCGCGACGACATCCTGGGGTTTGTGCCAGGCAAGGTGAGGGGCATGATTCCCGCCGGCGGGGTGAACGGGCGCATGGCGCTCGCCGAGGCACTTGCCGACGGGGTCGAGGCCGGCACACGGGCGCTCTCCGAGGCCGGTTTCAAACCCGGTGGCGTGATGCTGCCGCAGGTGCCGCGCGTGCGCGAAGGCCGCGCCGTGGCGCTCTACCAGGTGCCGCACGTGAAGCCCGCGATGCGTGCGCCCAAGCAGTTCGTCGACCAGCAGAACGACGTCACCGCCGCCGGCATCGAACTTGCCACCCGCGAGGGCTTCGAGTCGATCGAGCATGTCAAGCGCTACACCGGCATGGGATTCGGCACCGACCAGGGCAAGCTCGGCAACATCAACGCCATGGCGATCGCGGCGCGCTGCCTCAAGCAGACGATTCCCGACACCGGCACCACCGTCTTCCGCCCGAACTACACGCCGATCACCTTCGGCGCGATCGCCGGGCGGCACTGCCGCGAGTTCTTCGACCCGCGCCGCTACACCGCGCTGCATGCCTGGCACGTGGAGCATGGTGCGAAGTTCGAGGAAGTCGGCCAGTGGATGCGGCCGTGGTACTACCCGAGGGGCAACGAGACCATGGACGAGGCCGTCCAGCGCGAATGCCGCGCCGTGCGCGAGGGCGTCGGCATTCTCGACGCCTCGACCCTGGGCAAGATCGAGATCCAGGGCAAGGACGCGCGCGAGTTCCTCGGCCGGCTGTACACCAACCCGTGGGCCAAGCTGACCGTCGGCAAGTGCCGCTACGGCCTCATGTGCAAGGACGACGGCATGGTGATGGACGACGGCGTCACCGCCTGCCTGGGCGAGAACCACTTCCACATGACCACCACCACCGGCGGCGCGGCGGCGGTGCTCGACTGGCTGGAGCTGTGGCACCAGACCGAATGGCCCGAGCTGGAGGTGTACTTCAACTCGGTTACCGACCACTGGGCGGCGATGGCCATCAACGGCCCCAACGCCCGCAAGCTGCTCGCCGAGCTGACCGACATCGATCTGGCCAACGAGCGGTTCGGCTTCATGGACTGGTGTGCGGGCACGGTGGCCGGGGTGCCGGCGCGGGTGTTCCGCATCTCCTTCACCGGTGAACTCTCCTACGAGATCAACGTGCAGGCCAACCACGCCATGCACGTGTGGGAGGCGCTGTTCGAGAAGGGCGGGAAGTACGGCCTCACCCCCTACGGCACCGAGACCATGCATGTGCTGCGCGCCGAGAAGGGCTTCATCATCGTCGGCCAGGACACCGACGGCTCGGTGACGCCCGAGGATCTCGGCATGCAGTGGTGCGTGGGCTACAAGAAGCCGTTCTCGTGGATCGGGCGGCGCGCGCTGTCGCGCCCCGACACCAAGCGCGGGGACCGCAAGCAACTGGTCGGCCTCAAGCCGCGCGACCCCCGGCTGGTGCTGCAGGAGGGGGCGCAGATCGTGCTCGAGAGGCAGATCCGGATTCCGATGCCGATGGTCGGTCACGTGACCTCCAGCTATTTCAGCCCGACACTGGGTCACGGCTTCGCGCTGGCGCTGGTCAAGGGCGGCAGCCAGCGCATCGGCCAGACGGTCTATCTGCCGATGCCCGACGGCAAGGTGCATGAGGCCGAGGTGGTGAGCCCGGTCTTCTACGACTCCAAGGGAGACCGCCAAAATGTCTGATCTTGCGATTTTCGATGTCAATCCGGCCGCGCGCATCAAGTCCGAATCACCGTTGAGCATGAGCCGTGCCACGGTGTCGACGCTCCGCCTCCCGCAGGGCGCCGGCGTGGTGATCCGCGAGCGCGCCTTCCTGGGCCACCTCGTCCTGCGCGGCAGGGTGTCGGACTCCGCCTTCGTCGCGGGGGTCGAGGAGACGCTGGGGCTCTCGCTGCCGCTCAAGGCGGGCGGTCTTTCGATCGGCGGCAAGGACGAGGCGAGCATCCAGTGGGTGTCGCCCGACGAGTGGCTGATCATCGTCGCCAGCGGGCGCGAGTTCGAGACCGAGACGCGGCTGCGCGCGTGCCTCGCCGGCCACTTCGCGGTCATGAACGTCAGCGGCGGCCAGACCGTGCTTGAACTCGCCGGCCCGGCCGTGCGCGAGGTGCTGATGAAGTGCACGCCCTACGACGTGCATCCGCGCAACTTCCCGGTCGGCAAGGGGGTGAGTGCCGTGTTCGCCAAGAGCAACGCGATCATCCGGCGCGTCGCCGACGAGCGCTGGGAACTCGTGGTGCGCCGCAGCTTCGCCGACTACCTGTACCGCTGGGTGCTGGACGCGAGCGAAGAGTTCGGCGTCTACGTGGCCGAATGAGGCCCGTCGTGCCGATGACCCCCGTCCCCGCGATGCCGCAGGCCGGCGACGACAGCATCTTCGTGCGCGGGCCGCGCGCCGATGCGTTGGCGCGCGGCTCACTCAGAAGGGGCGCTGGATCGCGATTTTCAGTGGGCGTGGCGGTGATGGATGTCCGGATAGTGCGGATGCTTGTGCACCAGCGCTTCATGACGGTGCCGGTGTTCGTGTGGCGCGTCGCTGTTCCACTCGAAGTCATGGTGGTGCCGGTGATGTTCGTCGTGAATGTGGCGGTGACTGTGCTCCATCGGTTCATGAGCGTGTTCGTGCTCGTGGTGTTCGGTCAGGTGCAGCCACACTCCGCATGCCATCAAGGCCGCCGCGAGCCAGAACGCGAACGAGGTCGATTCGCCCAGCAGGACGAGCGACACCGCGGCGCCGATGAAGGGTGCGGTGGAGAAGTAGGCGCCGGTGCGAGCCGTACCCAGCCCGCGCAGCGCTAGCACGAACAGCACGAGGCTGATGCCGTATCCGAGCAGCCCGACGGTCATGGTGCCGAGCAGGATCGGGGCGCCCGGCAAGGTCGCGCCGAGCGCGAGCGCCAACCCGGCGTTGACGACGCCCGCCATGGTGCCCTTGGTGCCCGCGATGAACAGCGCGTCCGACGCGGAGACTCGCCGCGTGAGGTTGTTGTCGACCGCCCAGCACAGGCAACCCGCGACGATCGCGAGCGGCCCCATCCAGTCGCTCGGGCCAGCCGGGCCGCCCGACCAGGACAACGCGACCCCGCCGGCCACGATGGCGAGCATCCCGAACACGATGCGGCGGTCGGCGTTTTCCTTGAAGACGACCCAGGCGATGACCGCAGTCAGGACCGCTTCGAGGTTGAGCAACAGGGAGGCGGTCGATGCGCTGGTACGGGTCAGACCGAACATCAAGGCCAGCGGCCCCAGCACCCCGCCAAAGAAGATCGCCGCCACCAGCCAGGGCCACTCGCCGGCGGCCAGGCCAGACGGCTTCCAGCCCCGGTCGCGGATCAAGCGGGCCGCGGCAAGCCCCAGTCCGCTACCCAGGTAAAGCAGCCCCGCGAGGAGCCAGGGGGACAGCTCGCCGAGGAGCAGCTTGGCAAACGGGGTGCTTGCGCCGAACAACGCGGCCGCGAGCAGGGCATGGATCACGTGGATATTCTTCATCGTCGTTACATCATGACAGTCGCAGAAAACGAAGCGGACGCGGACGACACGACCGCGCCGCTGGCGTCGGCGGGAAGTCCGCAACGCCCAACGTACAGTATTTGTACTACAAGTTGGAGGCGGGTGAATTCGATACACTGTTCCATACGGTGCAGGCCGTGGAACCTTGTGCCGGTGTGCTCATGCGCCTGAACTTGCGTCACGGATCGAGATTGGCGGGCGGGGCAGGGCAGCCCAGCGTGAGCCGGCTGGCTGGGCAAGTCATCCAGACCACCTCTGATAACAGGAGTAGCGACGATGCGCAGCGCGCTCAGGGGCATACTGCTGACCGCGATCATCGCGGTCATGGTTGCCGCTTCATGGCTGGGGCCGCTCGACCGGCCCGCCACGGAACAGATCGACGCCGGGCTGAAACGGGCGCTGGTCAGCTTTGCCACCGCCCGTGTGCTCAATGGCGCGATCTCGGTGGCGCAGGGTACCGAGATATCGGCCCAGCCGCTCGGGGTCGGGGTGAACTTCGCCCCTGGTCAGATACTCGATCCGGTCAACGACCTGGTCGAACAGTTTTCCAACCTGATGCTGGCCGCGAGCATCGCCTTCGGTGTGCAGAAGCTGCTGGTCGGCATCGGCGCCTACTGGGTGATATCGCTGGCACTGAGCGTGCTCGCGGTGGGATGGCTGGGCGCCTATCTGGTGAGCGGGAAAGCGCCGGGGTGGCTGCAACGCGCGCTGCTCGTTTTGGTGCTGGTGCGCTTTGCGGTGCCGGTGGTCACGCTTGGCACCGATGCGGTGTTCCAGCGGTTTCTGGCGCCCGATTACGCCTCCAGCCAACAGATGATCGAATCCGCCTCGGGCCAGGCGTCGCGCCTGAGTTCCGACATTCCCAGCGCGGCGACGCCGGGGCTGGTCGACCAGGTCAAGGGCTGGTGGGCGCAAGGTTCCGACGCGATGGCCAGTTTCACCGAGTTCAAACGCGCCGCCGAAGTTGCAACCGAGCACGTGATCCGCCTCGGCGCGATCTTTGTGCTCCAGACGTTGGTGCTGCCGTTGTTGTTGCTATGGGCGTTGTATGCGGTGGCGAAAGGGGTGCTGGTGCAGGACAGGCAGTAACGGACCTTGATCAGCTTTCTGTCTAGTGAATCGATGTTTACATAATACACATTATGGCGGTTTTGGAACGCACTAAACGGCCACTATCCCAAACTCAATCCCAAGTACGCTCGCCGTATACCAGCACTTGGTTGCGGCCTTCTTCCTTGGCGCGATATAGCGCCTGGTCCGCATGCCTGACCAGCTCTTCCGCGCGTCCATCGGCGCGGCATTCGGCCACGCCGAGCGATGCGGTGATGCGCTCCATGTCGGGAAACGCATGGTTTTCGATTTCGGTGCGTATGCTCTCGGCGAGCGCGGCGGCCCCGGCCCGGGGGGTTTCGGTGCAGATGATCATGAATTCTTCGCCGCCCCAGCGCCCCACCGTATCCAGCGCGCGCACGTTCTGTCGAAGGATGCGCGCGATGTCGCGCAGTACTTCATCACCGCGCTGATGCCCGTAGGTGTCGTTGACGCGCTTGAAGTGATCGACGTCGATGATGATCAAGGACAGTGCCGATCCGGTTCGTTGCGCGCGCAGGCATTCGCGCTCCAGAACTTCATCGAGCTTGCGGCGGTTGAAGATGTCGGTGAGCCGGTCCGTGATGGAGAGGGTTTCCAGTTGCTGGTTCTTGAACGCCAGCTCGGCATGCGCCGCGGCCAGATTGTTCTGCGCTTCCTTGACCGCACCGATGTCGAGTGCGATCGAGTACATCGCGGTCCGTCCGTCGGACAAGGCCATGGTGCCCTCGTGAAGCTGGTACCAACGGTCGTCGGCTTCGTCGAAGCGCTCGTAGGTCAGCACTTGGCCGTTGGGCTGGCCGTCGGCGTCGATGAGTTGTGGTACGGGGCAATTGAGGCAGGGGCGACTTTCCTGGTAGATCTCTTCGTAACACTGTAGCCCCACGTCGGCGCCCCGCGCGCCGCGCGCGTTGGAATAGACCACCTGGCGCGCCGCCACGTCGACCACGTAGACCCTGAAGGGGGCAAGGTCGAGGATGTCCCAGGTGGTCAACTGGCCGCGCGGAATCTGTTCGTGATGGTCATCGGTCATGGTGGTGGGCGCCTGGTGCGGCGGCAGATCTTGCGCTGGTCATGCGTCGGAGCTGGCTTGGGTGTCGTGGCTGGCGCGGCGCTTGAGCGACATCGAGATGACCTCTTCCAGCTTGTCCTGGCGAAAGGGTTTGAGAACATAGCCTTTCGCGCCGGCCTGGAGTGCGTCGAGCACCATTTTTTCCTGTCCATGCGACGTTACCATCACGATCAGGGCTTGCGGAAAGCGATCGCGGATCAACCGCGTGGCCTCGATGCCATCCATGTCGGGCATGGTGATATCCATGGTCACCAGGTCCGGCGCGCACTCGGCGTAGGCCTGTAGCGCTTCCCTGCCCGTTCCGGCGGTCCGCACCACGGTGTGTCCGAGCTGGTCGAGCATGGCGGATAGCTTCTTGATGGTGATCAGAGAGTCGTCAACCACCAGTATCTTCAAGGATTCCATATCGTCAATCCACGTAATCGAGCTTGTCGTCAAAGAGTTCCGTCGGCCCGACCAGATTGATGTCCAGACACCCGAAGTCGGTATGAACGGTGCGGCTGATGAACGTGGCGTTCTTCATGCGCTGGATGCGCTTGGCCTGATCGAGCACCACGGGCGGGGTGAGCGAGATGCGCTGGTCGGCTTGCTGGAAGTCGGCGGTGCAATTGCCGATCACGGTATTGACGATTTCGGCGACGACCGATCCGCGATACAGATCTTCCTCGCCGGGGGCGACATCCATGCCTTCGGTCATGCGTTGATAGAGCACGTTGGCAAGTTCGCGCTCGAAGCTGAACGCGACCAGCAGGTTGACCGGCCCGCCGACTCCGACGATAGCCGTCAGGTCGTGAATGGCAAGCAGTTCGATGTTTCCGCTGTCGCGACTGATTCCACGCACGTCTATCCCGAACTCTTCCGCTAGATAGCTGCGCGTGCGTGCAAGCGTCGCGGTGACAACGTCCCTGATCAACTGCTTTTCCGGCATGACGCCTCCGTTTTCAGAGTGACATCCACATGATATGGCAGGGTGAAGATGAAACACGAGCCATCGCCGGGCGATGACTCGACGACAACGTCGCCGCCTAGCTTGCGTACCTCATTGCGCACTGCGGCGAGTCCCATGCCCCGCCCCGCCAGATCGGTGGTTTCCGTGCTCGTTCCGAAGTGGTCGCGAAAGATCAGGTCCAGTATCCGCTCTTGCGTCAGGCTCGTGATCTGATTCGCGGGGAGGATTGCGGCTTCAGCGGCGCGTTCGCACAGTGTCGTGACATCGATTCCGGCGCCATCGTCGGCAATCGTCAAGGTCATGGTGTCGGCACCTTCATCCACCGTGACGGTACAGGTGATCACACCGCATTCGTCCTTGCCCGCTTCGAGGCGAGTGTCCGGATCCTCGATGCCATGCACCACCGCATTGCGGAATACATGCGTCAGCGATCTGAGGAAGGGGCGGAACACGCGCGTGTCTATCCAGGCGTTGCCTTCGACCCGCACCGCCAGGGGTGCCACGATCTTTTCGAGGCGCGCGGCGGTTTGGCGAATCACCCGGTCGAAATTGCGCAATGCGTCCGCGAACGAAACCCGGTGCAGCGCCTCCATCTCGGTCAGCAGCCGCCGCATCGATGCGGTGGTCGCGTCGATCGGCTCGCCACGCAGCAGCTTTTCGGCCAGTTGCTGCAACTGCTCGGCCTGGTTCGCGGACAACACGATGCGATCGCCGTTTTCGACAAAATCCGGACCGAGCGCCTCGCGCAGCACCCGCAGGTCGGCATCGAGCAAGGCGCGCAACGGCACGGCCCGCACGATCTCCTCCACCTGCTGGCTGGACGGCACCGCGTCGTGCTGGCGCATTGCGTCCAGGTGGCTCTCCAGCACATGCAGGGCCGTGGGCGTATGCGTGAAGCTGAACTGGTTCATCAGCCCCTTGAAGGTATGCACCTCCCGATACAGCTCCACCAGCCTCGATCGGAGTGACGGTGGGCCGTTGAGTAGCGTCGGCAGGCCGTCGGTGATGAACTCGCGAAAGGCGTCGACGGTGTCAAAAAAATCACGGCTGTCCGTGACCGCCGAAACGATCATCTCAAGGCGGCGACGCTCCGCCTCGACCTTGGCTTCGAGCAGCCTTTGCTCGGTCACGTCGGTCAGTATCACCATCACGCGGCGGTTCTCCAGACGCTTGTACTCGGCCTTGAACAACCGCTCGTGGCGCGGAAATTCGCCCGGTAGCAGCGACAGCATCGTTGCGCATATCCACGGATCGCTTTCCGCAACGACCAGGGGAATAGTCGCGCGAAGCAGATCCGCGTGAGTTTGCTGTTCGCCAAACAGGACTTCCGCCGCATGCCGCCCCGCCGGTGATCCGCCCAGCATGGCCTCGCAGGCGCGACTGCACTCGGCATCCACCACCATGTCAGCGCCGAAGGAAAGAAAACCCTGGCCTGAGTTGTCGAGCAGATTGGCCAGTTGTTCGCGTTGCGCCTCAGCGATTTCCTTGGCGCGCACCAGTTCTGCTTCGATGTGCTTGCGTTCGGTGATATCGACGTAACTGGTGACGAAGCCGCCACTGGGAATGGGCGTTCCCCGGATCTCCAGCCATCGGCCATTGGGGCGCAGGCGTTCGATCTGGTGCGCCTGGAAGTTGTGGGCGCGCTCGACGATCGCCCTCACCTGCTCGTCCGGATCACCCGCTCCGTACTCGCCACGCATCGCGTTGAAACGTGCCAGATCGGCAAAATCGACCCACCCCTTGTCGAACAGCGAAGGCGGGAAATCCAGCAATTCCATGATCTGGTGATTGAACGCGGTCATCCGCAGATCGGGGCCGCATAGCGAGATCGCACCAGGAAAGTTGTCGAGGATGGTGCGCATCTCGTCGCGCTGGCGGGTCAGTTGCTCCTCGTTGCGCTTTTCGCTGGTGATGTCATGAAAAGTGCCCGCCAGTCGTGTTGGCGTGCCGTCGGACTCGAAGGGCGCGCCCCGTAGTTGGAGATACGCTACGGTGTTGCCGCGCTGAAGTTCAAGCACTATCGCGAACGCTTGCTGTTCGGCAAGAGCCTTTTCGAACGCCGCCGTGAGGCGCTTAAGCTCCTTGGGCTCGAGGATCTCGATGAACGTCGGGTAGCTGTCGTCTGCGCAATCCAGTATCGAGCACAACAACCGTTGCGAGGCCACAGGCAAAATGATCTGGCCTTGTTCGGCCGGGTGATATTCCCAGTACCCGGTGCGGCCAACGCACTGGATCAGTTCCAGTTGCCTTGCGCGTAGATCGTTTCCATTATCTGCGGTCACACGGTTTCCCATGGTTGCAAGGTGGGTCTGATCGATTTGCTGCAGGGTTCTGATCACCGCGCCTGTTGCGCTCCAGTGGGGTCTGCGGCACCGGATACGCTGGCCTCGCTGACGAGCAAGCTGTTCGGTCGCCGGTTCGAAAGTGTCCGCTACTCCAACAATTAACGCAACAATGGCCTGACCACGATCAAGCAACACCGCGCATGGTCAATGCCCATGGTGGGCAAGCGCGGCGGGTTATTGCAACGCGACGGTCTGTTCCAGTATGAGGCGAACGCGGGTCATCGCGTCATGGAGCACCTTTTCGATGCTGTCGAACTTGATTCCCTCCGCGCTGCCAGCCCGTCCGGCGGCGAAGTTGGCCACCACGTTGATCGCCGCATACGGAACGCCCAGCTCACGCGCCAGTGCCGCCTCGGGCATGCCGGTCATGCCGACGACGTCGGCGCCGTCGCGTTCCATGCGGTTGATTTCTGCCGCCGTTTCAAGGCGTGGCCCTTGCGAAGCGGCGTACACGCCGCCGTCCCACACCACTTCACCGACTGCGGCCGAGGCCGCGAGTATGCGTTGGCGCAGTGCTTCGTCGTACGGGTGGGTGAAGTCGATGTGGTGCACTGGTTCGTCGCAACTGTCGAAGTAGGTGCTGGTGCGGCCCCAGGTGTAATCGATGATCTGGTCGGGTACGACCAGGGTGCCGGGCGCGAATTCGGCACGTATCCCTCCTACCGATGCCACCGAAACAATGGCGCTGGCCTTGGCATCCCTGAGCGCCCAGATGTTGGCGCGGTAGTTGACCATGTGTGGTGGGATCGTGTGTCCGTAACCGTGGCGCGCCAGGAACACCACCGGTTGCTCCGCCAGCATGCCGAATATCAATGCGCCGGAAGGCTCGCCGAACGGGGTGCGCGCGACTTCGCGACGCACGATTTCCAGCGTGGACAAGCGGGTCAGGCCACTGCCGCCGATGATCGCGAGCATGATGTTGTTCTCCGATGAATACGGCGCGAATTCTAGCATGCGGCTTGGCGGCCGGTCCGCTGCGGCGCCGTGGCAAGCGCGTGGCGGAAATGCTTGCAAAAGGTGGCGTTCTGATGTTGCAGCGCGACACCACATGCTACAATAGTCGACTTTTCAAATACTTCTGGCCCTTCTCCATGTCCCGCGCAATCCGCAATATCGCCATCATCGCTCACGTCGACCATGGCAAAACCACCCTGGTCGACCAGTTGCTGCGTCAGTCCGGCACCTTCGCAGCCCACCAGGCTGTGACCGAACGTGTCATGGACAGCAACGATCTCGAGCGTGAGCGCGGGATCACCATCCTGTCCAAGAACTGCGCGATCCAGTACGGCGATACCCATATCAACATCGTCGACACGCCGGGGCACGCCGATTTTGGTGGTGAGGTCGAGCGCGTGTTGTCGATGGTGGACGGCGTGCTGCTGCTGGTCGATGCGGTCGAAGGCCCGATGCCGCAGACGCGCTTCGTCACGCGCAAGGCGCTGGCACTGGGGCTGCGCCCGATCGTCGTGATCAACAAGATCGACCGTCCCGGCAGCCGCCCTGACTGGGTCATCAACCACACTTTCGATCTGTTCGACAAACTCGGCGCGACCGAAGAACAGCTCGATTTCCCGGTGGTGTTCGCCTCCGCGCTGAATGGCTATGCGATGCTCGACGCCAACCAGCCCGGCACCGACATGAAGCCGTTGTTCGAAGCCGTGCTCAAGCACATCCCGCAACCGGAAGTGTTCAGCGACGGTCCGCTGCAACTGCAGGTCTGTTCGCTCGATTATTCAACCTATATCGGCCAGCTTGGCATCGGCCGCATCCGGCGCGGGCGCATCCGTCCCAACCAGGAAGTGGTGGTGATGTACGGCGACGAGAACCGCGGCAAGGCCAAGGTCGGACAGGTGCTGACCTTCAAGGGGCTGGACCGCAGCCCGGCCGAATCCGCCGAAGCGGGCGACATCGTGCTGGTGTCGGGCATCGATCAGGTCAACATCGGCGTGACCCTCTGCGATCCGGACAACCTCGACGGGTTGAAACCGATCGCGGTCGACGAGCCGACGCTGACGATGAATTTCATGGTCAACACCTCGCCGCTGGCCGGGCGTGAAGGCAAATTCGTCACCAGTCGCCAGATCCGCGAACGGCTGGAAAAGGAACTGCTCAAGAACGTCGCGCTGCGCGTCGAATATACCAACGATTCGGACGTGTTCCTGGTGTCCGGCCGGGGGGAGCTGCACCTGACCATACTGCTGGAAAACATGCGTCGCGAAGGCTACGAACTGGCGGTCGGACGTCCGCGCGTGGTGATGAGGGATATCGACGGGGTGCGCTGCGAGCCGTACGAACTGCTGACCGTCGACGTGGAAGAAGACCACCAGGGCGGCGTCATGGAAGAACTGGGTCGCCGGCGCGGCGAACTGCAGGACATGCAGCCGGACGGCAAGGGCCGGGTGCGCATCGAATACCGCATTCCGGCACGTGGCCTGATCGGCTTCCAGGGCGAGTTCCTGACCCTGACGCGCGGCACCGGCCTCGCCAGCCACGTGTTCGACGACTACGGTCCGCTTGCCGGTGTGATGAGCGAAAGACGCAATGGCGTGCTGATTTCGCAGGACGACGGCCATGCCGTGGCCTACGCGCTGTGGAAACTGCAGGATCGCGGCCGCATGTTCGTCAGCCACAACGACCCGGTCTACGAAGGCATGATCATCGGCATCCACACCCGTGACAACGACCTGGTGGTCAATCCGATCAAGGGCAAGCAACTGACCAACGTTCGTGCCTCCGGTACCGACGAAGCGGTACGCTTGTTCCCGCCCATCCAGCTCACGCTGGAGTCGGCAATCGAGTTCATCGCCGACGACGAACTGGTCGAGATCACGCCCAAGTCGATCCGGCTGCGCAAGCGCTACCTGTCGGAAAACGAGCGTAAGCGCGCCGCCCGCGCCGACGCCTGATTGCCGAGTCCGGCGGATTTGCAGGTGATCCCGCACCGGGATCACCTGCAATCGTTTACGCCCCTTCTTTTCCTTCGTCCCGCTGCGCCAGCCAGGCGCCGAATGCCTCGCCCATCTCGGGGTGGCGCAGGCCGAATTCGACCGTGGCCTTGAGATAGCCCAGCTTCGAGCCGCAGTCGTAGCGTGTCCCCTGAAAACGGAACGACAGCACGGACTCTTCCTTCAACAGCGACGCGATCGCGTCGGTCAGTTGCAGTTCGTTGCCGGCGCCGGGCTTGAGCATGCGCAGGTGGTCGAAGATACGCGGCGTCAGGATGTAACGCCCCACCACCGCCTGGGTGCTGGGGGCGTCTTCGGGTTTGGGTTTTTCGACAATCGCATTGACGCGCTGGACGTTGCCGCTCTGGTTGTCGGTGCTGACGATGCCGTACTGGCGGGTGTCTTCGCGCGGCACGTCCATGGTGCCCAGCACCGAGCAGCGATGGTAGTTGTACACGTCGGCCATCTGCTTCATGATCGGCGCGCCTTTCGGGTTATCGAGCAGGTCGTCGGCGAGTATCACGGCGAAGGCTTCGTCGTCACTTACCACATGCGAAGCGCACAGCACCGCATGCCCGAGGCCGAGCGCTTCGGACTGGCGGATGTAGATGCAGTTCACGCCCGCCGGTACGGTCTTTCTGACCAGATCGAGCAATTCCTTCTTGCCGCGCGCCTCCAGCTCGGTTTCGAGTTCGTAGGCCTTGTCGAAGTGATCCTCGATTGCGCGCTTGGTGCGCCCGGTAATGAAGACCATGTCCGTGATTCCGGCCGCCACGGCCTCTTCCACCGCGTACTGGATCAGCGGCTTGTCGACAATGGGCAGCATTTCCTTGGGACTGGCCTTGGTCGCGGGCAGAAAGCGTGTGCCCATGCCGGCAACCGGAAATACCGCCTTGGTGATCTTTTTCATGGTGATGCGATGCTCCTCGTTCGTATTGATCGTGCTACTCGTGCTACCTATTCAGTACCTTCCAGCAGCGCGCGCAAGCCTGCTTCGTCCAGCACCGTCACCCCCAGTTCCCCGGCCTTGGCGAGCTTGGAGCCGGCGTCGACTCCGGCAAGCACGTAGTCGGTCTTGCGCGACACCGAGCCGCTGACCTTGCCGCCGTGGGATTCGATCAGCGCCTTGGCCGCGTCGCGTGTCAGGGTGGGCAGCGTGCCGGTGATCACCAGGGTCTTGCCCGCCAGGCGCTCGGACGACAACTGCGCCGGACCGGACTCGCTCCAGCGCACCCCGGCCGCCTGCAACTGGGCGATGACTTCGCGGTTGTGCGGCTCGGCGAAGAAGTCCACGATGCTGCGCGCGACGATCGGCCCGACATCGGGGACGGTCTGCAGCGCGTCGGCATCGGCTTCCATCAGACGTTCCAGACTGCCGAGCTGGCGTGCCAGATCACGCGCCGTGGTCTCGCCGACGTTGCGGATGCCCAGAGCAAAAATGAACCGCGCGAGGGTGGTCTCGCGGCTTGCCGCGATCGCCGCGACCAGATTGGCGGCGGACTTGTCGCCCATGCGCTCAAGTCCGGCCAGTGTGGCTGCGTCGAGTCGGTACAGATCGGCAGGGGTCTTGATCAGCGCGGCATCCACCAGTTGCTCGACCAGTTTGTCGCCCAGGCCCTCGATGTCGATCGCGCGCCGTCCGGCAAAATGGATTAACGCCTGCTTGCGCTGGGCCGCGCAGAACAGCCCGCCGGTGCAGCGCACGATCGGCCCGTCGGGATCCTTGGCGACATGCGAGCCACACACCGGACAGCGCATCGGCATCTCGAATGCTCGTTCGGAGCCGTTGCGCCGGTCGACCACCGGGGCCACCACTTCCGGAATGACATCCCCAGCCCTGCGCACGATCACCTGATCACCGATCAATACGCCCTTGCGGCGTATCTCGTCCTCGTTGTGCAGGGTGGCATTGGTCACCGTCACACCGCCGACGAACACCGGCTTGAGCCGCGCCACCGGGGTCAGCGCGCCGGTGCGCCCGACTTGTACTTCCACCGCGAGCAATTCGGTGATCTCCTCCTCGGCGGGGTACTTGTGCGCCACCGCCCAGCGCGGTTCGCGCGTGACGAAGCCGAGTTCCTGCTGCAACGCGATGCGGTTCACCTTGTACACCACACCATCGATGTCGTACGGCAGGCGGTCGCGCATCGCGGCCATGCGCGCGTGAAAGTCGATCAGCCCGTCGGGGCCAGAGGACAGCACTCGATGCTCGCACACCGGCACGCCGTAGGCCGCGAGCGCGTCGAGCAGGCCCGCCTGGCTTTCGGGCATGCCGAACCCGGCGTGGTCGCCGATGCCGTAGGCGAAGAATGACAGCGGGCGCTGTGCCGCCAGACGCGGATCGAGCTGGCGCACCGCGCCGGCCGCCGCGTTGCGCGGGTTGACGAAGGTCTTGTCGCCACTGGCGCGCTGGCGCTCGTTGAGTGCCGCGAAATCGTCGCGCCGCATGTAGATCTCGCCGCGTATCTCCAGCATTGCGGGCGGATTGCCGTTCAGGCGCAGCGGAACCTGGCGTATGGTGCGCACGTTGTGCGTGACGTCTTCGCCGGTTTCGCCGTCACCGCGGGTGGCGGCACGCACCAGCACGCCATTTTCGTAGCGCAGGCTGATCGCCAGTCCGTCGAACTTGAGTTCTCCCAGGTACTGCACCGGCGCGCTGCCCTCTTCCAGGTCCAAGGCCTTGCGCACCCGTGCGTCGAAATCGTGCACCCCCTTGGCGCTGGTGTCGGTTTCGGTGCGGATGGAGAGCATC
The DNA here is from genome assembly GCA_016177805.1 of Rhodocyclales bacterium. Lineage (GTDB taxonomy): Bacteria > Pseudomonadota > Gammaproteobacteria > Burkholderiales > Rhodocyclaceae > JACOUN01. The sequence goes on from JACOUN010000014.1 coordinate 74,757, forward strand.
GGCACGCTGTGCCTGACCGACGCGAGTTGCGGCAGCGCCGCACCGCCGACGCGCCGGGTCGGAGAGTCGGCCGTTACAAGTTCAGGGCAATCGGCTTCGAGTTGCTGCAACTCGCGGAACAGGCGATCGTATTCGGCATCCGGTACGGTGGGGGTGTCCAGCACGTAGTAGGCGTGGTTGTGCCGCTCCAGCACGCGTCGCAAGGTTTGCGCGCGTGCGACAAGCTCGGGTGTTGCGTTCATTGGCTGGAGAACAGTCGTAGTGCCAGCACGCTGCCGGCCGAGATGTTGTTGGATGCCATCCGCGCCTGGAATTGCTGGATCTGGGCGCGGATGAGGGCTGCGGCGTCGGGTCCGAACGGGGTGCGGTTGTCGTCTACGATACTGCCGTGCAGGGTTTCGGCGAAGTGGGTCGCATGCCGCATCAGGCGGTCGAACACGCCGACCCCATCGGCGACCAGCGGCACGTCGATGAGCAGGGTCACGCCGCGTGTATGCAGGTCGCGCATTTCGCCAACCGAGAACAGTGCATCTTCCATGTTGCACAAGGTGAACATCGTCCTGCCTTCGCCGTCCTGGGCATGGAACGACCCGTCGTTGGCCAGCACCATGCCGGCGGATTCGGCCAGCGCGCGGATCTTGGTGCCGTTGAACGGCTCGCCGTTGCTCACGACGTTGACCCCGATCTGCACGTCCACGCTTTCGCAGAAACGGTCGACTTCGGCAGCGCCGGCAAGCGCGGCGGCACGCGCGGGGATGTCCGCGGGCACGGCGAGAAACTGGTCGGCGATATCCTGCACGCCGCTCGCAAACACCTGGAACTCGCGCTCGCCGATGGCGCCACGCCGGTTGACCAGTTGCATCGCGGCGCAAAACCAGTGATGGGCGCCGTTGCTGTCGGCAGTGAGCATACGCCACAGGTTCTCGCGATCATCGAAGGCGTACCAGCGCACCGGCTTGCCCAGCCCCAGCAGCTTGTCGCGCTGGGTCTGCCACAGGCGGGTGGCCTCAAGCGGTTCGATGGATTCGATCCGTATCACGCAGTCGATGCGCGTATCGACATCGTCGGGGGCACCCGGAGTCGTATGGCGACCGGATGTCGGCGTGGTCTGGCGCGCACCACCGCTCTCCCTCACCGGTGCGGCTTGAGGTTCGGCGGCAGGGGCAACGCTCTCCCACGGTTCCACGCGATCACCGGGCAAGGCATCCGCGCCCTGCGGTTCGAGCAACACGTCGCGGTGGTCCGAGCTGAAAGTCCGTTCCGCGTGCTTGCGATGCTTGCGCTCCTGCCATTTGTTGTAGGCAACGATGCCCACCACGGCGGCCACACCCAGCGCGATCAGTCCGATCTGCAATTCGCTATCCATCTTTCATCCTGTAGTGTCACGCGGCGGCCGTTTCGGCCATCCGCAGAGCCTCTTCAATATCCACTTCCACGACGCGGGAAACGCCCTGCTCCTGCATTGTCACACCGATCAACTGCCGTGCGATCTCCATCGTAACCTTGCTGTGGCTGATGAAGATGAACTGCGTGTGCGCCGACATGCGCTTGACCATCTGGCAATAGCGTTCGGTGTTCGCATCGTCCAACGGTGCATCGACCTCGTCAAGCATGCAGAACGGCGCCGGGTTGAGCTGGAACATGGCGAATACCAGGGCAATCGCCGTCAGTGCTTTCTCGCCCCCCGAGAGCAGGTGGATCGAGGTGTTCTTCTTGCCGGGGGGCTGCGCGACGATCTGGATGCCAGCATCCAGGATCTCGTCGCCGGTCAGCACCAGCCTTGCCTGTCCACCCCCAAAGAGCAAGGGGAAAAGGGTATTCAGATGCTGCGATACGGCGTTGTAGGTGTCCTGCAACTGATCGCGGGTTTCGCGGTCGATGCGGCGGATCGCGTCTTCCAGCGTGTCGATCGCCTGGGTCAGATCGGCGCATTGATCGTTCAGGTAGCCGAGCCGCTGTTCCGCGCTCTGCAACTCGTCCAGCGCCGCCAGATTGACCTGCCCCAGTTCCGCCAGCTCGCGCGCCAGCCGCGCCACGTCGCGCTGCAGGGTGGTTTCGCGCAGCGATTCGGTCAGCAGCGGCGTCAGCGCCGCCTCGTCCGCATCCACTTCGACCAGACGTTCGGCAAACTGCGTGACCGCCAGATCGGCCGCCTGCAACGCCAGGCGCAGTTCGCCGATGCGCTCGCGCAGCGGCGCGGCTTCCTGTTCGGTGCGCAAACGCAGTTCTTCCGTTTGCTTGAGGCAGGCGGCGGCCTGCTCCTGGGTGTCGCGGCAGGCGTGCAGCACCGCTTCGCGGCGCTCGCGCAGCAACAACGCTTCTTGCAGGGCGGCTTGCGAGCGCGAACTGTCGCTCGCGTCGAGTTCCTGCTCGCGCGCCTGAGTTTCCGTGGCAATGCGTTGCAGTTGCTCGGCCGCGAGTTGCAGGTTGCGCGCCGCTTCTTCCAGCTTGCCGGTGCATTCGCGCTCGGAGAAGCGCGCCTCCTGCAGTTCGCGCGCGGTGCTCTGCTCCAGGACGCGTACTTCCTGCAGCTCGTGGCTGCGTTCGTCGAGCACCTGTTGCGCGGCATCCACCTGTTCGCGCTGCAGGCCGGCCAGTTCGGCATTGCGCTCGCGTTCCATGTCGGCACGCAGTTGATGCTCACGTTCGGTCGATTCCAGATGCACCAGGTCGTCGAGATCGTGGTGGATCTGCTCGCGTTTCTCGATGGCGCGCTGATGTGCCTGCGACAGTTTCAGCAGCTCAACCTGTTCGCCGTGCAGTTGCTGCTGCGTCTCCTGCACTTCACGCCGCAGGTTGGCGATCTGCTCCTGCAAGGCGCTGGCGGCGGCATCGGCGGTCTGCAGCGTGGTGTGGGCGTGCGTGACCCGCGCCTCCATTTCAATGCGCTGCGCCGACAGCGCCTCGATTTCACGCTGTCGCTCCATCACGCCGTCGGTGCGGTTGTCCGGTGCGTAGTGGCTCAGGGCGTGACGGCCCATGATGGTGCCGAGCGCGTCCACCACGCGACACCCACTCGCCAGTTCGGTGCGACGGTCCATCCACGGTTCGAGGGCTTCCACAGTGAAGCAGCCGCGTACGCACTCGGCGACGATCGCGGTCAGGGCCGGATCCAGCACCGTAATCCTGTCGGCCAGTTGCGCCGCGCCGGATGGCGGCACCACGGCGGCGGGCGCTTCCGTTTCGGCAAGCGCCGGCAGGGCCAGGCTGACCGTATCCGGCGGAGCCTGCTTCAGGACGACGTCCACCGCGTTGCCCACATCACCGGTGAGGGCCGACAGGTGCTCACGTAGCGCGGCGGCAACCGCGCGCTCCCACCCCGGCTCGACCCGGATGCCGCGCCACAGCGGCGCCAGACTGGACAGGCCGTGGCGCTTGAGCCACTCACCCAGTTGCCCGCGCGACTGGACGCCGGCCTGCAACTGGACCAGCGCGTCGTGGCGCGCGCGCAGGGCGCCCGACTCCTGCTGCACCCGTCGTTCCTCGGCCAGGGCCTCCTTGAGCGCGGCCTGGGCGTCGGAGAAGCGTGATTGCGCGTCGCCCAGTTGGCCTTGCCGGTCTTCCAGCACCTCCTGCAACGCGGCGACCCGCGATTCGCGTTGCGCCAGCGCTTGCGGGTCAGGGCCGCTGATGCCGATGCTGTCGGCTTCCAGCCGGGCGCGGCGTTGGCTCAACTGGTCGAGCGCGCGCGCGGCGCTGGCGTGGTTGGCTTCGGCCACGCGCAACTGCTGCTCGGTCTGGGCAAGTTCGCGGCGTGTTGCCGCCACCGTGGCATCCGCCCCCCGGCGCGCCGCCTCAAGCTCGGGCAGTCGCTGCGCGGCTTCGTCATGACGCGCCTGCGCCTGTTCGACGCGCAGGCCGGCATGTTCGAGCAGCCCGCTCCAGCGTTCCTGGTCAACGGTCAGCGCGCTCTGTCTGGCGTGCCAGTGGCCGTGCTCGCGTTCGAGTTCGGTCAGGCGGCTCTGCAACCGTTGGCGGGTATCCTGCAGATGCTTGAGTTCGCTTTCGAGGCGGCCGACTTCGGCGCTGGCGGCGAACAGATCGCTTTGCGCGTGATGGGTGGCCTCGGTCGCGGCAAAGTGCGCCTCGCGCGCTTCCTCGACGGCTGATTCCAGGGTGTGCAGGCGGGCGCTGTCGGACTCCAGGCGGGTCGACAACTGACTCACCTCGTCGTGCAAACGGCCATGTTCCGCGCGTGCTTCGTTGCGTTTGAGCAGCCACAGCAGTTGCTGACGCTGGACGTGCGCGGCGTTGAGTTCGCGAAAACGCGCCGCGACCGCCGCCTGTTCGCGCAACCGTTCGATGCGCTCACCCAGTTCGGCGCGGATGTCGTCGATGCGCACCAGGTTGTCGCGCGCATCGCGCAGGCGCCCCTCGGTTTCCTTGCGCCGCTCGCGGTATTTCGTCACCCCGGCGGCTTCTTCGAGAAAGCCGCGTATCTCTTCCGGGCGTGCTTCAATGATGCGTGAGATCATGCCCTGTTCGATGATCGCGTAGGCGCGCGGCCCCAGGCCGGTGCCCAGGAACAGGTCGATCACGTCCTTACGCCGGACGTGTACGTTGTTGATCAGATAGGTGGATTCGCCGCTGCGATCGAGCACACGCTTGACCGAGATTTCGGCATAGCGCGACCACTGCCCGGCGGCCTTGCCTTCGTTGTTGTCGAACACCAGCTCGACGCTGGCGCGCGACACGGGCTTGCGCGTCACCGAACCGTTGAAGATCACGTCCTGCATCGATTCGCCGCGCAAGGCGCTGGCGCGGCTCTCCCCCAGCACCCAGCGCACCGCGTCGATGATGTTGGATTTGCCGCAGCCGTTGGGGCCGACCACCCCGACCAGATTGCCCGGAGTCAGCACCGTGGTGGGGTCGACAAAAGTCTTGAATCCGGCCAGTTTCAGCTTGGATAGGCGCACGGTGGTTCGATTCGCGTCTGGGGCGGTGTACGGTGGCGCATGATAACATCTATGTCGCATTGCCCGACGTGGCCCCTCCCCCTACTTGTGCAGCCCTGATCCAGCGTGAACCCAGATCTCGACCGACTTCACCCCTACCCTTTCGAAAAACTGCGCAAGCTCTTCGACAGCGTCCAGGCGCCTGCCGGCATGGCGCCGATACGCCTGTCCATAGGCGAGCCACAGCATCCCACTCCGGCGTTGATCGTCAATGCGCTGCAGGCCAATCTCGATGGCCTCGCGGTCTATCCGACCACGCAAGGCTCGGTCGCGCTGCGCCAAGCCATTGCCGGGTGGCTGACACGACGTTACGGGTTGAAACGGATCGATCCGGCCACCGAAGTGTTGCCGGTCAACGGCTCGCGCGAGGCCTTGTTCGCGTTTGCCCAATGCGTCGTCGATCGCACCCGTGCGGGCGCGAAGGTGGTGTGCCCGAATCCTTTCTATCAGATCTACGAAGGCGCGGCGCTGCTCGCGGGCGCCGAACCGGTGTTCCTCAACTGTGTTGCCGCCAACCGCTTCGGCATGGATCTCGACGCGCTCGATCGTGCGACCTGGGCGCAGGTGCAACTGGTGTACGTATGTTCGCCGGGCAACCCCACCGGGCGGGTGCTGGATCTGGATGAATGGGCACGCTTGTTCCGGCTGTCGGATGAGTTCGGCTTCGTCATCGCCGCCGACGAGTGCTACTCCGAGATCTATTTCGACGAAGATCACCCGCCGATCGGTGCGCTGCAGGCCGCCACGGCGCTGGGACGCGACGATTTCCGCAACATCGTGGTGTTCTCCAGCCTGTCCAAGCGCTCCAACGTCCCTGGCATGCGCTCGGGTTTCGTCGCGGGCAACGCCCGCGTGCTGCAAGCCTTTCTGCGCTACCGCACCTATCACGGCTGTGCGATGAATCCGGGCGTGCAGGCCGCCTCCGCGGTCGCCTGGCAGGATGAGGCGCATGTTGCCGAAAACCGGCGTCTGTACCGGGAAAAATTCGACCTGGTGATGCCGGTGCTCGCGCCGTGGCTGGCGTTTGACCGCCCCGATGCAGGGTTCTACCTGTGGGCGCGCACCCCGCTGCCGGACACCGGGTTCGCGCGACGCCTGCAGGCTGAATATAATGTAACGGTTCTGCCCGGCAGTTTTCTCGCTCGTGAATCGGGCGGGATCAATCCCGGTGCGGATTTTGTGCGCATTGCGCTGGTGGCCGATACTGCCGAGTGCATGGAAGCCGCCGGGCGCATCGCCGCCTTTTGCCGAACCATCTGACAAAACATAACGGAACTCCCCAATGCAAGATCTGCAGAAAATCATTGATGCCGCCTTCGAAAATCGCGCCTCGCTGTCGCCCTCGGCGGCCCCCGCCGAAGTGCGTGATGCCGTGGCACAAGTCATTGCCGGGCTGGACAACGGCAGCCTGCGCGTGGCGCAGAAAGTCGACGGTGCCTGGGTTGTCAACCAGTGGCTCAAGAAGGCGGTGCTGATCTCCTTCCGCCTGGCCGACAACCAGGTCATGCAGGGCGGCGCGACCCGGTACTACGACAAGGTCGACACCAAGTTCAGCGCTTACTCCGAAGAGCAGTTCCGCGCCGGCGGGTTCCGCGTGGTGCCTCCGGCCACGGCACGCAAGGGCAGCTTCATCGGCAAGAACGTGGTGCTGATGCCGTCCTATGTGAACATCGGCGCCTACGTGGACGAAGGTACGATGGTCGACACTTGGGCCACGGTGGGCTCGTGCGCGCAGATCGGCAAGAACGTGCATCTGTCGGGCGGCGTGGGCATTGGCGGCGTACTGGAGCCGGTGCAGGCCGGACCGGTGATCATCGAGGACAACGTGTTCGTCGGCGCGCGCTCGGAAGTGGTCGAAGGCGTCATCATCGAAGAAAATGCGGTGCTTTCGATGGGCGTCTATATTGGCATGAGCACCCGCATCTATGACCGCGAAACCGGCGAGATCCACTACGGTCGCGTGCCTGCCGGCTCCGTCGTGGTGCCCGGCAGCCTGCCTTCGGCGGATGGAAAGTACAGCCTGTACTGCGCGGTGATCGTCAAGAAAGTCGACGCCCAGACGCGTGCCAAGACCGGCATCAACGAGTTGCTGCGCGGCGCCTGAGGGTCTGCCGCACATTGATCTGATTCACGGACGGTGGGGGGCGGACAAAATCCGCATCCACCCCGCTTACGGAGAGCGACCAGGATGATATTCGACAAACTGTTTACCCTGATGGCCGAGAAGCAGGCTTCGGACATCTTCGTCACTGCGGGCGCTCCGATCCAGATCAAGATCCAGGGGCATACCATGCCGATCAATCAGCAGGTGATGGATCCGACCATGATCCGGCGCATGCTGAACGAGCTGATTTCTCCGGAACTGGCGGAACGTTTCGACCGTGAGAAGGAACTCAACATCTCGCGCGGCGTGACCAACCTGGGCAACTTCCGGATCAACGCATTCTGGCAGCGCAACAGCGTCAGCATCGTGATGCGCTTCATCCAGAGCGAAATCCCGACGCTGGACAGCCTGGGACTGCCGTCGATTCTCTCGGAAGTCGTGATGGAAAAGCGTGGCCTGGTGCTGGTGGTCGGCTCCACCGGCTCGGGCAAGTCGACCACGCTCGCATCGATGATCGACCACCGCATCCGCAACCGTACCGGGCACGTCCTGACGGTTGAAGACCCGATCGAATACCTGTTCAAGCACGCCAAGTCGGTGGTCAACCAGCGTGAGGTCGGCATCGACACGCATAGTTGGCACGAAGCGCTGCGCAACGCGATGCGCCAGGCGCCCGACTGCATTCTGATCGGCGAGATCCGCGACCGCGAAACCATGCAGGCGGCGCTGGCCTACGCGCAAACCGGTCACCTGTGTCTGGCCACCCTGCATGCCAACAACGCCTATCATGCGCTGAACCGCATCGTGAACTTCTTCCCGCTCGAAAACCGTTCGCTGTTGTATCTGGACCTTTCGGTTTCGCTGCGCTCCATTCTGTCGCAGCGCCTGGTGCGCCAGCCCAACGGCAAGCGCATTCCGGCGGTCGAAATACTGATGAACACCCGGCATATGGCGGATCTGATCGAACGCGGCGAACTGAACGGCATCAAGGAGGCGATGGAGCAAAGCCTGTCCCCCGGATCGCAGACCTTCGAACAGGATCTGTTCCACCTTTATCGCGAAAAAATCATCTCGCTCGACGAAGCGCTATCCAACGCCGATTCACCGACCAACCTGTCATGGTTGATCAACAACGCCCAGGCGGGCAAGGAAACCAAGACGCCACCGCCCAAGCCTGCGCCCGGCAGCGGAGACTTCGAGCGCACCGACCCGGAAGGCACGTCGTTCCGCGAATTTTCGCTGCACATGGACGACTCGTCCGCCTCCTAGGCCGCCGCTCGTCCGACAGAACAATAACAACCATACGTTTCATCCCTGACTTCAGAAGAGGACATGTCCCCACTACCCGATACACCAACGCTGGCGCTGGCGCGGCAGCTCATCGCCTGCCCTTCGGTCACCCCGAATGACGAAGGCTGCCTCGATCTGATTTGCGCAAGGTTGAGCCGCATCGGTTTTGTCTTCGAGCGCTTCGACACTGGCGGGGTATGCAACCTCTGGGCGCGGCGCGGCACCCATGCACCGGTGCTGTGCTTCGCCGGCCATACCGACGTGGTGCCACCGGGCCCGCTGGAAAAGTGGGACAGCCCACCGTTCGAACCCACGCTGCGCAACGGCTGCCTGTACGGCCGGGGTGCCGCCGACATGAAAAGCTCGCTCGCCGCATTCGTCACGGCGATAGAACGTTTCGTCGCAGCCCATCCGGATCACCGGGGTTCGATCGCGTTGTTGCTCACCTCCGACGAAGAAGGCATCGCGACGCACGGCACCATCAAGGTCGTCGAGGCCATGGCGGAGCGGGGTGAACGGCTCGATTACTGCGTGGTCGGTGAGCCGACCTCGGTGAGCCGCCTGGGCGACACGATCAAGAACGGCCGGCGCGGATCGCTATCCGGCACGTTGCGGGTCAAAGGCAAACAGGGGCACGTGGCCTACCCCCAGCTTGCACGCAATCCCATCCACGAGCTGGCACCGGCGCTGGCCGAACTCGCGGCGACGCGCTGGGATGACGGCAACGAGTTCTTTCCGCCGACCACCTGGCAGGTGTCCAACATCCATGCGGGCACCGGGGCGAACAACGTCATTCCAGGCGAATGCGAACTACTGTTCAATTTCCGCTTCGCCTCGGTCAGCACCGCCGAAGACCTCAAGGATCGTGCCCATGCCGTGCTCGATGCACACGGACTGGACTATCACCTCGACTGGCACCTCTCGGGTCAGCCCTACCTGACCGGGCGCGGCGAACTGGTGCGCGCCCTGAGCAACGCCATTCATGCCGCGACCGGGATCGACACCGAACTGTCGACCACCGGCGGCACCTCGGACGGTCGCTTCATCGCTGCCATCTGCGACGAAGTCGTGGAGTTCGGCCCGGTCAATGCCACCATCCATCAGCTCAACGAACACATCGCCGTCGATGCGATCGAGCCGTTGTCCGCAATTTACGAACACACCCTGCGCAACCTGCTTGTGCCTGCCTGAGGACAGAATTCTTGGATACGACACCGATGCCCGATCAGCATGATCACGAACATGATCACGACCATGGGCCGCTGGCGGAACTGGTAACGCTGCGCGACTGGTTGCGTTACGCGGTCAGCCGCTTCAACCGCGCCGGGCTGTTCTTCGGTCACGGCTGCGCCGACGCCTATGACGAAGCGGTGTGGCTGCTGTTGCACACGCTGTCCCTGCCGCTGGACCGGCTGGAGCCCTTTCTCGATGCCTGCATCACCTGCGAGGAACGCGAATCGATGCTGGCCGTGATCGAGCGCCGCGTTGAAGAACGCATTCCGGCCGCCTACATCACGCACGAAGCCTGGCTCGGGAGGTTCCGCTTCTACGTCGATGAGCGCACCATCGTGCCCCGCTCGTACTTCGCCGAACTGCTGGGCGAAGGACTCAGCCCCTGGATCGAGGACGAACATGCGGTCGCCTGCGCCCTCGATCTATGCACCGGCTCCGGATGCCTGGCGATCGTGATGGCGCACGTGTTTCCGAATGCGCACATCGTGGCCACCGATCTGTCTCCCGACGCGCTGGCCGTGGCGCGGCGCAACGTCAGTGACTACGGCCTGGAGAGCCAGGTGGAGCTGGTGCAAAGCGACGTCTTTGGCGGCCTGGCCGAGCGGCGCTTTGATCTGATCATCAGCAACCCTCCCTACGTGACCGCCGAAGCCATGGATCGCCTGCCGCCCGAATACCTGCACGAGCCACGCATGGCGCTGGCCTCGGGTGACGACGGGCTGGACGTGGTGCGCCAGATCATTGCCCATGCCGGGCAACATCTGAACGCGGGAGGTGTTCTTGCGGTGGAAGTTGGTCATAATCGGAACCTGGTGGAACAGGCTTTCCCCGAGCTGCCGTTGATATGGCTATCGGGCAACGACGGCGACGACAAGATCTTTCTCCTGCAAGCCGAAGATCTGCCGCACTCCCACCACTGATGCGAGCCGATCCGGACCGCCTCGATACTGGAACTGTCAGGTACTCGCATGACGACCCCGCGCCACATCCTGCTCATAGAAGACAACCCCGACGACGAGGCACTGACGCTGCGCGCTTTTGCCAAGAACGGGATCGAGAACCCGGTGGTCGTGGCGCGTGACGGGGTCGAAGCGATCGCGTGCCTGTTCAACCCCCATATCCACGGCGTCAAGCCGGACCTGAAGCCGGCTGTGGTGCTGCTGGACCTGAAACTGCCGCGCGTCGACGGCCTCGAAGTGCTGCGTCGCATCCGCGCGGATGCGAATACCGCCCTGCTCCCCGTGGTGATACTGACCACTTCGGGCGAGCCACGCGACATCCATCAATCGTACCAACTGGGCGCCAACAGTTACATCCGCAAGCCGGTCGACTACCAGCAGTTCGTCGAAGCGGTGGGCGCCATCGTCGCGTACTGGGTGAAGCTCAACGTGCCGGCCGACGGGTACTGACCCACGGTCCAGAGCTTACGAGGGAGTCGTAGGAGGGGCTTTAGCCCCGAATGCCACTGCTGTTGCGGCTGAAGCCGCTCCTACGGGGCATTTCGGCCCGCTCGCGGCAGATGCGGCATTTTTTCACAAGACCTCTCAATCCGCTTCGTCTATCCAGGCCTGCTGTATCGCCTCAAGGATGCGCTCGCCGCAGTGCTTGGGATCGTCGTCGAACTCGGGCAATGCGGTCACCCAGTTCATCAGGTCGACGAAATTGATCCGGGCCGGGTCCACGTCGGGGTGGCGCTCGATCAACTGCAGCGCGATTTCGGTGACTTCGGTCCACTTCATCAGTGCTTGTCCTCGCGGGCCATGTTGATCGTATAACGCGGTATTTCCACCACCAGTGGCGTCTCGCCGACCGTCGCCTGGCACGACAGGCGCGACTGGGGTTCCAGACCCCAGGCCTTGTCCAGCAGATCCTCTTCCAGATCATCCGCCGCCTCCAGCGAATTGAAACCCTCGCGGATGATGACGTGACAGGTGGTGCACGCGCACGACTTCTCGCACGCGTGTTCGATGTCTATCCCGTTGGCGAGCAGGCCGTCGCAGATGGTCGTGCCGGGGGCGGCTTCGAGTATCGCGCCGTCCGGGCACAACTCGACATGGGGTAAAACGATGATCTGGGTCATGCCTCTATCTCGTTGATTTTGCGGCCGGTCAGTGCCATACGTATGCTCTTGTCCATGCGCCGCGCGGCAAACTCGTCGGCCGCCCGCGACAGCTCGTCCGTGCCACGCTTGATCGCGTGGTGGTCGGAACCGCCCATGAGTTGCCGCAGTTTCGCCATCGCGGTTTCGATCACGGCGCGTTCTTCGGCGCTGAGCAGCGCTCCGTCCTTGTCGAAAGCGCTTTCTATGGCTTCCAGTACCCGCCTTGCCTCGACGATGTGTTCCTGCAACGCGCGCGCCGTCATGTCGTCACCGGCGTGTTCCATGCCCTGCTTCAACATGTCGGCGATTTCATCTTCGCTCAGCCCGTACGACGGCTTGACCCGCACGCTCGCCTCGACGCCCGACGACATCTCACGTGCCGACACCGACAGCAAGCCATCCGCATCGACCTGGAAGGTCACCCGGATGCGTGCCGCGCCGGCCACCATCGGGGGTATCCCGCGCAGCTCGAAACGCGCCAGCGAACGACAGTCCTTGACCAGCTCGCGCCCGCCCTGGACCACGTGGAATGCCATCGCGGTCTGCCCGTCCTTGTAGGTGGTGAACTCCTGGGCGCGCGCGATCGGCAGCGTCGAATTGCGCGTGACCACCTTCTCCACCAGTCCACCCATGGTCTCCAGGCCCAGTGACAGCGGTATCACGTCCAGCAGCAGCCAGTCTTCGTCCTTGCGGTTGCCGGCGAGGACGTTGGCCTGTATTGCGGCGCCGAGCGCGACCACCTTGTCCGGATCGAGGTTGTTGAGCGGCTCCTGGCCGAAGAACTCCGCCACCGCGCGCTGCACGTGTGGCATGCGGGTCGCGCCACCCACCATGACCACGCCCTTGATGTCTTCCGGCGCGAGCCCGGCATCGCGCAGCACCTTGCGCATCGGGGCGATGGTCTTCCTCACCAGGTGTTCGGTGATGCTGGCGAACTCGTCGCGCGTGATCACCAGGTTGACCTCTTCCCCCGAGAGCAGGCTGGCCTTGATCGGCACCTCTTCGGATACCGTCAGCAGCTCCTTGGCGGCACGCGCCTTCATCAGCAGGCGGCGCGCGACAGTTTCAGGATCGACAGGTCGAAGGTGCCGCCGCCCAGATCGTAAATCGCATAGACGCCTTCAGACGCGTTGTCCAGTCCGTACGCCACCGCGGCGGCGGTCGGTTCGTTGAGCAAGCGCAGCACGTTGAGCCCGGCCAGGGTGGCTGCATCCTTGGTCGCCTGGCGCTGCGCGTCGTCGAAATAGGCCGGTACGGTGATGACCACGCCGGTGAGTTCGCCCCCGAGACTGGCGGTCGCCCGCGCGGCCAGCGCGCGCAGGATCTCGGCCGATATCTCCACCGGGCTCTTGACCCCCTGCACGGTACGCAGCCTTACCATGCCTTCGGTGTCGGTGAAGTCGTAGGGCATGGACTCCGCATGCGCAACGTCCTTCAGGCCCCGCCCCATGAAGCGCTTGGCCGATATGATGGTGTTCTTGGGATCGGTGGCATGCGCGCGCGCGGCGCCCTGCCCCACTTCGACGCCGCCATCGGCACGGTAGCGCACGACGGACGGCAGCATGGTCCTGCCTTCTTCGTCGGGCAGGCATACCGCGATGCCGTTGCGCACCGTCGCTACCAGGGAATTGGTCGTGCCCAGATCGATGCCGGCCGCAAGCCTGTGCTTGTGCGGCTCGGCCGACATGCCGGGTTCGGATATTTGTAATAAGGCCATCAGCTTTCCAGCGCCTCGAGGGCGTCATCAATCTCGTGTTGGAGCTTCTCCATGAACATCAGGCGCCGCACGGTCTCGGTGGCGGCCGCAAGCTCACACCGCACATCGAGGCTGTGTTCGAGTTCTCCGAGCAGGTCCCGCGCCTGCTGACGCAGACGGGCGTGCAGTGTTTCAAGCTCATCCGCGTTGCCAGCCGAGCGGGCTTCTTCTATGGCCTCGCGCCACTCCATCTGCTCCATCAGGAACTCCGGCGACATCGCGGTATTGGTATGCAACGCCGCATCCTCGCCCGCCAATTCCAGCAGATAGCACGCGCGTGGCAGCGGTTTGCTCAGGGTCACGAACGCTTCGTTGACCCGGGTTGCCCACTGCATCGCACGGCGCTTGTCGATATCGGGCAGGTGCGCATGACGGTCCGGGTGCACCCGCCCATGCAACTCGTGATACGCGGCATCGAGTGCCGCACGATCCAGCTGGAAACGGCGCGGGAGGCCGAACAGCGTGAAGTAATCGTGCTGCAGGTCTATGCTCATGTCGGTCCGGCACCTTGTTCAGCGGTTGTACAAAAAGCACCCGCGCACGCCTCGCGGCGCCGCGGTGCCGGTCGCGACCTTGTCGTGACGTTGGGTCAGATATTGAAGCTCTCGCCGCAGCCGCATTCGTCCTTGACGTTGGGGTTGCGGAACTTGAAGCCTTCGTTCAACCCTTCACGCACGAAATCAAGCTCGGTGCCGTCGATGTATGGAAGGCTTTTCGGGTCGACGACGACCTTGACCCCGTGGCTTTCAAACACCATGTCGTCGCCCTGGGCGTCGTCGACGAATTCGAGTTTGTAAGCCATCCCCGAGCATCCTGAGGTCCGTACCCCCAGGCGTATGCCCAAGCCCTTGCCACGCTTGGCTATGAAATCGGCCACATGTCTGGCCGCGCTTTCGCTGAGTGTAACGCTCATGCTGATTCTCTCCTGCTTCAGGCGTCGTGGCGCTTCTTGTAGTCGGCCACGGCGGCCTTGATCGCGTCTTCCGCCAGTATCGAGCAGTGGATCTTGACCGGCGGCAGCGCGAGTTCCTCGGCGATCTGGGTGTTCTTGATCTCCAGCGCCTGATCGACCGTCTTGCCCTTGACCCATTCGGTCACCAGCGAACTCGACGCGATCGCCGAACCGCAGCCGTAAGTCTTGAACTTGGCGTCTTCGATCACGCCGTCCTTGCCGACCTTGATCTGCAGCTTCATCACGTCGCCACAGGCGGGCGCGCCGACCATGCCGGTGCCGACGGTGTCGTCATCCTTGCCGAACGAGCCGACATTGCGCGGGTTCTCGTAGTGGTCCAGGACTTTTTCGCTATATGCCATGACTTTCTCTCCTTGGTAGCCTAACTATAGTTATCAGTGCGCGGCCCATTCCACGGCGTCGAGATCGACGCCGTCCTGGAACATTTCCCACAGCGGTGAAAGCTCGCGCAGCTTGCCGATCTTGCGGTGCAGTAGATCGATCGTGTAATCGACTTCCTCTTCGGTGGTGAACCGCCCGAGGGTGAAACGGATCGAACTGTGCGCCAGCTCGTCGTTGCGTCCCAGCGCGCGCAGCACGTAGGACGGCTCCAGGCTGGCCGAGGTGCACGCCGACCCGGACGACACCGCGATGTCCTTGACCGCCATGATCAGCGACTCGCCCTCGACATAGGCAAACGATATGTTGAGGTTGTGCGGCACGCGGCTATTCATATCGCCATTCACGTACACCGCCTCCATATCCATGAACCCCTTCAGCAACTTGTCGCGCAGGGCGCGGATGCGTGCGCTCTCCGTGGCGAACTCCTCGCGCGCCAGGCGGAAGGCCGCGCCCATGCCGACGATCTGGTGGGTGGCGAGCGTACCGGAACGCAGGCCACGTTCATGTCCGCCGCCGTGCATCTGCGCCTCCAGGCGCACACGCGGCTTGCGCCGCACATACAACGCGCCGATACCCTTGGGGCCATAGGTCTTGTGCGCCGAGAACGACATCAGATCGACTTTCAGTTCGGCCAGATTGATCGCCACCTTGCCGGTCGCCTGCGCCGCATCGACGTGGAACACGATGCCCTTCTCGCGGCAGATCTCGCCAATTTCGGCGATCGGCTGGATCACGCCGATTTCGTTGTTCACCATCATCACCGACACCACGATGGTGTCCGGACGTAGCGCGGCCTTGAGCGCATCGAGATCCACCAGCCCGTTTTCCTGTACGTCAAGATAGGTCGCCTCGAAACCCTGGCGCTCAAGCTCGCGCACCGTGTCGAGGACCGCCTTGTGCTCGGTCTTGAGCGTGATCAGGTGCTTGCCCTTGCCCTTGTAGAACTGCGCCGCGCCCTTGATGGCGAGGTTGTTCGACTCGGTGGCCCCGGAGGTCCAGATGATCTCGCGCGAGTCCGCCCCAACCAGCGCCGCCACCTGCTCGCGCGCATCCTCGACCGCCTTTTCCGCTTCCCAGCCATATGCGTGCGAACGGCTCGCGGGGTTGCCGAAGCGTTCGGTCAGCCACGGGATCATTTCATCCGCCACGCGCGGATCAACCGGCGTGGTCGCCGAATAGTCGAGGTAAATGGGGAACTTGAGCATTGCTTCTCTCCGTAGGCCAGTGTCTAGTTATATGAACGTTCAACGCACCGCGACAGCCATGGCTGTCAGATTCTTCAATTCGCCCGCCAGTTGCCGGTAAGCGGCAACGAAACGGTTGATGTCATTCTCGGTCGTGCCGCGCCCGAGGCTGACGCGCAGCGCGCCGCGCGCCACTTCCGGCGTCACGCCCATTGCGAGCAACGTCGGTGACGGCTCGGGGTGCGCGCTTGAACACGCCGAGCCGCTCGCGCACGCAAACCCGGCCCGATCCAGCCGGGCCACCAGGGTTTCACCGTCGAGCCCCTCAAGCGCGAAGTAGCTGGTGTTCGGCAGGCGTTCCGCCCGCTCCGAAAAAACAACCACATCAAGGTCGCGCAACCCGGTCTCCAGCAGCGCCCGCAACTTCGCCAGACGCCGGGACTCATCCTCGACGCGGGCGGACGCAAGCTCGCAGGCAAGCCCGAACGCGACAATCGCCGCAACGTTCTCGGTTCCCGAGCGCAGGCCACGTTCCTGCCCGCCACCAGCGATCAACGGCTCGATCTCGATGCGCTTGTCCACCACCAGAGCACCGACGCCGAGCGGCCCGCCGATCTTGTGGCCGGACAGGGTCATCGCATGTACACCGGAACTGCGGAAGTTTACACCGACCTTGCCCAGAGCCTGAACTGCATCGGTGTGCAACCAGGCACCGGCGCGCTGTGCTTCCAGCGCCAGCACCTCGATATCCTGCAACACGCCCGTTTCGTTGTTGGCCAGCATCACCGACAGCAATGCCGGGCGCCGTTCCAGCAGCGCGAGCCAGTCATCACGGTCGATACGCCCGGCCTCATCGACGGCGATCTCGTGCACCGCCCAGCCCCTGCGCCGCAACTGCCTTGCAGGCTCGCGCACACAGGGGTGCTCGATCGCGCTGATGCCGAGCAGCCCCGGTTTCAGGCACGCGGCCGCACCCTTGATGAACAGGTTGTTGGCTTCCGAGCCGCCACTGGTGAAAACCACTTCGGTCGCGTGCGCGCCCACCGCCGCCGCCACCCTGGCACGCGCCTCATCGATGGCCGCGCGCGCCTGACGTCCGTATTCATGCCGGCTTGACGCGTTGCCATGACGCTCGCCCAGCCACGCCAGCATCGCTTCCCGCACCGCCGGCTCCAGCGGCGTGGTGGCATTCCAGTCGAGATAGACAGGGGTAAACACGGCGCTCTGCTCCGTTACTCAAGCTACCGCGGTTTCGTGCAGCGCGATGACCGCGCGGCGACGAGCATCCTTGATCCGGCTGACATCCTTCTCCGGCGTCACCTTGCGCATCACCAGCGCTGCCAGCGTGACCGAATCCAGGTACTCGTACATGCGCTTGTTGAGGTTGGCCCACAGGTCGTGGGTCATGCAGCGATGTTCGTCGTGACAGTTTTCCTTGCCGCCACATTGGGTCGCGTCGAGCGGCTCATCCACCGCGATGATGATGTCGGCCACCGTGATCCGGTCCATGCCACGCGCAAGGCGATAACCCCCGCCCGGCCCGCGTACGCTGTTCACCAGCTTGTAGCGCCTGAGCTTGCCGAAAAGCTGTTCGAGGTATGACAAGGATATTTTCTGGCGCTCGGCGATCCCTGCCAGCGTCACCGGACCTTCCGCCTCACGCGCAGCCAGGTCGATCATCGCCGTGACCGCGAACCGCCCCTTGGTAGTCAGTCTCATGGTGCATCCTCACGCTGCAAGTGTTGCGCGCGGGCAAATACCCGAACGTTTCACTCGACTATACCGGTTCCCGACAAAATCGGTCAACTACTCAGAATCCCAATCATTGCAGGGTCAATCGACCATGCGCGAGAGCTTCTGCGCGTCGAACGCGTCGGTGGTTTCCATCGCATCGTCAACCTGAACGCCGGTCTTGGCGAGCCGCTCCAACAACACCTGGATACGCCGGTCGGTTTCCACCGCATGGTCTAGCAAGCCGTGCAACGCCTTGGCGAGCGGGTCGTCCATCTGTTTGGAAATGCCGTAGGCGGAGAACCCCATCTGCTCGGCCTTCTTTTCACGCGCCTGATTTATTTCGTCGGCACGCTCCGGATCGATGATGCGCGCCGGATTGCCGACCGCCGTCGCGCCCGCCGGCACCGGCTTGACCACCACCGCGTTGGATCCGACCCGTGCGCCATCGCCGACGGTGAACCCGCCCAGTATCTTGGCCCCCGCGCCGATCACCACGCCCTTGCCCAGCGTCGGATGACGTTTTTCGCCCCGGTAAAGCGACGTACCCCCTAGCGTGACCCCCTGGTAGATGGTGCAATCGTCGCCCAGTTCAGCGGTTTCACCGATCACCACGCCCATGCCGTGATCGATGAACACACGCCGGCCTATGGTGGCGCCCGGATGGATTTCTATGCCGGTCAGGAAGCGACCGAGATGACTGACAAACCGCCCCACCCAGTAGAACTCGTGCTTCCACGCGAGGTGCGCGAGCCGGTGCAACGCCAGGGCATGCACGCCGGGATAGCAGGTCAGGACCTCCCACATCGAACGGGCCGCGGGGTCGCGTTCTCGAACGCTGGCAAGGTCTTCACGCAGACGGCTGAACATCGCTGGTCTCTCCGGCATCACGCATTGGGTCCGGCGCATGCTCCGAAGTGCACTCGAACCCTATGGATATATCAAACAGGATACCCGACTGTTTTAATCGGGTTTGCGCTGCATGGTACTCAAAATTCCACGCAGGATGTTGACCTCTTCGCGCTCCAGGCGGATGCGCCCGAACAGGCGCCGCACGCGCGGCAACAGCCGCTTGGGGTTCGCAGGGTCGTAAAACCCGCTGGCGGTCATGGCCTGCTCAAGGTGTCGGTGAAACCCCTCGACTTCATCGAACGTCGCCAGATCGGGGCTGGCTTCAGGGGACACGACGGGTTCAAGCGCGGCAACCCGCAGCTCGTAGCACAACAACTGCACCGCCGACCCCAGGTTCAACGATGAAAAAGCCGGGTTGGCCGGAATCGACACAGGCATCGAACACAGCGCCACTTCATCGTTGGTCAGCCCGCTCGCCTCGGTGCCGAACACCAGCGCCACCTCGTCCTGCCGCGCGTATCCCGTCAGTTCCGCTGCCGCCTCGCGCGCGTACTTGACCGGCACTGACCACTCGCGCCGGCGCGCGGTCACCGCAGCGGAAAACACCGTGCCTTGCAGCGCCTCGGGCAAACTGCTCACCACACGGGCGTTCTCCAGCACATCCGTGGCGCCCGAGGCGCGCGCGTCTGCAACCGGGTCGGGAAAGGAGACAGGCTCGACCAGGTACAACCGGCTCAAGCCCATGGTTTTCATCGCGCGCGCCGCCGCCCCGATGTTTCCGGGGTGCGTCGTGCGCATCAGCACCACGCGGATGCGATCGAGGGCAAGCTCACTCATCGCAGCGCAAGTCCAGTCCGCTACGATGCTGGGCACCAAGAAGTACTGCCGGTTTCACGCTGGAATCTTCCCGCATAGGTATAAACAAAGGTTGAATACGGCCGTCAGCACGCCAATTCGGGTTAAAATCCGCCGTTTATTCTAATTATCTTCAGCGCGAACCCCGCCGGGGCTTCCCGCCAGCGAGTCCAAGTCAATGCATCCCACCCTGAACATCGCCATCAAGGCTGCGCGCCGTGCGGCAACCGTCATCAACCGCGCCTCGACGCAACTCGACATACTCCCGGTCCAGACCAAGTCGCCCAACGATTTCGTTACCGAAGTCGACCGCGCCGCCGAAGTCGCGATCATCGAAGTGCTGCGCGACGCCTATCCGGAGCACAGCATTCTAGCAGAGGAGTCCGGCGCCTCCGGCGAGAGCGAATACCAGTGGATCATCGACCCGCTCGACGGAACCACCAACTTCATCCACGGCTTTCCGTACTACGCGGTCTCGATCGCCCAGGCAAAAAACGGCGTGCTCGAACACGCCGTGATCTTCGACCCGACCCGCAATGAACTATTTACCGCCACCAAGGGCGCCGGCGCCTACCTCAACGACCGGCGCATCCGCGTATCGCGTCGTACCCGCCTGAACGAATCGCTGATCGGCACCGGCTTTCCGTTCCGCGAACTCCAACACCTCGACGCCTACCAGGCCATGTTCCGCGACCTGACCCACAAGACCGCCGGCATCCGCCGCCCCGGCGCCGCCGCGCTCGACCTGGCCTACGTCGCCTGCGGCCGCATGGACGGCTTCTGGGAACTCGGCCTGCGCCCGTGGGACATGGCCGCCGGCGCGCTGCTGATCCAGGAAGCCGGCGGCCTGGTCAGCGACCTCGCCGGCAACAGCAGCTTCATGGAAAGCGGCAACATCGTGGCCGGTACGCCCAAGGTGTTCGCGCAACTGGTGGCGGCGATACAGCCGCACCGCAGCGGGGCGCTCGGCGCGTGAACAACACCTGATATTGCGAAGTGCGAGCCTCGCTATTCACATCTTGACGGCAGTTGGCCCGCTGAAAGTCCATCTCGTGCTACTGAAAGGGCAACAGTGCGCGCCAACTTCCTCGTCTGAATGGTTTCTTTCCTGTCTCGATAAAGGAAAAATCGATTGTGCAGTCAGCGACGATTGATCCAGTCGTGTAGTTGTTACCTGAATACCGACCGCTCGGGCAGGTGCCGCCTACGGGGCCGTGCTTGAAATTCACTTCAGGGGTTGCGACGAACGTTGCTGCCCCGCCGCTGCCAATTACCTGGGTCGCTGGAGTAACACTACCTCCCGCGCTCGCGCTGCTGCTTACGGTGTAGGACTGCGCGCTGAAACTGAAGCTGATATTGCAATCGGACACGATTTCACCAGTGGTGTACGTATTGTCCACGAACGAACCAGCGGGGCACGTACCGCCGGCGGTTCCGTGTTCATAGCCGATATGCGGAGTTACGTTGAATACTGCCTTGGTGCCTGAAGAAACGGCTTGGTTTGCGGGAGAGACGTTGCCACCTGACCCCGCATTGGCGCTTACCGTGTACGGTTGCCGGCTGAAGCTGAAAGCGACACCGCAATCCGAGGTAATTTCTCCGGTGGTGTATGCGTTGTCTACAAAAGAACCTACTGAGCAGGTGCCGGTAACGGCCCCGTGCATATACCCACTTTCCGGGACAACAATAAACGTGGCTTTTGTACCGAAAACGACTCTTTGGCTTGCGGGCGCAACGCTGCCGCCATCCCCCGCGCTGGCACTCACGGTATGCGCCGGGGGAACCAAATCAAAGCTGAAGCTGACCGCGCAGTTGGATACTATGCCGCCGGTAGTGTAGGTGTTGTCCACGAACGCCCCTGTCGGGCACGTCCCGCCTACATTTCCAACCGCATAACCAGAGTTCGGCGCTACAACGAAACTTGCTGTGCTTCCGATGTCGACCGTCAACAATCCTGGCGATACGGTTCCGCCAGAACCCGCTGTCGCAGTAACGTCGGCTGATGGTAGACCCATACTCCAATGCAGATCAACGTTCCCATCCGCTCCGTCATAGCCATCCAGCGCGACGCGGTAGGTCACTCCGCTTGATACTGGGAAACTAATCCGGGCGAACTGCCCACCGTCCGCATCATCGCTGAACGCCAACAAGTTAAGGCTATCAACCGAGGCGCCACTATATGCGGCAAGCACTGTATCAAACGTGCTTCCTGCCGTATCAATAACCAGCTCACCGTCGACGGGTGCCATCCAGTTCCACCATAACGACTTGCCCCCGATGGTCCCAGCGTGATCAGGCTCACCAATTTCCTTTGTGGTACCCGTGTTCGCCCCTGTTATCTGACCGCGTGTCCCCAACAACGTAATGGCGTCGGAGAAGTTGTCGTTGCTCAACGCCAAGGATGGCGCCATCCCTAGCACTGAAACAACAATTGAAATACTCAGTTTCTTCAGAGAAAAGCCATTCATCACCGGATCTCCAGGCGCAACCACCAAGCAAAATACATACTTCTGTATTCGTGATCACTTTGCTTTGCCACGTTCATCACCACCACTTTACAAACGTCAGTAATCTGCATGCTCGCGGTTACACCTCAACGGAACAAACGGATGCAAGCATCCCGACTATCAGTGGTGCGTTCCGGCTGCACCCGCGTTGGCGTTCAACACCGGTCCCAAGTTTCGCTGTATCAACACTGCTTGCTGCCCAGAAAATGGGGCGTCGGCAGAAACAGACTCTCCGACAGACCTGATCTCTGCTGAGTATGACGTTGATAACAACGTCATGCGGTCATCCGCATTGACGAGGTCACCTTGCATGGTCAGGCCAGTCGCAGGTGCAGTAGATTTGCCACGAGCATCTCCATCGGCATTCATGGGTAGCCCTGAGTTCTGATGAATGCCGAGTTCCGGAATGGTGTACTCAAGTGCCACGACTTCCCCGCGTGAGTGTGGTAACTCCCCATCAGAAACAAGCGCGATCGCACCAGCATGGTTACGTGTGCCGCCCTCGCGCAAAGACACGACAGCGTCCATCGACGGCCGTATACCACCGTCGATGCCATAATCCTCGATACTCAATGCTTGGTCGATACGCCAAAAAACATAGCCGACGACACAGGCCACAAGTAGGACCAGCCACAGTTCCAGTCTCAGCAGCCGCATTCCGTTTCTACGGTGCAGAAGGTGTCTCGAATCAAGATGATCGCTCCTAGTAATATCGAAACAGTGATGTCGATATCGTGTGGACGGGATAAATATCTGAAATGTGTTCCGGATCAGCGTCGAGTCGAGCACTCCAAGCACAGAGAGTCCTTGCAGATACTCTGACCGCAGAGCCGCAGAGAAGGCGAAAGTCAACCC
Source organism: Rhodocyclales bacterium (assembly GCA_016177805.1). GTDB lineage: Bacteria > Pseudomonadota > Gammaproteobacteria > Burkholderiales > Rhodocyclaceae > JACOUN01. The sequence goes on from JACOUN010000014.1 coordinate 97,534, forward strand.
ACAGAAGTGATAGGCACAGATCACGCCGGAGTAGGGAAAAATCCCCCGCCATCCAGGCAACCCGATTAAGCGGTTTGCAACCCGTCAATACAGCTAGCGAATCAGATCGATCCGATAGGCGACGCAGTATCCGTTATGTTGTTCATATGATGTGAAATGCACTTCGACTTGTTTGCCCGCAGCCAATGCAAGCTGAGCTTGATCAAACATCCCTTGATTTGCGGTCTGTTCACCAAAATCGCCTGTGCAACTGAAACTAACCCACTCCCCATTACAATCTGGCAATACTGTACTTAAATCCACCGACAACTGGGCCATGCAGCCCCCAAAATGTGTACGGTGCACCATGGTCCGATTGACCTGCGCTGTTACCTGACCGTACCCAGCAACAACCGGCAGAGGAACACCAATCCCAAATAGCAATCCGGCGATTACTGCTGTCGACAGCCCACATCTAAACCTTCTCGGCATATTGGTTCCCCCCCTTGGAGTGGCCGTAGAGTATCTGAAAAGCACTTAGCAATGCCAGCTTCATAGTTTAATGGGGCGCCCGACGTAATGCAAGCAGAATTGTCTCGCGTAGCGGTTGGCGCTGTGCAGGTTGGTCTCGACGAAACCGACCGGGTCTACACCCATGAAGCGGCCCAGCACCGGGTCGTAGTAGCGCGCGCCCATGTACGACAGGCCGCTGTGGTCGTCATGGGAATGTCCGTGGTAGCCGATGCGGTTGCTGTTGCTCGCCAGGGCGCGTTCGATCTTGTCGCCGTAGGGGCTGTACTGTTCTTTCCACAGCACGTCGCCCGCCTCGTCGGTGGCGACCATGGGGCTGCCCGAGATGTCGGTGTGGAAATACTTGACGCTCTGCGCGGCCCCGCCCTCCCCCGGCGTGACCCGCTGGGCGATGCGGTTCCTGCCCAGGTAGATGTATTCGACCAGTTTGTTGTTCTTGCTCGGGGTTTATTCGATCAAGAGCTTGCCGTTCGAGCTGTACATCTCGTAGCTCTTGGCGCCGGCCTTGAGC
>JACOUN010000132.1 GCA_016177805.1 Rhodocyclales bacterium
CACCGTCTTGCCGGTCAGCAGGCCCTGCGGACCATTCTCGGTATAGCGGAAGGTCACCTGGGCGCGAGCGATCGCATCGAGCCAGTTCTTCAGTTGCGCGGTCACGCCGAAGTTGTACATCGGCGCTCCGAGCACCAGCGTATCGGCCGCCTGGAGTTGCGCGATCAGCGCGTCGTCCAGTGCCACCCGCGCGCGCTGCGCCTCGGTGCGGGCGCTCTCGGGGGTGAATAGCGCCTGCAGCGCGGCCTCGTCCAGGGTGGGATGCGGATCGCGCGCCAGATCACGCACCACCACTTGCGCGGCGGAATTCGCCTCAAGCAGGCGGGCGACGATGATGTCGGCGAGGCGGGTCGACTGGGCGCCGCTGCTGCGGGCACTGGTGTTGATCTGCAGGATGTTCATGAGGGTCTCCGTCGGGTTGATGTGATGGCCCCATGGTATTTGCGGCACCGGCATCGCAGAAGACGCTGAAACGGATATGATTGTTTCACTCATGGAACAATACTCCAGCCTCCAACCCAACGACTTGCTGATCTTTGCCCGCGTCGTCGACTGCGGCAGTTTCAGCCGCGCCGCCGACCACCTCGGCTTGCCCCGGTCGACGGTGTCGCGCCGCGTCACGCTGCTCGAAGAACAGCTCGGCGAACGCCTGATGCTGCGCACCACGCGCAAGCTCGCCCTGACCGAATTCGGTCACAGCCTGCTGCATCACGCACAACAGATTGCCGACGAGGTCGACGCCGCCGCCGCGCTGGCCGAGCACCGGCGCGGCGCCCCGAGCGGGCGCTTGCGTGTGTCCATGCCCGGCGATTTCGCCAACGTGCTGCTGGTGGATCTGCTCGCGGCGTTCACGGCGCTGCACCCGGCGGTGACGCTGGACATCGATCTGTCACCGCGCCGCGTCGACCTGATCGGCGAGCATTTCGACATCGCGCTGCGCATGGGCGATCTGCCCGACGACGCGAGCATGGCGGCGCGACGCCTGGGCGAGTTCCCGGCCGGACTGTATGCCGCCCCCGCCTACCTGCACGAGCGCGGCGCCCCCGGACAACCCGAGGATCTGGCCAACCACGCCACGCTATGCCTCGCCAGGCCGGGCGGCAGCCCGCACCCCTGGCGGCTGAAGTGCGAAGGAACGCTGCGCGAGATCACGCCGCAGGCGCGCATCGCCGCCAACTCGCCCGAACTGCTGATCCGGCTCGCGCTGGCGGGCTGCGGCATTGCGGCGGTGCCGGAGCAATACGCCGCGCCCTTCGTGCGGCACCGCGAACTGACGCGGGTGCTGCCGGACTGGTGTCTGCCATCGACCACCTGCTGGGCGGTGTTTCCAGAGCGACGCCTGATGCCGGCCAAGACCCGCGCCTTTCTCGACATGCTGGCGAACGCACCCGGCATCATCGGGTCCAATCCGCCCAGCGCGCTTGTTTGACCGATTCGACCTCGAACGCACGCTGGCCTACAATCCGCACCACACTCAACGGCCCACCAAACCCATGTCCATGTTCTCCACCTCGCCACGTCGCCTCTATCTGGCGCTGTTCATCATCTGCGCCGGCCTGCTCGGTTTCGGCCTGTATCTGCAACACGTGGTCGGGCTGGAACCCTGCCCGATGTGCATCATGCAGCGCTACGCCTTCGTGGCGATTGCGGCAGTTGCACTGCTCGCGGCGCTGCACGGTCCAGGGCGCGCGGGGAGCATCGCGTACGGCTTGATGATGTTGCTGCTGGCGCTCGCGGGTGGTGGCGTGGCGGCGCGCCAGTCGTGGATACAGCGCTGGCCGGTGGCGGATGCCGAGTGCGGGCCGGGGCTGGAATACATGCTGGACAGCTACGGCCTGGCCGAGTCGCTGCCGATGATCTTTCGCGGCGCGGGCGACTGCACCGCCATCGACTGGACCTTTCTGGGCCTGTCGATCGCCAACTGGTCGTTGCTATGCTTTGCCGCCGTGGCCGTGTTCGCAGTGCAGATGATGCGCGAAGGCGGGCGCCGCCGTCGTTGGGAACGCTGAATGGCATCCCATTTGTGTTGCACGTATTAGTCGACGATCTTGACGATCGCGCCGCCGATCTCAAACACCCGGTTGGCCACTTCGTGACAGCGCCTGACCTGCAGGTGCACCACTAACGGCGGGCGCTCCAGTCCGCCGACCGGGGCCGGCACTTCGACCTGAATCACTTCGGATTCACCCGGCACGAAGTCGGCGCGTAGGGTCATGCCGCCTATGCTCAGTTCCACGCATTCGGCTTCGATGATGTCGCCACCGTCCAGCAGTATCCGGGCACGGGCACCGACCGGTATGCGTCGATCAAGTCGTCGATCGGAAGGGGATTCGTAGTCAGTCATGGCCAGGACTCTTCGTGACGGAACGCGTGCGGAATTTTAGCCTGCATTGCGTTGCGGTGCGGATTTCTCCTGGTCGTTATTTTGTGCCGGCACGGCGAATCGCACGCGGTTGCCCGGCGCCAGGTATTCCAGATCGAGCCGTCCGAGTTGGCGCGCGATCAGGATGCCGCGCCCGTTCGGTGCGTGGCGGCGCGCGTGGTCGGCGAGCAGCCACGGGCGCCAGTCGAACCCGCCCCCCGCATCGCGGATTTCGAAACGCCATGTGTCGGCGACGCGACTACGCTCCAGCACCACCACCCGGTCGACGTAACGTGGCAGGGACTGGCGGCGTGCCACTTCGGCCTGCCACTCGCCTTGCGCGAGCAGGCGGGCCTTGGCGGCAAAATCGAACTCCAGGTTGCCGTGCTCGATGGCGTTGGCGAGCAACTCCACCAGCGCTTCGGTCACGGCCCAGGCGTTGGCGCATGCGGCGGCGGCTTCGGCCGCCACCGTTCTTGCGTCGGCATGCGTGCGGACGACGAACAGCGCCCGGTCGGACGGCGTTTCAGCGGCAGCCGTCATCGCTCCTGACCCCGGCCTTGCGCAGCATGATCTCCAGCGGGCAGAACTTGCTGAATCCGCTCTGGAACAGGTTTGCCCCGACGAAAACGGTAAGCCACAGGAAATTCCCGTTGATGAACATGGGTGACGCCTCGACCCCCAGCGCGAGCGAGATGAGGACGAAGGCGCCGGCAAAAACACGGACGAACTGGTTGACGGTCAGACTCATGATACGACTCCCTGCAGTTGCGAAAAGCGGCTTCTCATCACCGCGAAGTAAAGCACCGGTATCACCACCAGCGTCAGCACGGTGGATACCAGCACGCCGAAGATCAGGCTCAGCGCGAGCCCGTTGAATATCGGGTCGTCGAGGATGAACAGCCCGCCGGTCATGGCCGCCAGCGCGGTCAGCCCGATCGGCTTGGCGCGCACCGCCGCCGCGTGTATCACCGCCTCGCCCGGCGCCACGCCGGCGCGCATCTGCTGCTGGATGAAGTCCACCAGCAGGATGGAGTTGCGCACGATGATGCCGGCCAGCGCGATCATGCCTATCATCGAGGTGGCGGTGAATTGCGCGCCGAACAGCGCATGCCCCGGCATCACGCCGATGATGGTGAGCGGAATCGGCGCCATGATCACCAGCGGCACCAGATAGCTGCGAAACTGCGCCACCACCAGCAGGTAGATCAGGATCAGGCCGACCGCGTAAGCCGCGCCCATGTCGCGAAAGGTTTCATAGGTGATCTGCCATTCGCCGTCCCACTTGATGCCGTAGCCGGCATACGGGTCGGGCGGCGCGCGCACGAACCACTCGCCCAGCGCCCCCGCCAGCCCCGGCCCGCTCAGCGTTACATCCTTCAGGCGTGAGCGTATGTCGAACATGCCGTACAAGGGCGAATCGAGCTGCCCGCCCATGTCGGCGGTGACGTAGACGACCGGCAGCAGGTCCTTGCGGTACAGCACCTGCTCGCGGCTGCCGGGGTGGGCCGTCGCCACTTCGGATACGCTCACCAGCGCTGCGTCGGTCGCGCGCACCTTCAGCGACAGCAGGTTGTCGATGTGGCCCTGGCGTTCGGACGGCAGTTGCAGGCGCACCGGGATTTCGACCTTGTTGGCGCCGCCGCGCAGCGTTGTCACATCCTCGCCGGCCAGCGCCATGCGCAGCGCCGCGACCACATCGGCCTGGTTCACCCCCATGCGCGCGGCTTTCGATTGATCCACCGCAACCAGCAGTTGCGGCGCAACAGCATCAATCGTGTCATCGACCCCGACGATGCCCGGCGTACGCTCGAACACTTGCCCGACCCGCCGCGCCACCTCGATCTGGCCGGCGTGATCCGGCCCGTACACCTCGGCGATGATGGGCGACAGCACCGGCGGACCGGGCGGCACCTCGACCACCTTGGCGTTGCCGCCGTGGGCGCGCGCGATAGCTGCCACGGCGCCACGCAACGCGGCGGCGATCTCGTGGCTCTTGCGTGTCCTTTGCGACTTGCCCACCAGGTTGACCTGCACATCGCCCTGCTCCGGCGCGCCGCGCAGGTAGTACTGACGCACCAGGCCGTTGAAGTTGATCGGGCTGGCGGCGCCGGCGTAGGCCTGCCAGTCGGACACCTCGTCCACCGTCGCAACGTGCTCACCGATCTCGCGCAACACCTGCGCGGTGCGCTCCAGCGGTGTCCCGACCGGCATGTCGAGCACGATCTGGAATTCGCTCTTGTTGTCGAAGGGCAGCATCTTGAGCACCACCCACTGCAGCGCGGGCAGCGCCAGCGACGCGGCGATCATGACGCCGATCGCCAACCACAGCACAGCACGCGCGCGTGCCCCATGCGCCGCGTCTATCATCGGCGTCATGATGTGGCGAAAGGCGCGGTCGAGCCAGCGCGTGAGTTTGTCCTCGCCCGCCGCCGCGCCCGCGTGGGCATGCGCGCCCGGCGCCGCCAGCAGTTTGAGCGCCAGCCACGGCGTGACGACGAAGGCAACCGCGAGCGAGATCAGCATGCCCATCGAGGCGTTGATCGGAATGGGGCTCATGTACGGCCCCATCAGACCGGTGACGAAAGCCATCGGCAGCAGCGCCGCGATCACGGTCAGGGTCGCGAGTATGGTCGGTCCGCCGACCTCGTCGACCGCCTTCGGGATCAGTTGCCACAGCGGGGTGGCGGGTTGCAGCATCTTCCAGCGATGAATGTTCTCGACCGCTACGATCGCATCGTCGACCAGGATGCCGATCGAAAATATCAGCGCGAACAGGCTCACCCGGTTCAGCGTGAAGCCCCACGCCCACGAGGCGAACAGGGTCGCCGCCAGCGTCAGCCCCACCGCCACCCCCACGATCACCGCCTCGCGCCACCCCAGCGACAACAACACCAGCAATACCACCGCCGTGGTGGCGAACACCAGCTTGCCGATCAGGGTGTTGGCCTTGTCGTTGGCGGTTTCGCCGTAGTTGCGCGTGACGGTGAAGTTCACCCCCTCGGGGATCAGCACTCCCTCCAGCGCCCGCGCCCGCGCCACCACCGCGTCGGCCACGTCGGCGGCGTTCGCGCCGGGTTTCTTCGACACCGTCACGGTCACGGCGGGAAACACACCACGTTCCACCTCGCGCCCGGCCTCGCCCGACCGGGTGGCTACGCCGCTGCCAAACCACACGTAGCGCGATGCCTGAGCGGGGCCGTCCTCGACCCGCGCGACCTCGCGCAGATACACCGGACGCTGCTCGATCACGCCGACCACCAGGCTGCGCACATCCTCGGCGGATTCGAGCTGGCTGCCGGAGCGTACCAGCACCTCGCGGTTGTCGGCGATCAGGTTGCCGGCCGGCTGTGTCACGTTGGCCAGTTGCAGGGTGGCGCGCAGATCCGCGCCGGTCACGCCATGGGCGCTCATGCGTTCGCTGTCCATCAGCACCCGCAGCACCCGCTCCGGCCCACCTATGCTCACCACGTCGCGCGTGCCGGCGACGCGCTTGAATTCGCTTTCCAGCGTCCGCGCCACCTGCTGCAGCTCGTAGCCGGCGCGGCTGTCATCGGCGGTCCACAAGGTCAGGGCGACGACCGGCACGTCGTCGATACCCTTGGGCTTGACCACCGGCTCGCCGATCCCCAGCCCCGGCCGGAACCAGTCGCGATGCGAATGCACGGTGTCGTACAAACGCACCAGCGCCTCCTGATTGGGCACCCCGACCTCGAACTGCACCGTGAGCACCGCCATGCCGGGACGCGCGACCGAATACACGTGCTCGACCCCGGCCATGCGCGCCAGCACCTGCTCGGCGGGCTGCGCCACCAGGGTGGACACTTCGTGCGCGGTGGCGCCGGGAAACGGCACCAGCACGTTGGCCATCGTCACGTCGATCTGCGGCTCTTCCTCGCGCGGCGTCACCAGCGTCGCGAACACCCCCAGGAGCAACAGCACCAGAGCCAGCAGCGGCGTCAGCGCATTGCGCTGGAAGGCGCCCGCGATGCGTCCGGAAACACCCATCGATCCGCTCATTGACCCGCTCATCGCGCCGCAGTGCGCGCGGCATGCGCCGCGATGCCGGCCGCCACCGGGTCGAGCGCAACATCCTCGCCCCCCGCAAGCCCCGCCAACACCTCGGCCGTCCCATCCGGATAGCTGCTGCCGACGCGTATCTGGCGCAAGGTGAACGCCCGCCGGGCATCGGCGACATACACGGCGGTGATTTCGCTGCGGCGAACGATGGCCGCAACCGGCACCCGAATGGCCTGATGCTGTCCGGTCGCGAAATGCACCCGCGCGTACTGCCCCGGCACCACCCCCACCAGATCGGGCGGCAGATCGACGCGCGCCCGCACGGTGTGGGTGCGGGCATCCGCGGCCGGCAGCACCGTGACCCGCGTCGCCGCGACGCGGCGGCCGCTGTCGGGCAGTTCCACGCTTGCTTCGAGTCCGGCCGACGCATCGGCGCCCAGCCGTGCCAGCGGCAGGTCCACCACCGCGCGCAGCGCGCGCGGATCGAACAGGGTCAGCAAGGGCATGCCCGGCTGCGCCATTTCGCCCGCCTCGGCATGACGCGTGGCGACCACCCCGTCCTGCGGCGCGACAATCACGCCGTAGTCCAGCGCGGCGGCCGCCCGGTCGCGCTCGGCGCGCGCCGCCTGGGCCTGTGCATGGGCCGCATCCAGTCCAAGACGGGCCTGATCCAGCGCCGCCTGACTGACAAACTTGCGCGCAAACAGGTCAAGCGCCCGCGCATGCGCGGCCCGCGCATTGAGCACGGCCGCATCGGTTTCGGCAACCCGCGCCCGCGCGGCGGCCAGCGCCTGAGCGGCCTCCTCCATATCGATGCGCGCCAGCACCTCGCCGGCACGCACGCGGTCGCCCGCATCGACCGCCATGGCGAGTATGCGTCCGGACACGCGCGCCGCGATCGTGGCGCGGCTGACCGCCTCCAGCGTCGCATCGGCGACATGCGTCGCGGCGACCGGACGCGGCTCGACGCGCTGG
>JACOUN010000019.1 GCA_016177805.1 Rhodocyclales bacterium
CTCGGCGAAACTCAGCCCCCCCAGAAACCACGGGGCATGACGATGGCGCGCCCATTCCATCGCGCGCCTGTAGAGTGGCGAAAATATCTTCAAGCGTAAGTCCTTGTGCGCGAGCCGTCCGGTGGCTCGCATGAGAAGGCCCACATGATAACCGCTTGAGCCAGAATTGGCGCCTGCCGCCATCCTCTGCTAAGGTTCGGCGCATTCCGGCGCGCGACCGCTGATCCCTACCCCGCCAACATGCCGCCACCGACCCCTTCGCCGCACAACGACAGCCCGACCACAGATCGGCCCGCGCTGTTGCTGCTCGGCCCGACCGCCAGCGGCAAGACCGCCTGTACGCTGGTGCTCGCCGCCAGCCTGCCGATCGAGGTCATCAGCGTCGACTCGGCCCTGATCTACCGCGACATGAACATCGGCACGGCCAAGCCCAGCGTCGAAGAACGCGCACTGTGCCCGCACCACCTGATCGACATCGTCACGCCCGACGCGGCAACATCCCGGTGCTGGCGGGGGGCACAATGCTGTACTTCAAGGCGCTACGCGACGGCCTGTCGGACCTGCCGCACGCCGACCCCGCCCTGCGCCGGCAGATTGACGCCCAGGCCGCACAGTGCGGTTGGCCCGCCGTTCACGCCGAACTCGCCCGACTCGACCCGGACGCCGCCGCGCGACTCGAACCCACCGACGCCCAGCGCATCCAGCGCGCCCTCGAAATCGTGCGCCTGACCGGCCAGCCGCTAGCGCAAAGCTACGCCCGGCGCGAAGACGTACCCATTACCCACCGCCTGCTCACCCTCGCGCTGACCACATCGGACCGCGCACTGTTGCACCGGCGCATCGAGCAACGCTTCGACCAGATGCTGGCCGAAGGCTTGATCGAAGAAGTCCAGACGCTACGCGAACGCTACCACCTCGATCCCGGCATGCCCTCGATGCGCTGCGTCGGCTACCGCCAGGTCTGGGAATACCTGGAAGGCCGGTGCGACCACAAGACCATGCGCTACACAAGCATCGTCGCCACCCGCCAACTCGCCAAACGCCAGCTCACCTGGCAACGCCAGTTTCGCGACAACTGGCCCGACCTGGTGGAACTCGACTGCCAGGACGACACGCTCGCGCAGCGCGTGCTGCAGCTCGCTCAGCGGCATGTTACGGGCGTGGCGCGGTAAGATCGGCCTCAAATCCGACAGGCTGCTGCTGGTGTCGTCCATTGTGGTCCCGCAGTTGGCAGAGATGCGAGCCGCGTGCCGACACGACGGTGTATTGTCACCATCCACATCTGCTGGCACTATGCTCATCGACTTTTGCTGCAACCGGCACACTCCGCCCACGCCAGCTTGACCAATTCCGAAGGCTAGTTGTCCTTGGCCGAATCTCTTTGAATACGCGCGCATACAAACCCGCCCTCATGAAGATCGCGGTGGCTTCTTACGTTGGCTCCTGAGGAGCGCCAGACACATGTACAGAGAACCCTGCCCCAACTGCAGCAAACCCTTCCCCATTACCGGGCCGAAAACGGTGATACTCAACCCGACCCGCATCCGTGCCACAGTCCACCTCCAGTGCCCGGCCTGCTCGTGCGCTCTTGATCGTCGCATGTCGCGAACCGAGACGATGACTGGCCTTATTGGCTACTCCTCTCTGATGGTTGCGTCAGTGATGTCAATACTGGATCAGATGTACGTATTCCAGTTTGAAGGCACGCCTTGGCTTGCTCTCGCTCTGTATCTGGTCTTCATCATGTCTGTCGCGATCCAGATCGGACTTGGGTGGTCACGGCAACACTATTTCGTACGGCCGCCAGACAGCTAAGTCGGCAATCTGAATACCCTCCTCCCGGCAAGTATTCCGTCCTGCACGGGCAATGGCCTGAATATCACGCCCCCTCAAACCGCGCCCGGCCGCACATCCTGATCGGTGATATGCGAGCGTTCGCGGCGGGCGAGCAGGGTATATACGGTGGGCACGACGAACAGCGTGAAGAAGGTGCCCAGCAGCAGCCCGCCGACGATCACCCAACCGATCTGCTGGCGGCTCTCGGCCCCGGCGCCGGTGGCCAGCGCCAGTGGGATGGCGCCAAGGACCATGGCGCCGGTGGTCATCAGGATGGGGCGCAGGCGCAGCACCGATGCTTCGATCACCGCGTCGACGCGCGGCTGGCCCCGGTCGCGCAGCTGGTTGGCGAACTCGACGATGAGGATGCCGTGCTTGGTGATCAGCCCGACCAGCGTCACCAGCCCGATCTGGCTATACACGTTGAGGGTGCCGCCGGTCAGGGTGAGTGCCGCGAGCGCGCCGGTCATGGACAGGGGCACGGTCAGCATGATGATGAAGGGGTCGCGGAAGCTCTCGAACTGGGCCGCCAGCACCAGGTAGATGAACAGCAGCGCGAGGACGAAGGTCAGCGCGAGGCTGGCCGAGCTGGTCCGGAACTCGCGCGACTGCCCGTCGTAGTCGGTCGCGTAGCCGGCCGGCAGGATGCGCGTGGCGGTCTGTTCGAGAAAATCGAGCGCCTCGCCCAGCGAGTAGCCGGGGGCGAGGTTGGCGGAGATCTTGACCGCGCGGCGCTGCGCGAAGTGGTTGAGTTCGCGCGGCGCGACCGTTTCGCTCACCGACACAAGGCTCGCCAGCGGCGTCATGCCCCCGCCCTGATCGCGCACGAAAATGTTGCTGATGTCGCCCGGCTCGGCGCGTTCCGAGGGCTCGACCTGCACGATCACGTCGTATTGTTCGGCGTCGCGCTTGAAACGCGTGACCTGACGCCCGCCCAGCATGGTTTCCAGGGTACGTCCGACCACGTTGATGCCGACGCCCAGATCGCTGGCGCGATCGCGGTCCACGCGCACCGACAGTTCCGGGCGGGTGAGCTTGAGGTCGTTGTCCACCGCGACGAAGCCCGGATTCTGCGCGAGCGCTTCCATGATCAGATCGGTGTAGCCCTGCAGCGCCTCGTACGACTCCGAGGTCATGACGACGAAAGTCACCGGGCGCGAGCGCGCGCCCTGCCCCAACGACGCCGGAGTGACCGGATACGCATTGACCCCGGCCACCTCGGCGAATCTGGGCGCGAGGCTGCGCGCGATCTCGCTGGAACTCTTGCCGCGCTCGCTCCAGTCGGTCAGTCCGACGAAGGAGATGCCCTGGCTCACGGTGGGATTGCCAGCCACGACGAAATAGCGCACCACACCGGGCGTCTGGGCGTAGATGGCCTCGATCTGCTTGGCGTAGCGCTCCAGATAGTCGATGGTCGAGCCTTCCGGACCATTGAAAAATCCTATGATCACGCCGCGATCCTCGACCGGCGCGAGTTCGTACTTCAGCCCGAAATACAGCACCACCGAACTGCCGGCCACCAGCACGAACGCGAGCATTACCAGCCAGCGCATGCGCAGCAGGCCGGTCAGCACCCGCCGGTAACCGCGCGTCACGCCGTCGAGCAAGATTTCGATCACGCTGTACAGGCGGCCGTGCTTGCGCTCATGGCGCAACAACTTGGAGCACATCATCGGCGACAGCGTCAGCGCGACGAAACCGGACACGATCACCGCGCCCGCGAGCGTCAGCGCGAACTCCGAGAACAGCTTGCCGGTGCGCCCGCCCATGAAGCTGATCGGCGCGTACACGGCCGCGAGGGTCAGCGTCATCGCGACGATCGCGAACGCGATCTCGCGCGCACCGCGAAAGGCCGCCTGCAGCGGCGGAACGCCCGCCTCGACGTGGCGGTAGATGTTCTCCAGCATCACGATCGCGTCATCGACCACCAGACCGATCGCCAGCACCAGCGCCAGCAGGGTCAGGGTGTTGATGGAGAAGCCCAGCACCAGCATCAACGAAAACGCGCCGATCAGCGACACCGGGATGGTCACCAGCGGCACCAGCGTGGAACGCCAGTTGCGCAGGAAGAAGAAGCACACCGCCGCGACCAGCAGTATCGCCTCGGCAATGGTCACGAACACCGACTGGATGGAACGTTCGATGAAAACCGTCGAATCGTATGAAATGGCGACGTTCATACCCTCGGGCAGTTGCGCCTCTATGCTGTGCATCTCGGCACGCATCGCCGTGGACAGGTCGAGCGGATTGGCGGTCGACTGCTTGACCACCCCGATCGCCACCGCCGGACGCCCCCTGAAACGTACCGAGGTGCGCTCCGACGCGGCGCCGATCTCCACCCGCCCGACATCGCGGATGCGCACCGGGTAGTCATCGGCGGTCGCGGGTTGGCGCACCACCACGGCTTCGAACTCGGTAGGATCGACCAGCGTTGTCTGCGCCACCACCGAGAACTCGCGCGTGACGCTCTCGATGCGCCCGGCCGGCAGCTCGACGTTCTGCGCCCGCAGCGCGTCTTCGACATCCTGCACCGTCAGCGCGTAAGCCGCGAGACGATCACGGTCGATCCAGATCCGCATCGAGTAGCGGCGCTCGCCATACACCCGCGCGTCCGCCGCGCCGGGCAGGGTCTGCAGGCGCGGCTTGACGACGCGATTGGCAATGTCGGTGATCTCCAGCGAGGAATGGCGATCGGACGAGAAGGCGAGCCAGACGATGGGGTTGGCGTCGGCCTCGACCTTGGAGATGACCGGTTCGTCGATGTCGTCCGGCAGCTTGCGCCGCGCGCGCGACACCCGGTCGCGCACGTCGGCCGCCGCATCGGCGGAGTCCCGCTCGACACGGAAGCGCACCGAGATCTGGCTGCGCTCGGAGCGGCTGACCGACGAGATCACGTCCACCCCTTCGATGCCGGCGAGCGAATCCTCGAGCGGCTTGGTCACGCGCGACTCGACGATGTCGGCGCTCGCGCCGGTGTAGGTGGTATCGACAGTGACCACGGGCTCGTCGATGTTGGGATACTCGCGCACCGTGAGCTTGGTGAATGACACCAGCCCGATCAGGACCACCAGTAACGACAACACGGTGGCGAAGACCGGACGCTTGATGCAGATGTCGGACAGGACCATGACCGCGCCCGGAATCAGTTAACCGGCGCCGGCGCCACCGCGCGCACCGGCACACCTTCGCGCAACTTCAACTGCCCCGCCGTGACCACCACGTCGCCGTTCTTGAGTCCATCGACGATCTCGACCCGCGTATCGCGCCGCGCGCCGGTCCTGACCTCGACCCGACGAGCCTTGCCATCGACCACCTGGAACACATACTGAACATCCCCCGGTGCCGCCACCAGCGCCTCTTCGGGCACCGACACGACCTCGGGTCGCTGCGCCAACGTGACCAGGACCCGCACGAACATGCCGGGGCGCAGCCGCCCGTCGGCGTTGGCCAGGCGGGCGCGCACCACCACCGCGCGCCCCTGGGCATCGATCAGCGGATCGATCGCCGCCACCGTTGCGCTGAAGCGCTCATCCGGCAAGGTATCGCTGCGCACTTCCAGCGTCAGGCCAGGGCGTATCAGCGGCAGATAGCGTTCGGGCAGCCGAAAGTCCACCTTGAGGGTCGAGATGTCCTCGATATTGATGAGCGCCTCGCCATCCTTGACGAAGTCGCCGACGCTCACATTGCGAATCCCTACCGTGCCGTCGAACGGCGCCAGGATGCGCATGCGCTCCAACCGCGCCTGCGCCAGGCGCACCTGGGCGCGCGCGATCTCCAGTTTGCTCGCCGCCTCGTCACGGGCACTCTGGCTGACGAACTTGCGCTGGAACAGGTCGACGGTGCGCTGGAAGTGGGCTTCGGCCAGTTCGAGGTTGGCGCGCGCCTGCTGAAGCTCGGCCCGCTGCATCGAGGCGTCAAGTTCCAGCAACGGCACCCCGCGCGCGACCGGCCGGCCTTCCACGAAGTGAATGGCGCTGATGCGTCCTGACACTTCGGGGCGCAGCACCGCCGATTCATTGGAACGCAGGGTGCCCACCGCGCTGACCTGATCCGGCATCGGATGCGGCGCGGCGCGTGCCGTTTCCACGATCACGGCGCTCGCCTCGGGGTCAGGTGCGCCTTGGACCGGCAGGTTTGCGGGAGTTGCATGCCGCTGGCTATACCAGGCGTAACCGCCCAGCGCTACGATCGCAACCAGGCTCACCAGCCGCACTACGACCTTGCCTGACTGCATCGGGTGGAACCTCGTGTGAGAACTGGAAAACGCGCGCTTCCAGGCGGAAGCAGCCCCCAGTGATCGCTCAGGAAACCGTGGTCTGCGCTTCGTCCGCGCCACGCGCCGCGATCCGGCCGATCCGGAACACGGTCTCGCCCGACTGCTCCAGCTTCGTCACGACCGCATCCGCGTCGTCCTCGGCGACCACTACCACCATGCCGATACCGCAGTTGAACACCCGGTACATCTCGTCGTCGGCCACGTTGCCGGCTTCGCGCAGCCACTGGAACAAACGCGGCATGGTCCAGCTTGAGGCATCGATGCGCGCGGTCAGTTCGTCACGCAGGATGCGCGGCACGTTCTCGGTCAACCCGCCGCCGGTGATGTGGGCCATGCCGCGGATCGCCCCCGGCATTTCGGTCAGCACCGCCAGCAACGGCTTGACGTAGATGCGGGTCGGCTCCAGCACCACCTCGCGCAGCGGCCGGCCGTCGAAATCCGCGTCCAGATCGGGCTTGACCAGTTCGATGATCTTGCGGATCAACGAATAACCGTTGGAGTGCGCGCCACTGGAGGCCAGCCCCAGCAACACGTTGCCCGGCTGTATGGTGCCTCCGTCGATGATCGCGGATTTTTCCACCGCGCCCACGGCAAAACCCGCCAGATCGTATTCGCCCGCCGGATACATGCCCGGCATCTCGGCGGTCTCGCCGCCGATCAGGGCGCAACCGGCCAGTTCGCAGCCGCGCGCGATCCCCTTGACCACGTCCGCCGCCGTATCGACTTCCAGCTTGCCGCAGGCGAAATAGTCAAGGAAGAACAACGGCTCGGCACCCTGCACGAGGATGTCGTTCACGCTCATCGCCACCAGGTCCTGGCCGACCGTGTCGTGCCGGTCGAGCTGGAACGCCAGCTTGAGCTTGGTGCCCACCCCGTCGGTGCCGGATACCAGCACCGGTTCGCGGTATTTTTTCGACAGCTCGAATAGCGCGCCGAAACCACCTATGCCCCCCAGCACTTCAGGGCGCATCGTCTTTTTGGCCAGGGGCTTGATACGGTCAACCAGGTCATCGCCAGCAACAATATCCACGCCGGCATCGCGATAGGTCAGGGAGGTCAAGATCATTCCTCTATATTACAATGTGCTCATTCCCAGCCACCGGCGGCGCGGCGTAACTTGAGGCTGCAACACTTGGGGGCTACATTCAGGGGTCGGGCGCATCGCTTCCGATCGCCCAATCCGGCAGATTTTACTCGAAATGACCCTTCCCCGCGCCGACCGTCTGCAAACCTTCACCTGGGCCGCCGTAGGCCTCGCGTTGCTGGTGTTGTTCTACCTGCTCTCGCCCATCCTCACGCCCTTCGTCGTCGCGGCGGTGTTCGCCTACATCTGCGATCCGGCGGTGAACTGGATGGTCGCGCGCCGGCTGCCGCGCGCGGTGGCGGTGCTGGTGGTGATCCTCGGCATGGGCGCGCTGCTGCTGCTGCTGATCCTGATACTGGCGCCGATGGCCTACCGCGAGGGGGTGATCCTGGTCGCGCGCCTGCCCGAGCTGATCGAACTGCTCGATGCACGCATCGCCCCGCTGCTCAGCTCGTCGCTGGGCATCGAACTGCAGTTCGATGCCGCCTCGGTCAAGGGCTGGGTCGCCGAACACGGCGAAGCCGCCAGAAACCTGATCCCAGGCCTGCTCACCCATGCCCGCGAGGGCGGGATGGCGCTGATCGCGGTACTCGCCAACCTGGTGCTGATCCCGATCGTGATGTTCTACCTGCTGCAGGAATGGCCGCGCATCGTCGCGAGCCTGCGCAACACCATCCCGCGCCCGATGCTGGCGCGCACCATGCGCATCCTCGGCGACATTGATTCGGTGCTGTCGGAGTTCCTGCGCGGCCAGTTGTCGGTGATGTTCATCCTGGCGCTGTACTACAGCGCCGGGCTGTGGATCGCGGGCCTGAAGTTCGCTCTGCCGGTGGGGCTGTTGACCGGCATGCTTGCCTTCATCCCGTTCGTCGGCTTCGGCGGCGGGCTGCTGCTCGCGATACTCGCCGCACTGCTGCAGGGTCAGGGCTGGTCACCGCTGATCGGGGTGGGCATGGTGTTCGGACTCGGGCAGGTGCTGGAGAGCTATGCGCTGACCCCCTACCTGGTGGGCGAACGCATCGGCCTGCACCCGCTCGCGGTGATCTTCGCGCTGATGGCGTTCGGCCAGTTGTTCGGCTTCGTCGGAATGCTGGTCGCGCTGCCGGCCAGCGCCGCGATCCTGGTCGGGTGGCGCGAAGTGCGCAGCGCCTGGTTTGCCAGCGCCATCTATCTGGGCGAACAGCCACGGCAAAGCACGGGCGAGACCGACCAGTGAGGCAGTTGGTGCTGGACATCGGCCCGGATGCCCCGCCGGGGTTCGACAATTTTGTTCCCGGCGACAACGAGGCGTTGCTGTTCGCGGTGCAACGCGCCGTGCGCGGCGACGCTCACGTGTTCCTGTGGGGGCCGCCCGGCTGCGGACGCACCCATCTGCTCAAGGCATCGGTCGCGGCCGCGCTCGAGGCGGCACGCCCGGCCGTCTACCTTCCGGCGGAGGAAGTCACCGCCGCGCTGCCCGACACCTCCGGGTTGTTGCTGGCGGTGGATGACGTCGAACGACTGAACCCGCCCGCCCAGATCGCGTTGTTCAACGCATACAACCGCGCGCCGGCGCAGGGGCAGACCTTGCTGCTGGCGGGGCACTGCGCACCGCTGGAGCTGCGACTGCGCGAAGACCTGCGCACCCGCATCGGCCAGTGCCTGATCTTCGAGACCCGCCCGCTGGATGACACGGCGCGCACCGAGATCCTGTTCAGCATCGCGCATCGCCGCGGTCTGCGGCTCAACGACGAAGTGGTCGCCTTTCTGCTGCGCCACGGCAGTCGCGAACTGCCACGCCTGCTCGCGGTACTGGACGCGCTCGACCGCGCCTCGCTGGAACACAAACGCCCCGCCACCCTGCCGCTGCTGCGCGAGTTGATGCAGGCCGGCCTGGAAATCTGATCCGCCCCGCGGCACCAACACATTCAACATCTCCCCCATGGAGCCTTCGTGAATCTCGTACTTTTCGATCTCGACAACACCCTGCTGAATGGCGATTCCGATTTTGAGTGGGCGCAGTTCCTGATCGCCAGAGGGGTCCTCGACCGCGAACTCCAGGAGGCGCGCAACGAAGCCTTCTATGCGCAGTACAAGGCCGGCACTCTCGACATTTTCGAGTTCCTCGACTTCCAGCTCGCGCCGCTGGCGCGCCACTCGCGCGCCCAGCTCGACGCCTGGCACCGTGAGTACATGGATAGCGTGATCCGCCCGATGATCACGGCGCCCGCCCGCGCCCTGGTCGCCCAGCACATCACCAGCGGCGCGCTGGTCGCGGTGGTGACCGCGACCAACAGCTTTGTCACCGGCCCCATCGTGCGCGAATTCGGCATTCCCCACCTGATCGCCACCATCCCGGCGCAGGAAAACGGCAACTTCACCGGCAAACCTCGCGGCATGCCGGCGTTCAAGTCGGGCAAGATCGAGCGCGTCGATGGCTGGCTCGAATCGCTGGGCCTGCACATGGGCAGTTTCGAACACAGTTGGTTCTACAGCGATTCGCACAACGACCTGCCGCTGCTGCAACGGGTCAGCGACCCGGTGGCGGTCGACCCCGACGACACCCTGCGCGCCCACGCACTGGCGCAGGGCTGGCCGGTGTTGTCGCTGCGATGAAACCGTCACGACAAGTCACGCATAAGTTATGATTGCGCGCTTATGTCCAACGCCCACTCCATAGCCCGATGATCCGAAAACTGCTGCGCAAAGTGTTCCGGCGCACCGGATCAGTGACTGAACCCGCCCCGGCGCTGATTCCGCTGGAACAACACGGCATACGCCGCGGCCAGCTCTCGCAGGTTGCGTGCAAGACCTGTAGCGTACTCCAGGAAAACGGCCACGCCGCCTACATCGTGGGAGGCGCGGTGCGCGATCTGCTGGTCGGCTACCCGCCCAAGGACTACGACGTCGCTACCAGCGCCACGCCCGAGCAGGTCAGGGCGTTGTTCCGGCGCTCGCGCATCATAGGTCGACGCTTCAAGATCGTGCATGTCATGAGCGGGCGCGAAACCATCGAAGTTTCCACCTTCCGCGCCAGCCACGACAGTGAAACCGCCCAGACCGACGAGCATGGCCGGGTGCTGCGCGACAACGAATACGGCAACGAGGTCGAGGACGCGTCGCGGCGCGACTTCACCGTCAACGCGCTGTATTACGACCCGACCCGCGAAGTCATCATCGACTACCACCACGGCGTTGCCGATCTGCGGCAGAAAACCCTGCGCATGATAGGCGAGCCGCGCGCGCGCTACCGTGAAGACCCGGTGCGCATGCTGCGCGCGGTGCGTCTGGGTGCCAAGCTGGGCCTGTCCATCGACCCGGCCGCGCGCCACCCGATACGCGAAATGGCGGAACTACTGGAAAACGTGCCAGCCGCGCGCCTGTTCGACGAAATGCTCAAGCTACTGTTCTCCGGACATGCGGTGAAATGCCTGGAGCAACTGCGCGCCGAAGGCCTGCACCACGGACTGTTGCCGCTGCTCGACGTGATCCTGGAACAACCCATGGGTGAGCGCTTCGTTTGGCTGGCACTGGCCAACACCGACGAGCGCGTGCGCCAGGACAAGTCCGTATCGCCCGGATTCCTGTTCGCCACCCTGCTGTGGCACGAAGTACTGGCCAACTGGGAAGCGCGCAAGCGCGAGGGCGAGCCTTCGCAGCCGGCGCTGTTCGAAGCGATGGATACGGTGCTCGAAACCCAGTCGCGCAAGCTCGCGCTCACCCGCCGCATCGCCGGCGACGTCAAGGACATCTGGGCGATGCAACCGCGATTCGACAAACGCAGCGGCAAGAGTCCTTACCGGCTCATCGAGCACCCCTGCTACCGCGCCGGCTGGGACTTCCTGCGCCTGCGCGCTCAGTCGGGTGAAATCCCCATGGACTTCGTCGACTGGTGGCAGGACTTTGCCCACGCCGGACACGACCAGCGCGAAGCGCTGCTCAACCTTGCCCCCGCTCCGAGTTCGCCGGTGCGCAAACGCCGCCGCCGGCGTAAGCCGGCGTCCGGCAACGATGCCGGCGCTGCGGGCGATGATTCCGGCGCCGAGCGCAAGGATGGCGATTGAGCGCATCGTTTCAGGGAACGCGCGCCGCGCGCGCGTTCATCGCATTTGGCGCCAATCTTGGTGATCCCGGTGACGCCTACACCTTCGCCCAGGCGCAGATCGCAGCGTTGCCGGACACCCGGATCATCGCGCTCTCGGCGCTCTACCGCACCGCGCCCGTCGGAGTAAGCGGCCAGCCCGACTACATCAACGCAGTGCTGGCGATAGACACCCGGCTGACGCCGGAAGCCCTGCTGGAGGCCATCCTGGCGATCGAGCAGCGTCGCGGGCGGACTCGCGCCAGCTTCCGCGCACCGCGCACGCTCGACCTGGACTTGCTCCTGTACGAAGAGCGTGTCATCACAACCCCCCGCCTTGAGCTACCGCACCCGCGCATGCACAAGCGTGCCTTCGTTCTCATCCCGCTCGCCGAAATCGCCCCCGACACCCACATACCCGGCTACGGCCCAGTCTCGGCGCTGCTGACGGGCGTCGCCGACCAATCCGTTACCCGGATCCGAACCGGCATCTCGGGCACCCTGGAGTCCGACGCGGTATAGTGCGTCTTCCGCAACCGGAGTGAGTCCCCAGCATGCTCGACAAGGCCCAATACATCGTGGTCGAAGGCCCCATCGGCGCGGGCAAGACTTCGCTGGCGCGCAGACTGGCGCAGCGGCTGGACGCCGAAGTCATCCTGGAGCAACCCGAGCGCAACCCCTTTCTCGCGCGCTTCTACCACAACATGGAACGCTGGGCCTTGGCCACGCAGATGTCGTTCCTGTACCAGCGCATCGATCAATTGGCGATTCTGGCCGAAAAGGCCGACGCCGGCCGGCGCGTGGTATCGGATTTCATCCTCGACAAGGACCCGCTGTTCGCCGACCTGAACCTGCCCGCCGACGAGCTGGCGCTGTACCAGCGCATGTTCCACGCCACCCAGCCACACGACATGCGGCGTCCGGATCTGGTCATCTACCTGCAGGCCAAGCCCGAAACCTTGATCGGGCGCGTCCTGCAGCGCGGGCTGGACGCCGAGCGACGCATCACCGAGCACTACATCGAGCGCGTCGCGCAGCGCTATGCGCGCTTCTTCTACGGCTATGACGCGGCGCCGCTATTCATCGTCGACGCCGAAGTGCTCAACCCGATCGCCGAAGACGACGATTTCGAGTTGCTGCTCGAACGCCTGCGCAACATGCGCAGCTACCGGGAATTCTTCGGCTACGCCGTCTGAGAGCTTGTGAAGAAATCGTAGCAAGCAGGGCCGAGTGCAAGGCACGAGCGAGCGAACGGCGAGACATATCAACTGGATAGGCGAGGGGTGAGCGAGTGAGCAACGCAGGAATCGGCCCGCGCAGTAGATTTATTCACAGGCTCTGACCACCGGATTCCTCCCGCAACGGGCTTGTGCATTGCCGCATTTTGCGGAACACTGCCGCCCTGATGAACGCCTATCCTCAGTAGTCGCCGCACTGTCCGGGGCACTTGCCGGCAGTTTTCGACCCAACCGGACCAGGAGTATGCGATGAGCTACCTTCAGGACAACAAACCGATCACCCTCTTCGAACTGGCCAAGATGCGCGCGGAAAGCCGCAAGATTGCGGTCCTTACCTGTTACGACGCGAGCTTTGCCGCGCTGCTGGAGCGCGCGGGCGTCGATGTGCTGCTGATCGGCGACTCGCCCGGCAACGTGCTGCAGGGGCAAAGATCGACACTGCCGGTCAGCATCGAGCACATGGTCTATCACACCGAATGCGTCGTGCGCGGCTGTACCCGGCCCTTCATCGTGGCCGACATGCCTTTCGGCAGCTACCAGGAAAGCCCGGCCCAGGCCATGCGCAACGCCGCCCGCCTGATGGCGGCGGGCGCGCAAATGGTCAAGCTGGAAGGCGGCGCCTACATCGCCGAGACGGTGCGCTTCCTGGTGGAGCGTGGTGTGCCGGTGTGCGCGCACATCGGGCTCACGCCGCAATCGGTACACCAGTTGGGCGGCTACCGTGTGCAGGGCCGCAGCGAAAGCGACGCGGCGCAACTCAAGGCCGACGCACTGGCGCTGGAGCAGGCCGGCGCCGCGCTGCTGGTCATGGAAATGGTGCCCGCCGCCGTCGCCGAATCCATCACCGCGAGCCTGAACGCCATGGCCACCATAGGCATAGGTGCTGGCCCCGGCTGTGACGGACAGGTGCTGGTACTGCACGACATGATCGGGGTGTACCCCGGCAAGAAAGCGCGCTTCGTGCGCAACTTCATGGAAGGCGCGGCGAGCATAGACGGCGCGGTTGCCCGCTATGTGCAGGCGGTCAAGGAAGGCAGCTTCCCGGCCGCCGAGCACTGCTACTGATACACACGCTCCCGACACGGACCACACCCCATGCAGATACACACGACCATAGAGAGCGTGCGCGCCGCGCGCCGCCAGGCGGGCAAAGTCGCCTTCGTCCCAACCATGGGCAACCTTCACGCCGGCCACATCACGCTGATGCGTGACGCAGGCAAGCAGGCCGATGCCGTGATTGCCAGCATCTTCGTCAACCGGCTGCAGTTCGGACCGGGTGAAGACTTCCAGAAGTACCCGCGCACGCTGCAGGCGGACTGTGAAAAGCTGGAAGCAGCCGGGGTCGCGCACCTGTTCGCGCCCGACGACCAGTTGATGTACCCCGAATTGCAGACCTATCACGTGGACCCGGCTCCGGCGCAGATCGCGATCCTCGAAGGTGAGTTCCGCCCCGGCCACTTTCGCGGCGTGGCCACGGTGGTGCTGAAGCTGCTCAACATCGTCCAGCCCGACATCGCACTGTTCGGCAAGAAGGACTACCAGCAGTTAATGGTGCTGTCCAACATGGTCCGCCAACTGGCGCTGCCGGTGGACGTGCAGCCGGGTGAAACCGTGCGCGCCGACAGCGGTCTGGCGCTGTCGTCACGCAACGGCTACCTGTCGCCCGACGAACTGGCCGAGGCCCCGCGCCTGTATCGCGAACTGACCAACATCTGCGAGGCGGTGCGGGCCGGCGACCATGATTTCCTCAAGCTCGAAACCGACGCCATGGCCACGCTCGAAGCACACGGCTGGAGCCCGGACTACATTGCCATCCGCCGCCGCATCGACCTGCAGCCCCCGGTGCATGCGGACGATCCGCTGGTGGTGCTGGCCGCCGCGCGGCTGGGGCGTACCCGGCTCATCGACAACATCGAAATCTGAACCGCGCCCCTCCATATGCCCGCGAACCGGCGCCCTGCATGTACGTCGAAGCTATGAGAGAATGAACTACCGCTCGCCCGATGACGGACCTACCCATAGGAGATCTGCACGATGACGGCCATTACCATCTCCGTAAACCAGGTTCTTGCGCGTAAAGGCGGCAAGACCTTTTCCGTTACCCCCGACACCAGCGTCTACGACACCTTGGCGCTGATGGCGGAACACAACATCGGCGCGGTGCTGGTGTCCGAGAACGATCAGCTCAAGGGCATCTTCACCGAGCGCGACTACGCGCGCAAGATCGTGCTCAAGGGCTTGAAGTCACGTGACGCCAAAGTCGGCGAGATGATGAGTACCAACCTGCACACGGTCCCGCCGTCGGAGCAGCTCACGACCGTGATGACCGTCATGACGCAACGGCGTTTCCGCCACGTACCGGTGGTCGACAACGGCAAGCTCATCGGCCTGATCTCCATCGGCGACGTGGTCAAGGCCATCATGGACGAGCAGGAAGCGACGATCAAGCACCTCGCCAACTACATCGCGGGCGACATCGCGACCTGACCCAGGGCCTGCCCGAGCGCCCCCAGGAGGCCGTCATTCGCTGTCGACAAGCGCCTTGTCCACGATTTCCGACAGGTCCGGCGACAACTCCGGACTTGCCTTGATCCGCTCGAACCGGGCCCGGATCAGGGACTGCAGTTTGGGCGTATAGCGGCGCCAGTTCTCCAGCGAACGTGCCATGCGCGCCGCGACCTGCGGGTTGCGTGCGTCCAGCGCCAGCACCTGATCGGCCCAGAACCCGTAGCCGCTGCCATCCGGGTCGTGAAACTCGCCAGGGTTGCCCTTGAAGTAGGTGCCGAGCAAGGCATACACCTTGTTCGGATTCGTCATGCTGAAGGCCGGGTCACCCATCAACTTGCGCACGCGTTCAACCACCGGCGCAGCAGCTTCGTCCCTGCGCCATGCCCCGGCCTGCAGCGCGAACCACTTGTCGAGCACCAGCGCATCCCCGTCATGGCGCGCGCGAAAGCCCGCCAGCGCCGCATCTGCCGCCACCCCACCGTACAACTGCAGCGCCGCGAGCGCGCTCATGCTCTCGCTCAGGTTTCCCGCCTGCCGGAACTGCCGTTGCGCGCATTCCAGCCCGGCCGGGTTGCGCGCCGCCGCGAGGTAGCGCAGCGCTAGATTGCGTAGCGCGCGCCGCCCGGCATCGGCCGGGTGGTAGCGATAGCCGCCCTCGACTTCCATCTGGTCGTACAGGTGCAGCCAGTCTTCCGCCAACCGCGCGCCCAGCACTTCGTGCGCGCACACCACGGCGCGGCGCAACAGCCGAGGATCGGCCGGGCGCATGCGTTCCAGCAGGTAGATCTCGCTCGGCAAGGCCGCCGCCTGGGCGCGAAAGGCCGGATCGAGCGTGGCATCGGTCAACATGCGGCGGAAGGCCTCGATGTAGTCGCCCGGAAGCTGCGCCGCTTGGCCGCGTTCCAGAGCGGCGGCCAGCGCCAGCATCACGCGCTCGCCATAGCGCTGCCCGGCATCCCAGCGATTGAAGGCATCGCTGTCGTGCGCCATGCGAAACGCCAGCCGCGCATCGTCCTCGTCGTAGTCGAGGATCACCGGCGCGGAATAGCCGCGCAGCAGCGACGGCACCGGCTCGTGCTGGAGATCGACGAAATGGAAGGTCTGTTCCGCCCCGGTCAGTTCCAGTACGCGCGTGGTGGCCCCCGCGTGCGCTTCACCTTCGAGGCGCAACGGCAGATCGGCGCCGTCACGACCGAGCAACCCGAGCGCCACCGGAATCACCAGCGGCGGCAGACCATCGCCCTGCCCCGCCACGCGCGGCAGATGCTGCGTCAGGGTGAGCGCATACATGCCCGCGCTCCCCACCCACTTGCCACTGGCACCGACAACCGGGGTGCCGGCCTGGCTGTACCAGTGCATGAACTGATCCAGATCGCGGCCGTTGGCCTCGGCCATGCACTCGACGAACTCGTCGCAGGTCACGGCCTGTCCATCGTGATAGCTGAAGTACAGGTCCATGCCGTTACGGAACCCCTCGCGCCCGAGCAGGGTATGCAGCATGCGGATGACTTCGGCACCCTTCTCGTACACCGTCGCGGTATAGAAGTTGTTGATTTCCTGATAGCTATCGGGCCGGATCGGGTGCGCCATCGGCCCTGCGTCCTCGGCGAACTGGGCCGCCCGCAACACCCGCACGTCGTCAATGCGCTTGACCGCGCGCGCCGACGCCGCCCCGTCGGCACCCGCCGCCAGCGCCTGCATGTCGGCGGAAAACTGTTGGTCGCGAAAGACCGTCAGTCCCTCCTTGAGGGTGAGCTGGAACCAGTCGCGACAGGTGACGCGGTTGCCCGTCCAGTTGTGGAAGTACTCGTGGGCGACGACGCTTTCGATGTTCTCGTAGTCGGCATCGGTAGCCGCGTCAGGCCGCGCCAGCACGTATTTGGCGTTGAAGATGTTGAGTCCCTTGTTCTCCATCGCGCCCATGTTGAAATCGCTGACCACCACGATCATGAAGCGGTCGAGATCGAGTTCCAGCCCGAAGCATTCCTCGTCCCAGCGCATCGCATGGATCAGCGACTCCAGCGCGTGCCCGGCACGGTCAAGATTGCCCTGCTCGACCCATACCTGCAGCAATACATTGCGCCCCGAACTCGTGTCGACGCGCCGCTCCAGCGCGACCAGATCGGCCGCCACCAACGCAAACAGATAGGACGGCTTGGGAAACGGATCTTCCCAGCGGGCGTAGTGACGCCCACCGTCCAGCTCCCCGGAAGCCACCAGATTGCCGTTGGACAGCAGCACCGGGTAGCGCGTCCAGTCCGCTTCCAGCGTCACGGTGTAGCGCGCCATCACGTCCGGACGATCGGGGAAATAGGTGATGCGACGAAAACCCTCGGCCTCGCACTGGGTGAACAGCCCCCCCCTGGACTGATACAGCCCGGACAGCGCGGTGTTGTGCGACGGATTGATGCGGGTAACGACTTCGATCTCCGCACGCGCGCCGGCGAGCTTGATCTCCAGCCCGTCGGACACCCTGGCAACGGTATCGACCGGCAGATCCGCGCCATCCATCCTGAGGCTCACCAGCTCCAGCGCATCACCCAACAGGCGCAGCGGCCCGTCCGGCGAGCCGGGATTGCGCACGCATCGCAGCTTGCTCGTGACCAGGGTGTTCTCCGGGTCGAGACTGAAGTGCAGGTCAACCTGATCGACCGTCCAGCTCAGGGGCCGGTAGTCGCCGCGATGCACCGTCGGGGAAGGGGAATTACTCATCGTTTCAAGACCTATTCAACGCGCAACACGATTGCATACCAGCACATCGCATTGCGCTTGTTCCAGAACCTGGCGTGTCACGCTGCCCAGCAGCAGCTCTTCGACCATACGCAAACCCTGCTTGCCCATCGCGATCAGGTCGCACTTGAGCAAGCGCGCCTGTTCGACGATGCTGGCGACCGCTTGCCCGTGCACCAGCACGTAGCGCACCGCCGGGTCCGCGTCGCAGGCATCGCGCAGCAGCTCGTCAACACGTGCCACGGCATCGGCCCTGGCCGCCTCGCGCAGTTCGTTCAAACACGACTCCTCGATGCCCGCCATACGCAACTTGCTCTCATAAGGCACCTCGTAGGCATGCATGAGTATCAGTTCAGCCTGGGGTGCCAGCCGTCGCGCGAGTCGCACCGAACCCGCCGCAAGCGTGGAAAAATCCACCGGCACCAGTATTCTCGCGTAATCCGAACGCGGCATCCGCTTGACCACCAGCATCGACTTTTCGGTCTGGCGCAGCACCCGCTCGATCGACGAGCCGACGAACAGGTCGCGCACGAAATCCGAGCCGTGCGCCCCCAGCACCAGCAGATCGGCGCCGATGGCCTCGGCGTAGAAGGCAATCCGGCGCGACACCGATCCGACCGACACGCTCACGTCCATGTCGACAGGGTGGCGCTGGCGCACATTGCCCGCCAGCAGATGCATCTGGGCGAGCGAGGCACCGAACAGGGTGTTTTCCATCTCGTCGCTGCGGCTGGGTGCGAGCAGGTCATGCAGCGCGTTGAAGGTGCCACGGCTGATGACATGGGTCGCCGCCAGCCGACACTGCGAGCGCACCGCCAGCATCGCCGCGCGCTCGACCGCGTGCCCGGCCGACTCACCCAGATCGGTAGCCGCGAGTATGGTCCTGATCCTGCTCACCGGCGAACCACCGCATCATTTCCGTCCCGCATCACCCCGCACTCCCGGTCAACGCTTCCCCGGCAACAGCACGACGCAGGTGCCGGCAAGGCGGTCATGCAGGAACTGCCGGTCACGATCAACCAATGCCCATAGCAGCCCGACCCCCAGACACAACACCGAAGGCCAGCTCAGCAGGTAGCGCCACCAGCTAGTCGCGGACGTCAGCGGGCGTCCGTCGGCGCGCACCACTTTCAGGCGCCAGGTCTGCATCGCCAGCGTCTGTCCGTGGCGTGACCAGTACCAGACGAAATACGCGCCAAGCACAACGAAAACATGCACCCACAACAGCCAGCCGGGCGCGGTAATATTCCAGCCTATGCCGAGGATGAGGTACGGCACCATGAAGGTCAGCGCCAGCAGGCCGGTCAGCAGCAGCGACTCATACACCAGACTCGCCAGCCGTCGCCGCAACCCCGCCATTTCCACGACCATGCGCGTCCGCGCGTCCTGATCGCTCCCGTTTTCCGCCACACCCTCGTTCGTCACCCGCCCACTCCCGCAACACCACCGCCACGCACACCGCGCGCAACTCTACCGCGATTGTCGCTCGTCGGGCGGCAAACTGCGATATTGCTGCCACTGTTGGTGCAAACTCTCGCGTTGCTCGGCCGGGATGTTGCGCAGCGCCCGGTACTGGTCGCGGGCGCGCTCGCGCTGTGCCGGGGTAAGCTGCGCCCATTCGCGCATGCGCAACTGGATGCGGGCACGCTCGGTCTCGGTCAGGCCCGCGAAGCCCTCCGCGATGCGCAGCCACTTCTGCCGTTGCCCCTCGTCCAGCGCATCCCAGTCCGCCGCGAGCGGCGACAATGCTTGACGCTGGGGTACGCTCAGGCTGTTCCACCCGGTTTCAGCCGCAACCCCTCCCGCCAGGCCGAGCGCAAGGATCAGGATCGCAATTCGCGAAAAACCCATGCCTTGAAATCCCGGTCCAGATACGCATCGATGGGAAGGTCGTCGATCAGCAACGCCGCGTCGATATCGTCGTGGGCGCCGACGCCTGATGCGCTGGTCCACTGCTGCCCCACCGCAAACACCGAGAGCATCAGCGTCGCCACGACCACCGAACGCAGCACTGGTGCCACGCCAAGACGCAACCGCAGCGCCATCCCCAGACCTGGCGACACTAGCGGCCAGGCACGCTCCTGCCGCTGCAGCGCCAGCGCGCCAACGCGCGCATCGCGCAAGCGCTCGGCCACCCGCGCGCCGACATCGCGGCTGGACGCAGACATATGCCCAGCCAGTTTCCAGGCGAACTCGGTTTCATTCATAGCACGATACCTCGGGCCTTCAGGGCCGCGGCCAGCGTCTGCGTGGCGCGCGAGCAGTGGGTCTTGACGCTCCCTTCGGAGCACCCCATCGCGGCAGCCGTTTCCGCGATGTCCATCTCTTCCCAGTAACGCATGATGAAGGCCTCGCGTTGACGTAGTGGCAGACGCGCAATCTCGCGCTCGATCGCCTGCATCACGCTGGCGCGCTCGTAATCCCCGTGCGGGGTACGCGCATCCGTGCGCGATGCATCCAGCGTCAGGCGCTCCAGCGGGTCGCCATCGTCACCGTCGGCGTCGCTGAACAGTGCCGAGAACATGGTCACCCACGCGTTCCGAACCTTCTGCCGGCGCAACACATCGTGCACCGCGTTGCGCAGGATGCGCTGGAACAGCATCGGAAACTCGCTACAGGGGCGTTCGCCGTAACTGACCGACAGTTTCAGCATCGCATCCTGAACCACATCCAGCGCCGTCTCCTCGTTGCGCAAGGTGTACATGGCCTGTTTGAATGCGCGCCTTTCGACGCCTTCGAGAAAGGCAGAGAGTTCAGCCCTGGAAGCCAGATGAACATCCTCGTTGAGCGGCAAACCGCCGGCAGCCTTGACCAAAAGCGGTCCGAACGGTAACGTTCGTCGTTTGCGATTTTTGCGAGAGTGAGTTTGCGATGGTGCTGAGCGGAGCCGAGATTGTAGTCAGGTGCCTGCAGGAAGAAAAGGTCGAGTACGTATTCGGCTATCCCGGTGGCGCGGTACTCTTTCTCTATGATGCCCTGTTCAACCAGGACAAGGTCAAGCACGTCCTGGTGCGCCACGAGCAGGCCGCGGTGCATGCCGCCGACGGGTTTTCCCGCTCGACCTCCAAGGTCGGAGTCGCGCTGGTGACCTCCGGACCGGGCGCGACCAACGCCGTCACCGGCATCGCCACCGCGTACTGTGATTCGATTCCGATGGTAATCATCTCCGGGCAGGTACCGACGGCCGCAATCGGCCAGGACGCCTTCCAGGAAGTCGACACCGTCGGCATCACCCGCCCGTGCGTCAAGCACACCTTCCTGGTCAAGGACGTCAGGGAGGTCGCCTCAACGATCAAGAAGGCCTTTCACATCGCGCGCACCGGTCGTCCCGGTCCGGTGCTGGTCGACATCCCCAAGGATGTCACGATGCACAAGTGCGAGTTCGAATACCCCGAAGACATCGTGATGCGCTCCTACAACCCGGTCACCAAGGGCCACCAGGGGCAGATCCGCAAGGCCGTGCAACTGCTGCTCGAAGCCAGGCGTCCGATGATCTATACCGGCGGCGGAGCCATTCTGTCCGATGCCGCCGAGCAGCTCACCAGGCTCACCCGCCTGCTGGGCATGCCCATCACCAATACCCTGATGGGGCTGGGCGGCTACCCCGCCAGCGACCGCCAGTACCTGGGCATGCCGGGCATGCACGGTACCTACGAAGCCAACATGGCGATGCACTACAGCGACGTGCTGCTCGCGATCGGCGCGCGCTTCGACGACCGCGTGATCGGCAACCCCGACCATTTCGCCGAAGAGCCGCGCAAGATCATCCACCTGGACATCGACCCGTCGTCGATCTCCAAGCGGGTCAAGGTCGACGTACCCATCGTCGGCGACGTGCGCGAAGTGCTGGAACAGATGATCCAGCAGATCGAATCCGCGCCCGCCCGGCCGAATGCCGACGCGCTGGAGTCGTGGTGGAAGCAGATCGATGATTGGCGCAGCCGCGACTGCATGAAATACCGAAACTCCGACGAGATCATCAAGCCACAGTTCGTGGTGCAGAAACTGTGGGAAGTCACGGGCGGCGACGCCATCATCACTTCCGACGTCGGCCAGCACCAGATGTGGGCCGCCCAGTACTACCGCTTCGACAAGCCGCGCCGCTGGCTCAATTCGGGCGGCCTGGGGACCATGGGGGTCGGCCTGCCGTACGCGATGGGCGCCCAGCTCGCGCACCCCGGCGCGCCGGTCGCGTGTATAACGGGAGAAGCGTCGATCCAGATGAACATCCAGGAGCTGTCGACGTGCAAACAGTTCCGCCTGCCGATCAAGATCTGCAACCTGAACAACCGTTTTCTCGGCATGGTGCGCCAGTGGCAGCAACTGTTCCACGGCGGCCGCTACTCCGAGTCATACATGGATTCGCTGCCGGACTTTGCCAAACTCGCGGAATCGTACGGGCACATCGGTCTGCGCGTGGACAAGCCCGGCGATGTGGAAGGCGCGTTGCGTGAAGCGTTCGCGCGCAAGGACGATCTGGTCTTCCTCGACTTCCAGGTTGACCGGACCGAAAACGTTTACCCGATGGTCCAGGGCGGCAAGGGTCTCACCGACATGATCCTGTCCGCGGAAGACCTCTAGGACCCTGCGGACTGCGGCTCACCCGGCGGACAGTTCGCATCCGCAGGCCCTGCGGTTCACTAATCGACCCTCGCAAGAGTTCATCATGAGACATGTCATCTCCCTGCTGATCGAGAACGAATCGGGCGCGCTGTCGCGCGTCTCCGGACTGTTCTCGGCACGTGGCTACAACATCGAATCCCTCACGGTGGCCCCCACCGAAGACGCGTCGATGTCACGCATGACCATCGTGACCACGGGCTCCGACGACATCATCGAGCAGATCACCAAGCAGCTCAACAAGCTGGTCGACGTGATCAAGGTGGTCGATATCTCCGAGTCGGCGCACATCGAGCGCGAACTGATGCTGGTCAAGGTGCGCGCGACGGGCAAGGATCGCGACGAGATGAAGCGCATGACCGACATCTTCCGCGCCCGCATCATCGACGTCACCGAAGCCTCCTACGTCGTCGAACTGACCGGCAACCAGGCCAAACTCGATGCCTTCATCGGCGCGATCGGGCCTGACCTGATACTCGAAACAGTCCGTTCCGGGATCTGCGGCATCGGCCGCGGCGACCGGGTTCTCAAGATTTAGCCTGCCCCCCAATAAAGCAACGAGGAATCACATGAAAGTCTATTACGACAAGGACGCCGACCTCTCCCTGATCAAGGGCAAGAAGGTCACCATCGTCGGCTACGGCTCCCAGGGCCATGCCCATGCCCAGAACCTGAACGACTCCGGCGTGAACGTCACCGTCGCCCTGCGCAAGGACGGCGCCTCCTGGAACAAGGCCAGGAACGCCGGCCTCAACGTCGCCGAGATCGCTGACGCGGTCAAGGACGCCGACGTCGTGATGATCCTGCTGCCGGACGAGAACATCCCGCAGGTGTACAAGGACAACGTCGAACCCAACATCAAGAAGGGTGCGGCCCTGGCCTTCGCCCACGGCTTCAACGTGCATTACAACCAGGTCGTGCCGCGCGCCGATCTGGACGTGATCATGGTCGCGCCGAAAGGCCCTGGCCACACCGTGCGCTCCGAGTACCTCAAGGGCGGCGGCGTACCGTCGCTGATCGCGGTGCATCAGGACGTCTCCGGCAAGGCCAAGGACATCGCGCTGTCGTACGCGGCGGCCAACGGTGGCACCAAGGGCGGCGTGATCGAGACCAACTTCCGTGAAGAAACCGAAACCGACCTGTTCGGCGAGCAGGCCGTGCTGTGCGGCGGCGCGGTCGAACTGGTCAAGATGGGCTTCGAGACCCTGACCGAAGCCGGCTACGCACCCGAGATGGCCTACTTCGAGTGCCTGCACGAACTGAAGCTGATCGTCGACCTGATGTACGAAGGCGGCATCGCCAACATGAACTACTCCATCTCCAACAACGCGGAGTATGGCGAGTACGTGACCGGCCCCGAAGTCATCAACGAGGAATCACGCTACGCGATGCGCCAGGCGCTCAAGCGAATCCAGAGCGGCGAATATGCCAAGATGTTCATCCTCGAAGGCAAGACCAACTACCCGTCCATGACCGCCCGTCGCCGTCTCAACGCGGCCCACCCGATCGAGCAGGTCGGCGGCCAGTTGCGCCAGATGATGCCGTGGATCATGAAGAACAAGCTGGTGGACCAGTCCAAGAACTGACCTTCCAGCAGATCGAAGCGGGCCGGGTTTCTCCTTCGCGGGAGAATCCCGGCCCGCTGCATTTGCCCCTCGCCCACCGTGTGGCACGCGCGCGAGCGAACCACCATGCGTACGTGCTTGCGGTAGAATCGCAAGGCTTTTTTCCGAACAACCCGCTCCGCCCGACCGGAACCCCCGCATGCCCTTGATCCCTATCGAGAAGCGCCGTCGCGGCATTTACATCCTGCCCAACCTTCTCACCACGGCCGCCCTGTTCGCCGGGTTCTACGCCATCGTGCAGGCCATGAACAACCGCTTCGAGCACGCCGCGGTGGCGATCTTCATCGCCATGCTGCTTGACGGCCTGGACGGACGCGTGGCGCGCATGACCCACACCCAGAGCGCATTCGGCGCCGAGTACGATTCGCTCTCCGACATGGTCTCCTTCGGCGCCGCGCCGGCACTGGTCGCGTACGAATGGGCGCTCAAGGATCTGGGCAAATTCGGCTGGATCGCGGCCTTCATCTATTGCGCCGGCGCCGCGCTGCGATTGGCGCGCTTCAACACCAACATCAACGTCGTCGACAAGCGCTTCTTCCAGGGCCTGCCCAGCCCCGCCGCCGCCGCCCTGATCGCCGGCATGGTCTGGGTATCGCTCGACAACAACATCGCCGGCCACGAAGTGCGCTGGGCCGCACTCGCACTCACGGTATTTGCCGGGCTGTCCATGGTCAGCAGCATGCTGTTCTGGAGCGGCAAGAACATCAACCTGCGCAAGAGCGTACCCTTCATCGTCGTGATCGCGGTGGTGCTGGGCTTCGCCCTGGTGTCATCCTATCCGCCGGGCGTACTGTTCGCGCTGTTCATCGCCTACGCCGCTTCGGGGTACCTGATCTGGGCCTGGCGCTGGGTACGCATGCGCCGCAGGCGCGCGGCACGCGAATCCGCCGCCCCCGACGACACCGCAAGCAGCCCGACCGACTCAACGACAGACTGAAACTGCCAAACGGAGTGAGCGGAGCGTATGCATGGTCACGCGCACCGCTCTCTTGCTTATGCTCGCCGGACCAGTGCCGCAGCGCCACCCAGCCGGTATTGCGGTGATAGGTGGCGTAGTTTTCGCGCGCATTCAATCCGGCACGAATGCCGTCTCCCGGCAAGCGATCATCTTCACTTCATCGATCCACCGCAGCTCCACCAATGCAGGCGCCTCAATCACCATGTGAGCAAGTCCGGACCGACAGTGCGCACGTTGTTTCTTGCATTTTCCTGAAACTCCGGTTTATAGTCCAACGCATGACGCCCGAACGCAATTCCTCTTTCGCGCTCTTCTCCCTGCTGGCGAGCCTGCTGTCGCTTGGCCCGCTGCTGCGCCCCGCGCGCTAAAAAATACTCCACCTCTCTTGTAGTTCCCATGTCGCCAGCGCCGAGCGCAGGCGGCGTTTGCGTATTCATTTGTCACTTCGACCCCGCAGGAGCCTCACATGAACGACCAGTTGATCATATTCGATACCACCTTGCGCGATGGTGAGCAGAGTCCGGGCGCGTCCATGACGCGCGAAGAGAAGCTGCGCATCGCGCGCCAGCTCGAACGCATGCGTGTCGACGTCATCGAGGCCGGTTTTGCCGCCGCCTCGAACGGTGACTTCGAGGCGGTACGTGCGATTGCCGAAGCCGTGAAAGAATCGACCGTATGCTCGCTGGCTCGCGCCAACGAGAACGACATCCGCCGTGCGGGCGAGGCGATCCGCCCGGCAGCCAGGGGGCGCATCCATACCTTCATCGCCACCAGCCCCATCCACATGGAGAAAAAGCTGCGCATGACGCCCGACCAGGTAGTGGAGCAGGCGGTCAAGGCGATTGGCTGGGCGCGCGAATACACCGACGACGTGGAGTTTTCGGCCGAAGACGCGGGTCGCTCGGAAATCGATTTCCTGTGTCGCATCTTCGAGGCGGTGATCAAGGCGGGTGCCACCACGATCAACGTACCGGACACTGTCGGCTACAACGTCCCCGAGCAGTTCGCCGCCACCATTGCCACCCTCATCGCGCGCGTGCCCGGATCGGACAAGGTGGTGTGGTCGGTGCATTGCCACAATGACCTGGGGCTGGCAGTGGCCAACTCGCTCGCGGCGGTGATGGTGGGGGCGCGCCAGGTGGAGTGCACCGTCAACGGCCTGGGTGAGCGCGCCGGCAATGCCTCGCTCGAAGAGGTGGTGATGGCGGTGCGCACCCGCCGCGACGTGTTCGTCTGTGACACGCGCATCGATGCGACACAGATCGTCCCGGCCTCCAAACTCGTCTCCGGAGTCACCGGCTTTCCGGTGCAACCGAACAAGGCCATCGTCGGCGCCAACGCGTTCTCGCACGAGTCGGGGATCCACCAGGACGGGGTGCTCAAGCACCGCGAAACTTACGAGATCATGCGCGCCGAGGATGTCGGCTGGGGGGCCAACAAGCTGGTGCTGGGCAAGCACTCGGGGCGCAACGCGTTTCGTACCCGGTTGCAGGAAATTGGCGTGTTCATCCAGTCCGAAGAGCACCTCAACCACGCGTTCGCACGCTTCAAGGAACTCGCCGACAAGAAACACGAGATCTTCGATGAAGATCTGCATGCCATGATGAGTGACGAGGATGTCACGCCCGAGCAGGAGCATTTCCGCCTCGTCGCATCGTGCTTCCACTCCGAGACCGGCGAAACACCGGGCGCCCAACTGACCCTCACCGCCGACGGCAAGGAGGTGCGAGCCGCGGCAAAAGGTTCGGGGCCGGTCGATGCCGCGTTCAAGGCCATCGAGTCCATTGCCCACAGCGGTACCGAGTTGCTGCTATATTCAGTCAACGCCATCACCACCGGAACGGACGCCCAGGGTGAAGTGACGGTACGCCTGGCCCGTGACGACAGGGTGGTCAACGGTCAAGGGGCCGACACCGACATCATCGTCGCGTCGGTCAAAGCCTATCTGAATGCGCTCAACAAGCTGCACGACAACCGGGAACGGCTGAACCCGCAAGGCCAGGTGTAACCCAGGAACGATGCGCCGTGGCCGGCCCGCCCGGTTACGGCGCATCGGGCGCGGATGCCGGCCGCGACGGCGCGGTGAGTCTGGCATGCATCAGCGCCGCGCAGAACAGCACGCACGCCAGCGCCATTTCGATCAGCGCGAGGGTCGCGGCCTCGCCCCGATCAAACGCCCGCACCACCCCTTCGGTAAAATACAGCAACACCAGCATGGACAACCACTGGCTGGTGTAGCGCCGCCCACTCAGAACACCGGGCAAGGCCAGCAGCAGTGGCGCCCCTTTCAGGATCAACCACGACCCACCCGGTCGCAACGGCGCCAGCCAACCCTCCCACAGCAGGCACAGCGCGATCAACGCGATCAGTAGAACGCTGGCAAGCGCCCGCATCAGTCCGGCATTCATCGGTCGGCACGCGGCTTGGTCGCGGTCCGGGCCACTTCCTCGGCCGATGCCCGCACCGAGCCACGGTGACTGTAATAGAGTACGCATATCTCTGTCATTGCGATCCATCCCCATGTCGCTACAAGCCCTGCGCAGCTTCATCACCTTGTTGAGCGAACGCTTCGTCGCAACGCGCTGCCCGCAGGTCGCGGGCAGTCTGACATTTACCACGCTGCTGGCGCTGGTCCCGCTAGTGACGGTATCGATCGCGCTGTTCAGCAACTTTCCCGCGTTCAAGACACTCGCCAAAGCACTCGCGACTTTCCTGCAAAAGGAGATCCTACCCGAGCTGGCGGCCCAGATCGTCACGACCTACGCGCTGCAGTTCTCCGAAAAAGCGGCGCAACTGACCCTGATCGGCACCGCCCTGCTGGTGGTGACGGTGCTGCTGCTGCTGCATACCATCGACGACGTATTCAATGATATCTGGGGAGTACGCAAACCCCGCCCCATGCTCACCCGCTTGGCGGTGTACTGGGTTGCGCTGACCCTGGGGCCGATAGCGGTCGCCGGCAGCATATTCGCGACTGGCGAACTCGTCGCCACCTCGATGGCGCTGATCGGCAATCACACCGAGGCCAGCGCCTTCTCCGCGCTGCTGGCGCCGCTCACCCTGCTCGGCACCTTGTTCAGTTTTCTTTATTTCGGCACTCCCAACCATCCGGTAAAGATACTGCACGCATTGATTGGCGGCTTTGCGGCCGCGCTGGCCTTCCTGTTGATGCAACGCCTGTTCGGCCTGTTCATCGCACGCTTTCCGACCTATACGCTCGTGTATGGCACTTTCGCCGCGCTTCCGATCTTTCTCGTGTGGCTCTATCTGTCCTGGGTCGTGGTGTTGCTCGGCGCCATCCTGGCCGCCACCCTGCCCGAGTTCGTGGAACAGCGAAGCACCATGACGCCCTTCCCCGGTAGCCAGGTGCTGGCGGCGCTCAACATCCTGATCACCCTCGCCACCGGGCAGCGCCTTGGCACCACTGCGGCATTCGAGCTGCTGCAAACCCGCTCCCGCTGTAGTCGCGGCGACACCGAAACCCTGCTGGATGAGATGCGCGAACGCGGCTGGGTAACGCGCACCGAAGACGAAACCTGGGTGCTGACGCGTCGCGCGGAAGATCTTGCGGTTTCCGAAGTCGTGCAACGCTTCGCGCTATCCACCGACGATTGGTCGCGGGCGGCATCGGCGCGACCCGCTCGACACTACGCAGCCACACTTGCCACGGCCTTGCGCGCGGCCGATGCCACGATTGCCGAACTCGCCTGCCCCGAAGCGCAATCCAACGATCACCCTGGATAGGGGTCGACCTCGTACTGGAAGAGTTCCACACAGGAAGTCTGTATGTCGAGGCTTAGCACCCGCGCCTGCACCACATACAACGGCGCGCCATCGCGCACGATCAGCAACCGGCGCGAGGCGTAAGTGCCAGCCGGGGCAAGGATCGCGCTATTGCGCCGCATGGACGGCATGGGCGGCAGCATCAACGCGTGCGTCGTCTCGCTGACGTTGGCGTCACGAAATCCGATCGACACTGCCGTGCACGACGACGCGACCACCTGCAAGCCGAGTTCGATCTCTTCCGGTTTCTCGCTCCGTATCCAGCGCACGATGCAGATCGACCACGGCTGGCTCGCATCGCGCCGCAGCCCGATCGCCATCCCGGCGGTGAGTTGTCCGGTGACGCCCGAGACGCTGATGATGGCGTACCCCCCAGGGCTCTCGCTATACACCCGCCAGCGCGACACTTTCGCCGGACGCTCGCTGCCATGGTGCATGTCCCATATCGCGCGCAATCCCTGGCACACCTGCACCGCGTAGATCTGCCGCCGACGTGGCTGTTCACGACTGGGAGGTATCGTCCAACGATCGCGCATGCGCCGCAGCAGCGACAACACCTCGCCCGGCGTCAGGCCGAGCGGCAGCCCGGACTCTTCGGGTTCGAACAGCTCGCCATCGCACGCACGCCCCTCGACCTCGGCCTTGGCAATCCGCTCTTCCAGCCAGTTGATCTGTTCGCCGGCGCGGCGCGCCAGACCCAGGGCGCGAAAATAGAACACGCCCTCACCCGCCGGCGCCTCGCGCCTGACCTGGGCCACCGGAGGGCCATCACGCGCGGCGTCGATCCACGTCACGGCACTATCCGGCTGCATCATCCGTCGCGACAACTCGGCCAGTCCCGATATCGGGACGAGATAGTCGAACACCCAGGCAAGTTCGCGCGCGGTGAACCCCTCCGGCTGCAGCGAATAGACCGCGACCAGCCGTTTGAACAAGCTCGCGCCCTCAGCCTCACGGGCCACTTCCGCCCTAATCTCGGACGCCGACTCTATGCGCCCTGTCGCCAGCATCAGAGTGTATGCAAGCTTCCACAACCCCGGTGGCACACCGCCGCCGCCCATGCACACCAGTTGATACGCCTCGCTCAGCAATTCCAGGGCGCGGGTCGCCAATTCGCGCTTGTGCCCCCCCTGGCCACCAAACCACGAGCCCTCGCCCTCGGAGTCGATCTGAAGCAAGAACCGCCCCGATACGTCCTGCAAGGTCGCCACCAATTCGCCCACCGCCTGCTGCAACTCTCGGGGCAACGGAAACGCAGCGCCCAGCAAGTGCGGCTTGAACCGGTCGGTAATGTCGAGCAGCCTGGCGTCCAGGCTATCCAGGCAGTGGCGCAACTCGGCGACCGGAATCCCGGTATCCGCCAGCAGCGCGAGGTAGCGGCGCAGCGCCTGCAGATCCTTGAGGCAATCGTCATCCGGCTCGGCCACAAGCCACGCCAGCATCTCGGCAGTCTGTCTGGAATAGGGCTGGGGCGAAGTCATCACATTTTTTCTAGTTCGTCACGCACCAAGCCATTCTATTCAACTTCAGCAGTCAATTGCTGTTCGCCCGCATGGAAAACTGCGGCGGCCCCGCGAGTCACTCCGGCCACCGCACCCGGAATGCAAACCGGGAGCGCTCTGCCAAACCTGCAATAATCGCGCATAAGGGCAAAATCCTTGCAAGCACCACGGAACTGCATTAAAATCGCCTGCTTTTCGCACCATTCCATCATCAGGACACCCCACATGGTCGTCATTCGCCTTGCCCGTGGTGGCGCCAAGAAGCGCCCCTTCTTCAGTATCGTTGCCGCCGACAAGCGCAACCGTCGCGACGGTCGCTTCATTGAGCGCGTCGGTTACTACAACCCGGTTGCATCCGGTGCCGAGAAGAGTCTCGTCGTTGATGCCGAGCGCCTGGAGTACTGGAAGCAGAACGGCGCCCAGCTTTCGCCGACGGTCGCCCGTCTCGTGAAGCAGTCTGCCGCCGCTGCCTGATCCGTTCTGCAGTCGCGGACATGATAGTACTGGGGCGCATTGTCGCCCCTTTTGGCATCCAGGGCTGGGTCAAGGTCAGCCCCTACGGCGATGATCCTCTGGCGTGGGCGGACATGCCCCGATGGTGGATATCACAGAATGCCGATGCACCGGCGGCTACCTGGAAGCCTGTATCGCTGCGAGGTTGCAAGGAACATGGAGGTGGCTTGATCGCCGTGTTCGAGTCGCACCAGGACCGCAACCTGGCGGAAGGCCTGAAAGGCTGGTTCGTTGGCGCACCGCGCAACGCGCTCCCGGCGACCGGCGACAACGAGTATTACTGGGCCGATCTGACCGGACTGAGCGTCGAGAACGTTGCCGGAGAACAGCTTGGCAAGGTTGCAGGGCTGCTGTCCACCGGGGCACATGATGTGCTGCGGGTGATAGACGGAGATACGGAGCGGCTCATCCCGTTTGTCGCCACCTACGCGCTGGACGTGAATCTGGAGCAAGGGCTGATCCGGGTGGATTGGCAGAAAGACTGGTGAATGCTGCAACCGCGCCCGTTGCGGGGCGACGCTTTGATGTGGTAACCCTGTTTCCGGAGATGTTCGCGGCGCTCACCGCCAGCGGCATCACCCGACGCGCGGCGGATCGCGGGCTGTACGAGCTTGCTTTCCACAACCCCAGGGACCACGTCCATGACGCGCACCGCACCGTCGACGACCGCCCTTACGGCGGAGGTCCGGGCATGGTGATGCTGGCCGAACCGCTGGAAAAGGCGATAGCCGAGGCGCGTGGCGCGCAGCAAAGGCAACTGGGCGCCTGCGGTCGCGTGATCTATCTTTCCCCCCAGGGCGGAACGCTGGATCACGCCAAGGTACTGGAACTTGCCGCACAGCCGTCGCTGGTATTGCTGTGTGGTCGTTACGAAGGGGTGGATCAGCGGCTGATCGACCGATGCGTGGACGAAGAATTGTCCCTCGGTGATTTTGTGCTGTCCGGAGGCGAGCTGCCCGCCATGGTGTTGCTGGATGCGATCATCCGGCAACTGCCGGGGGCGCTCAACGATGCGGATTCGGCACAGGAAGATTCGTTTGTGCAGGGCTTGCTCGA
Source organism: Rhodocyclales bacterium (assembly GCA_016177805.1). GTDB lineage: Bacteria > Pseudomonadota > Gammaproteobacteria > Burkholderiales > Rhodocyclaceae > JACOUN01. Next base: position 31,790 of record JACOUN010000019.1, read on the forward strand.
CTGCCCGCACTATACGCGGCCGGAAGTGTATGAGGGCATGACAGTACCGGAGGTGCTGCTGTCGGGGAATCATGCGGCGATACGTCGCTGGCGCGCGAAACAGGCACTGGGTCGGACCTTGCTGAAACGGCCCGACCTGGTCGAACGACGCACGCTGAGCAAGGAAGAACAGTTGCTGCTGAACGAATTCATGCAGGAACAACAAGGGGCCAAGGGCGAAACTGCCTGAAAGCCTCATTACAAACCGTGTGCATCAGGCGTGACCTGCTCTGCACACAAGGCCAAGTGCCATTGCAATTGACAGGAGTCGCAACATGAACCTGATTCAACAACTGGAACAGGAAGAAATCACCCGCCTGACCGAAGGCAAGACCATTCCGGCATTCGCCCCCGGCGACACCGTGGTCGTCAGCGTAAAGGTCAAGGAAGGCAACCGCGAGCGTCTGCAGGCCTACGAAGGCGTGGTCATCGCCAAGCGCAACCGTGGTCTGAACTCCGCCTTCATCGTGCGCAAGATCTCCTCGGGCGAAGGCGTGGAGCGTACCTTCCAGACCTACTCGCCGCTGATCGCGAGCATCGAAGTGAAGCGCCGTGGCGATGTTCGCCGCGCCAAGCTTTACTACCTGCGCGACCGCTCGGGCAAGTCGGCCCGCATCAAAGAGAAGCTCAACTTCAAGGCCGCTGCCAAGAGCGAGTAATCCTGCCGCGCCTGGCGCGGCCGGCACCATTGAGAACGGGCTCCCTTGCGGAGCCCGTTTTTGTTCACTGCACTGCCGGCCTCGTGCGCACCCCAAGCAAGGCGCGCACGAGGCACCGGATCAGGGATTGATTACGAACGACAGCGGCGTGGAGGAGTAGTGCAACACCGACCCCGCCTTGTAACCCACATACACCGCGAACGTGCCGACCATGCCGACCATGTTCTGCGCGATGCTTATTGTTTCGACCGCCTGCAGCGTGCGTCCACCACCGTCAACACTGGGAATGGTCTGCGGGTTGGTGTCCCAGCCCTGCCAGCCGGCCGGAGTTAACACGAACCAACCATAGCTGCCACCGGCATCGACGTAGTATGCGACCACGTGCACAGTGCCGGTGCTTCCGACGTCCGTGGGTGCAACATTTACGGTCGCCGACACATTGAGCGGAGTCGAGGCGGTGTACGTCCCCCCCGTACCCAGCACCGTGCCACCACCGATACCCATGGCAAAGCCCGCCGTGGTTGCCACACTCTGACCGGCGCCGTTCAATGCGGCCGCTGACAATTTCCGTCGGCCGCTGCCATCGGCACTCATGTCGAGCGCCGAGCCAAGCGCCGACGCGACGTTGATGCGCGGCTTGGCCAGCGAGGCGCCATTCACCAGCGTCGACACGCTAACGCCGGATTGCACGAAACGGTCGAGTATCGCGTCCGGGCCCATGTGCGGCTGCGCCTGACGGAAGACTGCCCACGCTCCAGCGACGTGGGGCGCCGCCATCGAAGTGCCGTTCCAGGAAGCAAAGGTATACCCGCCACCCTCGAACACCGAAGAACTGATGGCCGATCCCGGCGCCATCAGATCGACGATGCCGGCGTGGTTCGAATAGCTCGCAATCATGTCCAGCTTGTCGGTCGCGCCGACCGCGACCGCAGTGGATACACACGCGGGGGCGCTTATCTTGCCGCGATGGCCGTCGTTGCCCGACGACACGATGGTCGCGATGCCGGCATTGCGCAGATTGTCGAACATGGCCTTGTAAGCGGGCAGCTCGGGGTCGCAGTGGATGGTTCCGTAAGTCTCGTCACTACCCAGGCTCATATTCACAGCCGCGATGGCGTAACGCTGGCGCATCCCGTACACCCACTCCAGCCCGGCCAATATGTCGGAGTCCAGCCCACCGAATTCACCGAGCACGCGCGCCGACAGCACGGACGCGCCTTTTGCCACGCCTGACGAGCCTAGCGTGAGCCCCGCCACGATGCCCGCCACGTGGGTTCCGTGCGTGCAGTCATCGCAGTTGGGCACCCCCGATCCTGGCCCTGCCATTCGGGCAAAACCATTCGGGCAATCGCCGATCAACGAATTATCCAGCCGCGATACGAAGCAGGCCTCATCAACGACCTTGCCTTGCAGAAACGGGTGCCCGGTATAAACCCCGTCGTCGACCACTGCCACCACCTGACCCGAACCCGTGATTCCGGAGCCAAACGCCTGGGTTCCGCCAATCAACGGAACACTTTGCGCCAGATGGCGCTGGCGGCGCCGGTCGACACTCACGCTGCGCACGCCCGGATCGGCAACCAGGGCATCGAGTTCGGCTGCGCCGACGCTCATGGCCATGAACGGGATGCTGGCGTAGCGCAGCACTTCAGGTGACGCGGAATCGCGCCGCAGGTTCGCCAGAACACGCTGTTGCGAGGCTGCGATCCGCTGTGCCTGGGTGCCGCGCCTGTCGCCTTCCGCGCCGGAATCGCCGTGATCATCGAGTCCGACCAGGACCCGGATCTTCCCAGCCTCGACCGCGCTCTGGCGCAGGCTCTGATAGGCATTGCGATTTGCGGTGTCGCCATCCAGCGACTGGGTCCTGACCGTGGTAACCACCGGCGCGGCAGCCATCGCGGCTGACGACAGACCCCCTGCCCCCACGATAGCCGACACTGCAAGCGCCGACGCCATCGCCCTCAGCTTGCGAATATTCATATCCTGTTATTCCTTATGGGTTATAAGAGCAGCCACGCTGACGCAGGCGAAGCTGGCCTCATTATAGCGCCCATTTGTTATTGGAATAACCCGCAGGGCGTGCCCCATGCACCAATATTCAGCCTCTATGCATGATTACCGCAAATGATCACCGCATCCGGGTGACACGCCCCTTCAGTCAGAGTTTTCCACCCTGCCATCCATCATCCGCACCAGCCGATGCGGGTTGGCGCGTTGCAGGGCCGGTGGCAGCAGCTCATCGGGCCAGCCCTGAAAGCAGACCGGTCGCGCAAAGCGCAGCATGGCCGCGCTACCTACCGAGGTCGTGCGTGCATCGGAGGCGGCGGGATATGGGCCGCCATGTACCATCGCATGGCTCACCTCGACGCCGGTCGGATAGCCACCGAACAACACCCGGCCGGCCTTGCGTGCCAGCAAAGGCACAAGCCGCGGCCACGCCGACAGTTCCTGCGCTTGCGCATGCACGGTCGCGGTAAGCTGCCCATCCAGGCGCGCCACGATCGCGAGCAGCTCGTCCGCACTGGCACAGCGGACCAGCAGCGTCGCCGGCCCGAACACTTCGTGAGCGATCTCGGGGCGCTCACGCAGGACGGCGCCGGTGGTTTCAAACACGACCGGAGCGCCCGAACACACGCCGTCCGCATCGCCAGCACGTTCGCCGCTTGCGCCAATCCGCACCACCCCGGACCGGGACGCCATGTCGGCCACGCCATCGGCGTATGCGCGTGCAATGCCGACACTGAGCATGGGCGCGGCGGCCACCGTAGCGACGCGTTCCACCACACGGGCGCGCAAGCTCGCGTAATCCGCGCCATCAAGCGCCAGCACCAGCCCTGGGCAGGTGCAGAACTGGCCGTTGCCCAGCGTCAGCGATGCAACCAGCCCATCCGCGATGGCCGCCGCCCGTGCTGCCAGCGCGCCGGGTAGCACCACCACCGGATTGACGCTGCCCATCTCGGCGTATACCGGGATCGGCACCGCTCGCGCGGCGGCGATATCCATCAGCGCCCGCCCGCCATGCAGCGAGCCGGTGAAGCCCACCGCACGGATCGCGGGATGGCGCACCAGCGCCTGGCCCACGCCGATGCCGTCGTCGAACAACAAGGAGAACACACCCTCGGGCAGACTCAAGACTCGTGCCGCATCGACAACGGCCTGCCCGACCAGCTCACTGGTGGCCGGATGCGCCGGGTGTGCCTTGACCACCACCGGGCAGCCGGCGGCCAGCGCCGAGGCGGTATCGCCCCCGGCCACCGAGAACGCCAGCGGAAAGTTGCTCGCGCCGAACACCGCCACCGGCCCCAGCGCCTGCAGCATCGAGCGCAGATCCGGGCGTGGTTGCGGCAGACGGTCGGGCAGCGCGCTGTCGATGCGCGCGTCCACCCAGCTACCCTCCTCCACCACTGCGGCGAACAGGCGCAACTGGTCGGTGGTGCGCCTCAGCTCAGAGCGCACGCGCGCCTCGGCCAATCCGGTCTCGGCCGGCACCACGGCCGCGAGCGTCTCGGCCAGTCCTTCAAGACGCCGGGCGATTTCCCGCAGGAACGCCCCCCGCGCCTGACCGTCGAGCGCCGCGTACGCCGGCGCGGCCTGCTCGGCCAGCGCGGCGGCGCGTTCCACGTCAGCCGGAGTCGCGGCAAAGAACACTGGTTCGAGCAAAACCCCGGTGGCAGGATTGCGTGCCTGAAATGAGATCGCTCCACGCGCGCCGCGCCGCCAGCCGATCAGCGACAAGCCTTGCATCGCATCGGTCACGCTCATTGCTGCGGCCTGTGGGCGAGCGCATGCGCGATCACCGCTTCGGCGCGCGCAAGTTCGTCGCCGACCAGTTCCAGCCGCGGCGGGCGCACGCGCCGGTGGCCCACGCCGACCTTCTCCTGCACCAGTTTGATGAGCTGAACGAACTTGGGGACGGTATCGAGGCGCAGTAACGGCAGGAACCACGCATACAGCTCGGCCGCCTCGGCATGCCGGCCGTCACGCGCAAGCTCGAACAAACGCACCGACTCATGCGGCAAGGCGTCAACCAGACCAGCGATCCAGAATTCGGCGCCGGCCGCGACGCCCTCCACCAGCGCGTCATCCACCCCCACCCCCAGCGCCAACCGGTTGCCCGCCAGTGCCCGGATGGCGGTCACACGCCGCACATCGGTGGACGACTCCTTGACCGCCTTGACGTTGTCGAACTCCGCCGCGAGTTCGATGATCTGTTCCGGAGTGAAATCGGTGCGGTACGCGACCGGGTTGTTGTACACGATGCACGGCAGCGACGTCGCCGCGATCACCGCCGCGACGTGCGCCTTCATCTCGCGCCAGTCGGTCGAGTAAACATAGGGCGGCAACACCATCAAAGCGCGCGCGCCGTTATCCTCGGCCGCGCGGGCCAGTTCCACCGCCTCGCGCGTCGACAGCGCCGCGATGCCGGGGATAACCGGGACGTCGACCGCTCGCACGCAGGTGGCGACCAGGGCCACCTTCTCGTCGAAGCTCAGGGTGGCCCCTTCACCGAGCGAGCCGCACGGCACGATCCCGGTGCAACCGGCCGACACCAGCCATCGCACGTTGTTCGCGGCCGCGCCGTGATCGACGCTCAGGTCGCTGTTGAAGGGGGTGGTAATGGCGGGCATGACGCCCTTGAAAGTCACGTTCATGATGGTTGTACTCCTTTGCGATCGTGATTGGATGGTTCGGACATCAGGGTGGCTAGACGCGCGGGCTGCAGCGGCGGCCGGTGGCCATCCACGACCCAACCATACAGATCGGCGCAGATGGGACCGCACATGCGCGCCTGACACGCACCCATGCCACAGCGGGTCAGCAGTTTGGCTTCGCGGCTGGAATCGAACTGACTCAACTGAGCGTGGCTGACGTCTTCACAGCGACAGATCAGCGTGTCGGGCCGCAGCGTCTGCAACAACTCCGGGCGCAGCGCGAAGTGCTTTTGCAGCAACGAGGCAAAGCGCAACTGAGGGGCCCGGCGAGGCACCAGCGCGCGCGCCGCATCGTCGGCCCCCGCCGCCGCCAGCCCTGCGATGCGGCCTTCGAGCTGCGCCTTGTCCACGCCACCGATGCCGCACGCCTCTCCGGGCGCGTAAACACCCGCCACCGAGGTATGCACCAGCGCATCCACCACCGCCGCACCGTGGGCCACATCGCACCCGAGCGCCTGCGGCAGTTCAGTGTTCGGAATCAGGCCAAAACCCACCCCCAGCCAGTCACAGGCAATCTCGCGTATCCGCTCGCCGTGCTGAATGCGCACACCGCGCACCCGCTCGTCTCCCACCGCTTCCAGCACATGGGCGTGGCTGTGATAGGGCACCGCGCGCAACGACCAGCGCAGCGCCACGGCCTGCATCAGCTTGTCCGGGTAGGCGCGCAGCGCCCATGCGAAACGCGCCAGCGCCGCTGCGCTCACCTGCTCGGCGATGAGTACCACTTGCGCGCCGGCCTGCTGCAGCACCGCAGCGGCCGCGAGCAACAGCGGGCCGCTGCCCGCCAGCACCGCGCGCTGCCCTCGCACATCGAGCCCGCCTTTCACCAGCGCCTGCAGCCCGCCCGCGCCGGTCACACCGGGCAAGGTCCATCCGGGAAACGGCAACATGCGCTCACGCGCCCCGGTCGCGACCACCAGGCGCCGGTAGCGCAGCACCTGTCCCTCGTTCATGCTCTCCAGCAGCAGGCTGCCGGCCTGCGGCGCGGCGACCACCCGCGTACTCGCCAACAGCCGTGCCTGCTTCACATTCGGCCCACGCGCGAGGCCAGTGCCGCGCCAGATCTGCCCGCCCGGCGACGGGTTGTCATCGATCAGCGTGACGTCCGCCCCCTGCGCCAGGGCCGCATGCGCGGCCGCCAGTCCGGCCGGGCCGGCGCCCACCACCGCGATATTGGTACGCAGTTCAGCGCTCACGTCGCACCTCCATGCCATCACGTACCGTGACCTGGCAGGCGCGCTGATGCGCCACGCCGTCCACATTGACCCGGCACTCGAAACACACCCCCATGCCACACCACGGCGCCCGCGCCTGACCGCTCACCGAGCGGCGGCTCCAGCTCTGCGCCAGCAACGCCGCGAGGCTTTGCCCCGGCGTGGCCGAATGAACAACCCCGTCGATGCGCACGCTGACTTTCATGCTGCCACCTCGGCCGGCAGCGTGTCGCTTTCCGTCACAAATGGGCCGAAGCGCACCGGGTCGTAGGGCGACGGATCGATTGCCGGATCGCTACCGCACAGCAAATCCGCCACCAGTTGCGCGCTTGCCAGCGCGGTGGTTATTCCCAGTCCCTCATGCCCGGCCGCGAGCCATAGCCGCGCCGCGCCCGGCACCCGCCCGAGCAGGGGCAGCTTGTCCGGAGTCGCGGGGCGAAACCCGGTCCACGCGCGCAATCCCTGCAACCCGCCCAGCCTCGGCAAGTACTCCTGTGCCCGGCGCAGCATGTGGCGCAACAGCGGCCAGTCGACGCCAGTACCGCGATCCGCGTACTGGCGCGACGACCCGATCAGCAACTGTCCGGTGGCGCGCGGCTGTACGTTGAACGCGACCGCATCGACCTCACCGTGCGTCGCGCCGACGTATCCAAGCTCGACCAACTGATGCCGCACGTAATCCGGGTAGCGTTCGGTGACCACCAACTGTCCCTTGCGCGGCTTGATCGGCACCCCCACCACCAGATCAGGGGTCGCATTGCCGGCCGCGACCACGACGTTGCGCGCCCTGAGGGTGCGACCGTCGGCAAGCGCCACCGCGCCTTCGTCCACCGCCTGCACCGCACCGCCGCGCAGCAACCCGGCCCCCAGGCGCAGCGCTTCATCAAGCAGCCAGCGGCTCGCCACCGGCGGATAGATCACCACTTCGTCGGGGCGCAGCAGCGCCCCCGCCAAGCCCGGCGCCAGTTCCGGTTCCAACCGCCGCAGCTCCGGCGCCCTCACCACACGGCACGCCAGACCGCGTCCAGCCAGACGGACTCGCATGCGCTCGGCTTCGGCCATCTCCGCATCATTGCGCGCGAGCCATAGCGTGCCGCAGGCGCGGTACTCGGCCGCCGCCGGCAACTCGGCCCGGCGCGCCTGCCAGCGGCGCAACCCATCGTCACTCAGGGCCAGTTCGGCGGGGCTACCGTCCAGCACCACCAGATGCCCCATGCCGGCCGCCGTGGTCGCACCCGCCGGTATGCCGGCTTCGACGACCCGCACGCTCATGCCACGCCGGACGCAGCACTCGGCCAGCGCGCTGCCGATGATGCCGGCACCGACGATGAGCACATCGACACTCACGCCCGGATGCCCCAAGCCAGCGGGTCATGCGGATCGATCAACAGCGTCGCTTCCGCTGTGACGTAAGCGCTCCCGGTGATGCGCGGACGCAGGGCGTCACCCTCAACCTCCAATAGCCCCTCGAACACGCTCCCGATCACGCTTTCCTGACGCCACACCTGTCCCGGCCGCAGCTTGCCGTCGGCGGCCAGACATGCCAGTTTGGCGCTGGTACCGGTGCCGCATGGAGAGCGGTCATAGGCACCCCCCGGACACAGCACGAAACTGCGCGAATCCGCCTGTTCGCTCGGACCGAACAGTTCGACGTGATCGATCTCGGCCCCCATCGCACCGCGTACACCATGCCGCTCCAGCGCGGCGCGTATCTTGAGCGCGCAGTCGCTCAGGCGCGCGATATTGTCGGCGGCGATGCGCTGGCCGTGATCGCTGACGAGGAAAAACCAGTTCCCACCCCACGCCACGTCGCCGTGCAACAGCCCGTATCCCTCCACCTCCAGCGCCACCCCGGCCGCGTGGCGAAAGCTCGCCACGTTGCGCACCGACACGCGACTGGAATCAAGCAGATCGGCCTCGACCACCCCGACCGGCGTCGCAATGCGGTGCCGCCCCGGCCCGATACGCCCCAGGTGCGCCAGCGTCACGGCCAGCCCCATGGTGCCGTGGCCGCACATCCCCAGCGTGCCGACGTTGTTGAAGAAGATCACGCCCGCCGCGCAATCCGGCTCATCGGCTGCGCACAGCAGCGCCCCGACCACCGGGTCCGAACCACGCGGCTCATTCACGATGGCCGAGCGATAGCGATCGAACTCACGCTCGAACCGCGCCCGCTGCTGCGCCAGCGAACCGCCGCCAAGATCGGGGCCGCCCGCGATCACAACGCGCGTCGGCTCTCCGCCGGTATGGGAATCGATCACCTGGATACGTTGCATGTCTGCCTCACGAACGACTAGGCTCACATGCTAGGGCTTGCCCACGGTGCGATCTTGTACGATCGGCGCACACTACACGCCATATCCGTCAAATCACGAGGAAGGCATGGAAACGTCACTCAAACGCTGGCGCGATGACTTCGTCGCCCGTCTCGCCCAGCCGCTGTTCGCCGAGCAATTGTTCGACCGCATGCCCGACATGGTTTTCTCGGTGAAGGACCGCGCCGGGCGCTACGTCTCCATGAGCCAGGCCTGCGCCGAGCGCTGCGGGTTGGGCGGCAAGCACGAGGCAGTCGGACGCAGCGCTCACGAACTGTTTCCGCCGCACATGGCCGATCGCTACGTCGAACAGGACGAACACCTGTTCCGCACCGGCCAGCCGGTGGTCGACAACCTCGACCTGACGCTGTTCAACGACCGCCAACCGGGATGGTGTCTGACCAACAAGACCCCGCTGCATGACGCCGGTGGCAACATCATCGGACTCGCCTGTTTATCGCGCGATCTGATCGAACCCAGCCGCGCCGGCATCATCGATGAGCGCATGGCCGAAGTAGTGGACTGGATGCTGGCGCACCATGCCGAGCCCCTGCGCGTCGAGGCGCTGGCGGCCAGGGCGGGGGTGTCCACCGCGCAATTCGAGCGGCGCATGAAGAAAATCTTCCAGCTCTCGGCCGGCCAGTTCCTGACCAAGGCGCGCATCGACGCCGCGGCACGCGCGCTCACCGACAGCGACCAACCAATCTCAACCATTGCCCTCGGCTGCGGCTTTTGCGACCAGAGCGCGCTGTCGCGCCAGTTTCGCCAGATTACCGGCATGACCCCGCGCGCCTACCGGGCGTGGGCACGCCAAGTGTAGGATGAGCACAACGCTCGGAGAACGTCATGGACCTTGAAGACTACGTCCACAGCCTGCCGAAGGCAGAACTGCATGTGCATATCGAAGGCACGCTGGAACCGGAGATGATGTTCGCCCTGGCACGGCGCAACGCGGTTGCATTGCCTTGGGCCAGCGTCGAAGCAACCCGCGCCGCGTATGCGTTCACCGACCTGCAGAGTTTTCTTGATCTGTATTACGCGGGCGCGGCGGCGCTGGTCACGGCGCAGGATTTTTCCGACCTCGCGCTGGCGTACTTCACCCGCGCGCACGCCGACGGGGTGGTGCATGCCGAACTCTTCTTCGATCCGCAAACGCATACCGCGCGCGGCATTCCGCTGGCAACGGTGCTTGACGGCCTGGAACAGGGGTGCGAACAGGCGCGCGTCCGATTCGGCATCACGTCGCGGCTGATCATGTGCTTTCTGCGCCATTTGAGCGAGGCGGAAGGTTTCGCCACCCTGGCCGAGGCCATGCCGGCGCTGACGCGCATCCACGGCGTGGGGCTGGATTCATCCGAGCGCGACCAACCGCCGGCGAAATTCGCGCGACTGTTCGCGCGCTGCCGCGAACTGGGTCTGCACGTGGTGGCCCATGCCGGCGAAGAGGGGCCGCCAGCCTACATCATCGAAGCGCTGGACGTTCTCAGGGTCGAGCGCATCGATCATGGCGTGCGTGCCGCCGACGACCCGGCGCTGCTGGCGCGCCTGGCCCGCGAACAGACTCCGCTCACGGTGTGCCCGCTGTCCAACATCAAACTTTGTGTATTCCGCACCCTGGCCGAGCACAACTTCAAGCAACTCATGGATGCGGGTCTGAAGGTCACCATCAACTCGGACGACCCGGCCTATTTCGGTGGCTACATCGCCGCCAACTACGTCGAAACCGCGCGCGCACTGAATCTCACGCGCGTCGACCTCAAGCGCATCGCGCGCAACAGTCTCGAAGCGAGCTTTGTTGACGACGAGGCGCGCGAGCCCTGGTGTTTCTTGACCTGCTTGGCAGCTTTCTTTTCCTTGGGCGTCATCGCCGGCTGCTTCTTCTCTTCCTTGTTGCTTTGTCTGACCTTGCCCATGATCCTGCTCCTCGTGAACACCCGCACATGCGCGTGTGCTCCCAGTATAGGCTCACGGGCGCAGGATTCCAGAGATCTTGCACAGGTGCGCGCCGGCACCCTGTGAACAAAAAAACCCGCCATCCGGCGGGTTTCCAGGTCGGCCAGAAAGGTCGATCAAAGACGCTCGAATACCGCCGCGATACCCTGCCCGCCACCGATGCACATCGTCACCAGCGCATAGCGCCCGTTGATACGTTGCAGTTCGTACAGCGCCTTGGTGGCGATGAACGCACCCGAGCAGCCGACCGGATGACCCAGCGCAATTGCGCCGCCGTTCGGGTTGGTCTTGGCCGGGTCCAGTTCCAGCGCCTTGGACACTGCCAGCGCCTGTGCGGCAAAGGCTTCGTTGGACTCGATCACGTCCATCTTGTCCAGCGTCAGGCCGGCACGCTTGAGCGCCAGCTTCGACGCCGGGATCGGACCTTCACCCATGATCTCGTTCGACACACCGGCCAGCGCGTACGACACCAGGCGCGCCATCGGCTTGTGGCCGGCAGCAGCCGCGGCATCAGCGGCGGCGAGCACGAAGAACGCCGCGCCGTCGTTGATCCCGGACGCGTTGCCGGCGGTGACGGTGCCATCCTTCTTGAACGCGGGCTTCATCTTGCCCAGCGTTTCCATGGTGGTATTGGCCTTGACGTGCTCGTCGGTATCGAACACGACTTCACCCTTGCGCGTCTGTTGCACGATGGGGACGATCTGCGACTTGAAGCGCCCTTCAGCGATTGCCGCCGCCGCGCGGCGCTGCGACTCGACCGCGAGTGCGTCTTGCTCGTCGCGGCTGATGCCCCATTTCTCGGCCAGGTTCTCGGCCGTTATACCCATGTGCCCGGCGCCGAACGGATCGGTCAGCACCGCCACCATCGCGTCGATGAGCTTGGTGTCGCCCATGCGCGCGCCGGTACGCATCGCCGGCGAAAGGTAGGCGCCGCGTGACATCACTTCAACGCCACCACCCACGCCGAAATCGCAATCGCCCAGCATGATCGCCTGCGAGGTGGTCACGATGCCCTGCAAGCCGGATGAGCACAGCCGATTCACCGCCATCGCCACCGACTCCATCGGCAGTCCGGCCTGAATTGCCGCCAGTCGAGCCACGTAGGCATAGCGCGATTCGGTCGGGATGCAGTTGCCTACCGTAACGTAATTGATCTGTGCGGGATCGACGCCGGAGCGGCCGACCGCCTCTTTCATGACGGCACCTGCCAACTCTGCCGGCTCCATGGTGCTCAGCGAACCGCCAAAAGTACCCACCGCGGAGCGCACCGCACTCAACACCACAACTTCACGTATTGCCATTTCTGCTCCCTCCTGAAAGGCGATTAACGGCTGGCCTAGCCCGCGACCTGCAGCAAGGCCAGCAACAATAGATACAGCACCAGCACCCGCCAGGCGATCTTTGCCGCACCATGCATGTGCGAGACATCCGCAATATCACCGGTGCCCATCTCCGGCCGCTCCACGACCCTTCCGGATTCATGGATCGGCAGTCCCAGCCGTACCCCGAGGGCTCCGCCCCCGGAGGAGATGAGTATACCGGATGCCCCGTCCGGCCAGAGCGTCGATTGGGTGCGCCAGCAATAAATGGCGTTCTCGAAATTACCGATGACCGCGTAAGCCACCGCCGTCAGCCGCACCGGCAGCCAGTCCAGCACCGCGAAGGCGCGCTCGGCGTAGCTGCCTTCGCGCACCAGCATGTTCGCCACGCGGTACAGCACCGCACCGCTGGGCCCCGGCAACAGCACCAGCCAGAAGATCAGTCCGAACAGGCGCCGATGCGCACGCACGAGGGCTTGCTCTATCGCGAGCCGGGTCAACTCGTCCGCGCTCGCCCCCTCCAGGCTCAGACCGCACCATCGCTCCAGCAACGCGCGCGCCTGTTCTGTTTCCCCCGTGCTCAGCGCAAGGTGGATGTCGCTGAACGATCGGATTTCATCACGGTAGCCGAACGCGAAGTAGAGCGCTCCGACGCTGAATACAAATCCGAACAGCGGGTGCAGCCCATGAAGTAGCCCATATGCCAGCCCCGCCCCGCCCGTTGCGCCAAGCACGGTCAGCCACCACGCGACACCGCCACCGCTGCGCGCGCCCGGCACCAGCCGCGCGTGCAAGGTGACCACATGACGCCGTAGCGCCCCCATCGCTCCATGTTCCAGCAGCGGATACACCTGCTCGATGACCAGCACAACCAACAACGACAACAAGGTCATCGTCACATCTCCCGGAAAAACACGCGTTCAACCTCGCAAGGAACCATACAACGACACCAGTATCCCGGCCGTGGCACCCCAGATGTAGTAGTCGCCATAGGGCATCGCATGATATTCGCGCATCCGCCCCTGGTATTCCATGCTGTGGACCTTGTGGTTGTCCGGATTCATGAGGAAATCCAGCGGCACCTCGAACACTTCCGCGACTTCAAAGGTATCGAGCTGAAGCTCGAGTGGCGGGTGCACCAGCCCGATCACCGGGGTTACGCAGAAACCCGTGCCGGTCAGGTAGTCGGGCAGATGCCCGAGCAGCTCGACCTGCTCGGGGACCAGGCCGATTTCCTCTTCGGTCTCGCGCAACGCCGTCACGACTCGCGACGTATCGCCCGCCTCGACCCGGCCGCCGGGAAAGCTGATCTGTCCAGGATGGTGATGCAGGTGATCGGTACGCCGTGTCAGGAGCACATTCAGTCCGTGCGGGTGCACCACGAGCGGCACCAGTACCGCAGCCGGCAGCAGCTTCAATGCCTCGTCGCGCGGCGTGCGTTCGACATGCCCGCGATCGCGGAACACCTCGCGCAAGCGATCTGCATCCACCCTCATCTCCGCACACTCCGCCTTGTCCAACCCTGCCTCCAGTCAATAACGTTTGCGCAGAACCATCCGTCCGCCTTCACGTTTCATGTCAACCCGGTTCAGAAAGCTCATGCCCAGCAACACGATCGGTAGCTCGCCCTCGTGCACCAGGGCATCGACACCGTGCATCTTGATACCCTCGATCATGATCGTGTCCAGTCTCAGGTGCCAGGCACGCGCGACACCATTGGCCGTTTGTACATGGACCTGCGTGCCGTCAGAGGGGTTCAGCCCGGCCCGGCGTGCCTCTGACGCCCCCATCGACACCATGGTCGCGCCGGTATCGACGAGAAACCGCATCGATTGCCCGTTGATGCTTGCGTTGCCATAGAAATGCCCGCGGGCGTCGGCGGTAAGGGTGGCTTCCGCGCCACTGGCGGCGCTGCCTACGCGCACCGCCGCGGCACCGAGCGCGATGCGTTGGGCGCCGCTGCCGACATCGATGACCGCCGCCTGATCGGACAATTCGACGAGTTTGACGCCCTCCGGCGTCTTCTGCCCCACCTTGATCGTGCGTGGCGGCCCACCATCGATGCTCAGCACTGCCTTGCTGCCGAACACCCCGATCAGCGCCACATCCGCGGCCCATGCCGTCAACGGAACAGCGCACACCGCCGCCACTACCCACAAGTTACGCAAAATATGCATTGTTCAACTCCAGCGGCCTGAATGAATCATTTTACCCGGCACAGGCTCGACCGGCACACACAGCCGAACTTTATGCACGGCGCGCCGCACGGCAACGCCCGCACCGATATGCGCTAACCTTGGCGTCAACACCGCCGCTCACACAAGTCCATGCGCACTCCCACCGACGCAACCCCTATCGCCACGCCCCCGGATACCGTCGCCCCGCGATCGCTGTCCGATCTTTTTCTCACCTTTACCATTCTGGCGCTGCAAGGTTTCGGCGGCGTCCTGGCGGTGGCGCAGCGCGAACTGGTGGACCGGCGCAACTGGCTCACGCGCGAGCAATTCGTCGAAGCCTATTCCCTCGCGCAACTGCTCCCCGGCCCCAACGTGGTCAACCTGTCGCTGATGCTGGGGGACAAGTTCTTCGGCTGGCGCGGCGCCATCGCGGCGCTCGCGGGCATGCTGCTGGCACCGCTGCTGATCGTGCTCAGCCTGGCGGCGAGCTACAACCAGCTCGCCGAATACCCGGCGGTCGCGGGCGCGCTGCGCGGCATGGGCGCGGTCGCGGCCGGGCTGATGGTCGCAATGGCGTGCAAGCTGGTCATGACCCTGCGCACGAACCCCATGGGTCCGTTGCTGTGCGCCCTGATCGGCGGCCTCAGCCTGGTGCTGGTCGCGGTGCTGCGCTTGCCGCTGCACTGGGTGATACCGGCGGTCGGCGTCGCGGGGTGGTGCCTCGCGCGCCTGTGCATTGCCCGCGCGGAGCGCGCCGAATGAGCAGCGCCTTCGTCATGACCGACCTGCCGGACCTGTTTCTGCGCTTTCTCGCGCTCTCGCTGCTGTCAATAGGCGGCGGCATGTCCACCGCGCCCGAAATGCACCGCTACCTGGTGAGCGAGCGCGGCTGGCTGCAGGACGCCGAGTTCACCACCGCGATCGCGCTGGCCCAGGCCGCGCCGGGTCCCAACATCCTGTTCGTGCCAGTGCTGGGTTATCAGGTCGCCGGGCTGGCGGGCGCGTGCGCCACCTTCATCGGCATCCTGCTACCGTCCACCCTGCTGTCGCTGGCGGTCAGCCGCTGGGGCAACCGGCGCCGTGACACGCCCGGCGTACGGGCCTTCATTACCGGTCTGGCGCCGCTCACGATAGGACTGTTGTTCAGCGCCGGCTGGGTATTGGCGCTGCCCTTCATTCGCGAACCCGATCATCGTCTGGGCGGGCTGGGCCTGATCGCACTAACCGTAGCGGTCATGTTGAAAACCCGACTGGGGCCGATCTGGCTGATCCTGATGGGCGGGGTGATCGGCGCCCTGGGCTGGGTGTGAATCTGTACCCCGCGCTGGCAGCGACACCCCCCGCCAGCGGTCGCGCAGAGCATATCTCGCCAACCGCCATCGCGAGCGCTAAACTCCAACCGAAGGGCAGGATGTGCTGTCCCGAGCGGCTCACCACCCGACGGGCAACGTAGCTGAACAGTGCCGAGGATAGAACCATGCATCAGATTCTGGACATCATCAGCTCAGGCATACACGACGCCAAGAACCAGCTCTTTCTGGCCGAATCCCTGATCACTCAGGCCGAGGCCGAACACGGGCTCAAGCTGGACGAAGCGCGGTTCGCCATCGAGCATGCCGCGGCGCGCCTGAGCCGGCTGTTGACCGCGTACAAGCTGCACCGCGAAGTCGGCCAGCTATCGATCGACATGGTATCGGTGGGCGATCTGATCGAAGAAGCCGTCATGATCAACGCCCCGCACTGCCGCCACCTGGGACTGGATCTGTCATCGCAGAACCTGGAGCACAAGGCCTGGCCGCTGGATCGGGAGCTGACCCTGGACATACTGTCCAACGCCATACAGAACGCCAGCCGCCACGCCCGCAGCCGCATCAAGATATCGACCACCACCGGCGACTCGGGCCTGACGCTGCGTATTGAGGACGACGGTCCGGGCTACCCCTCGACCGATGTCGAACTCATGGCCAGCAAGGGCGTCGGGCTGTACGTCGCCAACGAAATCGCGCGCCAGCACCATCGCGGCGAGCGTCACGGCAGCCTCGTCCTGTCCAACGGTGGCGCCTTGGGCGGCGCCGTCTTCGAGCTGCTGCTGCCATGACGGACGGCACCGAGCTCTACCGCAAGCTGCGCTTCCTGGTCATCGACGACCAGCCCGCGGCACGGCAGAGCCTGCGCATCTGTGCCCAGGCGATGGGTGCGTTTTCGGTCGAGTTCTCCTCGGGCTACCAGGATGCTATCACGCGCATCCGCCGCAACCCACCCGACGTGATCCTGTGCGACTACATGCTCGGCGACGACCGTTCCGGCCAGCAACTCCTTGAAGAACTGCGCCGCCACGAACTGCTCAACGACGAAGCGGTTTTCATGATGGTGACCGCCGAGCAGTCGTACGAACAGGTGGTCGCCGCAGTGGAGCTGGTTCCGGACGACTACATCATCAAGCCGTTCTCCCCCGAACGCCTCAAGTTCCGTCTGGACCGCGCGCTGCAGCGCAAGAATTTCTTTCGTCCGTTCTATGTCGCCAAGCGCGAAGCCAACTTCGACAAGGCCGACGCATTCATCGAAACCAACCGTGACAGCGAGGCCGGGCAACCGTACCGCTTCGAGCTGCTGCGCCAGAACGCCGAACTCAAGCTGGCACGGGGCGACGCGAGTGCGGCGGAGGCGGCGTACGAGGAGATACTGGAACTGCACCCCTTTCCGTGGGCACGCGCGGGCAAGGCCAAGTCGCTGATGCGCCAGAACCGGCACAATGAAGCGCGGAAAATCGTGGACTCCGTCATCGAATCCTCACCCCAGTACTTCGATGCGTTCGACCTCAAGACCCAGATCTGCATCGACATGGGTGACTATGAAGAAGCCCAGCAGACGGTCGAAGCCGTGTCGCAGCGCACGCGCCGCAACTACGTGCGCAAGCGCCTGCTGGCCGATGCCGCGCTGCTCAATGGCGATGCCACAACTGCCTGCAGCGCGATGGAAGACGTGCTACAGAACGACGTGGTGATCGGCGGATTCTCGGTCAGCGACCGGCTCATGCTGGTACGCAGCCTCATAGAAGCCGGCGACGCGCTGAGCGCCGAGCAAACCATACGCAAGATCACCGCCGTCAGCCTCGAAACCGCCACACTGAACGAGAAAACCTCGTATCAGGCTCTGCTGGTAATGCTGGCGCCGGACGAGGCGCGCGCGCGTTTCAACACGCTTGCGCAGTCCTGTTCCGAGATCGGTCTGGACATCACGACCCAGGTTGATGTGATACGGGCAGCACTGGCGCTCAACGACATGGAGTTGGCCAAGTGCGTAACTGCCGCCCTGTTCGCCAGCGACGAAATCCGACGCGTGTTCAAACAGGTGCATCTGCTCTACGAAACACGCGGCGCGGAGCAGGAGTTTCGTACCCTGCAACGGGAGGCGGCGCTGCTGAAGATAGGACGCAAGGCGGCCGGCTGATAGTGCTGAAAATGCGGCGGAGCACCCGCTCGCGCCCCACTTTTCCCGTCGACCCGGCTGCCACTGGCACCGATCCGGGCTACAATCGGCACGCCATAATTCGCCCCGTCGAGACCGCCGACATGAACACCCCGCCATCCAGCACCCGCATTGCCCCGGCCCTGAAAGCCGAAACCCTGGCCGAAGCACTGCCCTACATCAAGCGCTTCTTCGACAAGACCATTGTCATCAAGTACGGTGGCAATGCGATGACCGACCCCGGGCTCAAGGACTGCTTCGCCCGCGACGTCGTCCTGCTCAAGCTCGTGGGCATGAACCCGGTGGTGGTGCACGGCGGGGGGCCGCAGATCGAAAGCCTGCTCGCACGGGTGGGCAAAAAGGGCGAATTTATCCAGGGCATGCGCGTCACCGATGCCGAAACCATGGAAGTGGTCGAGATGGTGCTGGGTGGCCAGGTGAACAAGGAAATCGTGAACCTGATCAACCAGCACGGCGGCAAGGCCGTCGGCCTGACCGGCAAGGACGCCCGCTTCATACGCGCCAAGAAGCTGATGATGCAGCGCAAGGACGCCCCGCCCGGAGACGTCGTCGACGTCGGCCAGGTGGGCGAAATCACGCAGATCGATCCCAGCCTGATCTCATTCCTCGACCAGGGCGACTTCATACCGGTGATCGCACCGATCGGGGTCGGCGAGGACGGCGCGACCTACAACATCAATGCCGACGTCGTCGCCGGCAAGCTCGCCGAGATCCTGCACGCGGAAAAGCTGGTGCTGCTGACCAATACCCCAGGGGTGCTGGACAAGAACGGCAAGCTGCTGACCGGGCTCACGCCGCGCCAGATCGACGAACTCGTCGACGACGGCACCCTCTCGGGCGGCATGCTGCCCAAGATTGGTTCGGCACTCGACGCGGCACGCAACGGCGTCAAGTCAGTGCATATCATCGACGGGCGCGTCGAACACTGCCTGCTGCTGGAAATCCTGACAGATCACGGCGTGGGCACGATGATCAACAGCAAATAGGCAGCCCTGGCGTGGCGCCATGCGCCACGTCAACCGCCCAGCTTGGCGTCGACGAAGGCCAGCAACGCCCCCAGCGTCGCGAAGGTGCTGCCATCCAGTTCATCGTCCTCGACTATGAAGTCAAAACGCTCTTCCAGTAGATTGATGACGCCTACCACCGCCATCGAATCCAGCTCGGGCACGGCCCCCAGCAACGGGGTGTCAAGATCGAACTCGCTCGCCCTGCCCTCCAGGCCCAAGGCCTCGTCGAGGATGGCAAGCACCGCGCTCTTGGTATCGATTTCGTCCAATGACTGACTCCAGGTTCTCAAGCGTCGCAATTGAAACACCAGGCAGGCCGGGCGGGCAAGCACCATGTCACCCCGAAACCGGCGTGGCGACAGCCCGGCAACATAAATCGGCTGCCGCGCCGCACCCACAGGCAGCGCGCGTGCGCATGGGCCGATCGACGCGAATCGCTAGCCAAACAGGCACTTGACCGCGCAAGGAACCCGGCATGCATAGCCCAGACCTCCTCCATCAGCTCGTGCATCACGCAGCCGCACGCAACGCTGCGGCACCCGCGCTGACGCTCGGTGAACAGAGCCTCGGCTACGCCGATCTCGCCGACCGGATCGATCGGATCGCCGCCGCACTGCTCGGACTCGGCCTGCAGCGCTCGGAACGGGTGGCCGTGTATCTTGAAAAGCGCTTCGAGACCGTCGCGGCGCTGTTTGGCGCCAGCGCGGCCGGCTGCGTGCTGGTGCCGGTCAACCCCATCCTCAAGGCCGAACAGGTAGGGCACATCCTCGGCGACTGCAATGCACGCGTGCTGGTCACCTCGCCGCAACGCCTAGCGGCACTCAAGACCACGCTGCAACACTGCCACGACCTGCGCCACATCGTGCTAACCGACGATGCCGCCGGCACCCCGGCAGACCAGGCGACGCCACCAGCCACCGTGCATCGCTGGTCCGATCTCGTCGGCGAGCGTGCACGCCCCGGCCACCGCTGCATAGACTCAGATCTGGCCGCCATCCTGTACACCTCCGGCAGCACCGGGCGCCCCAAGGGTGTCATGCTGTCACACCGCAACATGGTCGCCGGCGCGCGCAGCGTCGCCACGTATCTGCAGAACAACGCCGGCGACACCCTGCTCGCCGCGCTGCCGCTGTCCTTCGACGCCGGCCTGTCCCAGCTCACCACGGCCTTTCACGCCGGCGCACGCGTGGCCCTGCTCAACTACCTGATGCCGCGCGATGTGCTCAATGCCGTGGTGCGCGAACGGGTCACCGGCTTGACCGCGGTCGCGCCGTTGTGGATACAACTGGCACAACTCGACTGGCCGGCGAGCGTGACCGGGCACCTGCGCTACTTTGCCAACACCGGCGGGCATATGCCGCTCGACGCCCTCACCCGCCTGCGCGAACGCTTACCCCGAACACACCCCTATCTGATGTACGGCCTCACCGAAGCATTTCGTGCCACCTATCTGCCGCCGGAGCAGGTCGACCAGCGTCCGACCTCGATCGGCAAGGCCATCCCCAACGCCGAAGTGCTGGTGCTGCGTGAAGACGGCAGCCACTGCGATCCGCATGAGCCAGGCGAACTGGTGCAGCGCGGGGCGCTCGTCGCACTCGGGTACTGGAACAACCCAGCCGCCACCGCCGAACGCTTCAAGCCCCTTCCGACCCGCCTGCAGGCGTGCTCCGCAGGTGTCGCAGCGCCCGAAATCGCCGTATATTCGGGCGACACGGTCAGAATGGACGAAGAGGGATACCTGTACTTCATCGGGCGGCGCGACGACATGATCAAGACCTCTGGCTACCGCGTCAGCCCCACTGAAATCGAGGATGTCCTGTATGCGCAGCCGTCAGTCGGCGAGTGCATCGCCTTCGGTACACCCCACCCGGTGACCGGGCAGGAAATCTGTGTCATCGCGAGCCCCGTGCCAGGCCACGCCCTGGACAGCTCCAGCCTGATCGCCGCATGCCGCAAGCACATGCCCGCCTACATGGTTCCCGCCCGGATCGAAATCATGCCCCAGCCGCTGCCGCGCAACCCGAACGGCAAGATAGACCGCCAGGCGCTGGTCAGAGCGTGGCGGGAACGACACGCATCCTGACCCCCGCCCCGCACACCACCAGGCACCCGCCCATGACCACATCCCGTCCCGACAGACTTCCACCCGAGCACGCACCGGTGGCCGGTTTTCCGCTCAATGACAATGAACTGGTGGTGGGCGGCATCCCGTTGACACGCCTTGCCGCGCGTGCCGGGCGGACCCCTTTCTATGCCTACGACCGCAAGCTCCTGACCGAGCGGGTCGCCGAACTGCGCGGCATTCTGCCTTCCGGGGTGATGCTGCACTACGCGATGAAGGCCAACCCAATGCCGGCACTGGTCGGCCATATGGCCCGCCTGGTCGATGGCCTCGACGTCGCATCGGCGGGCGAACTGCGCGTCGCCCTCGATGCCGGCACTTCCGCCCAGGACATCAGTTTTGCCGGACCAGGCAAGACCGCCAACGAACTGCTGCAAGCGGTGGCGGCCGGCATTCTGGTGAATATCGAATCATTCCGCGAAGTCGACCTGCTCGAAGCGGCCTCGCGCCAGCTCGGGCTCGCGGCCCGCGTTGCGGTACGCGTCAATCCGGATTTCGAACTGAAAAGCTCGGGGATGAAAATGGGTGGCGGGCCACGCCCGTTCGGCGTCGACGCCGAGCAGGCACCCGCGCTGCTGGGCCGCATTCGCGACGCCGGTCTCGCCTTCGAAGGCTTCCACCTCTTTGCCGGATCGCAGAACCTCAAAAGCGAAGCCATCATCGAAGCACAACGGCAAAGCTACGCGCTCGCGCTGCGC
The DNA here is from genome assembly GCA_016177805.1 of Rhodocyclales bacterium. Taxonomy (GTDB): domain Bacteria; phylum Pseudomonadota; class Gammaproteobacteria; order Burkholderiales; family Rhodocyclaceae; genus JACOUN01. Next base: position 53,494 of record JACOUN010000019.1, read on the forward strand.
CTGGCGGAACACGCCCCCGCACCGATCCGCAACCTCAACCTGGGCGGTGGTTTCGGCATTCCGTATTTCCCCGGTGAACAACGCCTCGACCCATCGCCCATCGCCGCCAACCTCGCCGAACTGCAAGCCGATGCCAGCAGCCGCTGGCAAGGCGCGCGACTGGTCATCGAACTGGGCCGCTACCTGGTAGGCGAAGCAGGCATCTATGTCTGTCGCGTGCTGGACCGCAAGGTGTCGCGCGGCCAGGTATTTCTGGTCACCGACGGCGGCATGCACCACCATCTGGCCGCCTCCGGCAACTTCGGCCAGATCATCCGCAAGAACTATCCGGTCGCGGTCGGCAACCGCATGGCCAGCCCCGGTGGCGAAAGCGCCACCGTGGTCGGCCCGCTATGCACCCCGCTCGACGTACTGGGCGACAAGCTGCCGCTGGCGCACGCTCGGCCGGAAGACCTGATCGTCGTATTCCAGTCCGGCGCTTACGGCGCAAGCGCCAGCCCGCAAGGCTTTCTCGGCCACCCCGCGCCGCTCGAACTGCTGGTGTAAGCCCGGTACGCTCGCTGCGGCAGCGCTGCATGCATGCGCCGGGCGAAAAAAAGCCGCTCCAAGGAGCGGCTTTATTCTTGCCCTGGTAAAGCTTAGCGCTTGGAGAACTGCTTGCGGCGACGGGCCTTGCGGAAACCCACTTTCTTCCGCTCGACTTCACGCGCGTCGCGGGTAACAAACCCGGCCTTGCGCAGCGCGGGCTTCAGCTCTTCGTCAAAATCGATCAGCGCGCGGGTGATGCCGTGACGCACAGCGCCAGCCTGCCCGGATTCGCCACCGCCATCGACGTTCACCATGATGTCGAAGCGATTTTCGTTTTCGGTCAGCACCAGCGGCTGACGCACGATCATGCGGCCCGTTTCACGCGAAAAGAACTCGTCCACCGGCTTGCCATTGACAACGATGTTGCCTGTGCCGGGCTTGATGAAAACACGTGCCACCGCGGTCTTGCGGCGACCGGTACCGTAGTTGTAGCTCACAGCCATTTACAGGCTCCTGTCAGATCTCGAGAACTTTAGGCTGCTGAGCGGCATGCGGATGCTCGGCACCTGCATAACACTTCAGCTTCTTCAGCATGGCGTAACCCAGCGGTCCCTTCGGCAACATCCCCTTCACCGCCTTCTCCAGCACTCGGCCGGGGAAACGCTGCTGCATCTTGGTGAAGTTGGTTTCGTAGATGCCGCCAGGATAACCGGTGTGGCGGTAGTACTTTTTGTCGATCGCCTTGTTGCCGGTAACGCGAATCTTGTCGACGTTGGTGACGACGATGTAGTCGCCGGTATCAACGTGCGGGGTGTAGATGGTCTTGTGCTTGCCACGCAGACGACGTGCAACTTCAGCGGCAAGTCGGCCAAGCACTTTGTCCGACGCATCGACAACAAACCAGTCGCGTGTGACCTCATGCGGCTTGGCAGAAAACGTTTTCATTCGAATCCTCGATCTTGTCCGGCCTGAGTTGACGGCCAATATACGGAAAGCCTGTGATGGTAACGGAGAAGCACATCGAGTGTCAAATCACGATTGGCGCCAACAGACTAGCAAAAAAAAGCGCAGTCCGTGGAGGACTGCGCTAAATCCACACCAAAGGAGGAGGGTGGAGGAGACACCGCTTGGATCGCGAACTCAAATCGATCCGACTGAGATGAATTATCCGGAAACGAGGCCTGTCGATCAAGTGTTTTTTGTGCATTGCACTACGATTGTTTTGATGTTCCTATAAATATAATTTATGATGTGCTTTAGTGTTGTTTTGATTATGTTTTTTCAAGTCAATTGGCGAACTTGGAACCAACTTGAGCTAGATCAAGAGCTGCCTCTCGGCACATCATGATTGCGCCGCACCACGCACGCCTGGATCTGGGCGTGTCGCGACACGACGCGTAGCGAAGGAGGCGTATCCGGTAGAATCGGCATCCGGCGGCGAGGGACCCCCTACACCGCCCCCTCTTCAAGGCAAGCGGAGCACGCGATGGAATGCACGGTCAGATGGCTGGATGGAATGGCGTTTGTGGCGGAAACCGGATCGGGACACCTGGTTTCCATGGACGGAGCGCCGGAGGCCGGCGGACGCAATCTTGCCCCGCGTCCGATGGAATTGCTGCTCGCCGGCGCGGGCGGCTGCAGTGCCTTCGATGTCGTGCTGATCCTCAAGCGCAGCCGCCAGGACGTACGAGATTGCGAAGTACGCCTGATCGCGGAGCGCGCCGAGACCGATCCCAAGGTGTTTACCCGTGTCGGTTTTCACTACACGGTGCGCGGCAAGAACCTGAAGCCCGACGTGGTCGAACGCGCGATACACCTGTCAGCGGAAAAATACTGCTCGGCCTCGATCATGCTGGGCAAGACCGCCGAACTCGCTCACGCGTGGGAAATCATCGAAGTCGATTGAAGCTGGATGCCGCAGTGGACCACCCCCGGCCTCACACTTTGTGCGACAGCGTGGTCATCACCCTGGCGGTGAGCTGCATCAAGGACTTGACCGGCGCCGGCAGATCCAGCGCGCCCAGGCCGGTAGCGGTGTCGGCATGCCGCGCCTCGTCGATCTTCATCTGTTCCAGTATCGCCCGCGAGCGGCGATCGCCCTCGGGCAAGCGATCGAGGTGGCGACTCAGGTGCGCCTCCACCTGACGTTCGGTTTCAGCCAGGAAGCCCAGGCTCCAACGGTCCCCCAGGCGCCCCGCCAGCATGCCTATCGCGAACGAGCCGGCATACCACAGCGGATTGAGCAGGCTCTTGCGCCCGCCCAACTCGGCAATGCGCTGCTCGGTCCAGGCCAGGTGGTCGGTTTCCTCGCGACTGGCACGATCGAGTTCGCTGCGCACCGTTGCGTCCTTCGCCCACACCGCTTGCCCCTGATAGAGTGCCTGCGCGCAAACCTCGCCGCAGTGATTGACGCGCATCAGCGCAGCCACGCCGTGGCGGTCGGCCTCGCTCAGCAGGTCATCGGCGAGATCCGCACCGGGCACCCCGCGCTCACCGCGCGCCGGCGCGAACACCGTGCGCAGCGCCTGATCGAAGCGGGTAATCACCTGATCCATCAGATCCATCTCCCAGAATTGTTTGTCCGCCAACCGCGCACGCCTGCCGTCAGCGGCCGACATCCGCGTGGTCCGCGAGTCGGCGCAGCACTTCCTCGCGGTTGCGCGGTGGCGCTGTGCCATCACAAAAATAGGCGCGCGCCAGGGTCGCGCGCGGCCGGTTGTGCGCCTGCGGACCCATGGCCTCCCAGTCGGACTGACGGGCAAGGCTCCACTCCCCCCCAGGCCGCCCGATCGCGTAGATGCGCCGCTCACCGGTTTCACAGCGTATGCCCTCGTAGGTCACGTTCTGGGCACCCCCCGCGGTGCGCACGACCAGCACGTAGCGCACCACGCGGTCATCGCCGACCATCAGGCTGGACTCATCCACCAGGTAGGTGTTTGACGACGTGGCACTCACGACGAACTGGCGCAGTGAGTTCTCCGAAGGGGGAGGCGGCAGCGCGTACTCACCCTCCTTCCAGTTGGGATCCGGATCCGCAAACAGGCCAGCCCCCGCAGGAGCGCAAGCCAGCACCAGCGCCGCCATCGCGCCCGCATACACTACCGAACATCTGGAACTCAATCGATTAGATCTCCACAAAGGGACGCAGTGAGCGCGGCTGGAACAGGATCGACCACTCCGGCGTACTCCGGGTGGTCCACGCCGACGCAGAGCCTGGCCCCGTGCCGCAGCGCCTGCACCATGCCCTGGTCAAGCTCGAAACGGAGAAAATGCACCGCCGAGGTCTTGTCGTCATCGCCGCGCGGCAGATCCTCATCCGCGATCGCGACCACCCGCTCGCATCCGGCCACCCTCGCCCACACACAATTCTCGATACCCGCGAGCCGCGCCAGCCAGTGACGACGCTCGCGCTCCAGCGGGAACTCTATCATCATCGTCGCCTTCCAGTTGCTGCCATCCGGCACCAGTGGATTGTAGGCGGCCAGTTCGCCGTTGATGCCTTCGTCCTCGAAAATCCGCTCGATGCGCAGCATTTCCTGGATCTGGTAGCGTACCGTGAGTTCGTTTTCGAACATCAGCATCACATGCTCGCCGACCGGCAATGAACGGATTTTCTTGAGTGCCATCACCCTGGCGCGAAAGTCCTTGCGCTCTCGAGCATAGTCCTCAAGGCTCATCAAACTCGTGCGTGTCACGGCCGCATTCACACCCACCCCCCAATAACCTATAGCCCGTACGCCTTGCGCAGCAGCGTCAGCGGATGGGCTCGCTGCATCCCGACCGCCCCGGCATCGGCGCGCACCCCCTGCAGAATATGGCGTCCGGCAATCGGGCAGTCCGAACTGACAAAATCCGCATCGACCTGCCGCACCTGGCGAAAAACCGGGCGGCCGATCCGCATCGACTGCTCGAAATACGCCTGCTTGACCCCCCAGGTTCCGTCATGACCGGAACAACGCTCTATGGTCGTGACTTCGGTGCCCGGCACCAGTTGCAGTATCTCGCGAGTTTTCTGCCCGATGTTCTGCACCCGTGAATGGCAGGGGACATGATAGGCAATCCGCCCCAACGGCGACCTGAAGTCGGTGTTGAGCAAACCATCGCGGTGGCGCAACACGAAGTACTCGAACGGGTCGAACATCGCATCGCGCACGGCCGCCACGTCGGCATCCTCGGGGAACAGCAGGGGCAGTTCCTGCTTGAACATCAGCACGCACGACGGGACCGCAGCGAGTATCGCGTGGCCACAGCGGGCCAGGTCCGCGAGCGCCGGGACATTGACGTCCTTGAGACGATGCACGCCTTCCAGATCACCCAGTTCCAGCCTCGGCATGCCGCAACAGGCCTCCTGTCGCACCAGCACCGCCGGTATCTCGTTGTGCGCGAGGATCGCGACCAGATCATCACCGATACCCGGCTCGTTGTAATTGACGTAGCAGGTCGAGAACAGCGCGACCTTGCCCGGCGTGCGCGCCCCGTCCCGGACTGGCCAGTGCTGGTCGATGCGGGCGGCCCGGCGGAACTTGCGCGGCGCGTAGGGCGGCAGTTCGCGCCGCCGGTCGACGCCCAGCACCGCCTGCAACACCCGTCGCGCGACGGGCATGCGATTGGCCATGTTGACGGCCTGGGCCACCACCGGGATGGCCGCCAGCTTGCCCAGTGCGTCGGTGCTGGCTAGTACCCGATCGCGCCACCGGACCTGCCCTTCGCGATACTTCCACGCCTTGGCGCGCAGCATCAGATGGGGGAAATCCACGTTCCATGGGTGCGGCGGAACGTAGGGGCATTTGGTCATGAAGCAGATGTCGCACAGGTAGCACTGGTCGACAACCTTCCAGTAATCCTGCTGGCTGACGCCGTCGACTTCCAGCGTCGCGGACTTGTCAACCAGATCGAACAGGGTCGGAAACGCGTTGCACAGATTGACGCAACGCCGACACCCATGGCAGATGTGGAACACCCGCTCAAGCTCGCTGTAGAGCCCTCCCTGGTCGTAATACTCGGGGTCCTTCCACGGGACGGGGTGGCGCATCGGCGCATCCAGCCCGCCCTCTCGCCCGTTCATGCCATGACCTCACCCTCGCCGCGCCGGGGTCAATCCTGCAGGCTGTCGAGCGCCTTCAGGAAGCGGTTCGCATGCGAGCGCTCGGCCTTGGCCAGTGTCTCGAACCAGTCGGCGATCTCCTCGAAGCCTTCATCGCGCGCCACCCTGGCCATGCCCGGATACATGTCGGTGTACTCGTGCGTTTCTCCGGCAATCGCCGCGGCCAGATTCAACCGTGTCTTGCCTACCGGCAACCCGGTCGCCGGATCGCCACACACCTCCAGGTACTCCATGTGGCCATGAGCGTGCCCGGTTTCACCTTCGGCGGTGGAGCGAAATACCGCAGCCACGTCGTTCTGGCCTTCGATATCGGCCTTGGCCGCGAAATACAGATAACGCCGGTTGGCCTGCGACTCACCGGCAAAGGCGGCCTTGAGATTGCTCTCCGTCCTGGATCCTCTCAGTTCCATCTCGCACCTCCTGTACATACAGCGAACAGATTTCTCCGCATCATCCGGAGACGATCTAAGGCTAGGCGAGAATCCGCGCACATCCAAATACAACCTGCGTGGCACGGCTGTCGGAACTAGTGGTCTGCTTCGCAAATACCGAAACACGAAAACGCGTCTTGTGGCGCATGGCGGCGTTGCTCATCCTCGCAATAGTGACGACTATTGCTGCGGTTCGCGCCTTGCCCTGCACCTCAAGCCATCGTTTTCGTCATGACTCAGGACGGGCGACCTGCCACCCAGTTGCGATAGGCTTCCGGTGGCTCGGGGGGGCTGATGCGGAACAACACGCCCGACAATTCCGACAACGCCAACTGGTACACCTGTCGCTTGAACTCTATGACGGCATCCAGTGGCACCCAGTATTCACTCCAACGCCACGCATCGAACTCCGGGTGCTTGCTGGCGCGCAGGGAAACATCGGAGTCACGACCGACAAGGCGCAGCAGAAACCATATCTGTTTCTGCCCCTTGTAGGTGTTCCGCCATTCGCGACGTATCCAGTGCTTCGGGACATCGTAGCGCAGCCAGCCGCGCGTGCGTCCGAGTATCTTCACATGCTCCGGCCTCAGGCCCACTTCCTCGAACAATTCCCGGTACATGGCCTGCTGCGGCGACTCGCCGTGCTTGATGCCACCTTGCGGAAACTGCCAGGAGTGTTCACGAATCCGTTTGCCCCAGAAGACTTCGTTGCGCGCATTCACCAGGATGATGCCGACGTTCGGGCGATAGCCTTCACGATCGAGCATGATCAAACCTTTAATTCTTTCACTGCATTGGATTTTTTCACACTTGCACACACTTTGAAAGCACATGCGCGCGGGGGGTTCCCACCCTGCCGGGCGCGCCGCAGCAGCCTGCGATCATCCCGAGGCGCATCCACGCTAGAATGTCCGCCTTCGCGCAACAGCACTTACGGACAGATCGCATGCTAGCCAGCCGGTTCTTCATCTCCACGCTCAAGGAAGCCCCCTCCGACGCCGAGGTCGCCAGTCACAAACTGATGCTGCGCGCCGGCATGATCCGCAAGGTCGCGGCCGGCATCTATTCATGGATGCCGATGGGCCTGCGCTCGGTGCGCAAGGTCGAAGCCATCGTGCGCGAGGAAATGAACCGCGCCGGCGCGATCGAAGTGCTGATGCCGTCGGTCCAGCCCGCCGAGTTGTGGCAGGAATCCGGACGCTGGGAGTTCTATGGCCCCGAGCTGCTGCGCCTGAAGGACCGCCATGAGCGTGATTTCGTCATCGGGCCGACCCACGAAGAAGTCATTACCGACATCGCGCGGCGCGAACTTAAGAGCTACCGCCAGCTACCCAGGCATTTCTACCAGATCCAGAACAAGTTCCGCGATGAGATCCGTCCGCGCTTCGGCGTGATGCGCGGGCGCGAGTTCACGATGAAGGATGGCTACTCGTTTCATGCCAGCTTCGACGATCTGGTCGCCGAGTACCACAACATGTACGACACCTACAACCGCATCTTCACCCGTATCGGCCTGCACTACCGGGCCGTGGCGGCGGATACCGGCTCCATCGGCGGCACCGGGTCGCACGAGTTCCACGTGATCGCCGAAACGGGCGAGGACGACATCGCCTACTGCCCGCAGTCGGACTACGCGGCCAACGTCGAACTGGCCGAGGCGGCCCCGACCGCCACCGCGCGCCCGGCCCCTGGCCGGGGTCTGGAGAAAGTCCACACCCCCGGCGTCAAGACCATCGCCGAGCTGGCCGCGTTTCTCAATATCGGCGAGGACAAGACAGTCAAGGCCATCGTCGTCAAGGGTGACGCGGAATCCGGCGGCGCGCCGGTGCTGATGCTGCTGCGCGGCGATCACGAGCTGAACGAAATCAAGGCACAGAAGCTCGACGGCATCCTGAACCCGCTCACCTTCGCCAGCCCCGAAGACATACTCGACGGGTTCGGCGCCCACCCCGGCTCGCTCGGCCCGATCGGTTTCAAGGGACGCATCATCATGGACCGCAGCGTCGCGGCGATGGCCGACTTCGTGATCGGCGCCAACGACGACGACTGGCACTACGTCGGCGCCAATATCGGACGTGATTTTTCCGAATACGAAGTCGCCGACCTGCGCAACGTGGTGGCCGGCGACCCTTCCCCCGACGGCAAGGGCACACTGGAGATCTGTCGCGGCATCGAAGTCGGCCATATCTTCCAGTTACGCACCAAGTACTCCGAAGCCATGGGCTGCCGCTTTCTCGATATCAATGGACGCGAGCAGTTCATGGAGATGGGGTGCTACGGCATAGGCGTGACGCGCATCCTGGGCGCCGCGATCGAGCAGAACAACGACGAGCGCGGCATAGTCTGGCCGGCCGCGATCGCCCCCTTTGAAGTGGTGATCTGCCCTGTCGGCTGGGGCAAGTCGGAACTCGTGCGCACCGAGGCCACGCGCCTGTATGAAGCCTTGCTCGGCGCCGGCGTCGACGTGCTGCTCGACGACCGCGACGAGCGCCCCGGCGTCATGTTCGCCGACTGGGAACTGATCGGCGTTCCGCATCGGGTAGTGATTGGCGATCGGGGACTCAAGGACGGCCTGGCCGAATACCAGGGGCGGCGCGATGCCGAAGCGGCGAAGGTGCCGGTGGCCAACATCGACAAATTCGTTGTCGAAAAACTCGCAGTCTCCTAGCATAGAGAGTATGAACCGCGCATCGACGAACGTTCCCACACCATGGCGACGGCTGCCGCGCATCACCGCGATGGCGGCGGTCGCGTTGTTCGCGAACCTCAACGCAGGCCCGGCACTGGCCGGCGCGCAGCAGTACGAACCGATGTCGACCAGCGTGCGTGCCGCGCTGCACGCAGCGGTCAGCGATGCGGCCGCACCCGAGCTGATGATCGCCGACCAAACCGAGCGCGAGCGCTGGCTGAGCGAAATGTCGCGCCGGCTGGCCAAGCGGATTCCCGACGAACGCTACCGCGAAGATCTGCTGACCACCATCCACTACGAAGCCACCCGCGCCGGGCTCGACCCGCAACTGGTGCTGGGGCTGGTGCAGATAGAAAGCGGGTTTCGCAAGTACGCCATATCGAGCGCGGGCGCGCGCGGCTACATGCAGGTGATGCCGTTCTGGATCAACGTGATCGGGCGCAAGAACGACAATCTATTCCACATGCGCACCAATCTCAGGTATGGCTGTACCATCCTGCGCCATTACCTGGACATCGAGAAAGGCGATCTGTTTCGCGCGCTGGGGCGCTATAACGGCAGCCTGGGCAAACCCGCCTATCCCAACCTGGTGCGAACCGCGTGGGAACGTGACTGGAGCTACAAGCCGGTACGCGTCACCGCCAGCCTCCCGGCCAACGCCCCCCACTGAAAGCTGCCTCGCGCCCCGCCATGAACCAGCGCCTCTACCCCCGCCGTCTCGTCGCCCTCCATCTGCGTGTCTACGACCAGCAAAGTGGCGCGCTGCTGGGCAGAATAGGCGACATCAGTGAAGGCGGCCTGTTGCTGTACGGCTCGCGCACGCTCGAAACCGGGGTGTTGTACACACTCAGGATCGACTTCCCCAGCGACGAGGGCGCCAGCCAGGAGCTGACGATCAAGGCCAAGGCGATGTGGTCGGGGCCGGACCTCAACCCGGCCTTCATCGCGACCGGCCTGCGCTTCTTCGATCTGGAAAACCCGGAACACCTCGGTGCACTTCAGCTACTGCTGTCACACTTGACCATAGGACGCGACGACCTGGAGGAAGGTTAGCAGCCAGAGGCTGTGAAAAATTTCGCGCCGTAGCGAGAGCACGACTGGGCGCTCCCGGCAAGGCGCGGGGGCGCACGAAATCGAGGCGCGTAGCGGGCTACGTAACCCGATTTCGGGGGTCCCCGCAACGCAGCAGGGGGCGTTCAGGCGTGATCGCAGTAGGTGCGGCATTTTTTCACAGCCTCAGCCCTGGTCCAGCGGCAGCAAGGTGTCGTACTTCACTTCGCGCAGCACCACTGCGGTACGCACATTGGCCACCCCCGGAATGCTGAATATCTCGCGATGCAGGAAGGCATCGTAGGCCTTCATGTCCGGCACGATGATCTTCAGTATGTAGTCCGCATCCCCCGTGGTGCTGTAGCACTCAATGACCTCGGGATGGCGCAGCACCGCCTGCTCGAATTCATCGACCGAACTGCCCGCGTGGCGCAACAGCGTCACATGCGCCAGCAAGCACTCCTTGAGCCCCAGCGCCTCGCGGTCCAGCAACACCGTATGGCGGCGGATCAGACCGGCGCGCTCGATCTCCTTGAGCCGGCGCCAGCACGGCGTCGCCGACATACCGACCCGGCGGGCCAGTTCCTGCACCGAAACGCGCGCATCCTTCTGCAGCTCATGCAGCATGCGGCGCACCATCTTGTCCAGCATGAACATCCTCCTTATCCGGCCATCGCGAAATGAATGATCTCAGTG
>JACOUN010000016.1 GCA_016177805.1 Rhodocyclales bacterium
GAGCGCGGCATCGCCCGGACCTTCCAGAACATCCGGCTGTTCGGCAACAAGACGGCGCTGGAGAACGTCACGGTCGGCCGCCATGTGCGGACCCGGGCCGGCGTGCTCGGCGCGATGCTGAACAGCGCGGCGACGCGGGCCGAGGAGGCGGCGATCCACCGGCGGGCGATGGACCTGCTGCATTACGTCCGGATCGAGGACCGCGCCGACGATCTGGCCAAGAACCTGTCCTACGGCGACCAGCGCCGGCTCGAAATCGCCCGCGCGCTGGCCACCGAGCCGCGCCTGCTGTGCCTCGACGAGCCGGCGGCCGGCATGAACGCGACCGAGACCGACGAGCTGCGCGACCTGATCGACGGCATCCGCCGCGACGGGACGACCATCCTGCTGATCGAGCACGACGTCAAGCTGGTCATGGGCCTGTGCGACCGCGTCGCGGTGCTCGACTACGGCACGCTGGTCATCGAGGACGTGCCGGCCGTGGTGCAGAAGGATCAACGTGTCATTGAGGCTTACCTAGGTGCTTGAAGTTACCGGACTCCGCGTCGCCTACGGCGGCATCCAGGCGGTGCGCAGCATCACCTTCCATGTCGAGGAGGGCGAGACGGTCGCCCTGATCGGCGCCAACGGCGCCGGCAAGAGCAGCACGCTGAAGGCGCTGGCCCGGGTCATCGACGCCGCCGGCGGCGACGTCCATTTCTGCGGCCAGAAGATCGACCGGCTGCCGGCGCACCACGTGATTCGCCAAGGCATCGCGCTGGTGCCGGAAGGGCGGGGCGTCTTCCCGCGCCTGACCGTGGCCGAGAACCTGGCGATGGGCGCCTTCATGCGCCACGACAAGGCCGGCATCGCCGCCGACCTCGACAAGATCTACGGCTATTTCCCGCGCCTCAGGGAGCGCGCGGCGCAGCTGGCCGGCACGCTGTCCGGCGGCGAGCAGCAGATGCTGGCCATCGGCCGCGCGCTGATGGGCCGGCCGAAGATGCTGCTGCTCGACGAGCCGTCGATGGGCCTGGCGCCGATCATGGTGCAGAAGATTTTCGAAGTCGTCCGCGCCGTCGCGGCGCAGGGCATGACGATCCTGCTGATCGAGCAGAACGCCAAGCTGGCGCTGGAATGCAGCCAGCGCGGCTACGTCATGGAAAGCGGCGAGATCACGCTGAACGGCGACTCCGCCCAACTGCTGGACGACCCGAAGGTGCGCGCCGCCTATCTCGGCGAGTGAGGCCGCGGCGCCCGGGGCGGGCGCCGGGCCGGGCGCTTCAGGTCGAGAACGTGAAGGCGTCGGCGAAGAATTCTTCTTCCGGCAGCCGGCACAGCGTCGTGAAATCGCGCCGGGCTGCGTCGATCATCGCCGGCGCGCCGCAGGCATAGACCTGGCAGCCCGACAGGTCGGGGAAGTCGGCGACCACTACCTGATGGACCAGGCCGGTGCGGCCGGCCCAGGCGTCGTCGGCGGCCGGCTCGGACAGCACCGGAACGTACTTGATATGGGCGTTGGCCGCCGCCCATTTTTCCGGCAGCGCGTTCTGGTACAGGTCGACGCGGGCCCGGGCGCCCCAGTAGATATGGATCGGCCGGGCGCACTGCTCGGCGATGGCGTGCTCGACGATGGCCTTGATCGGCGCGAAGCCGGTGCCGCCGGCGAGCAGCACGATGGGCTTGGCCGAATCCTCGCGCAGGTAGAAGCTGCCATGCGGGCCGTTGAAGCGCAGGATGTCGCGCACCTTCATGCCGTTGAACACCTGCTCGGTGAACCGGCCGCCCGGCACGTGGCGGATGTGCAGCTGCAGGAACTCGTCGTCGTGCGGCGCATTGGCCAGCGAGAAGCTGCGCTTCCCGCCGTCCTTGAGCAGGATGTCGATGTACTGGCCGGCCCAGAACTGCAGGCGCTCGCTGCTCGGCAGGCGCAGGTGCATCTCGATGACGTCGGGCGCCAGGCGCTCCAGCTTCTCGATCCGCGACGGCAGCGTCTTGACCGGAATGTCGTTGACCGAACCCAGCTGCTTGCATTCGATGACCAGGTCGGACTCGGCCCGGGCGCAGCAATACAGCGCCTTGCCTTCGGCCTTCTCGGCGTCGGTCAGCGCATGCGGCTGCGCCTTGCCGTGGTCGACGCGGCCGCTGACGACCTTGCCCTTGCAGGCGCCGCAGGCGCCGTCCTTGCAGCCGTAGGGCAGGGTCAGGCCCTGGCGCAGCGCGGCGTCGAGCAGGGTTTCATCGGATTCGGCGGCAAACTGGCGGCCGCTCGGCTGGACGGTGATCTGGTGGCTCATCTGTTCCCCTTGGCCGTCGGCTACAATGCCGACGTGCAAAAACTCCTGATTGTCGGCAGCGGGGACGTGGCCCGCCGCATTCTCTCCCGCCTTGCCCGCCGCTATCGCGTTCATGCCGTGCTGCGCGATGCCGGCCGTTGCGCCGAGTGGCGCGCCGCCGGCGCGCTGCCGCTGGTCGCCGACCTCGACGATCCCGCTTCGCTGCGCCGCCTGGCCGGTCTCGCCGACTGCGTGCTGCATCTGGCGCCGCCGCCCGGCGAAGGCGCGCGGGACAGCCGCACCCGGCACCTGCTGGCGGCCCTGGGCAAGGGCAAAAGTCTACCACGGCGCCTGGTCTACGTTAGTACGACCGGCGTCTATGGCGATTGCGGCGGCGCCGTCATCGACGAAACCCGGCGCCTGAAGCCGGAAAGCGACCGGGCCGGCCGCCGGGTCGATGCCGAGGCGCAGCTGCGGGCCTGGGGACGGCGCACCGGCGTCGAGGTCGCGATCCTGCGCGCGCCGGGCATCTACGCCGCCGACCGCCTGCCGCTGGCCCGCCTCGAGAAGGCCGTGCCGGCGCTGGTGGCGGCCGACGATGTCCATACCAACCACATCCACGCCGACGACCTCGCCGCCGCCTGCGTCGCCGCGCTGCGCCGGGGGCGGGCCAATCGCGTCTATAACGCGGTCGACGATACCGACCTCAAGATGGCCGACTACTTCGACCGGGTCGCCGACGCCTTCGCGCTGCCGCGGCCGCCGCGGCTGAGCCGCGACGAGGCGGCGGAGCGCCTGTCGCCGGTGCAGCTGTCCTTCATGCGCGAATCGCGGCGCATCGGCAATCGCCGCCTCAAACAAGAACTCAAACTACGCCTCGCCTACCCGACCGTCGAGGCCGGGATCGCCGAGGCCCTCGCAAGGAGAAAGCCATCGTGTTGATCGTCAAGGCCCTGCACATCTCGCTCGTCGTGGCGTGGTTTGCCGGCCTGTTCTATTTGCCGCGCATTTTCGTCAATCTGGCCATGGTACCGGACGATAGCCCGGCCGAGCGCGAGCGCCTGCTGCTGATGGCCGGCAAGCTGTTCAAGTTCATGACGCCGCTCGGTCTGCTGGCCGTGCTGCTCGGCCTGTGGCTGTGGCTCGGCTTCGGTTTCAGGGGCGGCTGGCTGCATGCCAAGACCGCGCTGGTCGCGCTGCTGCTCGGCTACAACTGGCATTGCGGCCGCGTCCTCAAATCCTTCCAGGCCAACCGCAACACGCGCAGCCACGTCTGGTTCCGCATCTACAACGAACTTCCGGTGCTCGTGCTGTTCACGGTGGTCTTTCTCGTCGTTTTGAAACCTTTCTGATGAATAAATATTTTGCGATCTGCCCGCGCGGGCTCGAAGAACTGCTGGTCGAGGAGCTGCGTGCCGTCGGCGCCGAAGAGCTGCGCCCGATCCCGGGCGGCGTGCATTTTTCCGGCGAGTGGAGCGTCTGCTACCGGGCCAACCTCGAATCGCGGCTGGCGACCCGGATCCTGTGGCACATCGTCAAGGGGCCGTACGCCAAGGAGGAGGACATCTACCGGCTGGCCGTGCGCCAGCTGTGGCCCAACCACTTCGCGGTGTCGCGGACGCTGCGCGTCGTCACGACGGCGATCAAGTGCCCGCTGAAATCGCTCGATTTCGTCACGCTGCGCGTCAAGGACGCCGTCTGCGACCGCTTCCGCGAGGATCGCGGCGAGCGCCCGAACATCGACACCCGCCATCCGGACGTCAGCGTCCATGTCTTCCTCAGCGAGAACGAGTGCACGCTGTATCTCGACACTTCGGGCCAGCCCTTGTGGCAGCGCGGTTTCCGCAAGGCCAGCGTCGAGGCGCCGGTCAAGGAGAACCTGGCGGCCGGCATCCTGAAGATGACCGGCTGGCAGCCCGGCACGCCGCTGGTCGATCCGATGTGCGGCAGCGGCACCTTCCTGCTCGAAGCGGTGCAGATGGCGCTCGACCGCGCCCCCGGCCTCGATCGCGGTTTCGCCTTCGAACTGCTGACCAATTTCGATGCGCTGGCCTGGGCGCAGATCCGGCAGGCCGCCGAGGCGCGCTGCAAGCCGGCCGAGCCGATGGACATCCGCGGCTACGACATCGATGACCAGGCCGTCCGGGCCGCCCGGCGCAACCTGCAGGAAGCCGGCTTCGGCGGCATCGTCACGGTCGACCGGGGCGACGTGCTGGAAACCCAGCCGCTGACCGAGCACGGCGTCCTGGTCGCCAATCCGCCCTATGGCGAACGGATCGGCGAGCAGGACGAGCTGGCGGCCTTCTATCCGCAGCTCGGTTCGGCGCTGAAGCGCCACTGGGCCGGCTGGAACTGTTTCTTCTTCACGGCCGACCTGCGTCTGCCCAAGCTGGTCGGCCTGCGGCCCAGCCGCAAGACGCCGCTGTTCAACGGGCCGCTGGAATGCCGTCTGTTCGAAATCCGCATGGTGGCCGGCAGCAACCGCAAGGGCTGAGCGCGCCCTCGGCGCCGCCCTTTGATCTTGGTCAGATGCCGCTCTGACCCCTGTGCGAACATGATGTCTTTATAAAAAGGCAGTGAGGAGAAATCGATGTCAGTACAGGCCCTGTATCAACAGAAGCGCATGGCGGCAACCGAGGCCATCCGCGTCGTCGGCAACGGCGACACCATCGTCGTGCCGACCGGCGTCGGCGAGCCGCCGGCGCTGCTGACCGCGCTGTCCGAAGCGCGCCGCGACTTCCAGGGCGTCACCGTGTCGCAGATCCTGCCGGTGCGCAAATACGGCTACCTCGATCCGGACACCGTCGAGCATGTCCGCCACGCCGCCTACTTCTTCAGCGGCGCGACGCGCCCCGGCGGCCAGACCGGCTGGATCGACTACATCCCGGCCTACTTCTCGGAACTGCCGGCCCTGCTCGACAACGGCCTGACGCCGGCCGACGTCGTGTTCAGCATCGCCTCGCCGATGGACGAGCACGGCTACTTCTCGCTGTCGCTGGGCACCGACTACACGATGGCGGCGATCCGCCGGGCGCGCACCGTCGTGCTCGAAGTCAATCCCAACGTGCCCTTCGCCAACGGCAACTGCCATATCCACGTCTCGCAGGTCGCCGCGCTGTGCGAAAGCGACGAGCCGCTCCTCGAAGTCGGCCTGCCCAAGATCGGCCCGGTCCAGGAAGCCATCGGCAAGTACGTCGCCGACATGATCCCGGACGGCGCCACGCTGCAGATCGGCTACGGCGGCATTCCCGACGCCGTCGTCATGCAGCTGACCGACAAGCGCGACCTCGGCATCCACACCGAAATGGTCGGCGACGGCATCATGAGCCTGGTCGAAGCCGGCGTCGTCACCAACCGCAGGAAGAACCATCACCCGGGCAAGATGCTGGCGACCTTCGCGCTCGGCTCGAAGAAGCTGTACCAGTTCATGCACCGCAACCCGTCGCTCGAAATGCACCCGGTCGATTTCACCAACGACCCCTACCTGGCCGGCCAAAACGACAACCTGCACTGCATCAACGCGACGATGCAGATCGACTTCATGGGCCAGTGCGGCTCGGAAAGCCTCGGCCCGGTGCCGTATTCCGGCACCGGCGGCCAGGCCGACTTCGTGCGCGCCGCGAACCGCTCGAAGGGCGGCAAGGCCTTCATCGTGCTGCCCTCGACGGCCAAGGACGACACCATCTCGCGCATCGTGCCGACGCTGTCGGCCGGGACCCACGTGACGACCAGCAAGAACGACATCAACTACGTCGTCACCGAGCACGGCGTCGCCCAGCTGCGCGGCAAGAGCGCCAAGCAGCGCTGCGAAGCGCTGATCGGCATCGCCCACCCGGACTTCCGCGGCGAGCTGCGCGAAGCGGCGCGCAA
>JACOUN010000008.1 GCA_016177805.1 Rhodocyclales bacterium
CTCATCTGCGGTCGCCTCTCAATGCGCGTGACGCGTCGGCTGATCTTCCTCTTGAGCATGTCCGTCCCGATCTGTTCGATACCGGTGCAATCGTAGCCTACCCGGCCAGCGCAGGGGGTTTTGCGACACCCTCTGAAGCCCCAAAAGCGTTGCGTGTTCGCGGCTGAAGCCGATCTACGAGACCCTGACCGCCCGGTTCAATGGCTCATCCAATCGCCCAGCTACTGTATGCCCGCCTTGCGCTGCTGCATGCGCACATAGGCGGTGATGTGCGCCACGTCATCGGGCGTCACCCCCGGTACGGGCGGCATGTCGCCAAAGTTCCAGTGATGAGCGCGGGCACCGTTCTTCGCCGCCATCTGAAACGCCGCGTCGCCGTGGTGCGACGGTACATAAATCCTGTTCAGGAAGGTCGGCCCCTTGTCGGTTCCACTCAGATCCACGCCGTGACACGAGGCACAGTTGTTCTCGAACAGGGGTTTGCCGAGATTGGGGTTGGGCATCAGCCCGCGTGAGGGTTCAGGCACCTCCCACTTCTGGGCCGATGCCCCCGCCGAGAGGACGGCCAGCAGGCACAGGGTTGCGATACGTGCGGGTCTTCTCATTGGGGTTTCCTTGCAGACGACGGATTGCGGTGACCCGCGCCGGGCGGCGGGGCCGAGCAGCATGAGTGGGGTCTGGCTTCGGCGTGTGCCTTGGCGTTGGCCGCCATCCAGCGGCGCAGGCCGGATATCAGTTTGTTCAACCATTGCATGTCGATAGCTCCCGTGGCGCGGGCAGCACGACGATGTCACGCTGCCCTGGCCGAATTCACTTGGGCATCTGCATCGGCGCACCGCCGGCACCCGCCGGTCCGGCCATGCGCTGCATCATCATCTGCATCATGTCCATACGCTGTTCCATGCTGTGCATGCGGGCTCCCAGGTCACCGGTCGTGGCACCCCCACCCATCATGCCCATCATGCCCATTCCCGCCCCCATGCCGCCCTGCATCATCGGACAGTTCATCATGCCGCCCTGCATGCCCAGCGCCATACCCATGCTTTCGCGCATGGTCTGCATGTGCTCGGTCATGGCCTGCCGCCGTTCTTCGTCAGTCTTCGCCTCGGCGGCGCGCTGAAGCTGTCCCTGCATGATCTTGAGGTTGTCCTGCATGCGCTCGAACGTAGGCGCGGCCTGCTCATCAATCGCTGCCGCCCCGGCTTGCTCCGGATGGTGGGTTTGCTCGGCAAACGCTGGCGCGACCAGCAACATCGACATTGTCAATAACGTAGTGGCGAAGGTTTTCATGATGAGTCTCCGGTTGAATGTCCAGCTCCCAAACTACGCCGCCCACCCCCACGGGAAGCTGACTCCAAGATGACATTACTGTCATCCTGGGGTCAGCTTCCCGCCTGCCTGACTTGAGCGATCGTGATGAGCCACGTGGGAAAGCGAGCGCAGTGGTTCCATGCAACGAAAACGAAGTTTCGCCGCAGCCAAAAACCGGGCAAATATCGACCGCTATTCCCATTGGCGCAATAGATCAGTCTCAAGCCCGACAGGCTGCCAGGGCGCACCACGGGAAATGGGAGGGAGTTACTCGGTCACCGTGACCTGGGCAATCATCCCGACTTCCATGTGTCCGGGAATCAGGCAGGCAAAGTCCACCTTGCCCGGTTTGTCGAACTTCCATACCAGGCCACCCCGCTGGCCCGGTTTGAGCGTGAGCATGTTGGGCTCTTCGTGCTCCATGCCGGGAAACTTGTGCATCATTTCGGCATGCGCCTTGAGGTCTGCCATCGAGCCAATCACCATCTCGTGGGTCATCGTGCCGGTGTTGCGTGCAAAAAAGCGGATCGTTTCACCCGCCTTGACGACGACGCTGTCGGGCACGAAGCGCATGCTGTCATCCATCGTGACCTCGACGGCGCGCGTGACCTCGTCCGGATTGCCGGGGACACCAACGTTGCCCGCGTGGCCGCCACCTCGGGGCGCATCATGCATGTATCCAGGCTTCTCGCTGCGCCCGGGCATGGCGTGGTGCTGACCGCCGTGGTTGCCTCCGCCCAGGGCGAGCGTCGGCAGCAGGCTAATAGCAATCAGCGTCAGGGTGGTCTTCATTTCTTGTTTCTCCGGGGTTGGGGGGTGTTGCCAGAAAATCGTCCGGGTCGGCTCGCCTTCGGCACGTGCAAGGCGGGGTGAAATCTCGCATCTCAAACGCAGGCATGCCGGCCGATAGTCAGCGGTTCAGCGCGGCCACTGTTCCTGTTGGGAGAATACGTACGAATACGTACGGACATGATGACTCCTGTGGGTCGGCGACGTAGACTTCCGCGGGTCTTGGCGCATGGAGGCGCCAGTCTGAGCATCGCGCCCCGTCAACCGGCTGACTTTACCATTACATCTTCGTCACTTTGGCCAGATCGGATACGGACACTGGCACACTAGTCCGGTGGAGCATCCGGAGCATGCGGCAATGAAAATACTCATCGTTGAAGACGAGGCCAAGACCGGCGACTATCTGCGCCAGGGGCTGAGCGAAGCCGGTTTCACCACCGATCTGGCCCGCAATGGCATGGACGGGCTGCATCTGGCGCTCACCGGAGACCACGACCTGATCATCCTCGACGTGATGCTGCCCGGCCTGGACGGATGGCAGGTGCTGGAGACGATACGGCGCAGTGGCAAGGAGATGCCGGTGCTGTTCCTGACCGCGAAAGACCAGGTCGAAGATCGCGTCAAGGGACTGGAACTGGGGGCCGATGACTACCTCGTCAAACCGTTTGCCTTTTCCGAGTTGCTGGCAAGAGTCCGCACCATTTTGCGCCGTGGGCGAAACGGTACCGAACCGACCACGCTGGCCCTGGCCGACCTTGAACTCGATCTGCTGCGGCGCCGTGTCACTCGTTCGGGCAAACGGATAGAGCTGACCGCCAAGGAATTCGCCTTGCTTGAGCTACTGCTGCGGCGGCACGGCGAAGTGCTGCCGCGCTCGCTGATTGCCTCGCAGGTGTGGGACATGAATTTCGACAGCGACACCAACGTCATCGAGGTCGCGGTGCGCCGCCTGCGCAACAAGGTCGATGAGCCGTTCGAACCCAAGCTGATACGCACCGTGCGCGGCATGGGCTACGTCCTCGAAGAGCCGGAGGGCGATTGAAGTCCAAGTGGTCGATAACGACCCGCCTCACGCTGCTGTTCGCAATCGTGTCGAGCGGGGTGCTGCTCGCGTTCAGCGGCATCGTGATTTCGGCCATTGAAAAGCACTTCGTCGAACAGGACACGGACGCCCTGCATGGCAAGATGGTCCTGGTCGAAAGCGCGGTTGCGCGCGTCCGCGCGCCGCAAGAGCTGCAGGCGCTGGGCCAATTGCTACACGACGCGTTCGTGGGGCATGACGATCTGGTGATGCTGGCCCTGGCGCCGGATGGAACCACGCTTCACGCCTCGGCCGGCATCGACTTTCCCCTCGACCAGATACGGCGGATCGCCTCGGCGGGGCGCGTCGACACCTTCGACTGGCAGGCCGGCAAGCAAGCCTATCGCGGGCTGGTGAAGACGATACGCAGCAGCATCCCGCCCGCCGCCGGCAGCAGCAGCATCGTCGTGGCGATCGCCATAGACATCGACCATCACGCGACCTTCATGGCCCGCTTCGGCAAAACGCTGTCGGCGTTGGCCGCGGCGGCCGCGCTGACCTGCGGCCTGCTGGGATGGCTGATCGCGCACCGCAGCCTCGCGCCGCTACGCCAGATGAAAGAGCAAGCCTCGGCGGTAACCGCCAATCGTCTGGATACCCGCCTGCCGGAAGCGTCGATTCCGGTGGAACTGGCCGGCCTGGCCGAAACGCTCAACCAGATGCTGGAACGGCTGGAGGATGCATTCAAGCGATTGTCGGACTTTTCCTCCGATCTCGCGCACGAACTGCGAACCCCGATCACCAACCTCACGACGCAGACCCAGGTCGCGCTCTCCATCCCGCGCGACGCGCAATCCTATCGGGAAACGCTCGGCTCGAACGCGGAGGAGTTCGAGCACCTGTCCCGCATGATCTCCGACATGCTGTTCCTCGCCAAAGCCGACCACGGCCTGATGCTGCCGTCGTCGACAAGCATAGGGATCGAACAGGAGGTCGTGGAACTGTTCGACTTCTACGATGCGCTGGCGGAGGAACGCCAGGTCACCCTGAGCGTAGACGGTGACGGACAAATCACCGGCGATCGGCTGATGTTCCGGCGCGCAATCAGCAATCTGCTGTCCAACGCGCTGCGCCACACCCCTATGAAAGGACGGATCTCGGTCCACATTCAGAGCGCCGGCTCGCAAACCAGCGTCACCGTCGAAAACACCGGCCAGGCCATTGCCGCCGAAGACCTGCCCTACCTGTTCGACCGCTTCTATCGCGCCGACAAGGCCCGCACCCACACCTCATCGGAAGGCACCGGCCTGGGTCTGGCGATCACCAAGGCCATCGTCACCGCGCATCGCGGTCGGGTGGAAGTCACCTCGGATTCGAGCGGCACCCGCTTCACGCTGATCTTCCCGCGATAGCCGGATAAGCTCCGGCGCGCTGGTGTCACTGAGGCCGGTCCACCGGTGCGGCACTGCCCGGGGCACGATGCGGTTACCATGCGGTTACGATCGCCGTGTTCCCGTCCCCTCCGAATATCACCACATGACTCGCTCCATGACACACCCCATGCCTGACCGCTCCCAGCCGCCCGTTCGATTGCGCCGCCGCGCGGCGTTTGCCTTGTGCGCGATGCTCGCCGCCGTGCCGGCGCGCGCCGCCGACTGGCTGATGGCGACCGCCGAACCACGGGTGGTGCCGGGCCAACGCTTCGAAGTGGTGCTGATCGGGCCGGGCGACGCGGCTCAGTGGCCGCCCCGCCTGGCCGCGCGCATCGAGCTGCCGGGCAGCGGCGCACAGGTCGAACTCGAACTGGCGGCGATCGGCGCGCTCGAACCCGGCGCCCGGCAGCGCCACTACTGGGCGGACTGGCCCGGCGAGATCACCGGCGTGGTCGGCCTGACGCTGCCCGGTCAACCGGGCGCGCACCTGCTGCTCGAAGCGCGCGCGAGCGCCCCCGCCACGCACGCGACGGCAAACACCGAGACCACCGCGCCCCGGCGCGACCCGCAAATCGAGGCAATCGCGCCGCGCGCGGTGCTGCCGGTCGCGGCCAAACCGGTGGCGCCGACCGCGATCTCCTTTCACGAACCGATGTACTTTCTGATCGGCGGCAAGGACCCGGTGTCGGCGCGCTTCCAGTTCAGCTTCAAGTACCGCATCTTCGACGACCACGGAGTGGTGGCCGAGACCGTGCCGATCGTGCGTGGCCTGTATTTCGGCTTCACCCAGACCTCCCTGTGGGATCTGGAATCTGCCTCCAAGCCGTTCCGCGATTCGAGCTTCCGGCCGACCCTGTTCTACCGCTGGCTGGCGTCCGATCCGGCCGAACGCGGCTCACTCGGGCTGTCGCTGGGCTACGAACACGAGTCCAACGGCAAGGAAGACACCCCCTCGCGCAGCATCGACACGCTATTCGTGCGCGCCGAAGGGCGCTACGTGCTGCCCAGCGGCACCTACATCGGCATCGCGCCCAAGCTGTGGACCTACCTCGACCGCGAAGACAACCCCGACATCGCGCGCTATCGCGGCTACGGCGAACTGGGCCTGCGCATCGGACGCGACGACGGGTTGATGCTCAGTTCGCTGATCCGGCGCGGCACCTCGGGCAAGACCGGGGTCCAGCTCGACCTGTCCTATCCGCTACGCACCAGCGTGTTCTCGGGGGTCGGCACGTTCGTCCATCTGCAAGCCTTCAAGGGCTACGGCGAAACCCTGCTCGAATACGACATCAAGCGCGACACACAACTCAGGATAGGAGTCTCACTGGTGCGCTGACCCGCCCGCCGACGGCGCCATCGACACCACCACGCTGCCGCGCTTGCAGCCCGCATCAACGCGCGCGTGCGCGCCGGGCAGATCGGCAAAGGCGAACACCGAATCAACGAGCGGGTGGAATTCCCCGGCCCGCGCCAGCGCCGCCAGCTCCACCACGTCCTCGATGCGTTCGGCGGCCATGCCCGCGATCGAACGCCGGCTGCCCAACGGCCGCGCGAACATGTCCCGCAGCCCGGCCGCGATCGCCAGATAACGGCCATGCTCGGCCAGCAGCGGAGCAAACTGCCTGAACCGCCCAGCGTAGGTATCGGCGACAACGTCATAGCCTGGTCGCTGCGCCGCCGGATCGAAGCCCGCCGCGTCGATCACCACCGCCGCGCCGAGATCCCGCGCGAGATCATGCTTGTCGGCACCCGTCACGGCGGTCACCTCGGCACCCATCTGGCGCGCGATCTGGATCATCGCGCTGCCGACCGTGCCGCAAGCCCCCACGACCAACACCCGCTCGCCCGCCCGCAGGCGCGCGCGGCGCAGGAAATGCAATGCGGTGGTGCCGCCGAAGCACAGCGCCGCAGCGCTCTCGAAGGTGATCCGCTCCGGTTTGGGTACGATGATGGCGCCCATCGGCAGCACCACGTGCCGCGCATGCGCCCCCATCCGCACACCGGTGAAGGCAATCACGGCATCACCCACCCCGAACTGCCGGCAGCGCTCGCCAACGGCGACCACCACCCCGGCAAGCTCGGTCCCCAGCACCGCCCGGCGCGGCCGGCGAAAACCCAGCGCAAACCGCCCCAACACCCCGAACCCGGCCGGCAAATCCAGCGCGCGCACCCGCCGGTCACCGGACGAAACCGTCGTGGCCCTCACCTCGATCAGCACCTCACCCGGCCCCGGCGCGCGCAGCGGCAGCTCCTGCAGTTCAAGCACCTCGGGGCCGCCGTAAGCGCGGACGGTCCAGGCCTGTGTCGTCGGTGGCAGTTGCATCGCGCGTCTCCGTGGAGAACCAAACAGAATGGTCAGAACGGGCTTACGCAGTAAGCACGCCGCGGAACGATATACTTACGCCGTAAGTCCGTCAAACGTGGAGTGAAAATGTCCCGCACAACTGGCAGTGATGACACGCCACGCCGCCCCTTGAGCCGCGAACGCATACTGGCCGAAGCGCTGCTCCTGGCTGACCGCCAGGGCAACGCGGGCCTGACGATGCGCGCGCTGGCCCGCGCGCTCGGAGTGGAGGCCATGTCGCTCTACAACCACATCGCCAGCAAGGACGACCTGATCGACGGCATGGTCGAGTCGGTCGTCGCCTCGATCGCCTTGCCGGCACCGCGCGGCGACTGGCAAGCCGAGATGCGCAAACGGGCCCTCTCGATGCGCGCGGCCTTCCTCACCCACCCATGGGCAGCGCCGCTGATGGTGTCAAGAATCAATATCGGCCCCAACATGCTGTCGCTCATCGACGCCACGCTGGGCTGCCTGCACGCGGCCGGCTTCGACCACGCCACGGCCGACCACGTATGGAACGCGCTTGACAGCCACATCTACGGCTTTCACCTGCTCGAACGGAGCTTTCCGCTGCAACCCGGACAATACGCCGAAGCCGCACGCCAATTCCTGCCCAACCTCCCCCCCGACCGCTACCCGCACATGCACACCCTCGCGCTGATGGTCGCCAAAGGCCGGCACACCGGCACACACGACTTCGAGTTCGGACTGGACCTGCTGCTGACCGCACTGGCAACCATGCGTAGCGGGTAAGCACGCCGCTGCTCGAAGCGGCTCAGGCAGATCGACTGCTATTGCTGCGTCCAATGGATACTGTGGCGTGGTTTCCCACGCCGTATTGAATAGCGCCAGCCCTTGTTCTTATTGTTGCTTATCAAATGACGCCCGGCCCTGCGCCCCTCACTCCACCGTCACGCTCTTGGCCAGGTTCCTCGGCTTGTCCACGTCCGTGCCCTTGACCAGCGCGGCGTGGTAGGACAGCAGTTGCAGCGGGACGACGTGCAGCACCGGTGAGAGCATGCCGTAGTGTTCAGGCATGTGCAGGATGTGCACGCCTTCGGTCTCGGGGATCTCGCTGCCGGCGTCGGCGAAGACGTAGAGTTCGCCGCCACGGGCGCGGACTTCCTGGAGGTTGGACTTGAGCTTTTCCAGCAGTTCGTCGGCGGGGGCGACCGCGATGACGGGCATGTCCTTGTCCACCAGCGCCAGCGGGCCGTGCTTGAGTTCGCCGGCGGCGTAGGCTTCGGCGTGGATGTAGGAGATTTCCTTGAGCTTGAGCGCGCCTTCCATGGCGATGGGCCAGTGGCGCCCACGGCCGAGGAACAGGGCGTGGTGTTTGGCGGCGAAGCGTTGCGCCCAGGTGGCGATTTCGGGTTCGAGTTCGAGCACTTTCTGCACCGCGACCGGCAGGTGCCGTAGCGCGCTGAGGTGGCGCGCTTCTTCTTGCGCGTCGAGGCGTCCGCCGGTCTTGGCCAGGGCGAGGGTGAGCAGCGCGGGCGCGGCGAGCTGGGTGGTGAAGGCCTTGGTCGAGGCCACGCCGATTTCGGGGCCGGCGCGGGTGATGAAGCGCAGCTTCGCTTCGCGCACGATGGCGGATTCGGGTACGTTGCAGATGGCGAGCGTGCGCGTCATGCCGAGGGTTTTGGCGTGTTTGAGCGCGGCCAGCGTGTCGGCGGTTTCGCCCGACTGCGAGATCACCACCACCAGCGCGTCGGGATCGGGCACCGAGACGCGGTAGCGGTATTCGCTGGCGATCTCGACCGTGCACGGCATGCCGGCGACCGATTCGAGCCAGTAGCGCGCGACCAGCGCCGAGTGGTAGCTGGTGCCGCAGGCGATGATCAGCACCTGACGCACACCGGCCAGCACGGCCGGGGCATCGGAGCCGAACAGTTGCGGGCTGACCGAGCCGCCGCCGGCGATGATTTCCAGGGTGTTGGCGAGGGCCTGCGGCTGCTCGAAGATTTCCTTCTGCATGTAGTGGCGGTAGTGGCCCAGTTCGACCGCGTCGGCGGACAGGCTGGAGACGTGCATCGGGCGCTCGACCGGGGTGCCGTCGGCGCTGGTGATGCGATAGCCGTCGACACGCAGCTCGGCCAGGTCGCCGTCTTCGAGATACACGATGTCGCGCGTGACCTGCAGCAGCGCCGAGGTGTCGGAGGCGGCGTACATGCCGTCCGCACCGACGCCCAGCAGCAGCGGCGCGCCGTGGCGCGCGACCACGGCGCGGGTGGGGTCGGCCTCAAACAGCACCGCGATCGCGTAGGCGCCGACCAGCTCGTTGGCGGCCAGGCGCACCGCCTCGAACAGATCGCCATCGCCCGCGTCGGCGAGTTTGCTGTGCACCAGATGGGCGATGGTTTCGGTGTCGGTTTCCGACTCGAAGGTATAGCCGCGCGCCTGCAGGCGCGCGCGCACCGGTTCGTAGTTTTCGATGATGCCGTTGTGCACCACCGCGAGGCCCCCCGACACATGCGGGTGGGCGTTGCGTTCGGAGGGACCGCCGTGGGTGGCCCAGCGGGTGTGGGCGACGCCGACGCGCGCGGTCAGGCGATGGGCGTCGGCCAGCGTGGCGAGTTCGGCGACCCGCCCGGCGGCGCGCAGGCGCTGCAAGCCGCCATTGAGCACCGCCAGCCCGGCCGAGTCGTAGCCGCGATATTCGAGTTTGCGCAGCCCTTCGAGCAGGACTGGCACGATGTTGTGGTTGGCGATGGCGGTGACGATGCCGCACATGGGGGTTCTCCGGCGACTACTGCTTTTTGAGCGGGCGTTTCCAGCCCGGAATGCTGACCTGTTTGGCGCGCGAGGCGGTGAGCTGATCGGGCGGCGCGTCGCGGGTCAGGGTGGTGCCGGCCGCGAGCGTGGCGCCGCGCCCGACACGCACCGGCGCGACGAGCTGGGTGTCGGAGCCGATGAAGGCTTCGTCCTCGATGGTGGTGCGGTGCTTGTTCACCCCGTCGTAGTTGCAGGTGATGGTGCCGGCGCCGACGTTGACGCCACGCCCGATGTCGGCATCGCCCAGGTAGGTGAGGTGGTTGGCCTTGGAGCCGTCGGCGACGTTGCAGTTCTTGACCTCGACGAAGTTGCCGATGTGCACGGCTTCGCCCAGCACGGTGCCGGGGCGCAGGCGCGCGTAGGGGCCGATCACGCAGGCCGCGCCGGTGCTGGCCTGGTCGATGTGGGTATAGGCTTCAATGCGGGTTCCGGCGCCGATCACGGCATTGCGCAGCACGCAGTGGGGGCCGACGCGCACGCCCTCGCCTAGCTCCACCCGCCCTTCGAAGACGCAGTTGATGTCGATCTCGACATCGCGCCCGCATTGCAGCTCACCGCGCACGTCGATGCGGGCTGGGTCTATAAGGGTGATGCCATCGTCCATCAGGCGCTGCGCGATGTTGCGCTGGCAGATGCGCTCCAGTTGCGCGAGCTGCGCCTTGCTGTTCACGCCCAGCGTTTCCCACGCCGCGTCCGGCTGCACGGTGGCGATCGCCACCCCGTCCGCGACTGCCAACGCGACGATGTCGGTGAGGTAGTACTCGCCCTGGGCATTGCCGTTGCCCACGCGCGACAGCCAGTCCGTCAGGCGTGCGGCTGGCGCGACGAGGATGCCGGTGTTGACCTCGCATACCTTCAGTTCGTCGGCGTTGGCGTCCTTGTGTTCGACGATGCGGGTGACGCGCCCGCTGGCGTCGCGCAGGATGCGGCCGTAGCCGGCGGGATCGTCGAGCGTGACGGTGAGCAACGCGAGGGCGTCACCGCCGGCCGCTGCCTGCAGCCGGCGCAGCGTGCCCGCGCCTATCAGCGGCACGTCGCCGTACAGCACCATGATCCGGTCCGCATCGGGGAGCTGCGGCAGCGCGACCTGGACCGCGTGCCCGGTGCCGAGCTGGGGTTCCTGCAGCACGCTGAGCAGCCCGCTGTCACCCAGTTGCGCCGCGACCGCCTCGCCACCGTGGCCGACCACCACGCACACGCGCCGCGCGTCGAGCGCGCGCGCGGTGTCGATGACATGCGCCAGCATGGGCCGCCCGGCCAGCGGTTGCAGCACCTTGGGCAGCGCCGAGCGCATGCGCGTCCCTTTGCCAGCAGCGAGAATCACGACATCCATGCGCACTCCGGTGCAGTTCGAACCGGCGCCGATTTTAGCATGCGGGCCGGGCGCACCCTGGCGGACAAGGTTGATCACGGACATTGTTGCGACATCATGGAATGCGCACAATGGCAGGCATATCCATGACGTTGAGTTGGGCGACCGGATTTGCGCGGCACGACCAGAATTGTAATGTTGCATTGCACAGAGAGTATCCATGGACAAGGCACCCACCCCCTACATCGAGAACCGCACCTTTGACGAGATCCAGGTTGGCGATCAGGCGCGCCTGCTGCGCACCCTGCGCCCCGACGACATCCATCTGTTCGCGGCCATGTCGGGCGACGTAAACCCGTCGCATGTCGATGTCGAATACGCGCGCTCCAGCCAGTTCCGCGAGATCGTCGGGCACAGCATGTGGGGCAGCACGCTGATCTCGGCGGTGCTGGGCACCGAGTTTCCGGGGCCGGGCACGGTGTATCTGTCGCAGAGCCTGAACTTTTCGCGCCCGGTGGCGATCGGCGACACGCTCACCATCACGGTCACCTGCCGCGAGAAGTACCCGCGCACCCATCACATCGTGTTCGATTGCGTCGCGCTCAACCAGGACGGGCTCAAGGTCATCGACGGCACCGCCGAGGTGCTGGCACCGCTGGAAAAGATCAAGCGCCCGCGCGTGCAGTTGCCCGAGGTCACGATCTCGAATCGCGAGCTGCGCTACGGCGATCTGCTGTCGATCGCCGCCGGGCTGGCGCCGATTCCGATGGCGGTAGCCCATCCGTGCGATGCGCCGTCGCTGCAGGGGGCGATACAGGCCGCCGAGAAGGGGTTGATCGAGCCGATACTGGTCGGACCGGAAGGCCGGATACGCGCGCTGGCGGAGGAACTGGACATCGACCTGCGCCCGTTCCGCCTCGTCGATGTGCCGCACAGCCATGCGGCGGCGGAGGCGGCGGTGGAATTGTGCCGTGAAGGCGAGGTCGAGGCGTTGATGAAAGGCTCGCTGCACACCGACGAGTTGATGAGCGCGGTGGTCTCCAAAGCCGGCGGGTTGCGCACCGAGCGACGCATCTCACATGTGTTCGTCGCGGATGTGCCGACCTATCCGCACCCGCTGATGATTACCGACGCGGCGATCAATATCGAGCCCACCCTGGAGGACAAGGTCGACATCATTCAGAACGCCATCGATCTGGCGCTGATGATGGGCATGGTCCAACCCAAGGTGGCGATTTTGTCGGCGGTCGAGATGGTCACCTCGAAACTGCGCTCGACCATAGACGCCGCTTGTCTGTGCAAGATGGCGGATCGGGGGCAGATACGCGGCGGGCTGCTCGACGGCCCGCTCGCCTTCGACAACGCGATCTCGCTGGTCGCGGCCAAGACCAAGGGCATCGTGTCGGCGGTGGCGGGCAGTGCCGACATCCTGGTGGTGCCAGACATCGAGTCCGGCAACATGCTTGCCAAGCAGCTTGAGTATCTTGCCAATGCGCTGATGGCCGGGGTGGTGCTGGGGGCGCGGGTGCCCATTGTGTTGACCAGCCGCGCCGATACCGCCGAAACACGGGCGGCGTCGTGCGCCGTCGCGCAGTTGATGGCGCACCGCCGGCGTGCGGCGTTGCGCGCATGAAAGCCATCCTGGTATTGAACGCGGGCTCCAGCAGCCTGAAGTTCGCGCTGTATCCGTTGCCCCTGCCTGCCGCGCCGTGGCTGTCCGGACAGGTGGAAGGCATCGGCGGCCAACCCCGTTTGCACGCCCGCGCCGCAGACGGAGTGCGTCACGAAGCGCTGCTCGATGCCAGCGGCGAACACGGTGAGCAGCATCGCTATGCGCTGGGCTATCTGTTTGCCTGGCTGTCGGCGCGGCACCCGACGCTGGAGATTGTCTCGGCCGGGCACCGCATCGTGCATGGCGGCGAGCGCTACGCCGAGCCGGTCCGGCTCGGCGATGCGGTGCTGGCCGAACTCGACGCGCTGGTGCCGCTCGCGCCGCTGCATCAGCCGCACAACCTGCGCGCGGTGCGGGCAGTGTCCGCGCTGCTGCCGCAAGTGCCGCAGGTAGGGTGCTTCGACACCGCCTTCCACCGCACCCAAGCGGCACTGGCCCAGGCTTACGCGCTACCGCGCGCGCTGTCCGCGCGTGGGATCAAGCGCTACGGCTTCCATGGTCTGTCCTACGATTACGTGTCGCGCCAGTTGTCCGCCGTGGTCGGCGAACGTGGATCGGGCGCGGTCGTGATCGCGCATCTGGGTAACGGCGCGTCAATGTGCGCGCTGCGCGAGGGGCGCAGCGTCGCAACCACGATGGGCTTCACCGCGCTGGAAGGGCTAATGATGGGCACCCGCGCCGGCGCGCTGGACCCCGGCGTGCTGCTCTACCTGCTGGAGCACGACCGCATGGACGTGGCGGCGCTGACGCGGTTGCTGTACAAGGAATCCGGCCTGCTTGGCGTCTCCGGCATCAGCCAGGACATGCGCACCCTGCTGGCCAGTACCGCCCCCGAAGCACGCGAGGCGGTCGAGCTGTTCTGTTACCGCATCGCGCGCGAACTGGGTTCGCTGGCAGCGGCGGCCGGCGGGCTGGATGCGCTGGTATTCACGGGCGGCATAGGCGAACACGCCGCCCCGGTGCGCGCGCGGGTCGCGGCGCTGTCGGCGTGGCTGGGGGTGCGCGTCGATGAGCGCGCCAATGCTGAAGCGGGAACAGTGGCACGGCGCGTAGACGCGGCCGACAGCCGGGTCGCGGTCGCGGTCATTCCGACCGACGAGGAAGGCATGATTGCGCGCTACAGCGCGGAACTGCTGGGGATGTGAAACCTGCGGGGCGCCACTGCAAGCGCGGCGCCCCGCAGCAGGGCATGCATCAACGCGGCAGCAGGCTCTCGCCCATCAGGAACTCATCCACCGCGCGCGCGCACTGCCGCCCTTCGCGTATCGCCCACACCACCAGCGACTGGCCACGCCGTACGTCACCGGCGGCATACACCTTCGGCACATTGGTGGCGTAGCAGCCATCACCGTCGGTGGTGGCATTGGCGTTGCCGCGCTTGTCCTTGTCCACGCCGAAGGCCTCCAGCACGCTGCCGACCGGGTTGGTAAAGCCCATCGCGAGGAGCACCAGGTCGGCCTTGATCTGGAACTCGGAGCCAGGCACCTCGCTCATGCGCCCGTCCTTCCAGTCGAGACGCACGCCCTTGAGCGCGGTGACCCTGCCGTTGTTGCCGATCAGGGCCTTGGTTGCGACCGCGAAATCGCGCTCGCAGCCTTCTTCGTGCGAGCTGGAGGTGCGCAGCTTGATCGGCCAGTATGGCCAGGTCAGCGCCTTGTCCTCTTCCTTGGGCGGCATCGGCAGCAGTTCGAACTGGGTCACCGAAGCTGCGCCATGGCGGTTGGAAGTGCCGACGCAGTCCGAGCCGGTGTCACCACCGCCGATCACCACCACGTGCTTGCCCTTGGCCGAAATCGGGTTGCGCGCGCCGCCCGCGACTTCCTTGTTCTGCGGAATCAGGAATTCCAGCGCGAAATGCACGCCCGCCAGCTCGCGCCCCGGCACCGGCAGATCACGCGGCACTTCCGCGCCGCCGCACAGCACCACCGCGTCGAAATCCGCCAGCAGCGTTTCGGCGCTGACCACTTCGGTAGCGTCGTTGGTGATGCCAGTGGGAATATCCTTGCTCCCGACCAGCACGCCGGTACGAAAGCGCACGCCTTCATCCTGCATCTGCTCGACGCGGCGGTCGATCAAGCGCTTTTCCATCTTGAAATCGGGAATACCGAAACGCAGCAGACCACCGACGCGCTCGTTCTTCTCGAACACCGTCACATCGTGACCGGCGCGCGCGAGTTGCTGCGCGGCGGCCATGCCGGCCGGTCCGGAGCCGACGACGGCCACGCTCTTGCCGGTCTTGCGCGTCGGCGGCTGGGGGTGCACCCAGCCTTCTTCCCAGCCCTTGTCGATGATCGCGTGCTCGATCGACTTGATACCGACCGGAGCGTTGTCAATGTTGAGGGTACAGGCCGCCTCGCACGGCGCCGGGCAGATGCGGCCGGTGAACTCCGGGAAGTTGTTGGTCGACTGCAGCACCGCCAGCGCTTCGCGCCACTGGTTGCGATAAACAAGATCGTTCCAGTCCGGAATGATGTTGTTCACCGGGCAACCGTTGTTGCAGAACGGGATGCCGCAATCCATGCAGCGCGCGCCCTGAACGGCGGTCTGTTCATCGGTCAGCCGCACGATGAACTCACGGTAGTTCTTCAAGCGTT
This sequence comes from Rhodocyclales bacterium, assembly GCA_016177805.1. Taxonomy (GTDB): domain Bacteria; phylum Pseudomonadota; class Gammaproteobacteria; order Burkholderiales; family Rhodocyclaceae; genus JACOUN01. The sequence continues at coordinate 15,252 of JACOUN010000008.1, forward strand.
GCGCAACGGGCTGATAGCTCTCGGACAGACGCTGATATTCAAGAAATCCGGTGGGCTTGCCCATTTTTATGCGGCCTCCAGTTGTTTCTGACGCTGCTCCGCCAACTCGGAGAGCACGCGCCGATATTCGTGCGGCATGACCTTGACGAACTTGGTGCGGTAGCCGGCCCAGTTGTCGAGGATGTTGCGGGCGGTCTTGCTGCCCGTGAAGCGGACATGGCGCTCGATCAGACCCTTCAGGATCAGCTCATCACCCATCTGCAGGTGATCGATGTCGACACGACCATGCGCTTCCAACTCGTCGCCGGACTCCGAACCCTTGCGCGCCTCGATTTCGTCGGGCACGGGCTCAAGCGCCACCTGCGCCATGTTGCAACGCCCTTCGAAGCTGCCATCTTCGTCCAGCACGTAGGCGACGCCGCCCGACATGCCGGCGGCGAAGTTGCGCCCGGTATGTCCGAGCACCACCACGGTACCTCCGGTCATGTATTCACAGCCGTGATCGCCAACGCCTTCGACCACCGCCGTGGCGCCGGAGTTGCGCACCGCAAAACGCTCGCCACCGACCCCGGCGAAATAGACTTCGCCTTCGGTCGCGCCATACAGCACGGTATTGCCGACGATGATGTTCTCGGCGGTGTTGCCTGTAAAAGCGGCATCCGGTCGCACGATGATGCGCCCGCCCGACAGCCCCTTGCCGACATAGTCGTTGCCCTCGCCCACCAGTTCCAGGGTGATTCCACGCGCGGTGAAGGCGCCGAAACTCTGCCCGGCAGTGCCGTTCAGGCGGATGTGGATGGTGTCGTTGGGCAGGCCGGCATGACCATGCTTGAGCGCCAACTGGCCCGACAGCATCGCCCCGACGCTGCGATTGATGTTGCGCACCGGCAGATCGATCGACACCTTCTCGCCGCGCTCCAGAGCCGCTTCGGACAACGCGATGAGCTGTTTGTCGAGCGCCTTGTCGAGACCGTGATCCTGCGTTTCACAATGCTGGCGCGGCACGTTGGCCGGCACGTTGGGGCGATGGAAAATGCGTGCGTAGTCCAGGCCCCTGGCCTTCCAGTGGGCGACACCCTTGCGCATGTCGAGCAGATCGACGCGCCCGATCAGGTCGTCGAACTTGCGGATGCCCAGTTGCGCCATCAGTTCGCGCACTTCCTCGGCGACGAAGAAGAAGTAGTTGACCACGTGTTCGGGCTGACCGGTGAAGCGCTTGCGCAGCACCGGGTCCTGGGTCGCAACGCCGACCGGACAGGTGTTGAGGTGGCACTTGCGCATCATGATGCAGCCGCCCACCACCAGCGGCGCGGTGGCAAAACCGAACTCGTCCGCGCCCAGCAACGCGCCGATCACGACGTCACGGCCGGTCTTCATCTGGCCATCGACCTGCACCCGGATGCGGCTGCGCAGGCGGTTGAGCACCAGCGTCTGCTGCGTTTCGGCCAGCCCCAGCTCCCATGGCGAGCCGGCATACTTGATCGACGACCACGGCGATGCGCCGGTGCCGCCATCGTGTCCGGCGATCACCACGTGATCGGCCTTGGCCTTGGCCACCCCCGCCGCCACTGTGCCGACGCCGATCTCGGACACCAGTTTCACCGAAATGTCGGCGACCGGATTGGCGTTCTTGAGGTCGTGGATGAGCTGCGCCAGATCCTCGATGGAGTAGATGTCATGGTGGGGCGGCGGCGAAATCAGGCCGACACCCGGCACCGAGTGGCGCAGGAACCCGATGTACTCGCTGACCTTGTGTCCCGGCAACTGCCCGCCTTCACCCGGCTTGGCGCCCTGGGCCATCTTGATCTGGAGCTGGTCGGCGTTGGCCAGGTACTCCGCGGTCACGCCAAAACGGCCCGATGCAACCTGCTTGATCGACGAGCGCAGGCTGTCGCCGGCCTTCAGGTCGAGGTCGCGCGCGATGCGGTTCTCGCCAATGATCTGCGACAGCTTCATCGCCTGAGTGATGGGCTTGAAGCGCATCGGGTCCTCGCCGCCCTCACCGGTATTCGACTTGCCGCCGATGCGGTTCATCGCAACCGCGAGGTTGGTGTGGGCCTCGGTCGAAATCGACCCGAGCGACATCGCGCCGGTGGCAAAGCGCTTGACGATCTCGCGCGCCGATTCGACGTCATCCAGCGGCACCGGCGGTCCCGAGGGCTTGATCTCGAACAGGCCGCGCAGGGTCATGTGACGCTTGGTCTGGTCGTTGATCAGACGCGCGTATTCCTTGTACGAGTCGTACTTGCCGGACCGCGTCGAATGCTGCAGCTTGGCGATCACGTCCGGGGTCCACATATGCTCGTCGCCACGCACCCGATAGGCATATTCACCCCCCGCGTCCAGCATGTTGGCGAGCACCGGGTTGGCGCCGAAGGCCTGCTTGTGCAGACGGATGACTTCTTCCATGACCTGGAACACGCCGATGCCTTCGACCGGCGTCGTGGTGCCGGTGAAGTACTTGTCGACGAAGGCCTTCTGCAGACCGACCGCCTCGAAGATCTGCGCGCCGGTGTAGGACATGTAGGTCGAGATGCCCATCTTGGACATGACCTTCATCAACCCCTTGCCCACCGCCTTGACGAAGTGCTTGACCGCCTTGTCGCCGCTTTCGGCATCGCCGGCGAGGGTCTGCAGCGTTTCCATGGCGAGGTAGGGGTGCACCGCTTCGGCACCGTAACCTGCCAGCACCGCAAAGTGATGGATCTCGCGCGCGCTGCCGGTTTCGACCACCAGACCGGCGCGGGTGCGCAGCCCCTTGGTCACCAGATGCTGATGGATGGCCGACAGCGCCAGCAGCGCAGGTATCGCAACGTTGTTCTCGTCCAGCTTGCGGTCGGACACGATCAGGATGTTGTAGCCCAGCTGCACCGCGTCTTCGGCATCGGCGCACAGCGACGCAAGACGCGCCTCGACGCCTTCGTTGCCCCACTCCACCGGGTAGCAGATGTCCAGTTCGGCCGAGCGGAACTTGTTCTTGGTGTAGCGCGCGATGTCACGGATCTTGGCCATGCCGGCGAAGTCCAGCACAGGCTGGCTGACTTCGAGGCGGAACGGCGGGTTGATCTCGTTGATCTCGAGCAGGTTGGGACGCGGTCCGATGAAGGACACCAGCGACATGACCAGTTGCTCGCGGATCGGATCAATGGGCGGGTTGGTCACCTGCGCGAAGAGTTGGCGAAAATAGTTGTAGATCGGTTTCTCGCGGGCCGACAACACCGCCAGCGGCGAGTCGTTGCCCATCGAACCTGTCGCTTCCTCACCGGTCTTGCCCATCGGCTCAAGAATGAACTTGATGTCTTCCTGCGTGTAACCGAACGCCTGCTGCCGATCGAGCAGCGAAGCGGCGAACGGTTCGGGCGCCACGTCGGCCGACTGGGCCAGTCCGTCGAGCTTGACGTTGATGCGCGACAGCCAGTCGGTGTACGGTTTGGCGTTGGCGAGCGAGTCCTTCAGTTCGGCATCGTCGATGATGCGACCCTGTTCAAGATCGATCAGGAACATCTTGCCCGGCTGCAGACGCCACTTCTTGACGATCTTGCTCTCGGGTATCGGCAGCACGCCGGATTCCGAGGCCATGACCACCACGTCGTCGTCAGTCACCAGATAGCGCGCCGGACGCAGGCCGTTACGGTCCAGCGTCGCGCCGATCTGGCGACCATCGGTGAACGCCACCGCGGCCGGGCCGTCCCACGGCTCCATCATCGCGGCATGATATTCGTAGAACGCGCGCCTTCTTTCGTCCATCAAGGTGTGCGATTCCCACGCCTCCGGAATCATCATCATCATCGCGTGCGCCATCGAGTAACCGCTCATCACGAGCAGTTCGAGCGCGTTGTCGAACGAGGCCGAATCCGACTGCCCCGGATAGATCAAGGGCCAGATCTTTTCCAGATCCGCGCCCAGCAGCGGCGACGAAACGCCCTTTTCGCGCGCCCGCATCCAGTTGTAGTTGCCGCGCAGGGTGTTGATTTCGCCGTTGTGCGCGATGTAGCGGAACGGATGCGCGAGATTCCATTTGGGGAAGGTATTGGTCGAGAAACGCTGATGCACCATCGCCAACGCCGAATCGGCGCGCGGATCAACCAGATCGACGAAGTATTCGCCCACCTGGGTCGCGAGCAGCAAGCCCTTGTAGTTCACCGTGCGCGTCGACATCGACACGAAGTAGAACTCCTGCCCGTGCTTCAGATGCAGCGCGTTGATCGCGTTGGCCGCACGCCGACGCACGATGTAGAGCTTGCGCTCCAGCGCATCCGGCACCATCACGTCCTGACCACGACCGACGAAGATCTGGCGTATGACCGGCTCCTTGGCCTTGACCGTGGGCGACATCGGCATGGCGTGATTGACCGGCACATCGCGCCAGCCCAGCACCACCTGCCCTTCGGCGCGCACGCTACGCTCGATCTCTTCCTCGCATGCCAGGCGCGATGCCTGCTCCTTGGGCATGAACACCATGCCTACACCGTACTCACCGGCAAGCGGCAGATTGATGCCGCGCGTGGCCATGTCTTCACGGTAGAGTTGATCGGGAATCTGGATGAGCACACCGGCTCCGTCACCTTGCAACGGGTCAGCACCCACCGCGCCACGGTGGTCCAGATTTTTCAGAATCTCCAGACCCTGCAGAATGATTTGGTGACTCCGCTTGCCTTTGATATGGGCCACGAAGCCCACACCACAAGCATCGTGCTCATTGACCGGGTCGTACAAACCTTGCTTACTGGGGAGATCCATCACGCTCTTCCTCAACACAACTTGTTGACCAGACGGTGCAGCCACGGGACATGCGGCAATCACCGCAAGCAAAAACCGCACCGAAACAGTGCGCGCGCAAAAAAAACCGGGGCTGCCTCGTCCGGCGGCAACCTACCGGTTCGCTATTGCGGCCACAGTCTTTAGTTTTGGGCGGGTTGACGAATATACCTGTGTAAAACCAGCGATTCAAGATTTTTTTGCAGTGCGGCAAGTATATGATGAATCAATGGTTTTCGCTTACTTCGAAGAGCCGGCGGTACTCTTTGGTCGCGTATCTATCGGTCATGCCGGCGATGTAGTCAGCGACGCTGCGCGGCTTGTCGATGTTTGCGCGACGCTGATACTGCGGCGGCAACAGACGCGGATCCGAGAGGAAGGCGCCGAAAAGTTCAGCAATAATGCGCCGCGCCTTGCTGGTCATGCGCACGACCTGGTAGTGGCGATACAGGTTCTCGTGCAAGAAGTGCTTCAACTCGCGCATGTCCCGCGCAAAGCCGTCGGAGTGCGTTACCAGGCGCGGTGCCTGACGCACATCCGCGAGAGTTTCGATTCCGGCCGAGGCGATGTTGGCGCGAGTCTGTTCGATAAGATCGAGCGCCATCGCATTGATCATGCCGCGCACGGTTTCGTGAATCAGGCGCCGCCCGCTCACGCCCGCCCAGCGTGTTTCGACCCCCCGCCGCGCGGCGGAAAAAATCGCGACGTTCTCCAGTTGCTCTAGCGTCAACAAGCCCGAACGCAAGCCATCGTCGATGTCGTGGTTGTCGTAGGCGACTTCGTCGGCTAGATTCGTCAGCTGCGCCTCAAGCGTCGGCTGCCCACCCTCGATGAAACGCCGTCCCAGCTCACCGAGGCGTTCGGCATTCGCCCGCGAGCAGTGCTTGAGTATCCCCTCGCGCGCCTCGTGAGTCAGGTTCAAGCCGTCGAAAGCCGCGTAATGCTCCTCGAGTTCATCCACGGTGCGCAATGACTGGATGTTGTGTTCAAACCCGCCAAAATCCTTCATGCAGGCGTTGAGCGCATCCTGTCCGGCGTGCCCGAACGGCGTATGACCGACATCATGGGCCAGCGCGATGGCCTCAGCCAGATCTTCATTGAGATTCAGTGCCCTGGCGATGCTGCGGGAAATCTGCGCGACTTCGATGGTGTGCGTGAGCCGGGTACGAAACAGATCGCCTTCATGATTGACGAACACCTGGGTCTTGTACTCCAGCCGTCTGAATGCGGTGGAGTGCACGATGCGGTCACGATCGCGCTGATACTCACCTCTGGACTGCGGCGGGGACTCCTCATGGCGGCGTCCCAGCGACTGGGTCTCATGCGCCGCATAGGTCGCGAGCGCACTCATTTCCTGCGCATGTCTATCGCCGCCTGGATATCTCCAGCGCCGATGCTGCCCTCTACCACTGCGTGCCCGATGCCTCGCGGCAGCACCAGCCTCATATCGCCCGCTTCAACCTTTTTGTCGTGCGCCATCAATCGCAGATAGTCTGCCGACGCAAGGTCCGGCCCATGCACCGGCAACCCTGCCTTGACGAACAATGCTTCGATGCGCGCCACATCGCGCTCCGACAACCAACCCAACCGATGCGAAAGCGCCGCTGCCATCATCGTTCCGGCGGCAACTGCCTCGCCATGCAACCATACGCCGTAGCCGAGGGCGGTCTCTATGGCATGACCGAAGGTATGCCCGAGGTTGAGCAGGGCCCGTACCCCTTGCTCGGTTTCATCCGCCGCGACGATATCAGCCTTGTTGCGGCAAGACCTTTGAATCGCAAACATCAGCGCATCGGTGTCGCGCCCCACCAGGCGCTCCATGTTGGCCTCCAGCCAGACCAGAAACTCCCCGTCGCGGATCAAACCGTACTTGATCACTTCCGCCAGGCCTGCCTTCAACTCGCGATCAGGCAGCGTGCGCAGCGTCGATACGTCCGCAAGCACCATGCGTGGCTGATAGAACGCGCCGATCATATTTTTGCCTAGCGGATGGTTGATCGCCGTCTTGCCACCCACCGACGAGTCGACCTGCGCGAGCAGGGTAGTCGGCACCTGTATGAACGGCATCCCGCGCTGGTAGGTTGCCGCAGCGAAACCACCCATATCGCCTACGACGCCGCCTCCCAACGCCACCAAGGTGGTCGATCGCTCACAGCGCGATTCGAGCAGTGCGTCAAATACCTGCATCAAGGTTGCCCAGTTCTTGTACTGCTCGCCATCGGGCAGGACCACGCCATCAACCTGAATACCCGCTGCCACCAGTGACTGGGTGAGGGGATCGAGATACAAGGGCCCTACCGTGTCGTTGGTCACTATCATGACGCGGCGGGATCGGAGCACCTGAGAAAACGGCGCTGCGTCGCCGATCAGACCCTGTCCGATGTGTATCGGGTAGCTACGCTCACCCAGCGCCACGTTCAGCGTATGCATGCTTCTTCCTGAATTGGTCAACCGCCCTGTCAACGAGTCGGACCATACCGCTGGGATTGCCGCGGCCACCATCCACAATGATGTCGGCCACTTCGCGATACAAAGGATCGCGCTGCGAGTACAGCGCCTCGATGCGTTCCCGCGGGTTGGGCACCTGCAGCAGGGGGCGGTTCTTGTCGTTGCGGGTGCGTTCCCACAGTATTTGCGCCGGAACGTTAAGGTAGACCACGATACCCCGCTCGCGCAATATGGCCCTGTTGTCAGGGGAGAGGACGATACCTCCCCCGGTCGCAAGGACCAGACCTGGCTCCACGGTCAACTCGTCCAGCAACTGCGCTTCACGACGACGAAAACCACCTTCACCCTCGATCTCGAAGATGGTCGCGACGCTGACGCCGGTGCGCGCCTCCAGCTCATGGTCACAATCGACAAAACGCAAACCGTGCCGCCGCGCATACTCACGCCCGACGGTCGTCTTGCCGGCTCCCATCATGCCAACGAGGACCACCACTGCCGTCGGGGCGCCCTTTTTCAGGACGACCACAGTCATTTGTTCAACGTGAGCTCTTCTGATGCGATGCGCGGGGTGATGAAGATCATGAGTTCGCGCTGCTCGGTCATGCGCTGAGTTTGACGGAACAGGTGTCTAATACCCGGAATTTCGCCCAATAGCGGCACACGGCTCTCGCTATTCTCTTCCTGATCTTCAAAGATACCACCCAGCACTACCGTCCCGCCATTTTCCACTATGACTTCGGTTTCCACACTCTTGGTATCGATGGGTGGCTGACCGAGCACCGACCTCGTAAAGTCGGGCTTGTCCTTGTTCACCTTGACCTTGAGCTGTATCCGGCCGTCGGGGGTGATGTTCGGCACAACATTGAGGCTCAACACCGCCTTGCGGAACATCACTGTACGTGTGCCATCGACGATGATGATGTACGGGATCTCCATACCCTGCTCGATATTGGCTTCCCGGTTGTTTGCCGTGAGCACGCGCGGACTCGATACGATGCGCCCCCGCCCATCCGACTCAAGCGCGCTCAACTCGAGGTTGAGGAAACGTGTGGCATCGTTGTTCCAAAGTATCATCGACAACGCACTCGCGATTCCACTTGTCGGGTTGGCGGCAAGATCGACGTTGATGCCGCGTGGCAGATTCCCCTCCTCATCACTAGACGCGCCGACCATCTGCCCGGCAAAGGCCGAAGTATTCTGCAGATCACCGCCGAAAGTCCCCTGACGTATGGGCCTTCCAGCCGAGTCAAACCCGACGGTACGCCCGACCGCACCCCCAACGCCAAGACGTGCACCGAGATCGCGCCCAAATCCCTTGGTCGCTTCCACGATGCGTGCCTCGATGAGCACCTGGCGCGGCGAAACATCAATCTCTTTAATAATGCGCCGTATCGATTCAAGCCTGGCACCAACGTCGGTGATGAACAGTTTGTTGCTGCGCGAGTCCGACACCACCGATCCGCGCTCGGACAGGGCCGTCTGATCCTTGTCCTTCAGAAATTCGAATATCTCTTCGGCCTTGTGGTAATTGATCTGAAATATCTCGGTCTGCAGCGGCTCCAGGTCCGCCCTTTGCGCTTGAGCTTCGAGCAACAACTTCTCGCGAGTCGCCAGTTCATCGGCCGGCGCGATCCAGATCACGCTACCACTTTTGCGCATATCCAGACCCTTCGCCTGCAGGATGATGTCCAGCGCCTGATCCCACGGCACATCCTTGAGACGTAGCGTCAAGTTACCCTGCACCGAGTCGCTGGTAACAATATTGAAGTCGGTAAAATCGGCAATGACCTGCAGCACCGACCGTATATCGACGTTCTGGAAATTGAGCGACAGCTTGTCACCCTGGTAATCACCGCGCGCCGCCCCCTGCACCAGACTACCCGGATCTTCCACAAAACGACGCACCTCCACAACAAACTCGTTGTCGCTCTGGTAAGCAACGTGCTCCCAGGAACCCGTTGGGGTCACTGATAGCCGCACACCCTCACCCTGCGGCTGGGCGGTCATTGCGACCACCGGAGTCCCGAAATCCGTTACATCGGAGCGGCGGTGCAGATGCTCGGGAAGTTTGGTGCCAAGAAAATCGACCACCAAGTTGGCGCCCTGGCGCCTGACGTCGATCGCCGTATCCGGACGGGACAACTTTACGACTATCCGCCCCTCACCATCCTTGCCGCGACGAAACCGTATATCCCTGACACTACGCTCGCCTACCGCTGCGTCCTGGCTGGAAATCGAGAACGTTGCCATCGCCTCCGATATCGCGGTTGGTGCTGCTCCGTCACTCCCACGCGTAGCCAGCTCTATGACGAGATCCCGCCCTTCCATGCGCGTGTGATAAGGCATGACGCGCGCGACGTCAAGCACTACGCGAGTGCGGTCGCCCACCTGGACTACATTGACACCATGCAAGTCCCCTTGCCTGACGTCCTCATGGGTGCGGCCCAGTGCATTCGTGGTATTGGGGAAATCGAACGCAATTCGCGCGGGATCGGCAACACTGAAGCTTGCCGGCGGATTGTCCAGCGCATCCGCTAGCGACAGCCGAACGTATACCACGCCCCCCTGTTCGGCAACCCTCAGGTCTGTGATGCGATTACCCACTTCCTGCACTGCGGGCGCAGGGGCTTGCGCATGCACTGCGGAGACTGGCACGGCATGTAGTACTACAGCCGCCAGAAGCGCCATCATGGTTTCACGTTTCATTGGTTCACTCCTGCTGCTCCCGCAATAGCAACGTCCTGGTGCGCTCCACCCAGTCGCCATTAGTGTCTTCTACGAGTTCCTTGAGGGCCACTTCGGTTTCGGTGATACCCGTAACAACACCGAAGTCCTGACCCATGTAGTTGCCTGCCCTGACTTGATGCAAAACATTGTCGACGCTGATCAACGCCTGGACGATATCGCCCTGCATCAGCACCCCAACCATGGAAAGAGACTCAAGCGGATATGCTTCGAGTGGCTCACGACGACGGGTGTAGTCAGGACCACCGGTGGTCTGCGCACGAGCGGCAGGTGCGATCCTTGAAGCGGCGAACGGATCGACCAGCCCTTCGGCATCATAGGAAACAACCGGAAAAGTCTTCATCTCCGGCAGCGGCTTGACAGCGCCGACCATACCCTTTTCCTGGTCGGCCATCCACGCCTGTATGTCTTCCTGGTCGTCCGAACAGGCAGCCAGGATCAGACATCCGCTTATCATCAGTAGGCGCGTCAGACCCATCACTTGGCTCCCTGCCCTTTCGCCGCAGCTGCACGTTTCTGCTGAGCTTGCTCATCGTCGTCAAGATAGCGATAGGTGATCGCCGACGCCTGTAGCGTAAGCACCCCACTCTCGCCATCCTTGCTGACGAGGTCAAGATCGGTCAGCGTTACAATACGCGGCATGCGGGCGACATCACTCGCGAACTGCCCCAGATCGTGATACGTACCCACGATGCTGACCGCGATGGGCATCTCGGCATAGAAATCCTTGACCGCTTCCGAGCCGGGTTTGAACAGCTCGAACTGCAACCCTCTTCCCAACCCCGCCTGGTTGATATCCGACAGCAGCGAATCCATCTCGGCCTTGTTCGGCAGTTGCTTGAGCAAGGCACCAAACTGACGGTCAGCTTCACCGAGTTGGCGTTTGTACTCGTCCTTGTTCAGAGCGAGGCGCTTTTTTGCCATCCAGTTTTCACGCAGCTGGACTTCCTGAGCCTGACGCGTTTCAAGCAACTCCACCTGATCATTCCAGACCAGCCACCACGCCAACGCGACGGTCACAGCCAGCAGGGCAAGAAAAACCGCCACTCTCGGCGCAAGAGGCCACGACCCCGGATCATTCTGATCAAGGTTCCTGAAGTCCTGTGCAAAGCGTTCGAAATCGATGCCACGCAGACTCACCTGGGTGCCCTTCATTTTGGCGCCCCCTCACCATCAACGGTCTTGGCGCGCTCAATGTTGATATTCAGGGTGAAGTCACTCAGCCTGCGATCTTCCTTGATCGCAGACTTCACCTCAACCAGATCCGGCAGCTCGAGCTGCGGCGATTCATCAAGCCCCCGCATCAGATGCGAAACCCGTGAGTTCGACTGCGCGTACCCACTGAGCGCCACCCGCGTACCAGTCTGCTTCAACCCCCGCAGGTACACCCCCTCGGGCATGCGACGCACCAGCTCATTGAAGACATGCACTGCCTCAGCTCGATTGCCCTGCAATGATTCGATGACCTGCTTACGCGCCACCAATGCGTCAATTTGCTCGCGCAGCCGGTTTATCTCCGCAATTTCCTTGTCCAGGCTGGCAATCTCGGACTCGAAAATCGCATTCTTCCGTTCCTGACGCTCGATGTTGCCGGCCATATAGGTATGGCCGAGCAAACCCACTGCGGCCCCCATGGCCACCATCAAGGCAGAAACCACGAAGAACTGCTGGCGACGTTGCTTGCGTTTTTCCTCCCGGTGAGGGAGTAGATTAATCCGGATCATGGGTCGAATCTCCTGAGCGCCAAGCCACATGCAACCATGAGGCTGGGCGCATCTGCGAGCAGATTCTTGGGCCGGATGCGGGACGCCAACGCCATGCCCGCAAACGGATTCGCAACCACCGTCTGCACTTGGACGCGCCCCGCGATAACCTCGGCCAGGCCTGGCATGACGGCACACCCTCCCGCGAGAACAACGTAATCGACCTCATTGAACTGGGTCGAGGTGAAGAAAAACTGCAAGGCTCGTGATACTTCCAGCGCGAGACTGTCGAGAAATGGGCGCATCAGATCGCGTTCGTAGTCGTCCGGAAGGCTGCCTGCCTTCTTCGCGACTTCGGCCTCGTCCACACCCATTCCGTACTGTCGCGCCACTTCCTGGGTAAGTTTGTTGCCACCAATGGATTGCTCACGCGCATAGAGCTGCTTGCCATCCCGCAGCATCGTGACACTCATGGCGCTCGCTCCAATATCCACCAGGGCAACGATCTTTCCCTTGGCCCCATCGGGCAGCGTGCGATTGACGAGCTCAAATGCCGCCTCGGACGCAAACGATTCGACATCCATGATCACCGCTTTCAGCCCGGCCGCCTCAGCGACCGCGACGCGATCCTCGACTTTCTCCTTGCGTGACGCCGCAATCAGCACCTCGACGTCATCCTGACCGCCCGGCGCGGGCCCAATCAGCTGGAAATCGAGATTCACCTCGTCGATGGCGAACGGAATGTACTGGTTGGCTTCGGACTCGACCTGGATCTCCATCTCCTGCTCGCGCAAACCCGCCTGAAGTAGAATTTTCTTCGTGATTACGGCGGATGCCGGCAGCGCGACGGCGACGTTCTTGATCCCGCTCCCCATACGGCGCGTGGCCCGTCGAACTGCCTCGCCGACCGCTTCCAGGTTGGTGATGTTGCCATCGACGACCGCATCGCGAGGCAGCGCCTCGATCGCATAGCGTTCGATGCGGTACCCCTCCTTCTCGCCACCCGACAACTCGACCAACTTCACCGATGAAGATGAAATATCGAGCCCGGCCAACTGGCTTGCCTTGGAACCGAACATCTGAAAGTCGATCACAAAGAAAATCCTTAAATTTCTTTATGTTAGACGGAACACCTAACCCGTTACTTCAAATCCTAGCAACAAACAAGGGAAACTGTAAAGCAAAATGCTTAAGATATTTGACTGGAGTACCCATCCGCCCGTCCGTATAATCCCCGTTTCCTTCGATTTTGTGGATTCCTGATGCGCTGGGTCGTCTACCCGCTGGTATTTATGCTCACGGCAACTATACTCGGGTTCGCCACGCTTGGCACGGCGATCGCGCTTGCCTGGCCCAAACTTCCCTCGCTTGAGTCACTTACCGACTATCGCCCGAGAATTCCGCTTCGAGTATACACGTCAGATGGATATTTGCTCGGTGAATTTGGCGAGGAGCGGCGCGCCTTCGTCAATATCGACCAAGTCCCGGAAAAACTCAAGAACGCGATACTGGCAGCCGAGGATGAACGCTTTTATGAGCATCCCGGCGTCGACCCGATCGGCATTGCGCGAGCAGCACTGGCCAATATCGTCTCCGGCGGCCGTGGCCAGGGCGCATCGACCATCACGATGCAGGTCGCGCGCAACTTCTTTCTGTCGCGGGAAAAAACGTACAACCGCAAGCTGTACGAGATCCTGCTGGCGATCAAAATAGAACGCAACCTTGGCAAGGATCAGATCCTTGAAATTTACTTCAACCAGATTTTCCTTGGCCATCGTGCGTATGGATTTGCCGCTGCCGCACGTACTTACTTTGACAAGGCGATTGATGAACTGACCCTCGCCGAAGCGGCGATGCTCGCGGGACTGCCGAAAGCGCCCTCTGCATACAATCCAATTTCGAATCTTGCGCGCGCCACCAGCCGCCAACACTATGTACTTCGCCGGATGCTGGACGCTGGATTCATCGACGCCAAGTCATACGAGGCCGCGGTGGCGGATGCGGTCAAACCAACCACGGCGAGATCGGCCTCCCGCCCCGAAAGTGCCGACTTTGTCGCCGAGATGGCGCGACAGATCGCGGTCGAGCAGTTCGGAGAAGACGCCTACCAGCTTGGCATCAAGATCATCACCACCGTATCAAGCGCCGAGCAGGCTGCGGCGCAACTGGCATTGCGGCGCGGAGCGCTCGCCTATGATCAAAGGCATGGCTATCGGGGACCCGAGGCGTTCGTTGAACTTGGCTCCGCGAGTCTGACCAGCGCCGATGAGCTTTCGGATCAACTGGAGGAATATCCAGGCTATGGCGACCTGCTTTCGGCGATCGTGCTTGAAGCGTCGCCTAAGAGTGTTCGCGTTTTCACCAACAATGGAACACTGACGATAACCGGTAGCGGACTGGCGTTCGCCGCCCCGATGCTTGACGAGCGCGCTCCTCAAGCACGGCGAGTCCGACCTGGAGCGGTCATCCGCATACGCCGGACAGATGACGAGAACTGGGAGATCCTGCAGCTCCCCGAGATTGAAGCAGCGCTTGTTTCCATTGATGCCAACACCGGCGCTGTGCGGGCTCTGGTCGGCGGCTTCGACTTCAATCGCAACAAGTTCAATCACGCCACCCAGGCTTACCGACAACCGGGCTCGAGCTTCAAACCGTTCATCTACTCGGCCGCCCTGGAACGGGGCTACTCACCAGCCAGCTATGTCGACGACGCGCCGCTCTATTTCCCTGCCGAAGTCACCGGCAGCAAGGCCTGGGAGCCACAGAACTACGACAACAAGTTCGACGGACCGATGACCTTGCGCGACGCGCTGACCCGTTCCAAGAACATGGTATCGATCCGTTTGCTGCAGTCCATCACACCGGAGTACGCGCAGGATTACATCGCGCGCTTCGGTTTCGAGCCGTCGCGTCATCCTGCATTCCTGACCATGGCGCTGGGAGCGGGAGCGGTAACACCCTGGCAGTTGGCCGCCGGATACGCGGTATTCGCGAATGGCGGCTACAAGGTGGAACCCTATATCGTCAAGGAGATCATCGACGGCCAGGGCCGCACCGTCGCCCGGGTCGATCCGCCGGTCGCGGGCAAAAGCGCGCCTCGCGTGATCGATCCGCGCAATGCCTGGCTAATCGACTCCATGCTGCAGAACGTCGTGTCTCGCGGCACCGCCACGCGGGCGAAGGCACTCGGGCGTCATGACCTCGCCGGCAAGACGGGAACCACCAATGACTACGTGGACGCCTGGTTCGCCGGATACAACCCCGACATCGTCGCGGTGAGCTGGATCGGCCATGGTCAGCCGCGCAATCTGGGGCGCGGCGAAACCGGCGGACGGGCGGCGCTGCCGATATGGATCGACTACATGCGCAGCGCGCTCAAGGATGTCCCTGAGAAATCTCGTACTCTTCCTTCCGGACTTGTGCCGGCCCAAGTGCCAGGAAAAGCGTACACCGACTATCACTACGCGGAGTACCCGCCTCCCGAACCGCCGCAGGAGGAACTGCCCGACATTCCGGAGCTGCGTTATTTCATGCCGGAACAGGTTCCGTCGCAGAACGGCACGTCGAATGCAGTTCCGGCGCGACGGAGCGCCCCCGCGCCAGTCGAGGAACGCACCTTGCCGCCGATCCGGCCGTAGCGGACTGAGTCCACGATAACGCGCGGGTCAGTCTTGATTACGGTCGGATACGAACGGCGGAGCCGGATTGCTCGCTGACCGTTTTGGTCAGGGTTGCGTACAATTCGGCCCCATCGCGCCCGGCGATCCACACCCCCTCACACAGGCGGAAGTGAAATCCCCCACTACGTGCGGCGACCCATATTTCCCGCGCCGCACTATGGCGATTGATGATGATCTTGGTGCCGTTCTCGAACTCGAGCTCAAGTATCCCTCCGGGTTTGATTTCGATATCAATCTCGGCGCCACAAGCCTCAAGCGCGGCTTCCATGCGCAGCAACTCGGCATCCGCCAGTGCGTTGAATGCAGACTCTTCCATGCTTACTCCTTCTGTTAGGATTTCACCTTTACGCTCATGCGGGGACTCGATGCAACTCAGGTTATCGATGATCGCAATCGGCTGCGCGATCGCGCTGTCAGCTTGTGGCATCAAGGGGCCGCTGTATCTGCCCGATATCCCGCCAGCACCGGCCCAGACCCAACCCGCGACCGGTGGCGATCATAGCAAGCAACCCTCGGCAAATTGAACATGAATTCTGAACTCACCATTCCTACCCTCGGCTACGGCACAGCCGGACTACAGATCGAGGGCGTCCCGCTTGCCGAAATCGCATCGCGCTTCGGTACCCCCGTCTTCGTCTATTCGCTTGGCGCCATGACGGCGGCGTTCAACGCTTACCGCAATGCCCTGACGCGGCACAAGGCCCAGGTTTTCTATGCGGTCAAAGCCAACGCCAACCTTGGGGTACTATCCGCGTTTGCACGTATGGGGTCCGGATTCGACATCGTTTCGGGCGGAGAACTGACCCGTGTTATTGCTGCCGGTGGTCACGCGAGCAAAGTCGTGTTCTCCGGCGTGGGCAAGAGTTCGCAGGAGATGCGGCAGGCGCTGGACGCCGGGATACGTTGTTTCAATGTCGAATCGAGGTCTGAGCTGGAACGGCTCAATCGCGTTGCGGGCGAAACGTGCAAAGCCGCACCCATCGCGTTGCGCGTCAATCCGGATGTCGACCCCAAGACCCACCCCTACATCTCGACCGGCCTCAGAAACAACAAGTTCGGCGTGGCGTTCAACGAAGCGCTCGCGCTATATCGGCTCGCCGCCAGCCTTCCCAACGTCAAGGTCAGCGGCATTGCCTGTCATATCGGATCACAACTGGTGGACTCCGCCCCCATCGTCGAGGCTGCGGAGAAACTGCTTGGGCTTGTGAACCAGTTGTCCGCTGAAGGGATGGCACTGGACCATATCGATCTGGGCGGTGGTCTCGGCATCCGCTACCAGGACGAAACGCCACCCGACACAGCGGACTACCTGGCTCCGGTATTGCGGGTATTTGAAGGGCGACACGAGGAACTCTGTTTCGAGCCGGGTCGTTCCCTGATAGGCAACGCGGGATTGCTGCTGACCCGCATCGAATACCTGAAGCCGGGTGCGGAAAAGAGCTTCGCCATCGTGGACGCCGCCATGAACGATCTGGCCCGGCCGGCGCTCTACGACGCCTACCACGAGGTGGTCGCGGTCACACCACGTGACGACAAGCCCCAGCGCTATGAAATAGTCGGCCCGATCTGCGAGAGCGGCGACTTCCTGGCCCACGATCGCGCACTCGCGGTGCGTGAAGGCGACCTGCTCGCGCTACTGTCTGCCGGAGCCTATGGGATGACGATGAGTTCGAACTACAACACCCGCCCGCGCGCGGCTGAAGTCATCGTCAACGGTGACCAGCTTCATCTGGTCCGTGCACGTGAGCCGATCGAATCGTTGTTCGCGCTGGAATCGCTGTTACCCGAAACGTAAACTCCCGCTAATTCTCGCCGATTTCCTCCAGGCAGCGCGCCAGTGCATCCCGCCAGGGGGGCAATCGGATCCCGAAGCGGCTCGCCAGACGGCTACAATCAAGACGGGAATTGGCTGGGCGACGCGCAGACGTGGGGTATTCCGACGACGGTATCGGCTCCACCGCCCGCACCCGCAACACCGCGCCCGGCCGCTGCCGCCCGAATTCAGCATAGATTTCGGTCGCAAAACCATGCCACGAAGTTTGGCCTTGCGATGCGAGATGCAGCACCTCCGAGGCAAATCGCCCTTCCGCGCGTTCACGCTGCACTGCCATGACGACATGGGCACTGGCATCGGCGATGTTGCGTGCCCAGGTCGGAGCGCCGAACTGATCGGCCACGACTTTCAGCGTTTCCCGCTCACGCCCCAGACGCAGCATGGTCCGAACGAAATTGGCGCCGCGCGCGGCAAATACCCACGTCGTCCTGAGGATGATGAAATCCGCGCCCGATGCCATGATCGCCCGCTCTCCCGCCAGTTTGCTTCGCCCATAGGCATTTAGAGGCGACACCGGGTCAGTCTCGTCCCAGGGGGTGTCCTTGTCGCCATCAAACACGTAGTCGGTCGAGTAGTGCAACAGCAGCGCGCCCACGCTACGCGCGGCGAGCGCCAGCGCCCTCGGCGCCTCGCCGTTGATGCGGGTTGCAAGGTCTTCTTCGCTTTCGGCACGATCGACCGCAGTGTAGGCCGCCGCGTTGACGATCACATCCGGCTTGTGCGCACCGATCGCGCGCGCGATCGCCTCGGGCCGGGTCAGATCGCAATCGCCGCGCGTGAGCGCGACGACCTCCCCCAACGGCATCAGACTGCGCACCAGCTCGTAGCCGACCTGGCCATTCGCTCCGGTCACAAGCAATTTCACTCGAACGCCTCGCACTCGTCGAGTGCCGCGCCGATCCTGTCCTTGCCCGACAACAGCGGCTCACCGGTCAATGGCCAATCCACCGCGACAGTCAGATCGTTCCACGCCAGACAGCGTTCATGCTCGGGCGCGTAGTAGTCCGTCGTCTTGTACAGAAAATCCGCCAATTCGCTCAGGACCAGAAAGCCATGCGCGAACCCCGGTGGTATCCAGAACTGGCGATGGTTGTCCTCGGTCAGCTCACACCCGGTCCAACGGCCAAAAGTCGGTGACGACTTGCGCATATCGACCGCAACATCAAACACCGCCCCCCGCACGACACGCACCAGCTTTCCCTGGGGCTGACGGATCTGGTAGTGCAGACCACGCAGCACGCCCCGTGCCGAACGCGAATGGTTATCCTGTACAAAAGCGGCGTCCAGACCCACCCGCTCGGCAAAAGTCCTGACGTTGTAACTTTCGAAGAAGAAGCCGCGGCTATCGCCAAATACTTTGGGCTCTATGATCAACGGACCCGCCAGTTGCGTTTCGACCACCTCCATCAAAACACCCTGTCGTCGATCAAGCTGGCGAGGTAATGGCCATATCCGTTCTTGCTCAGCGGTCGCGCCAGAGCACGCAACTGCTCCGCATCGATCCACCCCGCCCGCCACGCAATCTCTTCCGGGCACGCGATCTTCAGCCCCTGGCGCTTTTCTATGGTCTGTATGAACAGCCCCGCCTCAAGCAGGCTCTCATGGGTACCGGTATCCAACCAGGCGTGACCGCGCCCCATGACCTGGACGTCCAGATCACCCCACTCGAGATACTGGCGATTGACGTCGGTGATCTCGAGTTCGCCGCGCGGACTGGGCTTGAGGGCGCGCGCGACGTCGACCACGCGCGCATCGTAGTAGTACAGACCGGTAACCGCATA
The DNA here is from genome assembly GCA_016177805.1 of Rhodocyclales bacterium. Lineage (GTDB taxonomy): Bacteria > Pseudomonadota > Gammaproteobacteria > Burkholderiales > Rhodocyclaceae > JACOUN01. The sequence goes on from JACOUN010000008.1 coordinate 34,201, forward strand.
GCGACTCTTGGGTTTGGCCGGCTTCTCTTCCAGACTCACCGCGCGCCCCGACGGGTCGAACTCCACGACGCCATAACGTTCCGGGTCATGCACCGGGTAGGCGAACACCGTGGCGCCGTCGATGCGTTCCCCCGCCTTGCGCAAGCTGGTGGAAAACTCGTGGCCGTAGAACAGGTTGTCGCCCAGCACCAGCGCCGACGGACTCCCCGACAGAAACTCCTCGCCGATCAGAAAGGCTTGCGCCAGCCCGTCTGGACTCGGCTGGACCGCATACTGGAAGTTCACCCCCCAGCGACTGCCGTCTCCCAGCAACTGCTCGAAACGCGGGGTATCCTGCGGCGTCGAAATGATCAGGATGTCGCGTATCCCCGACAGCATCAAGGTGCTGACCGGGTAGTAGATCATCGGCTTGTCATAAACAGGCAGCAGTTGCTTGGATACCGCGAGCGTTGCCGGGTGCAGCCGGGTGCCGGAGCCCCCCGCGAGGATGATGCCTTTGCGTTGCGTCACGTATTCCCTCGTTCAGCGATGTTCGTAGTTGGCCGCGACCCATTCGCGGTAGGCGCCACTTTGTACGTTTGCGACCCAGTCCTGGTTGAACAAGTACCAGGCGACGGTCTTGCGTATGCCCGACTCGAAGGTTTCCGCCGGTCGCCACCCCAGTTCCCGCTCTATCTTGCGTGCATCGATGGCATAGCGCCGGTCGTGGCCGGGGCGGTCGGTCACGTAGGTGATGAGTCGCGCATACGAACCGGCCGGATCAGGCCGGAGTTCATCGAGCAGCGCACAGACGGTGTGGACGATCTCGATGTTCGGCTTCTCGTTCCAGCCGCCGATGTTGTAGGTCTCGCCCGGCACCCCGGTTGCGAGCACCCGACGTAGCGCATTGCAGTGATCACCGACGTACAACCAGTCGCGCACATTGGAGCCGTCACCATAGATTGGCAACGCCCTGCCAGCCAGCGCATTGGCGATCATCAGCGGGATCAGCTTTTCCGGGAACTGGTACGGCCCGTAGTTGTTCGAGCAATTAGTGGTCAACACCGGCAACCCGTAAGTGTGGTGCCAGGCGCGAACCAGATGGTCAGATGCTGCCTTGCTCGCCGAATACGGACTGTTCGGCTCGTAGGTCTTGGTCTCGGCGAAAGGCGGATCCTCGGGACCCAGTGACCCGTAGACTTCGTCGGTCGAAACATGCAGAAAGCGGAACGTCTCCCGCTCGGAGGATGGCAGCGTGGCCCAGAAGGCACGCACCGCCTCCAGCAAGGTGAACGTGCCTTCGATATTGGTGCGGACGAATGCGGCCGGCCCGTGGATGGAGCGATCGACGTGGCTTTCGGCAGCGAAGTGCAGCACCGCGCGCGGCCGGTGCTCGGCCAGTACCGCGTCAACCAGCGCACGATCGCAAATGTCGCCGTGCGCGAATACGTGCCGCACATCGTTGCCCAGCGATGCGAAATTCTCGGGATTGCCCGCATAGGTGAGGGCATCAAGATTGACCACCGGCTCGCCGGTTTCATGCAACCAGTCGAGCACGAAGTTGGCGCCGATGAAGCCCGCGCCGCCTGTTACCAGTATCATCAAACCACTCCTGCCCAAGCACGGGCGCCTGCGGATTCAAACTGCCACCACGCGATACTCCGCCCACGGCGGATCGCGAATCAGGCGCTATTGTATCCTGTCCGGATTTCAAACACCCGCCGCGCGGCATACGCTGCGAACTCACATGCACACACTCATCCAGCTTCTTGGGGCACTTCTTTTCGCTTTGGGCGTATGTAGCGCGTCGTTGGCAACTACACCCGCGACGATGCCGGAGACGGTCGCGCGCGCCCTGGCGAATGCGGGCATTGCCGAATCACATGCAAGCATATGGGTCCAGCAGGTGGACGGCGCCGCACCGACCCTTGCGCTCAACGACCGGCAGGCAATGAATCCCGCGTCGGTGATGAAGCTGGTGACAAGCTTCGCGGCACTCGAAACGCTCGGCCCGGCACACACGTGGACCACCCGCGTCGCAACGCATGGGCTACGAGCAGGCCAGGTGTTGCATGGCGATCTGTACCTGGTGGGTGGCGGGGACCCCATCCTGAGCTATGAACGCTTATGGAAGATGCTGCGCAAAATCCGCGAAATGGGGATAACCACGATCGACGGCGACATCGTCCTCGATGGCTCCGCACTGCGACTTCCCGAGCATGATCCATACGCATTTGACGGCAAGGGGCTACGCCCCTACAACAGCGGACCTCACGGACTGCTGCTGCACTTCAGTACGCTGCACCTGCCCCTGACCCCCCCCGCGAGCGCCAACCTCCCGATAACGGTGACGCCACACCCGCCGCTGAAGGGGCTCGCGGTACAGAGCACCATCCGAGCCACCAGCGGTGCCTGCGGCATCTGGTACAACGGCCTGGATGCCGCACTGGAACCATCTCCGGAAGGGACAAAACTGGTGTTGGCCGGCACACTGCCGATCAGTTGCGGCCCGCGCGAATGGGCGGCCTCCCCGTTGTCGGCGGAAAATTTTGGTGTCGCGCTGGTCGCCGCACTCTGGGATGAGCTGGGCGGCCACGTGAGCGGAAGAGTCCGAAGCGGCACCACCCCGGCAGAGGCCGCGACACTCCTTACGGAGACCTCTCCAGCGCTGGGCGAAATCGTGCGCGAGATGAACAAGTGGTCGAGCAACATCATCGCGCGGCAACTGCTCGCGGTTCTCGGCGCCGACTCGCCTGCGTCGGACGCAGTCGCGGCGGGGGTGGCGGCAGCGACTGCGCGACTGGCCAGCGCCGGCATCCCGACCGACGGTCTGGTCATCGACAACGGGTCTGGATTGTCACGCATCGCGCGCATCCGCGCCGCCAGCCTGGGAAAACTACTGCTCACTGCCTGGCAAAGACCCTACATGCCCGAGTTCATCGCCTCACTGCCCATCGCCGGGATCGATGGAACAGCGCGGGGACGGCTGAGTACCAGCCCTGCCAACGGATACGCCCACATCAAGACCGGAACCATCAACGATGTTCGCGCCATGGCCGGCTACGTGCTCGACCGCAACGGGCGGCGACACGCTGTAGTGATGATGGTGAACGACCCCGCCGCCAGCGCCAGCAAGGACGCCCAGGACGCGCTGCTTGAATGGATATGGCAAGCGCGATGAGGTTCAGAGTGTCTCGCGAGGCATGGGCATCATGGTTCGCCGCGACAGACTCCACCACCCCCGCGCGACACGGTAGAACACCCACAATCCCACCACCAGCACGATGAGCAACGCGAGAGGCACGCCGACTAGTGATAGCACCATCAGCACGGCCACTCCCACCCACAGCAGCGCAAACCAGAAGGTTCTGATTTGCCAGCGAAAATGGCTCTCCAGCCAGATCCCCCTGGCCTCCGCGCGCTTAAGGTAGTTGAGAATGACCGCCACGATGGAAGGCACACTGGCGACAAAACTGCCGACGATCGTCGCCGAACCCAACACCCCGGAGACGACCGCAATCGCGTGCAGGGCATAGACAAGGTGCGCCAAGGCGACCAGGCTTTCCATGGAGGCGGTCCGGGGCACCAGCGGTGCGGCCCCTTCGTCATCAGCCATACCCCCTCCTCGAACCCTGCTACAACCCCAGATCATCCCACATCGCGTCGACGCGCTGTTTGACCGCCTCGTCCATCACTATGGTGCGCCCCCATTCGCGCATCGTCTCACCCGGCCATTTGTTGGTCGCATCCAGTCCCATCTTGCTGCCCAGCCCGGCAACCGGGCTGGCAAAGTCCAGATAGTCGATCGGGGTGTTGTCGACCAGCACGCAATCGCGGCTCGCATCAACGCGCGTGGTCATGGCCCACACCACCTCCTTCCAGTCACGCACGTCGACATCGTCGTCGACCACGATGATGAACTTGGTGTACATGAACTGGCGCAGAAAACTCCAGATCCCGAACATCACGCGTTTGGCGTGACCCGGATACTGCTTGCGCATGCTCACGATCGCCAGACGATACGAGCAGCCCTCGGGCGGGAGATAGAAATCGACGATTTCCGGAAACTGCCTTTGCAGCAGCGGCACGAATACCTCGTTCAGCGCCACCCCCAGCATCGCCGGTTCGTCGGGCGGCTTGCCGGTATAGGTGGAGTGGTAGATCGCATCGCGGCGCATCGTGATGCGCTCTATCGTCAGCACCGGAAACTCGGAGACTTCGTTGTAGTAGCCGGTATGGTCGCCGTACGGCCCCTCGGGCGCCATGTCGCCCGGATGGATGACACCTTCGAGGATGATCTCGCTGGACGCCGGCACCTGCAGATCAGAGCCCATGCACTTCACCAACTCGGTCTTGGCGCCGCGCAGCAGCCCGGCAAACTGGTATTCGGACAGCGTGTCCGGCACCGGCGTGACCGCCGCGAGTATCGTCGCCGGGTCGCACCCCAGCACCACCGCGACCGGAAACGGCTCGCCCGGATGGCGCTGCTGATGCTCGCGAAAATCCAGCGCCCCGCCGCGATGCGCGAGCCAGCGCATGATGACGCGCTTGGGCCCCAATACCTGCTGCCGGTAGATGCCGAGGTTCTGCCGCGCCCTGTCCGGCCCGCGCGTCACCACCAGCCCCCACGTGATCAGCGGCGCCACATCGCCCGGCCAGCAATGCTGGATCGGCAGACGTGACAGATCGACTTCGGCACCCTCAAGAACCACCTCCTGGCACGGACCGGAACGCACGACCTTGGGCGACATATTCAGCACCTGCCTGAACACCGGCAGTTTTTCCCACGCATCCTTGAGCCCACGCGGCGGCTCCGGCTCCTTCAGGAACGCCAGCAAACGGCCGACCTCGCGCAGCGGCGCGCGCCAGTCACCCCCCTCGCCCAGATCCTCACCCATGCCCAGCACCACGCGCTCGGGTGTGCCAAACAAATTTGCCAACACCGGCATCGCCAGGCGCTGGCCATTGCGCACCGGATGCTCGAACAACAACGCCGGCCCGCTGGCGCGCAATACGCGGTCAGCGATCTCGGTCATTTCGAGATGGGTATCCACCGGAACGGAGATGCGCTTGAGCTCGCCGCGTCGCTCCAGTTGGGCGAGAAAATCGCGCAAGTTTCGGTGCTGCATCTGTTACTCGCTCATAAGCACTACACACCTGCCCCATCCACGTATCGCGACTACCGAACTGAACTACTGGCATAGCAATACCAAACGCCACTTCATCGGTGAAAACAAACAGGCCCCGCGAAGCATCGTGGGGCCTGTTTATCATCAATCGAGGCCTGATCTAGATGGTCATGCTGCAACTGTGATGCTCAGCAGCACCGTCACTGAAAGACCATTTGCATCTGTAACCGTAAATGCCGCAGAGAACGTCCCTACCGCTGTCGGCGTCCCCGACAGCACCCCACCCACACTCATCGTCAGGCCGGGAGCCGGCGCTGCGGGCACTACTGTCCATGTGTAAGGTGCCTTGCCCCCCGAGGCCAACATGACGGCTGAATACGGCACTCCGATCTTGCCACCCGGAAGCGCGGTAGTCACAACTGCCGGCCCAGCACCACCAGTCGCGTTTACTTTGAGTTCGAAACTCTTCTCCTTCACCGCGCCCGATGCATCGGTGACCTGCACGATGAACTGGAACTTGTCGCCGGAAACGATCGGGCTTCCAGAAATAACCCCATCAGTTGACAGACTCAATCCGGCCGGAAGAGTGCTACCGCTTCGAAGCGTCCAGGTGTAAGGCGTGTGTCCACCCGACGCTGCGAGGAACTGAGCATACGGGGTTCCGAGATACGCTTCGGGCAGCGTTGCGCTGGTAATCGCCAAAGGCGAGCTCGGAGTTCCGAACACCGTTGCCGGAACTCCAGTCGCGTTGTATACCAATTGCGTGATTCCGTTCGACACATTGTTATCAGTGCGATCAGAGTAGAACTCAACGCAAATTAGCCCGGCCGCTGTGCCGCTGACGATGGTGAACTGCGCCTGCCCGTTGATCGAACTCGTCATCACTGACTTTCCAGACGACGCGCCGGAACGCAACTCCGCACTGACTCCAGCAGCACACTGCGTGGTACCAGTAACAATGGACGCAAGCAGGTTGTTCGTACCAGTTGTTGGGTTGGGAACCGCCTGCCCGGCTTCGTCAACTACGTTCGCCTGAACAACCAGCTGGGTCGGTTCATTGACGCCCTGCACAAACAACTCATTCGGAGCCTGATGCTTCAACACGACCTGCGACGGACGTCCGGTACTCACCGCGCCGATCTGAACGACCACGGTACCCTTGTATTTGACGCCATTGGAAACGACGGAATACTCGATTTCCGCAGTACCTACCTTGTCACGCGAATGCAGGTGCATGGTCGCACCGTTACCGGCGGCATCAAGGGTTCCAAAACGGAAAGCGGCCGGTACCTTGATCGTCTTACTGGGGTCGTTGGGATCCTCTACTTCTACTTCATGATCTTCGTCCCCGTCCAGATAGTAGAGCTGTGCCGACTCGAAACCGCGCACGAAGTTAAACGAGAACAGATCTTCTCCACTTAACATGCTACCGTCCGCCGCACGCGCGGTGACATACAGGGTCGTAGTGTAGACCCCGCCAATCCGCGGCCCTTCACCAGTGATGTTTAACGGCAACGTACTGGCGTCCGCACGAACCTCGACCTTGATGGCATTCACTCCGTTCGGGCCACCCGGAAGACCGCCGCCGCCGCCCCCACCACCACCACCGCCACACGCAACAAGCACCAGCGTGGATGCACCCAGGATCAGGCCCCTGAGCATGCCAATAGCAGAAAAACGCACTGATATCCCCTTTTCAGTATGGCTTCCGATAATCACGGAAATTCGTAACACGGAAATTGGACCGCATATTACGCCTAATTGCAACCTGCGCGATAGTGCGGTGACCGCTCAGAACTCGCTTCACGCCCGCAACCTCGCCCAGGATACGGCTCAGCGGCAGGCGTTGATTGCGTCCCGCGTTGCCACCGCGGCGCTTCGGGCCGAGATGGCAAAGTCCTCTTCACTGCCTGCATACAGGATCGCACGCGACGAGCTTATCATCAGTCCGCCCCCGTCGGCGGCGCGTCCGGCCTGCACCGTGGCCTTAATATCGCCTCCCTGTGCCCCTATGCCCGGCACCAGCAGCGGCATGTCGCCCACGATGTCGCGCACCCGCGCGATCTCTTGCGGAAACGTCGCCCCCACCACCAGCGCGCAATTACCGCTGTCGTTCCATTGCTCGGCGACCAGTCGCGCGACGCGCTGGTAGAGGCGCTCGCCACCGCCGACGTCAAGAAACTGCAGGTCACTGCCACCCAGGTTGGAGGTACGGCACAGCAGGATCACGCCCTTGTCGGCGCGGGCCAGGTAAGGTTCCACCGAGTCACGCCCCATGTACGGGTTCACTGTGACCGCATCCGCGCGGTAGCGCTCGAACGCCTCGACCGCGTATTGCTCGGCAGTGCTGCCGACATCGCCGCGCTTGGCGTCGAGGATTACCGGGATGCCGGGATGGCGGTCGTGGATGTGGGCGATCAGCGCTTCAAGCTGGTCCTCGCCGCGATGTGCGGCGAAATAGGCGATCTGCGGTTTGAAGCAGCACACGAGATCGGCGGTCGCATCGACAATGGCGCGACAGAACTCGAATATCGCTTGCGGCCGTCCTTGCAGATGCGCCGGGAAACGCGCCGGATCAGGATCGAGGCCGACGCACAGCAAGCTGTCGTGCTGCTGCCAGGCGGCCCGAAGGGCGGTCATGAAATGCATGGATCGTTCCTGTGGGGTACGCCGGGCATGATAGCTCACAGTCGGTCGAGCGCGAGCCCGGCAAAGATGCAGCATCCTATCCAGTTGTTGTGCAGGAACGCCTTGAAACAGCGCGCCCGGTCGCGGGTACGGATCAGGGTGTAGTGATGGCCGGCGATGCCGGCCGCAACGACCAGCCCCGCGAAGTAGAACGGCCCGAGTGCGCTCATCAGCCCCGCCAGCGCGAGCAACCCCAGCGCCAGCGCGTAACACAGCATCACGGCCGCCACGTCCATGCGGCCGAAGGTGATCGCCGCGCTGCGAATGCCTATCTTCAGGTCATCCGGGCGATCGACCATCGCGTACTCGGTGTCGTAGGCGACTGCCCAGAACACGTTGGCAAGCAGCATCACCCATGCCACGTCCGGCACGCGCCCGTGCACCGCTGCGAAGGCCATGGGGATGCCGAAGCCGAACGCGATCCCGAGATAAGCCTGCGGAATGGCGAAGAATCGCTTGGTGTATGGGTAGCTCGCAGCGAGAAACAGCGCCGGCAGCGCCAGCCACAGCACCAGAGTGTTCATCGGCAGCACCAGCAGCAGCGCCAACACGCTCAGCGTGCCGGCAAGCCAGATCGCCTCGCGCGTGGTCACGACGCCGGTGGCGAGCGGGCGGGCGCGGGTGCGCTCGACCCTGCCGTCGAAGTCGCGGTCGGCATAGTCGTTGATGACGCACCCGGCGGAGCGCATCAGCACCGTGCCGAGGACGAAGACGAACAGGACGTAGGGCGGTGGCAGCCCGTCGGCAGCCACCCACAGCCCCCACAGCGTCGGCCACAGCAGCAGCAGGATGCCGATGGGCTTGTCCAGGCGCATCAGGCGCAGATAGTGAGGCAGGCGTCGGGGCGTCGGGTCGAGGGTCATGCGCGCAACTTTTGTATGGCCGGGAGGAATACTTCGGTGACCAGCAGCGGCCTGCCACGCAGGCGAAACACCGAGCGGCGCGCCCACAGACAGCGTGGGGCCGACGGGAGGCCGGTCACTTCGATGGCGCGATGATACCGCGCATCGCGTGCATCCAGACACGCCGCCGCCAGCGGCAGGCGTGCAATGCGCGGATCGGCGAACAGGGCTGCCCCGAGCGGGCGCGACCCCACGCCGTGAAACAGATACCAGGCACCGCGCACATGGCGGCGCGACACCACCGAACGCGCAAACACCACCGGCACACCGTCGGCAACGAGCAACACTTCGCGCACCCACACCCGCTCATGCGTGCGCAGCCCGAGCAACGTCGTCTCATCCCGCATTGCACGCCCTGGCGCTTGACGCACCACCGCTACGCTGAAGGCACCGCAACGCACGCGGATGCGCGCCGTGAGCGAATCCGGGTCGGTAAGCCACGGGCGCAGCGCGGCGGGCGTTCCCGAGCGCTCAGGGCGCGCATGCCAGCGCGGCAGTGCGGATCGGGCCAGCGGATTATCCCGGCTCACGTAGCCCCCAACCCAACACAGACCTTGAAGGACTCGATCACCGAAAGCAGCGCCGGAATGAAGAACAACACCAGCGCCGCCGAGAAACCCAGCCCAAAAGCGATCGAGGCCGCCATCGGGATGAGGAATTGCGCCTGCAGCGAGGTTTCAAACATCAGCGGAATCAGGCCACCTATGGTGGTCAGCGACGTCAGCAGCACCGCACGCAGCCGCCCGCACGCGGCCCCGACCAACGCCTCATCGATTCCCTGGCCTTGGGCACGCAATTCCTTGAACAGACTGACCAGGATGATTGCATTGTTGACCACGATACCGGCCAGCGCGAACAGGCCGAACAGCGACAATATGGTCAGATTCAGCCCCATGGCCCAGTGGCCGAAGATAGCCCCGGCCAGCCCCAGCGGGATCGCGGCCATCACCACGACGGGCCAGCTCCACGAAGCAAATGCCCACACCAGCGTCAGGTAGATAAGCCCCAGTCCGAGCACCAGCCCGGCCTGCATGTCGCCCAGCGTTTCACGCTGGTCGGCGGCCTGGCCTTCCAGGCTGTAGTCGACGGCGTAACGCGTGGCAAGCCATGGCAAGGTCGTGCGCGCCAATTCGGCCTGGATCTGGTTGGCGTTGCCGATGCTGCTGTCGACGCTGGCCGACACCTCCACCGCCAGCCGTCCGTCGGCATGACGCAACGCCTCGAAGCCGCGCCGGGATTCCCAGCTCGCGACCGTGGCCAGCGGCACGAAGCCCTGCGCCGGGGTCTCGATCACGATGCGCTCGAACACATCCAGGCGCTCACGTTCGTCGCGCGGCAGCAGCACCCGTACTTCCAGCTCGTCGCGACCGTGCTGCACAAGCTGGGCGAGCGTGCCGTCGAAGGCCGCGCGCAACTGCCGGCCGAGGCTGTCGGTGGACAGCCCCAGCGCACTGCCGGCCGGGGTCAGGCGGTAGATCAACTGCTCGCGCCCGAACGGCATGTCGTCTTCGGTGTCAGTGACGCCGGCCACGCCTTTCAAGGTCTCGGACAAGTCGAGCGCGGCGGCCTTGAGCGCATCGGCGTCGTCGCCGGTGAGGCGTATCGTCAGATCGCGCCCCTGCGGACCGGACTGGCGCGGCTTGAAGCTCAGGCTTTCAAGGCCGGGCGCCAGTGCGGTACGCGCGCGCCACGCCGCGAGAAACTGCTCGTTGCGCACGCTGCGCCGGTCCGACGGCACCAGCTCCACCATCACCGACAGCAACTGGTCGCCGCGTGCCACGCCACCCCCCGCGCCCCCGCCCGATCCGCCCAGACGTGATACCGCAATCCTGACCAGCCCGCCTCCCAGTTCGCGCTCGGTCTGAGCCAGCGCACGCTCCAGCTCGCGCAGGAAGGCTTCGCTGTGGGCACGCGGGGTACCCGCGACGAAACCGGCGTTGGCAAACACCACCGGACCTTCGGGCGTCGGAAAGAACACGAACTTGAGGCGCTCCCCCGCGATCAGCCCGACCGCCACGATCATGGTCGCCAGCGTGATGGCGATGGTCGTGCCACGCCACGCCAGCGCCCGGATCACCAGCGAACGAAAGGCGTGGTCGCGCAAGCGCTCGAACATCGCGTCGAGGCACCGGCGCACGCGCGACCCATGCTGCCCGGCCTGCCCCCGCAGCGCCAGCTTGAGGTGGGCCGGCAGGATCAGGAAGCTCTCCAGCAGCGATGCCATGATCACCATGATCATCACGAACGGGATGTCGAACATGATGTTGCCGATGATCCCGCCCACCAGCATCAGCGGGATGAACGCCGCCACCGTGGTCAGCGACGCCGCGACCACCGGCCAGAACATGCGCCGGGCGCCACCCAGCACCGCCTGCTCGGGGGCTTCGCCGCGCCTGCGATGGGTGTCGGCATCCTCGCTGACCACGATCGCATCGTCGACGATGATGCCCAGCGCCATGATCAACGCGAACAGACTGATCATGTTGATGGTACCGCCGAACATGAACATCAGCCCCAGGGTAGCGAGAAACGCGGTCGGTATCCCGGCCATGACCCAGAACGCGACCCGCGCCGGCAAAAACGCGTAAAGCACCGCCACCACCACCAGCAGCCCGCTCAAGCCGTTCTTCACCAGCAACTGGATGCGGTCGCGGATCAGCTCCCACTGGGTGTCGTACACCTCCAGCGCGATCGTCGGCGGCAGCGTCGGGCGGGTCGCCTCCAGCCACTCGTCGAAGACGCGCGCGCCCTTGAGCGAATGGCCGCGCTCGCTGCGTTGCAGGGTCAGTTCCACCACCGCGTCACCGGCTTCGCTCAGTGCCACGTTGCCCGGTCGCGCCTCGCGACTGATGGTGGCGATGTCGCCCAGTCTCACCAACCCGCGCGCGTCGCTGACCACCTCCAGCGACTCGAACCCGCGCGGCGTGCGACGCTGTTCCAGGCCACGGACCTCGCGCGCCCCATCACGCGCGCCGGCCACCCCGGCCGGCACATCGCGTGCCCGCGCCGCGACCCGTTCGCCGATCTCGAGCAGCGACAGGTCGAGGGTTTGCAGCGCCGCCGACGGCACTTCGATCGCGATGCGCTCTTCAGGCATGCCGGCGATATCGATCTTGTCGATGCCCGCCGCCAGCAACTCGCTCTCGAAGCGACGCGCCCACGGGCGCAGCGCCTCAACGCTCTCGCCGCGCACCACCAGCCGCGCAATCGGCTCATAGCGCGAAATGCGGCTGATCTGGGGTGTCTCGGCGTCGCGCGGCAGGTTGCGGAACTCGTCCACGCGCTGGCGTGCCTGATCGAGCGCCAGCAGCGGGTCGGTGCGCTCTTCCAGTTCCAGCGTGATGCTCGACACCCCCTGGGCCGAGGTCGAGGTCATGCGCTTGAGCCCGTCCAGGGTTTTCAGCCGCTCCTCCAGCGGCGTCGTGATGCCGTTTTCCACGTCCTCGGCCGACGCCCCGCTCCACACCACCCGCACGCTGATGATGTCCAGCTCGAAATCCGGCAGGAACTGCACATTCATGCGCAACACCGCGACCACTCCAGCGATCAGCGCAAGCAGCATCAACACGTTGGCGGCGACGCGGTGGCGCAGCAGCGCCGGAATCACGCCACGGCTCACTCCTTGGCCTCTACCGCCAGGCCGTCGATCGCGTTGGGCAGATGGGTGACCATCACCGCCCCCCCCGCCTCGAAGTCCGCCACCCGTACCAGCATGTGCGGCTCGCCCGCGACCCTGTGCTCGCCGACCCGTTCTATCGTCCGCGCGACGAGGCGCCCGTCACGCACCTGGTAGATGCGATCCCCGCCATGCAGCGCGGAAAACGGCAGCGACAGCACCCCGTGCAGCGCGGGCCGGGCCAGGGTTGCGCTGACGAAGGCGCCAAGCGGCACATCATGCGTGCGTGGCAGGCGCAGCAACACATCCACGCCCCGCGCGTCGGCCTCGCCGCCTATGCGTTCCAGCTCGGCGCCGAGCGTAGCCGCACCGAAGGCAATGGTGGCGCGCAGGCGGGTCTCGTTCGCCAGCGCGGCGCGCAGTTCGGCGACGTACAGGGCTGGCAGTTTCGCGCGCACGTAGACGGGGTCATCCGCATACAGCGACAACAGCGCCTGCCCCGGCTGCACCTGGTCGCCGGCCGCCACCTCGACCTTGGCGATGCGCGCGGCAAACGGCGCCACGACCGCGCCGCGCTCGACATCCCGGCGTGCCTCGTCCACACGCGCTTGCGCCTGCGCCACTCGCAGCGGTTGTTCGGCGATCGCCTGCTCGCGCTGCCCGATGGCCAGACGCACGCGGGCGATCTCCTCGCGTACCTGATCGACGGCATTGACCGCGCCGGCGCGGGCGCTGTAGAGCTTCTCCAGGCGCACGCGCCGCGCCTCGGCCAGCGCCAGCAGCGCACGCTCCTGCTCCAGCGCCGCGCGGTCATGGCGCAGACGGATGGCTTCGCGCTCCAGCTCGGTGCGCGCCAGTTCCAGGCGCGGGCGCAGATCGCGCGGATCGAGGCGTGCCAGCGCCTGACCGGCCGTCACCCGCTCGCCGTCACGCACCGCCACCTCCAGCACCCGCCCGGCCACCGGGGAGGCCGCGCGCACCTGGTCGGGAGCCTCGATCCGACCGTACAGGGTCAGTTCCGGGGAAAGCGTGGCGGGCTGCGCCTGGGTGGTTTCGACACGCCAAACCCGCTCGCGCACCTCCACCCTGGGCGCGGCGGGACGGGTGGCCTTGAGCGCCATGAAGACGCCGACGGCGAGAGCGATGATCACGAGGGCCAGGACGCGGCGCATGGCGGGTATCCGGATCAGGGGGATCGAACTACGGTGGGCCGGGCCGCCCGTATATCAGGGCCGAATGATACACGCGGGCGCCACGTCACGCCCGCAACAGCCCCTCGCATCCCCCCAGCCAGCGCTCGATCAAACACGTCGCGATCTCTGGCGCCGTGGCGAGCAACTGCTCGGCCAGCGCGCGCGCCGGCGCGATCAAGTCCGCATCGGTTTGCAGATCCGCGTAGCGCAGCAACGGCACCCCGCTCTGGCGCGCGCCGACGAACTCCCCAGGACCACGGATGCGCAAATCCTCCTGGGCGATCACGAATCCGTCGGTGTTGCCGTAGATCACCTTGAGGCGCGCGCGCGCGGTCTCCGACAACGGTTGTGAATACAGCAGGATGCAGGCCGATGCGGCACTGCCGCGCCCGACCCGGCCGCGCAACTGGTGCAACTGCGCCAAGCCGAAGCGCTCGGCGTGCTCGATCACCATCAGACTCGCGTTGGGCACATCGACGCCGACCTCGATCACGGTGGTCGCCACCAGCACGTGCAACTCGCCCGCCGCAAAAGCGGTCATGGTTTCCGACTTGAGCGCCGGCTTGAGCCGCCCGTGCACCAACCCGACATGCAACTCCGGCAATGCCGCCACCAGCGCATCAAAGGTCTCCTGCGCGGTCTTGAGCTGCAGCGCCTCCGACTCCTCGATCAGCGGACAGACCCAGTAGGCCTGTCGCCCGGCACGACAAGCCTCGCGCACCCGCGCCACCACCTCGTCGCGTCGCGCATCCGACGCCAGGCGGGTCAGGACCGGCGTGCGACCCGGAGGCAATTCGTCGAGCATGGACACGTCCAGATCCGCGTAGAGGGTCATCGCGAGCGTGCGCGGGATGGGGGTTGCCGACATCATCAGCATGTGCGGACTGACCCCGGCCGCCGCCTTGTCGCGTAGCGCCAGGCGCTGGCGCACGCCGAAGCGGTGCTGTTCATCCACCACCGCCAGCCCCAGACGCGGCAGGTTCACCGGGTCCTCGATCAAGGCATGGGTGCCGACCGCCAACAGCGCCTCGCCCTCGCGCAGGCGCGCCAGCGCCGCCTCGCGCTGACGCTTGGAGCGGCTGCCGGACATCCACACCACTTCGATGCCCAGCGGTGCCAGCCATGCGTCCAGTTTGAGAAAATGCTGCTCGGCAAGAATCTCGGTCGGGGCCATCAGCACCGCCTGATAGCCATTCTCAGCAGCCTGCAACATCGCCAACGCGGCGACGATGGTCTTGCCGCTGCCCACATCCCCCTGCAACAGCCGCTGCATCGGATGCGCGGCTTGCAGGTCGCGCGAGATCTCGCCGACCACGCGTTGCTGGGCGCCAGTCAAGGCAAACGGCAGCGCGTCCAGCAACGCCCCGGTCAATTGCCCGCGCGCGCGCATCACCGGCGCCGTTCTGGCGCGACGGGCGTTGTAGGCGCGGCGCAGCGACAACTGCTGCACCAGCAGTTCCTCGAAACGGATGCGCCGCCACGCCCGGTGGTCACGGTCCTCCAGACACGCGACCCCGAGTTCCGGCGGGGGGCGATGCAGCAGCCGCACGGCCTCGCCGAATCCGGGCAGATCGAGTTGCTCCACCACCGATGCCGGCAGCCACTCCGCGTGGTCGCGCAAGGCGTCCAGCTCGCGCCCGATCAGCTTGCGCAATGCAGACTGGGCGAGTCCGGCGGTGGTCGGATAGACCGGGGTCAGCGCAGCGGGCAGCGCATCGTCTGCGCTAACCGCGTGCACGCGCGGATGCACCATCTCGTCACCGAAGAAGCCGCCGCGCACCTCGCCGTACAGGCGCAGCCGGGTACCTGGCGCGAGCAGTTTCTGCAGTGACGGATAGAAATTGAGCCAGCGCGCCACCAGGAAGCCGGTGGTGTCACTCAGGCGCGCCACCAACTGGCGACGGGGGCGCTGCACGACTTCGCAATCCACCACCTCGCCCTCGATCTGGGCCAGCCCGCCGGGTCGGACCCGCGCGATCGGCGTCAGTCGCGTTTCGTCCTCGTAGCGCAGCGGCAGGTGCAACAGCAGATCGGCGGGGCGGTAGATGCCCAGCTTGCCCAGATGGGCGGCGAGCCGTGACCCCATCCCGGCCCAACCCCGCCCGCCCGCCGAAGACGGCGCGCGCTCAGGCGTGGCGTGTTTCCCGGACAACAGCGGCGGCGGGCAACAATGGAATCAGGACAGCACCAGGACCGCGTCGGCCTCGACCAGCGCCCCCTTGGGCAACTCCTTGACGCCCACTGCGGCGCGGGCGGGAAAGGGCTCGGCAAAGTACCGCGCCATGATTTCGTTGACCTTGCCGAAGTTGGCCAGATCGGTGAGATAGATGGTCAGCTTGACCGCGTCGCCCAGCGAGCCTCCCGCCGCCGCCGCAACCGCCTTCAGGTTCTCGAACACCCGCACGGTCTGCGCCTCGAAGCCATCGACCATGGTCATGGTGGCTGGATCGAGGCCGATCTGGCCCGACATATAAACGGTGTCGCCAGTCCTGACGGCTTGCGAATAGGTGCCGATCGCGGCCGGCGCATTGGGGGTGGAGATGATGGTGCGACTCATGGTGACAGTCCCTGCCTTGCCTGGATGAATGAAAGTGTTCGAGCAGCGCGCGACGCCATCCGGCCACGCGTTGCATAAAAAAGTGTTGCGCTACTCCGCCAGCCGAGTATCAGCTCACCGCACGCAGCGTCACTTCGCAGCCCGCCTTGTTGATGATCTTCTGCAGGCCCCGGCGCGCGGCGACGTTGATGACCAGGGGCGCCATGAAGTTGCCGCGCATGCCGGCACTCCCCGCCGGCGCGCCCTCGCCCTGGTCCTTGCTCAGGATCACCGCGACCACGACATCCTCGGGCTTGTCCATCTGCAGGGTCGCGACCTCGTCGTCGCTCAGGGAGAACTCATAATTCACGCGCAGGTTTTCCGGCCCGGTGACCGACAGCACCAGGGTCGGATCGTCGACGCTTTGCAGCATGAACAACCCCGAACTCGCAACCGTGTCGTGCAACAGCGCAAAGCGCTTGCACCCTTCCAGTCCGGGCAGGCCGGCCGGAAACTCGATGACCTTGTCTTCAGCGATCTCGATCGCCCCAAGCACTGGACTCTGTATGTTCATGTTGTTCTCCGCATCAGTCACTTACTAGCGATAAAAGGATATGCCGGGTAGGCGGCATCGACAGGTGCAGCTTCGTGCGCCGCTGGTCACGACGCCGGCATGATCACCACGCCTTCCAGGGTACGCTCGCGCTGCAGCCTCCGCAGCGCAGCCTGCGCCGACTGCTGATCGGGGTAGGGCCCGACCACGACCCGCGCGTGTAGCCGGGTCGCGTAACCCCAGGCATTCACGCGCGCCGCCAGTTCATCGGCATTGCGCTGCTCGGCGAACACGCCCAGTTGTACGATCAGCCCCTTGCCCGACGGCGGCGCGACGATGAGCCCCCCCAGACCGCGCTCACGGCGCATCTTTGCCAGCGCGCTTTCGGCGGCCTTGCGCTGCTCATAGGGCCCGACCCCGACCCTGACCTGCAAGCGGGCGGCGTAGCCCTGGCGCGACAACGTATCACGCAACGCGGTGGCGCTACGCATGTCGGCAAACTGTCCGAGCTGAACGCGAAAGCCTTCCGGTGCGGCGGAAGCATCCGTCGCCGCCGTCGCCGTGGTGTCTGGCACGGGATCCGCCTTCGCCGTAGCGGGTTCAGCGGGCGCCGGCGCTGGCTCCTTGAGCGCGCCGGGATAGGCCAGTGCGGCTTTCGGCACGACCGATGCATCCGCGGCGTGAGCCGACTCGACTATCACGGGCGTGCTGGTCGCCACCGTTTCCGAAGCAGCCGGCGCGGGGTAACCCTGCTCCAGCGAAGCGACCGGGCCGGCATACTCCGGTTGCGGCTTTTCGTCGCTATCGAACGGCGCCACCGGCGCCTGGCGCAGCGCGACGGGCGGCAAGGCGATGCCCGGCGCCGGCGCTTCGCCCGCTGGCGCGGCGGCATCATCTTCCAGCAACAGGCCCGCGAGCAGCGCGCTCATGAGCGCGAGCGCCAACGCGGCGCGGTACAGGCTCGCCCTGCGCGCCTTGGCGGCAAGCGCATCTTGATCGAGCACGATATCCCCGTTACGCGGTATCACTCGCCTTCCTCCTGTCCGCGCTCGCCGTCGCGCCGTTGCGCCAGCGCATGCACCAGTTCGGCTTCGGAACGCGAGATCCCGCAGCGCTCGGCGATCGTATCGACGTCAAGTCCGCGCCGGGCGAACACCAGCGCTTCGTTGTACTCCGGTGAAATGCTCTGACTGACCGCCGCGGCTTCCATCTGGGCCTTCAGCGCGCGGACCTCGTCCACCACCTCGTCCATGTCGCGCCGCTGCCCGGCCAGTACGGCCTGCAACTGGGCGATTTCACGCCGCACCTGCTCGATTTCCAACGTCGATTTGAACGTATCCGGCGGCGCGGAGGCCGGCGCGGGGGCGTCACTCCAGGGCGACGCTTCCTTGCCGCCGACATCGCCCGCACCGCGCTCGTCGTGATCGGCATAGGCGCGCTCGATGACGAAACGATTCAGCTCGTCCTCACTGGGCGCGAACCCGCCAGCCTGGTCGCGTGCCGCGCGCTCCGTCCCGATCGCACCGCCACGCAATCCGCGATACAACTCGAACACGGCATAGACGAACAGCAAGGCCACGATGATCCACACGATGCCGCGCATGTCGGTCACTCCCGGCGCCCTGGCGCCGACGCGCCCGGCGTCACACCATGCGGATACGCTGCTGCAATGCCGAAACGGTAGTCGGGCATGGGGGCTACGCGGCCGAATCCGGTCGCGGCTGTTGGATTGTCATGGATAATACCCGCTGCGCGGCCTCACGGACAATCGGTATGCCGTTGCGCCGCTTTCCGCTTCGGCCATGGACGCACCTCAAGGTACAGAATGAGCGAAACCATCATCGTGCTGACCAACCTGCCCGATGCCCCGTCCGCGCAAGCGCTGGCCACGGCACTGGTCACGCAGCGGCTCGCCGCATGCGTGAATATTCTCGCCCCCTGTCACTCGGTATACCGCTGGGAGGGCGAAATCGAGACTACCCAGGAGATCCCGCTGTTGATCAAGAGCAGCCGTGGCCGATATCCCGCGTTGCAGGCCGCGATCCGCGCCAACCATCCGTACGAACTTCCCGAGATCGTCGCGGTCCCTGTGGAACTGGGTCTGGCCGGCTACCTCGACTGGGTGGCGGCCGAAAGCCGGGACATACCAGGCTGACGCGTCCAGCTTGCCCGTACGCCCAACCATCCACCTGCCGCCCATCCGCCCATCCCACGGACCATCACCATGCGCCGCTTCCTTACGACGACACTCGCCCTGCTGGCTTGCATGGCCGGCGTGCTCGCCACCTTCCCCGCGTGGGCCGACCCGGTCGAACCCGAACGCGCCTATCAATTCTCGGCGCGCATGCTCAACGCGCAAACGATCGA
Organism: Rhodocyclales bacterium; assembly: GCA_016177805.1. Classification (GTDB taxonomy): domain Bacteria; phylum Pseudomonadota; class Gammaproteobacteria; order Burkholderiales; family Rhodocyclaceae; genus JACOUN01. Next base: position 53,164 of record JACOUN010000008.1, read on the forward strand.
AGCCACCTACAAGATCCGCAAGGACTACTACCTCTACGACAACAAGCTGCGCTTCAGCGCCACGCCCGAGACGGTCACCCTGGGCACGTCCGAACGCCCACCGGGCAAAATCTACAAGGATGAGTTCTTCGGCGAAACCACGATCCATCGCGGCACCATCAGCATCCTCATTCCGGTCACCGCCGCGCCCGGCCTCACACGCTTCACGCTGACCGCGCAAAGCCAGGGGTGCTGGGACGGCGGCATCTGTTATCCGCCGCTGACCCATACCGCCGAACTCGCCATTGCCGCACCGGCGGCCGGCGGGGCTATCGAGCGCAGCGCAGCGCCGCCGGCATCCGGCAACGGCGCGATTGCTTCCGGCGGCGACGAGAGCGGGCGCATTGCCCGTCTGCTCAAGGGCTCCGGGCCGTTGCTGGTGCTGGCGAGCTTCTTCGGCTTCGGCCTGCTGCTCGCATTCACGCCGTGCACGTTTCCGATGATCCCCATCCTGTCCGGCATCATCATCGGCCACGGACACAACATCACGCGCACCCGCTCGCTGGTGCTGTCCGGCGCCTACGTCATGGGCATGGCGGTCACCTACGCAATCGCGGGGGTCGCGGCCGGCATGTCCGGCACGCTGCTGTCGGCGGCGCTGCAAAACGCATGGGTGCTGGGGGCGTTCGCGCTGCTGTTCGTCGCCCTGTCGCTGTCGATGTTCGGTTTTTACGAACTGCAGATGCCCAGCGCGCTGCAAAGCCGGTTGTCGTCCACCGCCAGCCACCAGCACGGCGGCAGCCTGGGGGGAGTGATCGTGATGGGGGTGCTGTCGGCGCTGATCGTCGGCCCGTGCGTGGCCGCGCCGCTGGCCGGCGCGCTGCTGTACATCGCGCAGACCGGGGATGCGGCCTTCGGCGGCCTCGCGCTGTTCGTCATGGCCCTGGGCATGGGGGCGCCGCTGATGGCGGTCGGGGTCGGCACCCGCTCGATGCTGCCCAAGGTTGGACCGTGGATGGAGGGGGTGAAGAAGGCCTTCGGCGTGATGCTGCTGGCGGTTGCGATCTGGATGCTGAATCCGGTGGTACCGGCGCTGTGGTCGATGCTGGCGTGGGCGGCGTTGCTGCTGTTCTCCGCCATCTTCCTGCATGCGCTCGATCCGTTGCCGAGCCATGCGAAAGGGTGGCAGCGCTTCTGGAAGGGGGTCGGCGTGGTGTTGTTGATCGGTGGCGCGGCAATGCTGATCGGCGCGCTCGCGGGTTCGCGCGACCCGCTGCAACCGCTGGCAGTCCTGCGCGGCGGCAGCGCTGCCGAAGTCGCCCCGCCACACTTCGAGAACGTACGCTCGGTCGCCGAACTGGACGCCAGGATCAAGACCGCCGATCGACCGGTGATGCTCGATTTCTACGCCGACTGGTGTGTGTCGTGCAAGGAGATGGAGCGCTTCACCTTCTCCGACCCCGAGGTGGCGGCGCGCATGGGCCGCATGTTGCTGCTCAAGGCCGATGTCACGGAAAACAACGACGCCGACAAGGCGCTGCTCAAGCGCTTCAACCTGTTCGGCCCGCCCGGCATCATCTTCTTCGACGCGCGGGGACGCGAGCGCGATGATTTGCGCGTGGTCGGGTTCATGCCCAGTGCGGAGTTCGGAGCGATACTGGACCGCGCACTGCGCTGAATCGCTGCAATTGACCGGTTGTTGGCGGCTTATTGACCCACTTTTGACCTACAATTGCGCCTTCCAACCTTTCCGAACCCCTCCCATGTTTTCAGGAATCATTGCCGCGTGCGGCCGGATCGAAGCCATCACTCCCCTTGAAGACGGCGTCCGCCTGAGCGTCGACGTCGCCGATCTCGACCTCTCGGACGTGCGCATCGGCGACAGCATCGCCAACAGCGGCGTGTGCCTCACGGTGGTCGAACTGGCGGGCCGCATCGCCAGGTTCGACGTCTCGCGCGAAACCCTGAACTGCACCAGCGGCCTGGACGCGGTCGGCACCGAAGTCAATCTGGAGAAGGCGCTGTGCCTGTCCGACCGGCTGGGCGGGCACATGGTGACCGGCCACGTCGACGGCGTCGGCGAAGTGTTGCGCATGACGCCGGTGGGCGAGAGCCATGAACTGGTGATACGCGCCCCCGCTGCGATCGCCGGCTATATCGCGCGCAAGGGCTCGGTCACCGTCAATGGCGTCAGCCTTACGGTCAACCGCGTGGAGGGCACCGACTTCTCCATCAACCTGATCCCGCACACGGTGGCAGTGACCAACCTCAAGCGGCTGGCCGCCGGCAGTCGCGTCAACCTCGAGATCGACCTTATCGCACGCTACGTCGAGCGCATGCTGGCGTGGCGCGAGGAGTCCGCAGCATGACCGCCCTGTCGCCCATTACCGAAATCATCGAAGAAATGCGCGCCGGGCGCATGGTCGTGCTGGTGGACGAAGAGGATCGCGAGAACGAGGGCGACTTGGTGCTCGCCGCCGAACACGTCACCCCGCAGGCGATCAACTTCATGGCCCGCCACGGCCGCGGCCTGATCTGCATGACGCTGACCGAAGCGCGCTGTCGCCAGCTCGACCTGCAACTGATGGTGCGCGACAACCGCTCGCCGCACGGCACCGCGTTCACCACCTCGATCGAAGCCGCCACTGGCGTCACCACCGGCATCTCGGTGCAGGATCGCTCGCGCACGGTCGAAGCGGCCGTCGCGCGTCACGCCAAACCTTCCGACATCGTCCAGCCGGGTCACATCTTCCCGCTGATGGCGCAAAAGGGCGGGGTGCTGATCCGCGCCGGCCACACCGAAGCGGGCTGCGACCTCGCGATGCTCGCGGGCCTGGAGCCGGCGGCGGTGATCTGCGAAATTCTCAAGGACGACGGCACCATGGCACGCCTGCCGGATCTGGTGCCGTTTGCGCAGGAGCACGGACTCAAGATCGGCGCGATCCGCGACCTGATCGAATACCGCTCCGCCACCGAGCGCCTGATCGAGCGCGTCGCGGAAAAGGACGTGCGCATCAATGACGCCACCTTCCGTCTCGCGGCCTTCGAAGACAAGACCTCGGGTGACGTACATTTCGCCCTGAGCCACGGCGACATCACCCCCGACAACGAGACCCTGGTGCGGGTGCATGAACCGATCTCGGTGGTCGACTTCCTCGACCCGCAGGGCGGCCAGCACAGCTTCCCGATCAACGCATCCCTGAGCCGCATCACCGAGGCCGGACGCGGGGTGATCGTGATGCTGTATCGCCCGCAGTCCGGCCACGACCTGCTGGCCAATCTGCGTGGCGACCGCACTCAGGCGCCCAAGTGGGATGCCCGCCTGTTCGGTGTCGGCGCGCAAATCCTGCGCGACCTCAACGTCGGCAAGATGCGCATCATGGCCAGCCCGCGCAAGATCCCGAGCATGACCGGTTTCGGCCTCGAAATCACCGGTTTCCTCGATCAGGACTGATCGCCACCCGCGTCCCCCTTTCAACAACAGAGACATCATGGCCCGCTTCGACAACATCAACGAAATTGAAACCGACCTGACCGGCCACAACCTGCGCATCGGCATCGTCATGAGCCGCTTCAACCAGGACATCTGTGAAGGCCTGCTGTCGGCCTGCACCGCCGAGCTGCTACGCCTGGGCGTAGCGTCCGAGCGCATGCTGATCGCGACCGTGCCCGGCGCGCTCGAAATTCCGCTGACCCTGCAAACCATGGCACGCAGCGGTCGCTACGATGCGCTGGTGGCGCTGGGCGCGGTGGTGCGCGGCGAAACCTACCATTTCGAACTGGTCTCGAACGAGATGGGCAGCGGCATCACACGCATCACGCTGGATACCGGAGTGCCGGTCGCCAACGGGGTACTGACCACCGAGGACGACGACCAGGCGCTGGCGCGCATGAACGAAAAGGGTACCGATTGCGCCCAGGCCGCCGTGGAAATGGCCAACCTGCTGCGGGCCCTGAAATGAGCAGCAAGGCATCGCGCCGGCGCGCGCGTGAATTCGCGCTGCAAGGCATCTACCAGTGGCTGCTGTCGGGCAACAGCCTGACCGGCATCGAAGAGCACATCGCGCAAAGCACCGGCTACGACAAGGCCGACCACGCGTTGCTCACCACCTTGCTGCGCGGCGTTCTGGGCAACGCGGCGGATCTGGAAAACGAATTCGCCGCCTACATCCATCGCGAAGTACGCGAGTTGTCGCCCGTCGAACGCTCCATCCTGCTGCTCGGCACCTACGAACTCAAGCACAGCCTGGAGACCCCCTACCGCGTCATCATCAACGAGGCGATAGAGCTGGCCAAGAGCTTTGGCGGCACCGACGGCCACCGCTTCGTGAACGGCGTGCTGGACAAACTCGCGGGCCAGTTGCGCAAAGCGGAAATCGACGCCGCGCAGGCCGAGCGTCCGGAGTGAGCGGCTTAGTCCGTCACGCCGTCCGCCACGACGCTGAATTCCTTGATCTGGACGAAGTTCATGTAGCGATACGCGCTGACAGCTGCGTACTCGGCACCATTGTCGGTGGTCAGATCCTCCGGTAGCGGAAGGAAAAATGCCATCAAGCTACCTGACCCGCGCGACATTGAGCACGCCGAGCCACGGAGCAGAAGCACTCCGTGACGTCTGCCTTGGGTAGCTGAACAACTCCAGCCTCAAGGCAACAGGCAGGTACGCGAAGCTACGGCAATCACGGCGAACAAGGAGTACGGTAGCGGATGCTCTCCCGCCCGCAGGGCCGCCGCACCCGTCGTTGCCAGCGAGAAAAGCGCCATAATCTGTACAAATAGGTGAAACGACCACTGCCAAGTCCTGAACATTCCTTGTCCTGATGACCCTTCCTCCCGACAACCGCAACCTCCGACTACCGCCGCTCGCGGCGATCCGCGCGCTTGAAGCGGCAGTCCGACTCGGTTCGTTCGAGCGCGCCAGCGCGGAACTCAACATCACGCCAAGCGCGATCAGCAAGCGGGTTGCAGGTCTTGAGCAGTTCGTCGGCGTACGCCTTCTCGACCGTCTGCGAGGCGGCGTGCACGCCACCACCGCCGGACTCGAATACATCACGCAGGTTCGTCAGGCGCTCGCACTCCTGTCGTCGGTAGGTTTGCACCAGCGCCCTGAACGGCCGTTTCGTTCCCTGCGGATATGCGTCCCGCCAACATTCGCCCGGAATATCCTGATCCCTGGCCTCGCCGACTTCGAGGATCGGTACCCCGACATCGAACTCGACATCGTGCTTTCCGTCCCCTATCTCGACATACGGCCTCCCGGGGCGCACGTCGAGATACTTGCCAACCGCCACCCCGAACGCGGCGCCGAGATTCTCGGTGATGAACAGATGCGCGCGGTGTGTACGCCCGCCTATGCCGACCACCTGGAACTTGCATCGCCGGTCGATCTGCGTCGCGCCACCCTGATCCGCTGCCCGCTGGAACCTTGGTCCCCCTGGCTCGACGCCGCCGGCCTGGCCTGGCCCGAGCCCGCGCACGGCATCCGTTTCGTCGATGCGGGTATGAGCATATCGGCGGCGGCCAGCGGCCTCGGCGTCGTGCTCACCCGTCCGAGCCTGTGCGCTCCGCTGCTGCAGCGCGGCGAACTGGTCTCGCCTTTCCTCATCCGCTCGCGTCCCACCACGCGCTACTCACAGCAGATCAACAACAGCGCCGTCGACCGCGACCGGATCGGCGACGCCGCGATCGTCTTCGGTATCTGGCTGAGCGAACGGTGCCGGCACGCGCTTACCGAAGCGGCGGCGCAAGGCGCTTGATCTGACCGGAAAGTTTCTCCGGGCAAACAGGAAAAGACCTCCGCCCGCATCGGCTGCATGACGCTTATGATCGGGCGTCCTTTCATCCGGTCTGCCATGCACGTTCCCAAGCACCTCGATGGTCCGCTCGATTGCGCGCCGGTCATCTACGCACTCACGCCAGAGAATCACGCGCATGCGGAGCAAGAACTGCGGCGCCACAAGCAGCGTCTGGAAGCAGCGCTGAAAGCCACCGGCATCGGCATTTTCGAAGTCGACGCACGCACCGGCGCCGCCGAAGTCAGCGACAGCTATGCCGCCATCTTCGGCTACGCCGACAGCAAGGAAATGGATCTCTCGCTGGTCGGGCGCTTTTCCCGCATGCACGAGGCCGACCGTCCACGCGTGGAGGCGGCCTATCGCGAATTGGCCGACGGGCGGCGCGGCGAAGTTCAGATGGAATATCGTGCACGCTCCGCCGACGGCGCGTTCCAGTGGTTTCGGGTTGACGGGCACGTCGCCGAGCGCGATCCGCACGGGTGTCCCACCCATCTGATCGGGATCATCCAGAACATCGAGCGTTTTCGCCTCGCCCAAGAGCAGGCGCGGCTCTCCCAAGTGGTATTCGACAACACCCATGACGGGATCATCATCACAGATACGGACGGGCGCATCCTTGCGGCCAATCCCGCCTTCACCGCGATTACCGGATACACGGCACCGGAAGTGCTCGGGCAAACCCCCCGACTACTCAAGTCCGGGCGCCACGATGCCAAGTTCTACCAGCAGATGTGGCGCTCGCTGTTACGCGATGGCGCTTGGCAGGGCGAGATCTGGGACCGGAAAAAATCCGGCGTGGTGTACCCGGAGTGGCTGTCGATCTCGGCTGTCGGCGACACGGATAGCGTTACGCCGACGCACTTCGTCGCGACGTTTTCCGACCTCACAGAGATCAAGACAGCGCGTGCGCAGATCGATCACGTACTGCGTCACGATCCGCTGACCGGCCTGCCGAACGAAAAAACGCTTGCGGAACTGCCGGAAACAAGATTGTGGGGGAGCTATTCTCTTGTTCTCATCGACATCGACCACTTCAAGCTGATCAACGATGCGCACGGCCACGACGTCGGCGATCTTGCGCTGGTCGCCGTCGCCGAGCGCCTGCGCGCAAACCTGTGCCAAGGCGAACTTCTCGCGCGTCATGGCAGCGACGAGTTCATCATCGCCGGACGGACGCCTGTCAGCGACCGGGCAAGCGCGCTGCTCGGCCTCTTCGAATCGCCGTTCCGCGTTGCCGGCACGGAGTTATCCCTGACCGTCAGCATCGGCGGTTGCAGTTATCCGGATGATGGTGGAGATTTCTACACGCTGCTCTATCGCGCCGAATCGGCCGCACGCGCCGCGAAATCCAGCGGGCGAAACACCTTCCGCTCCTACAGGGCGCCACTCGACGCCGGCGCCTCCCGCCGACTATCCATCCTCGACGGCTTACGCCGCGCCATGCACGGCGAAGGACTCGTACTTCACTTTCAGCCACAGGTCGATCTTGGCAGCGGCGCGGTAGTCGGCTTCGAGGCCTTGATGCGCTGGCGGCATCCGGTACTGGGCAGTGTGAGTCCCTGCGAATTCATACCGTTCGCCGAGGAAAGCGGAACGATCGTCGCTCTCGGCGCCTGGGCACTCACCAACGCATGCCGACAACTGGCCACCTGGCAGCGCAGCGGTTTTGCCGGAACGATCGCAGTCAACGTCTCGTCCGTGCAGATACATCGGGGTGCCCTGTTGGAACAGGTTTTCCGGGCACTGACGGAGAGCGCCTGCGATCCAGCTGGGCTTCGGCTGGAAATCACCGAATCGGTCGTCCTTGAGGCGCCGCAGGCCGTACTCGACATGCTGTTAGCCCTCAAGCGCCTCGGCATCTCGCTCGCCATCGACGATTTCGGCACCGGTTATTCCAACCTCGTCTATCTATGCCGACTGAACGTCGACGAAATCAAGATCGACCGAGCGTTCGTCGCCAATCTGTCCAGCGGGGAAGCCGACGTGGCGATCGTCCGTGCCATCATCCAGATGGCCAACGCCATCGGCGCCGGCGTGATCGCGGAAGGCATCGAGAATGCGAACGCCGCCGATCGCCTTGCGGCGCTGGGCTGCCGGCGCGGCCAGGGGTATTTCTTCGGGCATCCGGTCGCGGCCGAAGAGATACCGATACCGAAAACGCCGTCCAGATGAACGCCTGGAACACCTTCCTGGACTGGTTCGAACGAACCTGCTGGAACTCCATCGGCAAAAAACTGGGCAGTTTTCTGCTGCTTTACCTGTTCAACCTTGGGCATCTGCTCGTCTACATCGAGCAAAAAAACCAGATTGCGGAGGCGCTCGCCAGTCCCCAGGTTCCTCCGAAAATCGCCATCAGCATCAATGCCTTGCTCGATGGCGGCCTGCTGCTCTCGAGCGCGCTCGCGGTGCTCGGAGCCCTGTGGGCGATCGGACAACTGCTTTATCTGCGCCGCCTGTTTTTGCGGCCGGTGCGATCGGTCATCGCCACCTTCGATGAAATTGCCCACGGCACCGGCGATTTTTCCCGCGATCTCCCCGCCCTCTCGCACGACGAGTTCCACGATCTGGCCAATAGCTACAACGGTTTCGCCGGCAAGATGCGCCAGGTGATCGGTGAAGTCCGCAAGCTAAGCATAGGCATTGCGCGGGAGGCCGTCCTGGTCAAACAGCGCGTCGGCGAAACGGTCGAAAGCGCGCGGCAACAGGTGGCAATCACCGACACGGTGTTCGCCGCCAGTACCGAAGCCACCGCCGCCATGGACGAGGTTTCACGCAGCGCGCAGATCATCACCGACTCGACCAGCGCCAACTTTGACAGCGCCCGCACCTCACTGCGCGAGATGCAGGATATCTCGCTGAAAATCAACGCCGTGGGGGAAAAGGTGCTGCGCTTCAACCAGACCGTCGACGACCTTTCCCGGCGCTCGGAGAGCATCAACGCAATCGCCAAACTGATCCGCGAGGTAGCCGATCAAACCAACCTGCTCGCCCTCAATGCCGCCATCGAGGCGGCGCGCGCCGGCGAGGCCGGGCGTGGCTTCGCTGTCGTCGCCGACGAAGTGCGCAAGCTTGCGGAGCGAGTCAACGGCGCCTCCGCAGAGATTTCCCGCAACATCGCGACGATGCTTTCGCAGGTCGACAACACGCGCGCCGAGAACGAGGAGATCAACGCCGACGTCCAGCAGACGCGCGAAGTCGTCGCGCGATCGGCAGCGCAGTTCGAGCAGATGGTCGGCGAATTCGAGCACACCAGCGAGCAGCTCCGGCACATCGCGGGCGCCATGGAACGGCTGTCGACGACGAACCGCCGGGTGCACGACAACGTCTCAAACATCCATGCGCTGTCCGGCGAGGTGTCGCGCCATATGACCGACTCGGAAGCGCGCACCAGCGAGCTGTCGATGACCACCGAGTCGATTCAAGAATTGGCCTCGCGTCTCAAGATCGGCCATGGCACGCTCGATCTCGCCGTCGACCGCATGCGCGAACTGCGCGACGCAATGCAGGCCGAACTGGAGGCGATACAGCGCGGTGGCATCGACGTCTTCGATCACAACTACCGGCGCTTCGGCAAGACGACCCCGCCCAAGTACAAGCTCGCCTGGAGCGACGAATATACGCGCCGCGTCCAGGCGCACCAGGAGACCTGCCTCGGAGCCATTCCCGGCTGCACCTACGCGGTCGGGGTAAACACCGACGGCTATCTGTGCGCGCACAACCTCAAATTCTCCAAGCCCCTAACCGGCGACGATGCCGTCGACCTGATCGGCAACCGCAGCCACCGCAAGTTCGACAACCCCGGCGAGCTGCGCGCCGCCGGGAACACCTCGCCGCTGCTCGTGCGCACCTACCTGCGCGACACCGGTGAACTGCTCTGCGACCTGGCCATGCCGATCCACGTCAACGGCAGGCATTGGGGCAACATCCGCGTCGGCTGCAGCGCCGATGCGCTGATGCAGTAGGCGCATCCTGGAATGGGAAATTTCATCCTGCTGACCGCCTGCTTCATCCTCGGCATGATCCTGCCCCGCCTCGGCCGGATGCCCGCCGATGCCAGCCGCAGCCTCAACGCCTTCATCATCAACGTTTCACTGCCCGCGCTGGCGCTGCACTACATCCACGGCATCGGTTTCGAATCAGGTTTGCTCTTCCCTGCCGCGATGCCGGCGCTGATCTTCGCCGGCAGCCTGGTCTTTGCGCTGGCCGGCGCGAAACTCTTTCGCCTGGATCGCGCGACCACCGGCTGCCTGATCGTCGTCGGCGGCGTCAGCAACACGACGATCGTCGGCCTGCCGATGATCGAGTCCTGGTACGGTGCCGAGCGTTTCGGCGCGGCCATCGTCGCCGACCAGGCCAGCTTCGTGGTGCTGTGCACGGTCGGGATCGTCATCGCCTGCATCTATTCGGACACCGCCGCCTCGCCGCGCGCGATCGTGCGCAAGATCGCCCTGTTTCCACCGGTGCTGGCGGCATTCGTCGCCCTGCTGCTGCGCCCGCTTCCCTTTCCGGCGGAGCTGACGGCAGTCCTTCTCAAGGTGGGCGGCACCCTGACGCCGCTGGCCATGGTCTCCGCCGGAACGCTGTTCAGCCTCGGCAGCCTGCGCAGCCTGTTGCGCGATTTCGCCTGGGGGATGGCCTACAAGCTGCTGCTCGCGCCGGCGCTGGTCTACGGGCTCTTCGTGCTGGCGCTCGGCGCCCGCGGCGAGGCCGTACAGATCGCCGTCTTCGAAGCGGCGATGCCGTCGATGATCACCGCCGGAATCATCGCCATCGAGCACCGGCTCAACCCGCCGCTGGCCACGCTGCTGGTCGGCGCCGCGATTCCATTCTCGTTTGCAACCCTCGCCGGTTGGTGGTGGCTGCTGCGCGATGTCGGCGTTGCGGTCGCGACGCGGTAAGTCCTCGGCGTCCGTTTCAATCATGTCCGCAAACGACGAACCTGCCTCTCGCTGCGACTACTTTCCCAAGGAAACATGATGAACATCCTGACAGCAGACAGTGTAACCACGCTTGACGAGCGGCACTGCGGGACAGTCGTAGTGGCCGGCTCGCACGGCGGCATCATCGCCGGGTTGCTGGCCGCGCAGGCGGGGGTTCATGCGGTCATCCTGAACGATGCGGGGGTCGGCAAGGATGCCGCAGGCATTGCTTCGCTGGCGCTTCTGGAAGCCATCGGCATGGCTGCGGCGACCGTCGATCGCCGCAGCGCACCGATGGGCAAGGCCGAGTTGAGCCTGGCCAGCGGCGTCATCTCGCATACCAATCGTCCTGCCTGTGCCAGCGGCGTGCGTCCCGGCGACAGTTGCCGCGAGGCAGCGCGAAAGTTGTGCCACGCGGCTGCGCCACACGGCCAGCTACCGCATTTTGGCGAAAGCCGCTTCCGTCTGGGCTCGGCGCGCGGTCAACCGGCCATCGTCGGTTGTGACTCGGTTTGCCTGGTACGTTCTTCCGATGCCGGAAAGATCATGGTCATCGGCTCGCATGCCGCGCTGCACGCCGCCGATCCGCAGCTCGCGCTGGCGGTCGACGCCTGCGCCGCATTCTTTCACGACGCCGGCTGCCTCGGCGAAACGGAGTGCATAGGCCGGCTACCGGTGCTCGATCGGCGCGGCATCCCGACGGCGGCGATCGATCACCGCACGGCGCGCATCGGCGACGCTCGCTCGATGTGGGAAAGCGGACGGATATCCTTTCTCAACGAATCCGCCGTTCTGGCGGGCTGGCGACGCGGCATGTCCATTCCGGAAGCCATCGCCTGCAGCCAGGCGGCAGCCATTTTTGCGGAACAGCGCGCCTGCGCCTGAAGGAGCCGATCATGCTGAATCAGTTGATCGTTACGATGATCCCGGTCATGGCGGTTGTCCTTGCCGGCTTCGCCTATGCGTACCGGACGCGCATCGATGTGTCGGCGGCAAACCGTATGAACACCGACATTTTTCTTCCTGCCCTGGTCTTTTCCTCGCTCGCCACCAGGCGCTTCGACGCCGGACTCGATGGCTGGCTGGTGGCAGCGACGGCGATCATCGTCATCGGCTCCGGCATCGTCGCGCTGCCGATCGCTCGCTGGATGCGCGTCGAGGCAAAGACCTTTTGTCCGCCGATGATGTTCAACAACTGCGGAACGCTGGGCTTGCCACTGGCACTGCTCGCTTTTGGCGAAGGGGAGTTCTCGCATGCCATGCTGCTGTTCGTGACGACCAACCTGATGCTCTTCACCCTTGGGGCCTATCTGATCGGGCGCGACCGGCCGTGGCGCCGCGTACTCGCCAGCCCGGTGGTCATCGCCACCATCCTCGGCATCGCCTGCAGCCTGGCCGGCCTCGCCCTGCCACGCAGCTTGCTGCTGCCGATCCAGTTGCTGGGTGACATAGCGCTGCCGCTGATGCTGTTCGCCCTCGGCGTTCGCATGAGCGCGGTGCGCCGCGCCGATCTCAAGGTGGGCATTGCCGGCGCACTGGTTTGCCCGATTGCCGGGCTGCTGGTCGCCGGTTCGCTGGTGCCATGGCTGCCTCTTGCTGCCGAGCACCGCTCCCTGCTGTTTCTGTTTGCCGCGCTTCCGCCGGCCGCCGCCAATCATCTGCTGGCCGAATCCTGTCGTCGCGACCCGGAAAAAATGGCCGCCATTGTCGTCACTGGCCATGTCGTCAGCGTGTTGTTCATCCCTTTCGGGTTGTCGATCGGGCTGCTCGGCGCCGGAGGATAGCGAAGCTGGCTTCCCGTACATCCGCCCCTCCCCATCGATTTCGGCGCCTCAACCCAGGAGATCCACCATGTCGCTTCGCAACCGCTTCCGCTTGCTGCTGGCGTCCATCGTCGCCGGCTTCCTGCTCTTTGGCGCCCTCGCTGCCTGGACCCTCGAAACACTGCGGGTCAATGGTCCGCTCTACGGCCGTATCGTCCAGGGCAAAGACCTGATCGCCGACATTCTGCCGCCGCCGGAGTACATCATCGAATCCTATCTCGTCGCCCTGCGGATCTACCAGGCTCAGGAGCAGAGCGACCCAAGGGCGGCCACCGCCGCCTTCGTCGGACAGCTCGAAACGCTGAAAAAGGATTACGACACGCGCCATGCCTTCTGGCGCAAGGAGATGCTGGAGCCGGAACTCGAACGGATGTTCCTCGACCAGGCGCACAAACCGGCGACCCGCTTCTACGAAACGGCCTTCGGCAGCTTCCTGCCGGCCATCCGCGAGGGCAGGCGGGAGCAGGCATCGGCCGAACTCGTGGAGCTGGAACGGCTCTACGAGGCGCACCGGCAGGCCATCGACGCGGTGGTCGCCTTTACCACCCGGCGCAACGAGGCCGACGAAGCGTCGGCCCAGCAATTGATCGTGCGCAGCTCGCTCGCCCTGACCGCGATCTTCCTGGGGGCGGTTCTCGGCACCGCCCTGCTGGCGACCCTGATCGCCCGCTCGGTGCTGCGCGCCATCGGCGGCGAAATCAACACGGCCGCGCTGGTGGCCGAAAGGATCGCCGACGGCGACCTCTCGGTGCCGATCGCCGTGGCGCCGGGAGACCGGCACAGCCTGTTCGCCGCAATCGCACGCATGCGCGAGGGACTCGCCGACCTAGCTCGCCAGATCCAGGGGGACGCCCGGTCGGTCACTGCCGCTGCCGAATCCCTGGCGACGCTCGCCGGGCAATTGCAGACCAGCGTCGCCAGCCAAAGCGATTCTTCCACCACCATGGCTGCAACGATTGAGGAGATGTCGGCGAATATCCGCCAGATCGCCGACAACGCCGAGCAAGCGCTGTCTTTCGCCGCCCAGACCGGCGACGTTTCCCGCGCCAGCGCGGACGCGCTCTCCCAGGTCGCCGCGAAGGTGGAGATGGTGTCGCATACGGTATCGGGGGCCGCCGCCACCCTGATCAAACTGCAAGGCGATAGCGCGCGCGTCTCGACAGTCACCCAGGTGATCCGCGATGTCGCCGACCAGACCAACCTGCTGGCCTTGAACGCGGCCATCGAGGCCGCTCGGGCGGGAGAGTCGGGCCGAGGATTCGCGGTGGTCGCCGACGAAGTGCGCAAGCTCGCCGAAAGGACCGCCACGGCAACCAAGGAAATCGGCCAAACCATCGATGCCATCTCGGCCAGTTCGCATCAAGCGTCGAGCGCGATGCACACGACCGTCGCCCATACCGAGGCCGGCGTGCGCGATTCGATCACGGCAAGGGATACGATCGTCTCGCTGCAAGAGCGTTCGCGACAGGTATCGGACTCCGTGCACGAGATCGGGCTCGCCCTGCGGGAGCAGACAGCCGCCAGCGACAACCTTTCGACTCACGTTTCCGGTATCACCGCCCTGTCGGAGCGGAACACCACGACGGCCCTGGCTGCCGCCGACGCGGCCCGCGCACTGCGCAAACTCGCCGAGTCGCTGCACGGCGCCGCATCGCGCTTCCGGGTAGCGTAGGCTGAAAAGCGCCGTCTCAATTTCGACGAAGGGATGCCATGCCCGCCATGCCCGCCATTCCCGATACCCCGATCGACGCCGACGCCCTGCGCGCCCTGATCGAAGACGCCCAGCGCTACCGCGACTACGCGGAAATGTCCTCGGACTGGTATTGGGAGCAGGACGCGCAATTGCGTTTCACCTATTTTTCGCGCGAGTTCGAGGAAATCACCGGCGTTCCCAGCAGCAAGGGGCTGGGCAAGACGCGTTGGGACGGGCTCGGCCGCGAGCGGCTCGGCAACATCGATTGGGCCGCGCACCAGCGCGTGCTGGCCGAGCGCCGCCCGTTCCGCAATTTCGAGTACCCCGGCCTGCGCCCCGACGGGCGGATGGTCTGGTTCCGCGTCAGCGGCAAGCCGCGTTTCGATGCACAGGGGCAGTTCCTGGGCTATTTCGGAATCGCCTCCGACATCACCGCCGCCCGCAATATGGCCTCGCATCTGCACCAGTCGGAACGGCTGGCGGCGATCGGCCAACTGGCCGCCGGCATGGCGCACGAAATCAACAACCCGCTCGGATTCGTCCGCTCCAACGTCGATACGCTGGGAAACTACCTGACGAATCTTCTTGCGTTCATCGACGTCTGCACCGCCCGGCCCGCCGCCCCGGAAGCCGTGGCGCAGGCGCTGCGCGCTGCCGACCTCGAGTACGTGCGTGAGGATGCGCCGCTGCTGATCGAGGAATGCCGCGATGGCCTCGAACGCGTGCGCAAGATCGTCGCCGCTCTGCGCGAATTCGCGAAAGAAGGGCAGGCCGAGTCGGGCATCGCCGATTTACACGACTGCCTCGCCAGCGCCATCAACCTGGTTTCCGGCAACCTGCCGCCAGGCGTCGCCATCGCACGTGAAGGGGCCGGTCTGCCTCTACTTGTGCGCTGCCGCCCCGCGCAGATCAACCAGGTTGTGCTCGCCCTGCTCACCAACGCCATCCAGGCACTGCCCGGCAACGCGGGGCGAATCACGGTGAGCGCCGGTCAGAATGATGCAGCCCATGTTTGGTTCGAGGTTGCGGACAACGGTAGCGGCATTTGCCCAGAACACTTGCCACGTGTTTTCGAACCCTTTTTCACTACCCGCCAGGTGGGTCGGGGTACCGGCTTGGGGCTGGCCATCGCCTTCGGCATCGTCACCGATCACGGCGGGCGGATCGAAGTCGACAGTGCCCCCGTAAGTGGCAGCCGCTTCCGCGTGACGCTGCCCACATCTGGTATTTGAAGTACGTCCGCACAGCCCCACTCGCATCCGTTCAAAATAAATACCAAGGAGACTCCCATCCGACACGCCCGACGCGAGCATCACGAGGATCGAAGTTCGCGCCGTCTGCGTTCGGCGCCGGGATGGCTTGCCAGTCCAAGCCACGCTTGTCGTCCTTGGATTGGTCAAGGAACCGATAAACCGCCTGCATTTCGGCCCAGTCGCCACATGTGCAAGGAATGCCGGCAGTTGGCTTGTCGGCGAAATGTGCTGCCAATCCTGACTCCTGGAGGAATGCCATGCAATTGATACTGGCAGGTCTGTTCGTGTTGGCAATGCTTGGCTGGTGGCTGGCGTGGCGCTGGAAGGCTCGGGCTGACGATCTAGCTGAGCAGGAGGAGCGCTCACGCGCCTATGCCAGGATGTCGTCCGACTGGTACTGGGAACAGGACAAGCACATGCGCTTCATCTGGCTTTCAGGCGGTGTCTTTGACAAGGCCGGCGTGAACCCCGAGCGTTTCTATGGTCACACTCGCCTGGATATGCTGGCTGGCGGCATTTCCGAGGAAACAGCCGCGCTCTTCGCGGCGCATCAGCAAGTGCTGGATGCGCGCCAGCCCTTCCACGATTTCGAATATCCCATTGTCAGCGTGAACGGCGAGATCAGCCATGTCAGTGTCAATGGCGAACCCGTCTTCGACCGGCGGGGGCGCTTCGCGGGCTATCGCGGTACCGGCAAGGACATCACCGAACGCTGCCGCATCGAAGCCACGATGCGGCATATGGCCCAGTGCGACGGCCTGACCGGTCTGCCCAACCGGAAGCTGTTTTATGACCGGCTCGGGCATGCGCTCGAATTTGCTCGGCGTGGCGGCAGTACGCTTGCCGTACTTTACTTCGATCTCGACCGTTTCAAGCCGGTGAACGACCGCTGGGGTCACGAAGCGGGCGATCTCCTGCTCAAATCGGTCGCGGTGCGTGTGCAGGAAATCGTGCGCGAGTCGGACACCATTGCCCGCCTCGGCGGTGACGAGTTCAGCGTCTTGTTGCAGGACATCGGCGCGCGGAGCAACGCCGAACGAGTTGCCGGCAAGATACGGAACGCGCTTGCGCTACCTTTTGCGCTCGCTACCGTTTCCGGGGAGGTCCTCATTGGAGCGAGTATTGGTATCGCATACTACCCCGACGACGCACAGAACGGCGACGAACTAATTCGTCTGGCCGATGCCGGTATGTATGTTGACAAGGAAGCGAGACATCACGCGGACGATACCGGGTAGTTTCATGGCGTTGCACACAAGTCATTTGTGCATGCATCGCCCGCATATGTCCAAGGCCATCGACGAAATCCCTATTGCGCTGGGATACCAGCCACAGGATTTTCACGCCGGGTTCGCCCTCGCTCATCCGCCCAAGGAGGCCGCCGAGCATGGCGATCTAACGGATCGCCTCGCAGATCATGAGCATCGCTTTAAGGATCGGCCGCTCACGGCGACTCCTTCGCGTTTTCACTTACCACCGGAAATCCGAACGCGCGCGACGCGGCGCCTCGCTGTGTTCGCCACCGCCCGCGCGGTTACGACCTTCACCGCTGCCAGCAGCGGAACGGTTGTCGCCACGTCCCTGACCGCCGCCCGACCAGCCCTTGCCGGCACCGGGGCGGGCGCTGGACGGCGAACGCGCGCCCGACGCGCCACGATCACCGTAGCTGGAACGCCCACGTTGCGGCGCACGCGGGGAGGCCGGGCGTGCCGTCGGCTCCAGCCCTTCGATCACGTGCACGTCCAGCCGCTTGCCGGTGTAGCGCTCGATCGCGCGAATGACACCCATCTCGCGCGGACCGGAGAAAGTGATCGCGATCCCGTCGCGCCCGGCCCGGCCGGTGCGGCCGATGCGGTGCACGTAGTCTTCGGCGGCGCGCGGCGGATCGAAGTTGATCACGTGGCTGATGCCCGCAACGTCGATGCCGCGTGCGGCCACGTCGGTCGCGACCAGCACGCCGATGCGCCCCTGGCGCAGCTTGTCGAGGGTGCGGTTACGCGCGCTCTGGTGCATGTCGCCATGCAGGGCCTCGGCCGAGAATCCCTTTTCCTGCAGGCCCAGCGATACTTCTTCGGCGCTGCGCTTGGTCGCGGTGAACACCACGGCCTGCTGCAGATTCGTATCCGACAGCACCGCTTCGAGCAAACGCGTCTTGTGCCCGAGGCTGTCAGCCATGAGCAAACGCTGCTCTATGGTGCCGGCGCTGGTGAGGTTGGCGGCGATCTCGATGCGTTGCGGCGAGCGCGTGAGCTTCTGCGCCAGACGCCCCACCACGCCGTCCAGCGTTGCGGAGAACAGCAGGGTCTGACGGCTTGCGGGGGTCGCCGCGACGATGGTTTCGATGTCCTCGGCAAAGCCCATGTCGAGCATGCGGTCGGCTTCGTCCAGCACCAGCACCTCGATGTCCGACAGCTTGAGCTTGCGCCGCGTCAAGTGGTCGATCAGGCGTCCGGGGGTCGCCACGATCACGTCCACCGGACGCGACAACAGCTTGGCCTGGGCGAAGAACGGGGCGCCACCGACCAGACAGGCGGTACTGAGCCAGCGCATCTTGCGACCGTAGGTCTTGACCGCTTTTTCCACCTGCTGCGCGAGTTCGCGCGTGGGGGTCAGCACCAGCACGCGCGGACCGGTGCCCGGCGCCGGCTTCTTCTGCGCCAGTCGATGCAGGCACGGCAGCGTGAACGCCGCCGTCTTGCCGCTGCCGGTCTGCGACGAGACCAACAGGTCGGCGCCGGTCAGGGCCGCCGGGATGGCCTGCGCCTGGACATCGGTCGGGTTGGGATAGCCGGCGGCTTCAATAGCCTGCAGCAGCGCCTCGTCGAGTGCGAGTTCGTTGAATTTCATGTTCTTCCTTGTCAGTGCCGGCACCAACACCAGTCGTATGCCGTACTCGGTCCGCCACAAAGGCGGAAATAACATCGCCGCAATCCGGGGGATCGCGCTGATGGGCTTGGGGCGGATGGCTGCGCGAGTAGCGCGCGAGCTGTCCGCTCATCGGCTCCAACCGGATTTCGCGATGCCAGACGGTCGGAAGAACGTATGGAGTTCGGAGAGGGGTCGGGACGATGGGGCTGTGGTTGACAGTCCCTCGGCTGGACACCGCGGCATGGATATCCCGCGGATAGTGAAAACTGCTTTTACACCGAAATGCTGCGTTGCACAACGAGGCGCATTATATCTGAAAGCGGTTCGTTGCGTGCAAAAAAGAAAAGCCCGTCACCTTGCGGCGACGGGCCAAGTCCCGATATCCGGGAAAACGGTGTTACTTGCCGTTCACCGCGCTCTTCAGCGATGCGCCGGCCGAGAACTTCGGCACGCGTGCGGCAGCGATGTTGATGGTCGCGCCGGTCTGCGGGTTGCGCCCGGTGCGTGCGGCACGCTCGGAAACCTCGAATGAGCCGAAGCCCGTGAAAGACACTTTTTCACCAGCCGCCATGCGGTCAGCAATGATATCCAGCACGGCGGACAACGAACGGTCCGCTTGAGCACGGGAAACATCCAGACGGTCAGCCAAGGCTTCGACAAATTCACCTTTGTTCATGCTTTTCCTCGATTGGTGTGAGTTTGAAAGGATTTCGGTTCCACCCGAAAGATTCTAGCACCGTCGCGGCAACTGGAGCGTTGCGCCGCCGTGCGGATACAAAAAAGACAACACTGGCATGCAAATATACGACACGCGCCGGATGCATCCGGTCATCGCCGAATAGTCGAGAAGGGTGCTGCTCTCACCCCGGCAACGATTGCGCAAGTTCTGTGCAATCTCCCGCCGGCCCGGCAGCACTCGACCTACCCCGGACGGAAAGTGCCGAGTCTGCCCAAGGCGGAGGCATCACACAAGCCCCTACGCGCCCAAGTGTTGCATATCGGCTATTGACCGCACAAAAAACGGACTCCTGGCGCGCCGCTGTGGCAAAGTGGGCCGTTTCAGCGCAACACTTGGCCATGCTCGCGCGTTGCATGGAAGCCGACCTTGGGCCATTTTTCCATGGTGACGTCCAGGTTGTAGCGGGTGCTGGCGAGGTACACCGGATTGCCATCCACATCCTGCCCGATGCGGATCGCCTGTTCGCGCTCGAAATTGCGCCGAGTCAGCTCATCGGGAAAGGTCAGCCAGCGCGCGGTATAAATTTCCGCCGACTCGAAGATCGCATCCACCTTGTACTCGTCCTTCAGGCGCTGCGCGACCACTTCAAACTGGAGCTGGCCGACCGCGCCAAGCAGCATGTTGCCGCCTTCCTGCTCGAACACCTGGATGGCCCCCTCCTCGCCCAGTTCGCGCAGCCCCTTCTGCAACTGCTTGGTCTTGAGCGGATCGCGCAGGCGCGCGGCACGGAACAATTCCGGCGAGAAATACGGGATACCCCGGAAACCGAGGGTTTCCCCTTCGGTCAGGGTATCGCCGATCTGCAACTGGCCGTGGTTGTGGATGCCGATGATGTCACCCGCCACCCCGTCTTCCTTGTGCACGCGCTCGTTGGCCATGAAGGTCAGCGCGTTGGCGAGCTTCATCTCGCGCCCCATGCGCACATGCTTGACCTTCATGCCGGAGCTGTAACGCCCCGAGCAGATGCGGAAGAACGCGATGCGGTCGCGGTGCTTGGGGTCCATGTTGGCCTGGATCTTGAACACGAAACCGGTAAACGGCGCTTCGGCTGCCTCGACGATGCGGGTGCCGCCATCGCGCGGCTGCGGCGGCGGCGCCCAGTCGAGCAGCGCCTGCAGGATCTCCTGCACGCCAAAATTGTTGATTCCGGAGCCGAAGAACACTGGCGTCTGCCTGCCCGCGCGAAACGCGTCGAGATCGAAGGGCGCCGAAGCACCGCCGATCAGTTCGACATCGCTGCGTAGCTGCCCGATCTCCATCGGGAACAGTGCGTCGAGTTGCGGGTTGCCCAGACCGTTGATGATCTCCGCTACCGAGCGCTTCTCCTCGCCCGGCGCAAAGCGCAGCACGCGATTCTCGTGCAGGTGATACACGCCGCGAAACGCCTTGCCCGTGCCGAGCGGCCAGGTGACCGGGGCGCATTCGATCTTGAGCACGTCCTCGATCTCGGACAACAGCGCGAACGGATCACGCACCTCACGATCGAGCTTGTTCACGAAGGTGATGATGGGGGTATTGCGCAAGCGGCACACATCGAGCAGCTTGATCGTCTGCGTCTCCACCCCCTTGGCCGCGTCGATCACCATTACCGCCGCATCGACGGCGGTGAGCACGCGGTAGGTATCCTCGGAAAAATCCTGGTGCCCCGGCGTATCGAGCAGGTTGATGGTATTGCCCTGGTACTCGAACTGCATCACCGAACTGGTTACCGAGATACCGCGCTGCTTCTCCACTTCCATCCAGTCGGAGGTCGCATGGCGGGCGCTCTTGCGTGACTTGACGGTGCCGGCGAGCTGGATTGCGCCACCGAACAACAGCAGCTTTTCGGTCAACGTGGTCTTGCCCGCATCGGGGTGGGAAATGATGCCGAAGGTGCGCCGCTTGGCAACGTCGCGGAGCAGTTCGGGAGGAAAGGGCGTGCTGGTCATCGGTTTCGGCCGGAAAAAAGCGAAGCCGCCGGCCGGACAGGCATCCGGTGCGCAGCGGCAAGGTCTTGGATTTTAACAAGGAATTGCAAAGGAAGGATCAAACATGGCACCACACCCGATCACCCCCCCCCGATACCAGAAGCCGCACTTGACAATTAGCACGATCGTTCGTATCTTTACGGCCATGGGAAAAGGCAAACAAACGCGCTCCGCCATTCTCGATGCCGCGCTGCTGCAGGCCAGCGAAACAGGTTTCGAGTCGCTGACCATAGGGTCGCTGGCCGAACGCTCCGGTCTGTCCAAGAGTGGCCTGTTCGCGCATTTCGGTTCGCGCGAAGAGTTGCAGATTGCCGCAATCGAAGCTGCGGCGCAACGCTTTGCCGAAACCGTATTCATGCCGGCACTCAAGGCGCCGCGCGGCCTGCCGCGCATCCGGGCGCTGTTCGAGAACTGGATGAGCTGGTCGCGGCGGGTCGGGCTGCAGCATGGCTGCCCAATGCTGGCCGCCGCAGTGGAATTCGACGACCGCCCCGGCCCGGTGCGTGACACGGTGGCCGGACACTACGAACGGCTGGAGCGCGAACTGGAGCGCGCCGTCTCGCTGGCGATAGAGCAGGGACATTTCCGACCCGACGTGGATGCCGGGCAATTCGTTTTCGAAATGACGGGGATACTCTTCTCGTCCCATCATCGCGGCCGCCTGCTGCGCCGTCCCGACGCCACGACGCGCGCCCGCGACGCCTTCGAACGGCTGGTCACGGCCGCTTCACCACACCACTGATTACGGGAGTCCGCACCATGAGCACTGCCACGATCTCGCCCGCAAATAGCACGACCGTTCGTTCCTCCGATCTCGGACTCACCCTGCTGCGCGCATACTTCGGCGTGACATCCCGGCTGCTGCCCGGACTGGCACGGCGTCAGGCCGAACGGCTGTTTACCCGCCCACCCCGCTACGCCGGCCGGCAGACCGAACCCGTTCCGGCACGCCGCGAGACGGTGATTGCCGGCGCGCACCGGCTGGCAGTATGGCAAGCCGGGCCGGCCGAGGCACCGGGGGTATTGCTGTCCCACGGCTGGGGCGGTCGCGGGGTGCAGATGGCCCGCTTCGTTCAGCCGCTACTGGAGCGGGGCTACCGCGTGGTGTGGTTTGACCAGCCCGGCCACGGCGAGACCGGGAACGGGCCGGTGGGGCTGCCCGACCTCACCGCCGCGCTGACTGCCCTGAGTTCGACACATGGCCCGTTCGTCGCGGCGGTCGGTCACTCGCTCGGCGCGGCGGCACTGGGCCTGGCCCTGCGCGGCGGGCTGGCGCTGCAGCGCGTGGTATTCGTCTGCCCGCCCGCTTCCCTGCGCGAACACACCCACAACTTTGCCCGCTATTTGCACATCAGCCCGCGCGTGCGCGAGGCCATGCGCAAACGGCTGGAACGTCGCTACGACCTGCGCTTCGACCAGATCGACCGGATCCAGGAACTCGGTGATGTGAACATCCCGGCCTTGTTCGTGCACGACAACGACGACGACCAGATTCCGATCGAACACACCATGCGCCTGTCCGCGCACATGGCGCGGGCACGCGTGATACGCACCCACGGCCTCGGTCACCACCGCATCCTGCGCCATGCCGACGTGGTACGCGCGGTGGCTGCGTTCATCGCCGGAGAGGACGTCGCACTGCCGACCGAACTACCGGCGCTGCCGGAGCCGGCGCCGCTGTATTAAGTTTACGCGGTGGTTATGCGACGTGACCGCGCGCGAACCATTCAGTGAGAAAAGCCACCATCGCCTGAACTCTGGCCGAAAGATGGCGGCGCGTGGGATACACAGCATGTATGGGCAACGCGCGAAAGGACCAGTCGTCCAGCAACGACACCAACCGCCCACTTTGCAGATACGGCGCGGCGAGGAAATCCGGCACATGCGCGACACCGCTGCCCGCCGCCGCCATTTCGGCCAGCAGCATGCCGTTGTTGGCGCGCACGGCACCACTGACGCGCACTTCCAGTGCTTCGCCGGCGCGCGTTTCAAACTGCCACACGGCGCCGGTGGCCGCATAGCTATAGACCATGCAGTCGTGACCTCCGAGCGCCTCAGGACGCGTCGGCGTGCCCCGCGCCGCCAAGTAAGAGGGGGCGGCCACCACTACCAGCGTCGCTTCGCCGATCCGCCGCGCGACCAGGTTTTCGCTGCCAATCCGCCCCACCCGTATCGCCAGATCCAGCCCCTCGCCGGCGAAGTCCGCCACGTTATCCGACAGCAGCAAATCCAGCGTCACATCGGGATAGCGCTGCCGAAAGGCGGAAAACGCCGGTGCCAGCTTGTGTATGGACAAGGCCAGCGGCGCCGTGAGGCGCAAGCGCCCGCGCGGATGCAGGCCTTCGCCGGCCACCACGGCCTCCACCTCCTCCAGTTCCGACAACCACTGCAGCGCCCGTTCGTAGTAAGCCTCGCCGGCATCGGAGGTGTGCACCCGACGCGTCGTGCGGGTCAGCAGCCGGGTATTCAGATGCCCCTCCAACTGGGCCACATGGCGCGACACCGCAGACGTGGACAGACCCAGCCGGGTGGCCGCCGCCGCAAACCCGCCTGCCTCCACGACCGCGCAGAACGCGCGCATGGCATCGATACGATCCATATCATTGTCCCGTTTTTTGCAACAGTGTATTGATACTACCCTTGTTTATCCAACAACCAGGGATACCTACACTGCACGTCATGGTCACACCCCTGTCGCCCCACCAAGGAAAAGGAGCCTCCATGAGAACGCCACGCGACACCACCGCCCTGGGCATCGCCCTGCTCCGCGTCACGCTCGGCGTAATGTTCATCGCCCACGCCCTGCTCAAGATCGTTGTGTTCACCCTGCCCGGCACCGCCGCCTTTTTTGAATCGGTCGGCCTACCCGGCAGCCTGGCCTACGTGGTTACCCCGCTCGAACTGTTCGGCGGCGTGGCGCTCGTTTTCGGCCTGAAGACGCGCTGGGTCAGCCTGGCCCTGGTGCCGGTGCTGATCGGTGCCGCCACGGTCCACGCCGGCAACGGCTGGGTGTTCAGCGCCCCCAACGGCGGCTGGGAATACCCGGTCTATCTGGCCATCGCCGCCATCGCGCAGGCGCTGCTAGGCAGCGGCGCCGTTGCCCTCGACAACCCGCGCCCGGACCAGCATCCACTGGTCGGCCAGACCGCCTGAAACACTGCACCATCCATAACCCTTGCGGAGAAATCAGATGAAGCTATATTTCGCCCCCGGCACCTGCGCCCACTCACCCCACATCGCCTTGCGCGAAGCGGGCCTGCCGTTTGAACTGGTGCGTGTCGATCTCAAGACCAAGCGCACCAGCGACGGCCGCGACTACCTCACCATCAACCCGTACGGCTATGTGCCCGCGCTGGAACTGGACGACGGCACCATCCTCACCGAAGGCCCGGCCATCGTGCAGTACATCGCCGACCAGGCGCCCACCAGCGGCCTCGCCCCGGCCAACGGCACCATCGCCCGCTACCAGCTGCAGTCGCTGCTCGGGCTGATCAACTCGGAAATCCACAAGGGCTTCTCACCCCTGTTCAAGCCCGACACCCCGGACGCCACCAAGGCCGCCGCCAAGGCGCACCTGGCCAGCCGCATCGGCGAACTCGCCAAGCGCCTGGACAAGCAGGACTACCTCGCCGGCAACCAGTTCACCGTCGCCGACGGTTACCTCTATACCGTGCTCGGCTGGGGTCCGTTCGTGGATGTGGACATCAACCGGTGGCCGTCCATCACCGCCTTCATGACGCGCGTCGCCGCCCGCCCGACCGTACAAGCCGCGCGCGCGGCCGAAGGGCTGACCCAGTAGGCCGCCCCCCTGGAATACTGCTTCAGTCCGCGGCCGAAGGTGGCCCGACGTCATACGAGAAACCGCTTGACATCACGAGGGCGCATCCACTATGGTTGCGCCCTCAATTCGTTGCATCGCTTTCCCGAACAGGAGCACTCCATGCCGCACCCCATCGCCAAGGACACCACTACCCGCTAAGACTTCGGCGACTTGCTATGCATGCCCGTGGTTTAGCCCCCGGGCCAGGCATCAGCGAGGCATGAATCTCCCTCAAGCCCTGGCAGCTCTGCCGGGGCTTTTTGTTTTGTTTCGCGGAAAGGTCATGCCGATACATGCATCGACCTCGGGGGCGTCATCCACACCCTTAGTGCGAGCGGCTGACGGCCCGCGCCCCCATCCATTTCAACCTGTCAGGAGGATATCCATGCATTACCCAGGACCACACATGAACACCGACACCTTCGGCCGCCCCGGCGGCCATCAGTTCATACGGCGCGCCCGACGGCGCCCACGCGACGGAATCCAGATCCATCATGGACATGCAACATATCGAAGCCCTGCGCCCGCATCTGCCGGCCGGGCGCACGCTGTACTCGTACTATAAGGACCGCTACGGCCTCCAACTGCTGCGCTATGCGCCGCACCGGGCGCTGTGGGACGAAGCCATGCTGTCGGCCGCGCTGTTCTTCATCCGTGAACAACTGGGCATCGCGCGCGTCTGGATGCACACCCCGGAATCCGGGCTGCTGCTCAAGCGCATCCGCCACGGCGCCCCGCCCCGCTCCATCTACTCGACCCTGCCGCGCCGCTTCTGCTTCGAGCCAACCCGCGAGCTACCGGCCTTTCTGCGCCGGAACAAATCGATTAGCCGTCAGATGCGCCGTCAGCCGGATCTGGCGCTGCACGCGCTGACACTCCAGGAGTAAGCGCCATGGCAAGGAAAAGGACACTCCGCATCACGGTGACCCCACCCGCGCCACCGCGCCCGCGCAACCCACTCGTGCTGTCGCCACTCATGCACCGAGGCGGGGCGCACGAAAAGAGCATCGGGGCGCAACGGCGGGCGGCGCGAATGGCGCTGCAACGGGTCCGGCTGGACAGCAGCGAAGACTGAGCGCGGCCGGCGCCCCCCATCCGCCACGGCATGCGGGCGAATGGTAATCTCGAAGTTGATATTGCTCCACACTTTCCACTATACTTTTCTTATAAAACGCTCACATTATGGAGACAAAATGCAAAAACAACCCGATCAAGACGCCATGCCCAGTGGCGGGCGCATCGTGTCTTCGCAGCATCTGATTTCGCCGAAGTCGCCCGAACTGTCGGAGTTCGAGTTCGGCATGATCATCGCGTGGCACGGCTTCGCGCGCTGGATGATGCGCTGCATGAACGCCGCCGGAGTCAAGGACATGGCGCCGACCGACGTACTGGTGCTGCACCACGTCGCGCACCGGGGTACGGAGAAGCGGCTGTCCGATATCTGCTTCGTGCTCAACATCGAAGACGCGCATGTCGTCAGCTACTCGCTGAAGAAGCTTGCCAGCCTCGGGCTGGTGCGCAGCACCCGCCAAGGCAAGGAAGCCTTCTACACCACGACCGACGCCGGCAACACGATGTGCGAGCGTTATCGCGACATCCGCGAGGCCTGTCTGATGCCGGGCTTCTCGGGTGCCGAAAGCGAGAACCAGATGATCGGGGAGCTGGCGCGACTGCTGCGCACCCTGTCCGGCCGCTACGACCAGGCCGCCCGCGCCGCATCGACCAGCGCTCCGTAACCGGTATTCGCAAGGAGCGCGCAGCGTGGCCCTCAGCATACTTGACGCCGGCGACACGGCTTTCACCATCGAGTTCGGCAACGCGATCGATCCAGCTCTCCAGGCGGAAGTCGACGTGCTCGACCACGCCATCGAACACGCTTGCGCACGGGGCGAGCTGCACGGCGTCATCGAGACGGTTCCCACCTTCCGCTCGCTGACGGTCATCTACAACCCCGTTGAAACCGACCGCGAGACGCTGCTGGCGCGGGTGATGCCGCTGGCGCAGGCCGCGACCCATGCGCGCACAAACCCTGCTCGCCACTGGCTGCTGCCGGCCTGCTACGAAGGGGATGCCGCACCGGACCTGGCGGATACGGCAAAAGCGCTCGGCGCAAGCCCGGAGCGGGTAGTGGAGCTGCACGCCACCACCGAGTATGTCGTCTATATGCTGGGCTTTCTTCCTGGCTTCCCGTTCATGGGTGATCTGCCCGAGGCGCTGCGTCTGCCCCGGCGCACCGAACCCCGTGTCAGGGTGCCGCCCGGCAGCATCGCGATCGCCGCCGGCCTCACCGCCATCTACCCGTGGGAGAGCCCCGGCGGCTGGCACCTGCTGGGGCGCTGTCCGGTGCCGCTGTTCGACCCCTCTCGCGCGCAACCCGCGCTGTTGCGCGCGGGCGACCGGGTCCGGTTCACTGCAATTTCCTCCGCCGAGTGCGCACGACTGGACCGCGCGCTGGCGGCGGGCGAGCTGGACCCCGACACGTGGTGCCAAGCCGAGGCGCAGACCGCATGAGTACCTATCTCGAAATCAGCTCGGCGGGCGCCTACGCCTCGATCCAGGATCTGGGCCGCTTCGGCTACCGTCGCATCGGCGTGCCGTGGTCGGGCGTGCTGAGCCCGCGCCTGATGCGCATCGCCAACCGGCTGGCGGGCAACGACGACCTGCATCCGGTGATTGAGTGCTTTGACGGCGGACAGCAGTTGCGCGCCGGCGAAACTCCGGTGCGAGTCGCGGTCGCCGGTGACGCAAGCCTCGAAATCAGCAGCGAAGACGGACCGCGCCAGGTTGCCGCGTGGCGCAGCTTCGTGCTGCAGCAAGGGGAAACCCTGCGCATCTCGCGTATCGCGCCGGGGCGCATCGCGGTGGTCGCGCTGGCCGGACTGGACCTGCCCCGGATGCTGGGCAGCGCCTCCACCTATGCCCGCGCCGCGCTTGGCGGCGACCGTGGGCGCGCGCTCGCGGCCGGCGACCGGCTGCCGGCGGCGGCCTGCACGGGCGGGGCGGAACGTACCCTGACTTCTCCGCCAGACCCCGAGCGCACACCGATCCGGCTGGTCGCCGGTCCGCAACACCAGCACTTCATCGACGAGGCGTGGACCACCCTGCTCGGCGCCGAATACCGCATCAGCGCCGCCGCCGACCGCATGGGGATACGCCTCGAAGGTCCGGCACTCACGCATGCACCGCAATTCGGACATGAGATCATCTCGGACGCCACCGTGCCCGGCGCGATCCAGGTGCCCGGCAACGGCCAGCCCATCGTACTGCTGGCGGATGCCCAGACCGCCGGCGGCTACCCCAAGATCGCCACCGTGATCTCGGCCGACCTGCCGCGCCTGGCGGCGCTGCGGCCCGGTGAGACGGTGCGCTTTGCCGCCGTCAGCGCCGCCGAGGGTGAGCGCCTCGCACGCCTTGCGGAATCGCACACCCGCGCGCTGCTGGACGCGGTGCGCGACATCCCCGGCACCGGCATCGACATCGCCGCGCTGTATTCAAACAACCTGGTCGGCGGCGCGATCAGCGCGCTGGCGGAAGAGTACCGCCCCCTTGCAACCTCTTTCACGGGATGACCTTGCCATGGAACTGAACCTCAACGCAGACCTCGGGGAATCCTTCGGCCCGTGGAAGATGGGCGACGACAGCGCGCTGCTGCCCATTATCGGCAGCGCCAGCATCGCGTGCGGTTTCCATGCGGGCGACGCGCTGGTGATGCGCCGCACGCTGCACGCGGCACGCAAGACCGGGGTGAGCATCGGCGCGCACCCCTCCTTCCCCGATCTGCAGGGGTTCGGGCGGCGCCCGATGCACCTGGCCGCGGACGAACTGCAGGCGATGATCCTGTACCAGCTCGGCGCGCTCGTGGGCATGGCCGGGGTGGAAGGGCTGGCGATGACGCACGTCAAGCCGCACGGCGCGCTCAACAACATGGCGTGCGAGGACGGGGCGCTGGCGCTGCGCATCGCCAAGGCGGTCAAGACTTTCGATCCGGCGCTGATCCTGCTGGCGCCGGCGGGTTCGCTGCTGGCCGAAGCCGGAGCGCAGGAGTCGTTGCGGGTGGCGGGCGAGGTGTTCGCCGATCGCGCCTACACCGACGCCGGCACGTTGGTACCGCGCAGCCAGCCCGGCGCGGTGCTGAACCGCACCGACGAATCCGTCGCCCACGTGATGCGCATGCTCGACGCGGGCGGCATCGTGTCGCAGTCCGGCAAGCGCCTGCCGGTCAGCTTTCACAGCATCTGCGTGCATGGCGACAATGCGCACGCGGTCGAGGTCGCGCGCGCGGTGCGCGCGGCGCTGGAAAAGGCCGGTTGCGCGCTCAAGCCCCTGCCCCAACTGGCCGCCTTGCGGCAACCATCCGGGGCTTGAGCGTCTTACCCGGTCGTCAGGTCGGTCACCAGCATCTTGCCCGGTGAGTGGCTGATGCAGAACGGAATCCGGCTCGCCTGCACGACCGCCTGGGGCGTGACGCCGCAGGCCCAGAACAGCGGCAGTTCGTCCGCCATCACGTCGACCGCGTCGCCGTAATCCGGCCGCGCCAGATCGCTTATCCCGATCAAACCGGGATGGCCGACATGCACCGGCGCGCCGTGCACTTGCGGAAAGCGCGCCGAGATTTCGACCGCCCGCGCCACATCCCGCGACCGGATCGGGCGCATGCTGACGACCAGATTGCCGTGCAAGCGCCCGGCGGGCTGGCACGCGACGTTGGTGCGATACATCGCCACGTTGCGCCCCTGCTCCACGTGGCGCAACGGCACCCCGCCCTTGATCAGGGCGTTCTCGAACGAGAAGCTGCAGCCGAGCAGAAAGGTCACGAAGTCATCGCGCCAATGCGGGGATATGTCGGCGACTTCGTCCACCAGCGCTCCTTGCTCATAGATCCGGTAGCCGGGCAGATCGGTCCTGATGTCGGCGCCGGGCGCGCAGCGCGGCTCGGTCTGCCCCGCGTCCAGCACTTCCACCAGCGGGCACGGCTTGGGGTTGCGCTGGCAGAACAGCAACAGATCGAACGCGTATTCGCGCGGCACGATCATCATGTTGGCCTGCACGTGGTTGTCGGCGTACCCCGAGGTCGGACCACTGAATTCGCCGCTGCGGCACAGGGCGCGCAACGCGCGTGGGGTCATCGTGCATTTTTCCATTGTGTTGTCCTCGACTCGTGTCCAGTTGCGCGGATCGGGCAGCAATACACCGATCCGGAAAAAAGAAGCCGCGTCCACGCCTGCGCGGAACGCGGCCAAGGGAGGATTGCGGTTACTCCATCTTGCCCGGCAGCACCAGGGCAATCTGCGGGAACATGTACAGGATCAGCACCGCCACCAGCATCACCCCGAACAGCGGCAACGCGGTCATCGCGATGTGGCTGATCTCCTTCTTGGTCAGCCCTTGCAGCACGAATAGGTTGAACCCGACCGGCGGCGTGATCTGCGCCATCTCGACCACGACGATGGTGAAGATGCCGAACCAGAGCAGGTCGATCCCGGCGGCTTGCACCGTCGGCAGCAGCACCGCCATGGTCAGCACCACCATCGAGATGCCATCGAGGAAACAACCGAGCACGATGAACAGCAAGGTCAGCGCGAGTATCAGCATGAACGGCGACAGGTTCAGCGTGCCGACGAACTCGGCCAGATGGCGTGGCAGACCGATGAAGCCCATCGACAGCGTGAGAAACGCGGCGCCGCCGAGGATCAATCCGATCATGCAGTACAGCCGCGTCGCCCCGAGGATGCCGGCGCGGAAGGTGGCCCAGTCGAGCGAGCCCTCCAGGCGCGCCAGGATCAGCGACCCGACCACCCCGAAGGCCGCCGCTTCGGTTGCGGTCGCGACCCCGGTGTAGATGGAACCCAGCACCAGCGCGATCAGGCTCACCACCGGCACCAGGTGACGCGAGGCGTACACCTTCTCCTTGAACGACATCCTGCCCGAGGCCTCGGGAATCGCCCCTGGGTGCAGCCACGCCCACACCATGACATAGCCCATGAACATCGCGCCCAGCATCAGTCCGGGCAGCACCCCCGCGACGAACAGCTTGGCGATCGACACGTTGGCCGCCACCCCATACACGATCATCAGGATCGACGGCGGGATCAGCAGCCCCAGCGTGCCGGCGCCGGCGAGGGTGCCGAGGGTAATGTCCTCGGGGTAGCCCCGGCGCTGCAGCTCGGGCAGCGCGATCTTGCCCACGGTCGCACAGGTCGCCGCCGAAGACCCGGAAACCGCCGCGAAGATGGTGCAACCGATGATGTTCACATGGAGCAGGCGCCCCGGCAGGCGTTCAACCCAGGGGGCCAGCCCCTTGAACAAGTCTTCGGAAAGCTTGCTGCGAAACAGGATTTCGCCCATCCACAGGAACAGCGGCAGCGCGGTAAGCGTCCAGCTCGACATGCTGCCCCAGATCGTCAGGGCCATGCTGTCGCCGGCGGGTCGGCTGGTGAACAACTCCATGCCGAATATCGCCACCGCCAGCAGCGAAAACCCGATCCACACCCCGGAACCCAGCACGGCAAGGAGCACCACGATCAACAACGAAGCCAACAAGATGTCCATGATGATCTCCCCTCACTCGACCCGGACCAGTTCGGAGGGCTGCTCGACCACGCGCTCACGCGCGGCCACCTTGCGCAACAAGTCTTCGAGAAATGCCATGGCCAGTCCGACGCAACCAATCGCCATCGCCAGTTGCGGTATCCACAGCGGCGTGGCGTCGCTGGCCGGCGATACATCGTCGGTGACATGCGAGATCCACACCAGCCGCACCGCGTAGTACGCGAGGTACACGGCGATCCCCGAGGCCGCGAGCAGGCACCAGTATTCGAGGATCTTGCGGGCCGTCCCGGTCAGCCGGTTGAGCACCAGCGTGACGCGAATGTGGTCACCGTTGCGCAGGGTCGCGGGCAGCGCCAGGAACAGCGCGGCGGCCACCGAGTACCCGGCATAGGCATCCAGCCCAGGGATGGAGAAGCCGAACTGGCGTCCCGCCACCCCCAGCAGTATCGCGACCAGCGTCGCCACCATGAACACGGCCCCCAGATAAAGCAGCCATCGATGGAACGCATCCAGTAGTCGTGCCATGGTGTGTCTCCTCTCATGGGGCCGCCCGAAGGCGCCGGGCGGCCCTTGCTTTTCTAATACTAGCTGCACGACCAGGTCACTTCCGGTAGGCGTCGATGACTTGCTGCCCTTCGTCGCCGGCGGTCTTCAGCCATTCGGCGGTCATGGTCTCGCCGATCGCCATCAGCTCCGCGCGCAACGTCTCCGACGGTGCCGATACGCTCATGCCGCGCTCGGCCAACTGCTTCAGATACTCCTGGTCGCGCTGCTCGCTCAGCGCCCAGCCACGCTCCCCGGCCGCGCGCGCGGCCGTCATGATGGCTTCCTGGGTGGCCTTGTCGAGCGTATCGAACGCGGCCTGGCTCACGACCACGGCGTTCTTCGGCAGCCACGCGCTGACGCTGTAGAAGTTCTTCACCTGCTCGTAGAGCTTGCTCTCGATGCCGCTCGCGCTCGAGGTCAGGAAGTTGTCCACCGCCCCGGTCGCGAGCGCCTGACCCAGTTCAGCCAACTGTATGGTGGCCGGCTGGGCGCCCAGCAACTGGGCGATGCGGTTGGTGGCCGGGTTGTAGGCGCGCATCTTGGTGCCGCGCAGATCGGCGGCGGATTTTACCGGCTTGAGCGAGTACAGGCTCTGACCGGGCCATGGCACGGTATACAGCAGCTTCATGCCCTGCGCGGCCAGGCGTTTTTCTATGGTGGGCAGTGAGGCAGCCGC
Organism: Rhodocyclales bacterium; assembly: GCA_016177805.1. GTDB lineage: Bacteria > Pseudomonadota > Gammaproteobacteria > Burkholderiales > Rhodocyclaceae > JACOUN01. The sequence continues at coordinate 85,791 of JACOUN010000008.1, forward strand.
CAGTTTCTTCGCGTCCTTGTAACTGGTCGCGAGGAACGGGATCGAGTCCACGCCGAAAATCGGGCTCTCGTTGGCGGCACCAGAGAGGATGAATTCACCGATCTGCACTTGCCCGGTCTGCACCGCGCGCTTGATCTCATTGGCCTTGTACAGCGAGCCGCCCGGATGCACCTGCAGCTTGAGCTTGCCGCCCGCCGCGTTCTCGACATCCGCGGCGAACTGCATCAGGTTTTCGGTCTGGAAGCTGCTGGTCGAGTAGCCGGTGGGAAAGTCCCACTTGGCCTGCGCCTGAACCATTTGCGAACTCGCGGCCAGCGCGACCGCGACGACGAATTGGTGTATGCCCTTCATTTGGATCTCCTTTGGTCAGTGGTACTGCGGTAACGCTATCGACTCACCGGCTGTGCGCCCCTGAAGGCCAGCCGGCGGTCTTGCTGCTGCCGGAACAACTACGCTCTCCGCGACAGCCGCGGAATTTGTCAGCGCGCGCTCGCGTGTTGCCGCGAGCGCTCCGCCATGTAGTGCAACAACACCTGTAGCTCGTCGGACCCGGCCTCGCGCAGCCACTCGCGCGCCAGCGTCTCGCCGATGCGGTCGAGGTGCCGACGGACGAAGAAATCCATGCTCGCCACCTCGATGCCGTGCGCGGCGAGCTGCGCTTCATACTCGCGATCGCTGTCCTCGCTCATCTTCCAGCCGCGCGCCTCGGCGCTGCGTGCCAGTTCGAGCAGCGTCGTGCGCGACGCAGCGTCCAGTGTGTCGAACAGGGCCTTGTCGAGAAACACGACGTTCTTCGGTATCCAGGCGCTCACTTTGTAATAGTGCAAGAGCCGCGTCCACGCCTTGGTCTCCACCCCGGTCCAGCTCGACGTGATCATCAGATCGACCTGCCCCTGCGCGACCGCGTTGGCCAGATCGACGACCTGTATCGTCACCGGCTTGGCATGCACCAGTTGCGCGATGCGCTCGGTGGCGGGGTTGTAGGCGCGCATGCGCAAACCGGCGAAATCATCGGGAACATTGATCGGGGTGCGCGAATACAGGCTTTGCGGTGGCCACGGAACCGCATACAGCAGCTTCATGCCGCGTGCCGCGAGCGCCGCATCGACCGCGGCGCGCGACACCTCCCACATCGTGCGCGCATCGGCGTAGCCGGAAACGATGAAAGGCAGCGCATCCATGCCGAACAGCGGGATTTCCTTGGCGAGGCTGGACATGATCACTTCGCCCCCTTGGGCGCGGCCCTCGCGCACGCCGGTGAAGATCTGCGCCGGCTTGATCAGACTGCCCGCCGGGTGCACCTTGATGATCACCTTGCCGCCGGTGGCTTGCAGCACCTCTTCGGCGTAGCGCTGCAGGTTCCGGGTCTGGAAGTTGTCCGCCGCGTAAGCGGTCGCGACGTTGATCTCGGGCGGCGTCAGCGCCCATGTGTGAGTGACCACGCCCAGTGAAGCGGCGACCAGCGCGACGCGCAAGCTTGCAAGCCATGTTCTCACCGCAGTCTCCTTCGTTTTGTTGAATACTAGCGGCGTTATCGCTAAAATGTCAATAAATCGTCGCAATAATATTGATGTAAATATCGGCATGTTGAAAATGTGGTGGGGCACCGGGCCACGCCGCTCGACAGTGGGCGCCGGACACGGGGTGGGGGTCGGACCGAGCCCCTTCTCCGACCCCTTCAGGAGAAAAACTGCAATGCCGGACGACAACAACCAACAGAAAACCGCCGTCGCGCGCGTGGCACAGCCCCGCACAGCGCCCATCGTGTCGTCCTCGCACCTGGCGGCCGGACGCAGCGCCGAACTGAGCGAGTTCGAGTTCGGCCTGATCATCGCCAGCAATGCATTCAACCGCTGGGCGGTGCGCTGCATGAACGCCTGCGGCATGAAGGACATGACGATTACCGACGTGCTGGTGCTGCACCACATCGACCGCCGGGCGCGGCAGAAGAAGCTGGCCGACATCGCGTTCATCCTCAATATCGAGGACACCCATGTGGTCAACTACTCGCTCAAGAAGCTCCAGTCCCTGAAACTGGTGCACACCGAGCGACGCGGCAAGGAAGTGCTGTACTCGACCAACCCGCGTGGCCGCGAACTGTGCGCGCGCTACCGCGAAATCCGCGAGCAGATGCTGGTCTCGGGTTTGGCCGGCGACGGTGCCGAGAGCCTCGAACTGGCGGAACTCGGCCGCTTCCTGCGGGAGTTGTCCGGCCGATACGAGCGTGCGGCACGCTCCGCCAGCTCGCGTTAGCGCCCCCCCCAGCAAGCCCTCGCCGCCGGTCCGCCCTCCACGACCAGCACTCCAGCGCTCCACCGGACGCACGCGCGGCAAAAACAACCGTCGTCCGCGTTTTTACATCTTGTCGTTGATATTTTATCGATGTTTTGCTTGTATTTTATTCATGCAGCGCTAGAATCGCATTGTGACGTCCGTCCGCACGCATACATCCGTGCCTGTCAGTGTTACAGCGAGGTGATGACATGAAGATCCGGCATTCACTGTGGGCGCTGCCCGCCATTTCCACCATCATCTTCGCGATCAGCCTGTCGATCGGGGTGGTATTCACGACCCAGGCCCTGACCAGCATCGAACGCACCGGCAGCGTCGACTACCCGGTTCTCGAACAGACCAGCGCGCTGATCCAGGACCTGCAGAGCATCGTCGCGACCTTCAAGAGCGCCATTGTCGAGGGCGAACGCAAGACCCTGGCGCTGGCGCAGCAGCGCGCCGACGGGATACGCGGCCGGATTGCGGAGATCGCCGCAGTGCCCGGCCAGGAAGCGCTGGCGCGGCGTCTGGGCCAGCGCTTCGACGCCTACCACGCGCCGGCCAAAACGGCGACCGAGTGGATGATGGGCATGGCCAGCACCAACGAAAGCGCCGCCCTCGCCAAAGCCGAAACCGCGCTCGCGGCGCTGGAAGCCGACCTGCTGGAAGTGAACAAGGCGGCCCGCGCGCAGTTCGCAACCGGCATCGGCGGCCCGCGCGCAGTTCGCAACCGGCATCGAGCACAGCGAAACCAGTGTCCATCGCGTACTCAACACCACCCTGGCGGGTGCGCTGCTGATCACCCTGGCGCTGGTCGGTCTGTCGCACCTGGTGGTGCGGGCGGTGTGGGCCAAGCTGGGGGGCGAGCCGGAACACCTGCAGGCGATCGCCAACGCGGTGGCGGCGGGCGACCTGTCGATGGAAATCGAGGTCACGCACGCGGATGACCGCAGTCTGCTCGTCGCGATCCACCGCATGCAGCAGAGTCTGCGCCAGACCATACGGGAACTCACCGGCAACGCACAGGGTGTCGCGAGCGCGGCCGAACAACTGGCGGCTGCCTCGCAACAAGTCGCAAGCAGTTCGGCCCGCCAAAGCGATGCCGCATCGAGCATGGCCAGCGCGGTCCAGCAGATGACCGTGAGTATCAACCAGGTCTCGGACAGCGCCGGCGAGGCGCGCGAAGTCACGCTGGAAACCGGCCGGCTGTCCGAAACCGGCGGTCACGTGATCGTCAGGACCGTGACCGAGATCCAGACTATCGCCACCGCGATGGCCGAGGCGGCCCGCACCATCAACGCCGTCGGCGACAGCTCCAACAACATCTCGACGATCGTCCAGGTGATCAAGGAAGTGGCCGATCAGACCAACCTGCTGGCACTCAACGCGGCCATCGAGGCGGCGCGCGCGGGCGAGCAGGGACGCGGCTTCGCGGTCGTAGCCGACGAAGTGCGCAAACTCGCCGAGCGCTCGGCACGCGCCACCACCGACATCGGCGACATGATCCGCTCGATGCAGTCGAGCGCGGGCGCGGCGGTGCGCACCATGGAAGACGCGGTCAAGCGCGTAGACGGCGGCGTCTCGCTTGCCAGCCAGGCCGGGGTTTCGATGGGCGAGATCAGTGGCGGCACCGGCCGCGTGGTCGCGGCGGTCAACGACATTTCCAACGCGCTCAAGGAGCAAAGCAGCGTCTCCAACGAGATCTCGGCCAACGTCGAGAGGATCGCGCAGATGTCCGAAGAGAACAGCGCCGCGACGCAGCAGGCGCACGCCACCGCCTGCATGCTGCAGGGCCTGGCGGCCAGCACGCTGGCGGCGGTCCAGGTGTTCCGGACCTGAAGCTGGGCTGATTCGGAGGAACGGAGATGGCATCCGAGCCGAACCCACACGCACGGCGCGCAGGACGCGGCACGATCAAGTGCCTGCCATATTTCCTGATGGGACTGTTTGCACTGCTGTCCGCAGGCGCGGGGGTATGGCAACTGCTCGACAGCCGGGCCACGCCGCGCACCGACGCATTGCTGGCATTGGGTTTCGCGACGCTATTGTTGCTGACCTGGCGCCTGGCACGGAAACCCGGTCCGCCACAGGGGCCGCACACGCATATCCGCCAGAATGATGCCGACGCGCAGTCCTTGCGCAAGTTCGGTGAGCTGATCGAACACAGCGTCAGTGCGATGATCATCACCAACGCCGACGGCGTCATCGAGTACGTCAACGCACGCTTCAGCGAGATCACCGGCTACCCGCGCGAAGAGGTGATCGGACGCAAGGCCGGATTCTGGTGCTCGCACCTGACTGCGGAAACCTTTCACGCCATGTGGCAGCGGGTGCGCGCCGGACAGGTCTGGGAGGGAGAACTCATCAACCAGCGCAAGAACGGCGAGGAATACTGGGCGTCGGTGACCCTGAGTCCGGTGCTCAACGGCAGCAGGGTCATCACGCATTTCCTTGGCGTGCAGAACGACATCAGCGAACGTCGCCGGATAGAAGAGCAGCTCAGTTTCCTGTCGCACTTCGACGCACTTACCCACCTGCCCAACCGCACGCTGCTGGCGCAACGCCATGCCCGAGCCTGCGCCGACGCGCTTCGCGACGGCACCCTGATCGCGCTCGTATCGCTGGGCATCGTCCACTTCAAGCGCATCAACGACGGTTTCGGGCGGAACGCTGGCGACCTGGCACTCAAGGAGATCGCGCAACGCCTCACCCGCTGCGCACGCAATGGCGACACCGTGTCGCGTCATGGCGGAACCGAGTTCTCCATGCTCATGCCCGGCCTGCGCCCAACGGATGACATCGCGGAGCGGATCGACAAGCTGCTCGCAACGATCAACCAGCCGATCCTGATCGAAGGCGAAAAGCTGCTGCTGACCGTCAGCGCCGGAGCCGCTGTCGTGACGGACCGGGACGAAGCGTTCGACAGCGTGTTGCACAAGGCCACCGTGGCGCTCCACCACGCGGAACGACAGGGCCAGAGTCACTGCGTATACACGGAATCGCTCGATCTCGACGCGCAGGAACGACTGTCCATCGAAAACGGATTGCGCGCCGCGCTCGAACGGGGCGGCATGGAGCTGCACTACCAGCCCAAGGTGAGCCTGAGCACCGGGCGCATGGTCGGGGTCGAGGCGCTGGCGCGCTGGCGCCATCCGGTCAGCGACGAGTACGTTCCACCCCAACGCTTCATCCCGATTGCCGAGGAATGCGACCTGATCCAGTTGCTGGGCAGTTGGGCACTACGCGAAGCGTGCCGGCAGAACCAGGCCTGGCGGGACGCCGGGCTGCCAGCGGTGGTGGTCGCGGTCAACCTCTCCGCGCACCAGTTGGGACAGCCCGGCCTGGTCGAAATGGTGACCCGCGTGCTGGAAGACACCGGACTCGATCCGGCCTTGCTGCAACTGGAACTCACCGAGAGCGCGCTGGTGAGCGACCCGGATCGCGCGCTGCAGACCCTGGGCCAACTCAAGGCACTCGGGCTGCAGCTCGCCATCGATGACTTCGGCACCGGTTACTCCAGCCTCTCCTACCTGTCCCGCTTCCCGGTGGACGAACTCAAGATCGATCGCAGCTTCGTCAAGGAGCTGCCCTCGGACGCCAGTGCCGCAGCAATCTCGACCTCGGTGATCGATCTCGCGCACCGCATGGACCTCAGGGTCATCGCGGAAGGCGTCGAGAGCGCCGACCAGCTCGCGTTCCTCGCTCATCACGGTTGCGACGAGATCCAGGGCTACTACTGCAGCCACCCCGTGTCCGCCGAGTGCCTGGCCGCGCTGCTGCAAAGCGGCAAACGCTTCGTCCTGCCGCACAGGCAGCTACCGGGTCGCCCGCTGCTGGTGATCGACCACGAGGTGGCGCGGCCGCCGGCCATCGACACCCGATGCTCCACGGCCTGAGCGTCACGCTCCAGGCGACGACTCACGGCAGATAGCCCGGCACCTCGGTCACCCGGCTCAACGGATCGGTCTCGGGTGCCCCCGCGACCAGGGTCAGCGGCACCACCCCGGCCCACACCGGCCAGTCCATGTCCTCGTCGTCGTCCTTGACCCCCCAGTTGCGCACCTTGGCCGAAGCCTCGCTGAGCGCAATGCGCAGCACCGTGGTCGCGTTGCGCTCCTTGTCACTGATCGGGCGCAGGTCGTCCCAGCGGTCCGGGGCCAGCTTGTCGATCAATACGCGCAGCGCGGCGTCCTTGTGCCGGGGGTCTTGGACCTCCTCGAAGCGCCCATACACCACCACCGAGCGATAGTTCATCGAGTGATGGAAAGCCGAACGCGCGAACACCAGCCCATCCACGTGGGCGACCGTCACACAGGCCTCGCCTTCCTGCAGCGCCTTGAGCATGCGCGAGGCCCTGGCGCCGTGGATGTAGAGATGATCGCCCTCGCGCCAGTGCGAGGTCGGCATGGCGTGCACCGAACCGTCCCACTGGAACGCGATCGTGCACAGCCACGCGCTGTCGATGATCGCGGCGATGCTGGTCGCGTCGTAATGGGCGCGGGCGGGCAGGCGCCGCACGCGGGTGCGGGCGGAAGGGGCGACAGCTTGCGACATGGGAATGCTCTCCTGTTGAACAGCCCCCAGCATAGCCATCGCATGGCACCATACGTAGCGCCACCGATCGCACTTTTCATGGAGCCACCGTGGATCTGACCTGGCTGCTCGCCGACCCATTGCCCAACGCGCTGCCGCGCCAGCAGGTGCTCTACCAGCGCCTGCGCGCGGCCATCCTGAGCGCCCGCCTGGCGCCCGGCACGCGCCTGCCCGCCAGCCGCAATCTCGCGACGGAACTGGGCATCGCGCGCAACACGGTGCTGCACGCCTACGAGCAACTGATCGCAGAAGGCTGCCTGGTGGCCAGCCGCCACGGCACCCGCGTGGCGAGCCTGCCGGTGGCGCCGGCGCTGACCGGCTCCGGCACCCCGCTCGGCGACCCCCTGCCGGGACTGTCGCAGCGCGGCCACCTTGCGCTGCGCCCCGCGGCAGACAGCGTGCGCGACACCCTGCCCTTCGCGCCGGGGGTGCCGGACGTCAGCGCGTTTCCGTTCCGCGCCTGGCGCGGCTGCCTCGACCGCGCCTGGCGCGAGGCCACCCCACGCCAACTGGGCTACACCGCGCCCGGCGGCGAGCCGGCGCTGCGCCGCGCGCTGGCCAGCTACCTGAGCAGCGCGCGCGGCTTCGCGGTGCAGCCCGAGCAGGTGGTGATCACCGCCGGCACCCACGGCGCCTTTGAACTGTGCGCGCGCCTGCTGGCCGACGCCGGCGACACGGTGTGGCTGGAAAACCCCGGCTACCCGGCCGCGTACACCGCCTTCACCCTCGCCGGCCTGGAGCCGTGGCCGGTGGCGGTGGATGGCGACGGCCTCGCCCCCACCCCGGCCGACTGGCAACACCGCCCGCCCAGGCTGATCATGGTCACACCGTCGCACCAGTACCCAACCGGCGCCGTGATGTCGCTCGCGCGCCGCCTCGAACTGACGGCGCGCGCGCACGAACACCGCGCATGGCTGCTGGAGGACGACTACGACAGCGAGTTCCGCCGCAACGGCCCGGCCCTGCCCGCGCTCTACGGCCTGCACCCGGCCGCGCCGGTGCTGTACGCCGGCACCTTCAGCAAGACCCTGTATCCGGCCCTGCGACTGGGCTATCTGATCGTGCCGCGCGCGCTGGCCGACACCTTCGTGCGCGCCACCGCCGAAGCCACCCGCCCCGGCCACGGCATCGAACAGATGGCGCTCGCCGACTTCATCGAACACGGCCACTACACCACCCACCTGCGCCGCATGCGCCGCCGCTACGCCGCCCGCCAGCAAGCCCTGCTCGCCGCGCTGGCGCGGCATCCGGGTGCCGAAACCGCGATCACCGGCGGCGACGCCGGCCTGCACCTGACGCTGTGGCTGCCGCCCGATCTCGACGACCGCGCGGTGTGCGCCGCCGCCGAAACCCAGGGACTGGCAGTGCGACCACTGAGCCGCTACACCCACCCGCCACGCAAGTGCAACGGCATGCTGCTGGGCTACGGCAACATCGACGTGCCGCACATGGATGGCGCGGTGCGACGCCTGCGTCTGGCGATGCGGCACGCGGCGGGCCATTCCGCGTAATCCGTGCCGTCACGCCAGCCGCAGCACCGCCGTCACGCACACTCCGTCGCCATCCGGCAGGTTGGCGGTGTGCAGGGTGCCGCCGTGGAAGTCGGCGATCATGCGCGCCACGTACAGCCCCAGGCCCAGGTGCGGCTCGTTGCCGTCGCGGCGGCCGGGGGCGCTTGCCGCTTCAAACGGGCGGTCATCGAAGCCGGGCGGCAGGGTCGGGCCGTGGTTGCTCACCGACAGCGCCACGCTGGTGGTGTGGAACGCGAGTTCGATGCGGATCGGGGTGCCGGGGGTGGCGAAGTCGGCGGCGTTGTCCACCAGTTTGTCCAGCATCTGCGCGGCCAGGTCGGGCGCGCCGCGCACCCACGCCGGGTAGTCCGGCAGCAGCGCCTCGAACTGGCGCTGCGGGTGCACCATGCGATAGCCGTCGATGCACTCGGCGACCACCGCGCGCAGGTCGAAGCGTTCGCTGTCGGTGCTCGCCAGGGCCTGGTCGAGACGGGTGGCTTCGCTCATGCGCGACAGGATGCGCGACAAGCGCCCCAGCCCGGCTTCGGCGCGCTCCATGTAGGTGCGCGCGCCGGGCGGCAGGGTTTCCGCATGCAGGTTTTCCAGCGACGAGCGCACCACCGCCACCGGAGTGCGCAGTTCATGCGACAAGCGGCTGGCCATGCCTTCGAGGTAGGCGTGGTGACGGGCGAGGCGGTCGAGCAGCGCCGAGAAGCTGCGCGACAGGTCGCCGACTTCGTCGCGCGCGGCCGAGCCGGTGACCAGCGCGCCGATGCGCCCGCGCGCGTCGATGGCGTTTTCCGCCTCGTCGCGCAGGCGCCGGATGCGCAGCGACAGGCGCGAGGCGAAGCCGAAGACCAGCACCGCGCTGACCGCCAGTACCGCCAGCGTCAGCAACAGCAGGCGCTCCAGCGCCTGGTTGCGCACCAGCAGGATGGGGTTGGTGCTCTCCTCGACCACCACCGCGCCCAGCACCCGGTCGCCGCTCCAGATCGGATGCGCCGCCGACACGATCACCGCCTTGCCGTCGCGCGACTTGCGCACCCGCGAGGCCGGCGCGCCGAGCAGCGCGTCGTACACCTCGCGCCCGCTCGCCAGCGTGTCGCGCTCCAGTGTGTCGTCGAAGTCCTCGCCCGGCGGCGGCACGATCCACCCCAGCACCCGGTGCCAGACGCGCTCCCACGGCGGCTGCGCCGCCTCGCTTGGCCCCGGCGCGGGCGCCTTGAGGCTGCCGGCGAGTGCCAGCACGCGCAGGTCGCGGTTGAGCACCCAGATGCGCGAGGTGGTGCGCTCCAGCCCGGTGAGGATGGCTTCGACTTCGGCCACCGGCTCGCCGAACGCCGCTTCGCTCGCCAGCGCGCGCGGCGGAGTGGCTTCCATGAGTTCTTCACCGGGCGACAGCGACATCCGGTCGTCGAGTACCGAGCGCCCGGTGCGCGGGCGCGCGCCCATCAGTTGCGGGCGATCGTGCAAGGCGGTCGCCACCGCCCGCGCCGTGGCGACCAGCGCCTGGCGCTGGCCTTCGAGCAGGAAGCGCTCCATCTCCTGCACGTAGCGATAACCGACCCACGGCAACGCCAGCAGCAGCAGCGACAGCAAGGCCAGCTTGGCGCGCAGGTTCAGACGCGGTCTTAGCATCGGAGCAGAGCGTGTGGAGAAATCGTAGCGAGCAGGGCCGAGTGCAAGGCCTCAGTTGGCAAATGAGCGAGCGAACGACGAGACATATCAAATGGATAGGCGAGGAGTGAGCGAGTGAGCAACGCAGCAATCGGCCCGCGCAGTAGATTTATCCATACGCTCTCACGCCTTCCAGCGATAACCCATGCCGTAGACACTCTCGATGCGGTCAAACGACGGGTCGATGGCGGCGAACTTGCGCCGGATGCGTTTGACGTGCGAGGTGATGGTGCCGTCGTCGACCAGGCGCGCGTCCTGCATCAGTTGGTCGCGGCTCTTGACGTGGCCGGGGGTCTTGGCCAGCGTGTGCACCATCCAGAATTCGGTCAGGGTCAGATCCACCGCCAGCCCCTGCCACGTGGCGACGAGCCGCATCACGTCCAGGCCGAGGCCGCTGCGGTCCAGCCGCTCCTCCCGTGCTTGCTCGCCGGCCAGCGCCTCGACGCGGCGAAACAGCGCGGCGATGCGCGCCAGCAGATGCGGCAGGCTGACGTCCTTGGTCAGGTAGTCGTCGGCACCCAGGCGCAGGCCGGATACAACATCGAAATCGCTGTCGCGCGCGGTGAGGAAGATGATCGGCACGCGCACCGACAAGGCACGCAACTCGCCGCACAGCGTGAACCCGCCTTCGGGTTCGTCGCCCAGGCCGATATCGATGATCGCCAGTTCCGGCAGGCGCACACGGAACGCCGCCAGCGCCGACGGACGGTCGGGATAGGCGGCCACCTCATAGCCCTGGCGTGCCAGCGCCTCCGCGTAGTTGGCGCGGATCGCGGCTTCATCCTCGACGATGGCGATGCGGCGTCCCATCAGCGTTGTCCGGTTCGTGAATTCGCGGACTATACCACCGCCTCCGCGCCCCTCGCCGCACCCCGCGCAATCGCCCTTTTTTCGCCACATTTGTTCAGCACTTGGTCATTTTCCGCGCCACTTCAGGCCCGCATCGGGGCGTTCAATGCTGATACGGGCAAACCCGCCCGGACATTGAATGGAGGACACCATGCACACTGCCGCCGCCCGGAGCGAAAAGGAACGACATCTGGCCTTTGAATTACTGGGTCTGATCAGTCGCGCCCTGGCAGCCGCCCTCGCCGTCAGCCTGACGCTGGCAGCTCTGGTGCTGCTGCTGGCCGGGCTGGCGCAGGCCAGCGACACGCTGGACGCGCCCGATGCCCGCCCCATCCGCGCCGCCCTGATGCTCAAGAGCGGCGCCTACGCCCACGCCGCGCCGCTGCTCGATACCGACGTATCGATCCAGGTCAGCGGCCCGCTCGCCCGCACCCGCGTGGTGCAGACTTTCCGCAACCCTGGCGACAACTGGCTGGAAGGGGTGTACGTGTTCCCGCTGCCCGAGCATGCCGCCGTCGACCGGCTGCGCATGCGCATCGGCGAGCGCGTCATCGAAGGCGAGATCCACGAGCGCGAAGCGGCGCGCGCCGCCTACGACAAGGCGCGCGGCGAAGGCAAACAGACTTCGCTGGTCGAACAGCAACGCCCCAACATGTTCACCACCCGCGTCGCCAACATCGCGCCGCACGCCGAAATCCGCATCGAAATCGAATACCAGCAAACCCTGGCCTGGGAGCAGGCCGACGCCAGCGGCCGCTACAGCCTGCGCTTTCCAATGGTGGTGGGACCGCGCTACATCCCCGGCGCGCCGGTCCACACCCCGGCCGAACCGGGCAGCGGCTGGGCGCCCGACACCGACCGCGTTGCGGACGCCTCGCGCATCACCCCGCCGGTGGCGCACAGCGACGCCGGCCCGGTCAACCCGCTCAAGCTGCGCGTCGAACTCGATGCCGGTGCGCCGATCGCCAGCGTGCACAGCCACCATCACGCAATACAGACCGACACCCCCAGCCCCGCCACGCGCACCATCACCCTGGCCGATGGCGCGACCTTCGCCGACCGTGACTTCGAACTAAGCTGGACGCTGGTCGCCAGCACCGCCCCCACGGCGGTGCTGTTCGCCGACGCTGGGCGTGAGCGCACCCACGCGCTGCTGATGCTGATGCCGCCCGCCATGGCCCCCGACACCGCGCGCCTGCCGCGCGAGGTGGTGTTCGTGGTCGACACTTCCGGCTCCATGCTCGGCACCTCGATCGAGCAGGCCCGCGCGGCGCTGGCGCTGGCGCTGCAACGCCTGCCGGCCGAGGACCGCTTCAACGTCATCGAATTCAACTCCGCCAGCCGCATGATGTTCGACACTGCCCGCCCCGCCAGCCCGGCCAACATCGCCGAAGCGGTCGCGTGGGTGCGCGCCCTCGAAGCCGAAGGCGGCACCGAGATGGCACCGGCGTTGGCGCTCGCCCTCGACGGCAGCGGCGACCCAGCGCGGGTGCGCCAGGTAATCTTCCTCACCGACGGCGCGGTGGGCAACGAAGACGAGTTGTTCGGCCTGATCCAGCGCCAGCTCGGCGACACGCGTTTGTTTACGATAGGCATAGGCTCGGCGCCCAACAGCCACTTCATGCGCAAGGCCGCCCAGACCGGGCGCGGCACTTTCACCTACATCGGCAACCTGGACGACGTGCAGACGCGCATGACCGAACTGTTCGCCAAGCTCGAAGCGCCGGTGCTCAAGGGCGTAACGGTACGCTGGAGCGACAACCCGGACGCCGACATGTCGCCACGCCACATCCCCGACCTGTACCTGGGCGAACCGGTGCTGGTCAGCGCCGCGCTCGCGCGCGCCAGCGGCGACGTGGAGATCAGCGGGTCGAGCGGTGCGGTGCAGTGGGCCACACGCATATCGCTGGCCGACGCGAACCACGGCCACGGGGTCGGGGTGCTGTGGGCGCGCAGCAAGATCGCCGCGCTGCTCGACACCCTGCACGACGGCGCCAACGAAGACGAGATCGGCGCCGCAGTGGTCGCGCTCGCGCTTGAACACCACCTGGTGAGCAAATACACCAGCCTGGTCGCGGTGGACAAGACCCCGGTGCGCCCGGCTCAGGACGAACTCAAGTCCGCCGCCGTACCCACCAACTTGCCCGCCGGCTGGGACGCCGACGCGGTGTTCGGCGAGCTGCCGCGCGGCGCCACCGACACGCGCTGGAACCTGCTGGTCGGCCTCCTGGCGCTGCTGCTCGGTGGCCTGCTGTGGCTGCAACAACGCCGCCATCCGGCCATACGCGCGCAAGGGTGCTGACATGTGGGCCGGTGACCCCTGCCAACACTGCGCCAGCCGCAACTTCCTGGGCAAGGAATGCACGAAACTGCGGCGCCCCAACCGTGCGCTGGCCCGCGCGTGGGCGCATCTGGGCGCGACGCTTGCTGGTGCTGGTCACTGCGGCCATGATCGCCACCGGGTTGTGGCACCTCGGCCACGCCGGCTACATCCAGGCCAAGGCGCTGCTCGCACAAGTGCTGATCAAGCAGGCGTGGGCCGACACCCGCGACGGCGCCGGGCGTGCCCGGCCGTGGCCGTGGGCCGACACCTGGCCGGTGGCGCGCCTCAAGGCTCCGGCGCAACGGGCCGACCTGTACGTGCTGGCGGGCGCCGACGACCGCACCCTGGCGTTCGGCCCCGGCCATGTGCACGGCACGCCGCTGCCGGGCGAAGCGGGCAACAGCGTCATGGGCGCGCACCGCGACACCCATTTCGCCTTCCTGCAATGGCTGGAAAACGGCGACGAGATCGAAGTCGAAACCCCCGCGCGCGACACCTTGCGCTACCGGGTTTCGCACACTGCGGTGGTGGACAAGGACGATCTCGGCGTGCTCGCCCAACCCCCGGTCGGACGCCAGATCACGCTCGTGACCTGCTACCCGTTCAATGCTCTGCGTGCCGGCGGACGGCTGCGTTACGTGGTGATCGCCGAAGCCGTCGACGCGACCCTGGCGTCCGCGCACGGCCTGTCGGTGACCCCCGGCGGGCACGAGTTCTCGCCCGAAACCGGCCTACGGCCCCTTGTCGCAGCTCGCGCAGACGCCGTGCAGTAACAGTTCGGTGCGGTCGAGCCGGTAGCCGCCGGGCAAGCTCACCGCCACCGCCGGTTGCGCCCCCTCCAGGCACACCACCTTGCCGCAGCGGTCGCAGTGAAAATGCGGGTGTTCATGCGGCCCGGAAACCGCCACGCCGAACCGGCGCGCGCGATCGTTGCCGATCATCCGGTGCGCCACGCCAGCCCCCACCAGCCAGTCCAGCGTGCGGTAGAGCGTGACCCGGTCGTGCTTGATGCCGTTGCGGCTCAGCGCGACGCCAATCTCGTCATGGGTCAGCGACTGCCCGGCGGCGAGCAGCACTTCGAGCACCGCCACCCTGGTGCGGGTGAGGCGCCCGCCATGGGCGGCAATGAGCGTCCCGGCGGGACTGGCGTGAGGATGATCCGGCATCTATGTGCAATTCAGTTGCAGGTGTAATTGCAACATAGTAGCATTTGACGCCTCTGCGGGCACGCCTCCCAGCAAGCTTCGTCGACGTACCACCTCGTGCCACGCCCACATCGAATGGATGGATCACCCCGATGAATACCCCGCATGTTGTCGCCAGCCTGAGCCTGGTTGCGTTTTCCATCAGCGCCTTTGCCGGCAATGACGCTCACGAGCATGGCCGGGCACGCCTGAGTCTGGTGCAGGACGACAAGGGGATTGCGGTCACGTTCGAAAGCCCGCTCGACAACCTCACCGGCTTCGAGCACGCGCCACGCACCCAGGCGCAACGCCACGCCCTGGCCGAGGCCCGCGCGGCGCTGCAGGACGCGGCGCGGGTCGTGGTGCTACCGGACGCGGCGGGCTGCGCGCTCGTGGCGGTGGAGGTGGCGCTGCCATTCGACGCGGCGGCACACGCCGCTCAGGCGGAACATGCCGACCACGCGGAACATGCCGACGCGCTGGCCGAATACACGTTCACGTGCGACCGGCCATCGGCCGTGACACAGGTGTCGGTCGGCCTGTTCAGGGCCTTTGCGCGCCTGCGCCACATCGATGCCGAAGCGGCCACCGCGGCCGGCCAAGGCAAGGCGTTGCTGAGTGCGACGCAGGCAACGTGGAAACTGCCGGAAAGCCGGTGAGCGCTGACGCGGTTTCACTGTCCGCGTTGCGCTACCGCTGGCCCGGCGCGGCGCGGGCCTGCCTGGACATCGCCGATTTCACGCTGGCGGCGGGCGAACGGTTGTTTCTCCATGGCCCCAGCGGCAGCGGCAAGACGACCCTGCTGTCCCTGATCGGCGGGGTGCTGCGCCCCGAGGGCGGCAAGCTGCGGGTGCTCGGCACCGAGCTGGCCGCCCTCGGCGGCCCGCGCCGCGACCGCTTCCGCGCCGATCACATCGGGATCATCTTCCAGCAGTTCAACCTGATTCCCTACCTGTCGGGGGCCGACAACATCGCCCTGCCGTGCCGCTTCTCGCCGTTGCGCGCGCAGCGTGCGGGCAACGTGAGCGCGGCGGTGGCGCGTCTGGCGGCACATCTCGATCTGCCGGCCGGGTTGCTGGCGCGCCCGGCGGCCGAACTCAGCGTCGGCCAGCAGCAGCGCGTGGCGGCGGCGCGGGCGCTGATCGGCGCGCCGGCGCTGGTGATCGCCGACGAACCCACCTCGTCGCTCGACGCCGCCCGCCAGGACGCCTTCCTGGCCCTGTTGCTGGCCGAATGCACGGCGGCCGGCGCGAGTCTGTTGTTCGTCAGCCACGACCTGCGGCTGGCCGGGCGCTTCGACCGGCAGGCGGCGCTTACCGAACTCAACCATGCCGCCGAGGTGGAGGCATGAGGCTGCCGCTGTGGCACCTGACCCTCGCCAGCATCCGCAATCGCGGCCTGGCCACCGGGCTGACGCTGGTGGCCATCGCGCTCAGCGTGGCGCTGTTGCTCGGTGTCGAACGCCTGCGCAACGATGCGCGCGCCAGTTTCGCCAACAGCGTCTCAGGCACCGATCTGATCGCCGGTGCGCGCGGCGGGCCGGTGTCGCTGCTGCTGTACTCGGTGTTCCACATCGGCGACGCGACGCAGGATGTGGACGCCGCGCGCGTCGATGCGCTGCGCCGGCACAAGGAAGTGGCCTGGCTGGTGCCGCTGTCGCTGGGCGACTCGCATCGCGGCTACCGGGTGGTCGGCACCACCACCGGTTTCTTCGCCCACGTGCGGACCGGCGATCGCCAGCCGCTGCGCTTTGCCGCCGGGCAGGCCTTCGACGGCGTGTTCGACGCGGTGGTCGGCGCCGAGGTGGCCGAAGCGCTGGGCTATGCGCCGGGCGCGCGCATCGTGCTCAGCCACGGCGCCGGCGAGTTTTCCGCCGCCGAGCATGCCGACAAACCCTTCACCGTCACCGGCGTGCTGGCGCGCACCGGTACGCCGATCGACCGTTCGGTGCTGGTCGGCCTGGCGGCGATCGAGGCCATTCATCTGGACTGGCAGGGCGGCAGCCGCATTCCGGGGGTCGAGATCCCGGCGCGGTTCGTGAGCAAGTTCGATCTCACGCCCAGGCGTGTCACCGCCGCGCTGATCGGGCTGGAACGGCGCACGGCGGTATTTCGCCTGCAGCGCGAGATCAACGCCTCGGCCGGCGAACCGCTGATGGCGATCCTGCCCGGCGTGACGCTGGACGAGTTGTGGCGCGTGGTCGGCGGTGTCGAGCGCGCCCTGCTGGCGGTGTCGGCCTTCGTCGTGGCGGTGGGGCTGGCCGGGCTGGTGGCGACGGTGGTCAGCAGCCTGTCGGCGCGCCGGCGCGAGCTGGCCATCCTGCGCGCGCTGGGGGCCGGGCCGGGCGACATCTTCGTGTTGCTGATGAGCGAGAGCGTGTTGCTCGCTACGGCGGGTGGCATGCTCGGCGTACTGCTGCTGTGGGCCCTCAGTGCTGGCCTGGCGCCGTGGCTGATGGCCCGGCATGGCGTGCAGTTGGTGCCGCGACTGCTCGATCAGCGAGAATCGATGTGGCTGGCGGCGGTCGTCGTGGCTGCCGTGCTGGCCAGCCTGGTGCCCGCCTGGCGGGCGTATCGTTATTCCCTGGCGGACGGCATGACCGTGCGCCTGTGAGACTGTCATGAAAAAACAACTCCTGCTGATTCCGGCCCTCGCCGCGCTCCTGGCCGTGCCGGCCCTGCACGGCATCCGCCCGGCCCACGCACAGGGCGCGGCCACCCCGGATTACCAGGTCGGCGACCGCCTCGCCAAGCCGGCCGCCCAGCCCAGCGGCAGCTTCCGCACCATCACCTTCGACGACCTGATGCCGCTCGACTGGGACCCGAACGCCGTCTTCAAGCAGCTCGACATGGCGAGTCTGAAAGACAACGATCCGCGCGCCATGGAAATGATGGCCAAAATCAAGCAGGCCTGGGAGAACGCGCCGCTGGTGCCGCAACTCGGCGGCCAGAAGATCCGCATGGCCGGCTTCCTGGTGCGGCTGGAGGGCGACGACAAGCACATACGCGAATTCCTGCTGGTGCCCTATTTCGGCGCCTGCATCCATATCCCGCCACCTCCCGCCAACCAGGTGGTGCATGTGATCCCTGACCAGCCGGTGCCCGCCGGGCAGGACATGGGCGCGGTGTGGGTCAGCGGCACGCTCAGCCTGGCGGTGGCCAAGACCGGTCTGGGCGACGCCGGCTACCGCCTCGCGGCGGTCAAGGTCGAGCCGTATACCGGCGACTGAATCCCCGCCGATGCACCGCCTTCGCCGCCTCGATCCGGTCCTGGCCACCCTGCTGGCATTGTGGCTGTGCCTGGCCCAGGTCAACGGCCAGGCGCATCCGCTAAGCCATCTGGCGGTCCACGAGGCAAGCGCCGGCATCGATGACGTAGCCCAGGACGGCCCGCGTCATGTCGGCGACGTGCTGTGCCTCGATTGTGTCGCCGCCGCATCGTCCGCGCAGTTGCTGGCCACCGCGCTCCGGCAACTGCCAGTCGCGGCGCGCGCCCTGGCCCGTCCGGCCAGTACCCGGCACGGCACGCCATCGCGCCCGCGCGAGCGCCAGCGCAACCGCTCACCGCCCCGTCTCTGACGCCCTTCCCCGATGGACCCCTCCGCCCGGCGCCGAGCGTGCTGCCGGGTGGGCCTCCGCGCGCCCGTGTGCCGGCGCGCAACCCACCGACAGGAGTCAGAATTTCATGCTTTTCAGACGCATCCCGAGCGCCCCGCTGGCGCTCGCCCTTGCCCTTGTCACGTCCCCGGCCATCTCGGCCAGCGACGCCGAACTCGACGAACTGCGCGCCCAGGTGCGAGCCCTGCGCGACAGCTATGAGCATCGTCTGGCCGAACTGGAAAGCCGGCTGGCCCGCCAAGCCGCACCGGCCCCGGCACCGGCACCGGCCGCCGACGGCCGGCGCGGTTTCAACCCCGAGATCTCGCTCACCCTGCAAGGCCAGTACCGTCGCATGAAGGACATCGACGAACGCCACCTCAGCGGCTTTGCCGGTGCCAGCCATGGCGACGAGGACGGGCACGATCACGGCGCCGGCGAGCGCGGCTTCTCGCTCGACCATACCGAACTGGTGCTGGCCGCCAACATCGACAGCCACTATCGCGGCCTGGTGAACTTCGGCATTGCCGACGGCGAGGTGGAGGTGGAGGAGGCCTGGTTCCAGAGCACCGGTCTGGGCCACGGCCTGACGCTGCGCGGCGGCCGCTTCCTGTCCAGCATCGGCTACTTGAACGCCCAGCATGCCCATGCCTGGGACTTTGCCGATGCGCCGCTGATGTACACCGCGCTGTTCGGCGAGCATGCCAGCTACGGCAACGACGGCCTGCAATTCAAGTGGGTGTTGCCCACCGAGCTGTTTGCCGAAATGGGGGCCGAGGTCGGGCGTGGCGCGAACTTTCCCGGCACCGACCGGGATGTTAACGGCATCGGCAGCAGCGCCGTGTTCGCCCACCTCGGCGGCGACGTCGGCACCAGCCACAGTTGGCGCACCGGGCTGTCCTACCTGAACGCACGGTCCGCCGGCCGCGAGTCGCATTTCGACGATGTCGGCGGGGAGGAAGTGGAAGGCGCCTTTACCGGCCGCAGCCGTATGTGGATCGCCGATGCGGTGTGGAAATGGGCACCCGACGGCAACGGCGGCGCACGCGCACTGACGCTGCAGGCCGAGTTTTTCCAGCGCCGGGAGGATGGCGACCTGACCTGCCAGGGTGAGGCCGGCAGCGCCTGCGCGGTGGCGCTGGACAGCGACTACCGTACCCGCCAGCGCGGCTGGTACGCCCAGGCGGTCTACAAATTTCATCCGCAGTGGCGGGTCGGCCTGCGCCACGACCGGCTCGATCCGGGCCGCCGCGACTACGGCGCCAACAATACCAACATCGCGCGCGACGACCACGCCCCGCGACGCAGCAGCGTGATGGTGGACTGGAGCCCGAGCGAGTTCTCCCGCCTGCGTCTGCAACTGGCGCGCGACCAGTCCATGGCCGGCGAGACCGACAACCAGTTGTGGCTGCAGTACGTGATGAGCCTGGGCGCCCACGGCGCGCACCGCTTCTGAGGGGCACGCAGATGAGCAGATTCGTCCTTCTCGCCCTGCTGTGCCTGGGGCTGGCCAGCCCGGCGCAGGCCGGGCTCAAGGTGTTCGCCACGCTCCCCGAATGGGGCGCGCTGGCGCGCGTGATCGGCGCAGACAGCGTGACGGTGTTCGTCGCCACCCATGCGCTGCAGGATCCCCACCACATCGAGGCGCGGCCGTCGCTGATCGCCCGCGCCCGGCAGGCCGACCTGGTGGTGGCCAACGGCGCCGACCTGGAGGTCGGCTGGCTGCCGGCGGTGCTGTCCGCCGCCGGCAATGGCCCCATCCAGCCCGGCCAGCCGGGCTATTTCGAGGCCGCCGCGCAGGTGGCGCTGCTGGAGGTGCCGGCGCGGGTGGACCGTGCCGACGGCGACGTGCACCCGGCCGGCAATCCGCACATCGGCCTCGATCCGCACCGGCTGCTGGCCGTCGGCACGGCGCTGCACGAACGCATGGCCGCGCTCGATCCGGCGCAGGCGGCGGTCTATCGGGCCAACTGGTCGGCCTTCAGCGCACGCTGGCAACTGGCCATCGCCCGCTGGACCGAGCGTGCCGCGCCGCTGCGGGGCAAGGCCATCGTGGTGCATCACACCGCCTATCCCTACTTCACCCGCTGGCTAGGCCTGACACGGGCCGGAGCGCTGGAGGCGAAGGCCGGGGTGGCGCCGGGGTCGGCCCATCTGGCGGCGCTGCGCGATGCGCTGGCCGGGCAGCCGGTGCTGGCCATCGTGCGCCCACCCTATGCACCGGAGGGGCCGGGCCAGTGGCTGGCCGGCGAGACCGGCATCCCGCTGCTGCGCCTGCCGACCACCGTCGAACAATCGGTGGACGAGGCCGGTTTGACCGCCTGGTTCGACGAGCTGATCGACCGTCTGCTGGCGCACCGGCGATGACGCCGCCCGGCACCGTCCTGCTGGAGGCGCGGGATCTGAGCGTCGGTTACGACCGGCCGTTGCTGCGGGGATTGAACCTGCAGTTGGTGGCCGGCCGGGTGACCACCCTGCTCGGACCCAACGGCGCCGGCAAGAGCACCGTGCTGCGCGCGCTCGGCGAGTCCCGGCTGCGCCTGGCCGGCCGGGTGTGGCAGCGGCCGGGGTTCCGCCTGGGCCTTCTGGCGCAGACCGCCGACGGCCAGATCGAGTTGCCGCTCAACGGGCGCGAACTGCTGGCGCTCACCGGGGCTTCCCCCGCCGGTCTGCCGCCGTGGCTGAGCGCTTGCCTGGACTGGCGGCTCGACCGCCTGTCGGGCGGACAGCTTCAGTACCTGCGCTTCTGGTCGATTGCCGCCGCACCCTTCGATTGCCTGTGCCTCGACGAGCCCGGCAACAACCTCGATGCGCGGGGCCTGGCGGCGCTGCGAGCGTGGTTGCAGGCGCCGCCGCACGGGCGGGCGGTGGTGCTGGTCACCCACGATGCCAGTCTGGTGGATGCCGCGCGCCAAGACGTGATCCGGATCGCGCCATGAACGTCGATCTGCTGTTCGATCCGCTGTTCCGCCTGCCCTTTCTCACCGGCCTGCTGCTGGCCGCCTGGTTGCCGGTGCTGGGACTCTACCTGCGCCTGCGCGGGGAGTGGCTGGCGGTACTCGGGGTGGCGCAACTGGCCTCGGCCGGAGCGCTCGGTGGCGCAGTGCTGGGGGTGCCAGCGGTGCTTGGCGGGGCCGGAGCGGGCGTGCTTGCCGCGCTGGCCAAATGGGGTTTGAAGCTGTCGCGCGACAGCGCCTATGCAGCGATGCTGCTGCTCGGCTGGGCGGCGGCGGTGGGGGTGATGAGCAACCATCCGCTGGCCGAACACGCGGCGCGGGCGGTGTTCGACGGGCAACTGTACTTCACCGGCGGCGGCCATCTGGCGGCAGCGCTCGCGGTGCTGGGGGTGGGGGCTGCGGTGCTGATTCGTGCTCATCGCGCCTTGATGCGCGCGCGCGTCCATCCGGCGCTCGGCCCGCCCGGCGATGGGGTGCGCCTGGCCTTCGATCTGGTGGTCGGCGCCAGCGTGGGGGTAGCGATCCTGTCGCTGGGGGTGATGGCGACCTTCGCGCTGGCCTTCGTACCGGCCTGGCGGGTGTTCGGCACGGCGCCGTCGTGGCGGGCGGCGCTACGGCGGGCGGTAGCGATCGGGCTTATCGCGTATGTGGCAGGGTTTGCGCTGGCGCTGGTGCTGGATCAGCCGTTCGGCCCGGCTGGCGTGGCCGCGGTGCTGGCCGGCGCATGGCTGGCGCCGCCGTGGCGGGGGCTTGCTGGCGGCGCCAGTGGAACGCGTTGAGGATATGACGCGGCACTGCCAGCCGGTCAGACCTGAGCGTTGGTCCGGGCCGACCGTACCCGAACATGCCCGGACGTGTTTCACGCCTCTTTGACACGGCGGCCACACCGGCTTCACCGGGTGGCGGCGAGGATGCGAGCCAGTCTCGCCAATCGTGCCGCCCATGTCCGCTTCCGCCGCCCCACCCCTCCGTTCACCGCGCACCGCGACGCTGCGGCTGCACAGCGAGTCGCTGCTGCTGCTCGCCTGCGTCCATCAGGCGCTGTTCCTCAACACCCCGTTCTGGCAGGCGGTGCTCGCCGGGCGGGCGGGCAGCGACGCGCGCACGTGGCTGTACGCGGCGGCGGTATTCGTGTTCCTGAGCGGGCTGCATTTCGCGCTGCTGGCGCTGATCATCCCCCGGCACATCGCCCGGCCGGCGCTGGTGCTGCTGTTTGTCACGAGTGCGGTGGCGGCGTACTTCATGAACGCGCACGGCGTCTATCTCGACCCGGACATGCTGCGCAACGTGTTGCAGACCGACTACGCCGAGGCGCGCGAACTGGCCGACCCGGCGCTGCTGGGCTATCTCGCCATGCATGCGGCGCTGCCGGCGCTGCTGTTGACCCGCGTCGAACTGATCGCCACCGCCTGGCCGCGCGCGCTACTGCGGCGCGCCGCCAGCATCGCGCTGGCGCTCGCGGCCAGCGCCGGGGCGTTGCTGCTGGTGTTCCAGGATTTTTCCGCGTTGATGCGCAACCACAAGGAAGTCCGCTATCTCGCAACGCCGGGCAACTACCTGTATTCAACCGCCGTCGCCGCCAGCGGCGAAGCCCGACACCACACCGGCCCGCGCCAAGCGGTGGCGCTGGACGCGACGCTGGGGCCGCGCGGGCGGCAACGGCGCAAGCCGGTGCTGCTGGTGATCGTGGCGGGCGAGACGGCGCGCGCCGCCAACTGGGGCCTGAGCGGTTACGCGCGCCAGACCACGCCGCAACTGGCCGCGCGCGAGGTGATCAACTTCAGCCACGTCACCAGTTGCGGCACCAGCACCGCTGTGTCGATTCCGTGCATGTTCTCGCCCTACGGCCGCGCCGGCTACGACGAGGCGCGCATCGCGCAAAGTGAATCGCTGCCGCAGGTGCTGGCACGCGCGGGCTACGCCGTGCACTGGGTGGACAACCAGTCCGGTTGCAAGGGCGTGTGCGACGGCATCGACACCCGCGCCATCGACCGCAACCGCGATCCGCGGCGCTGTGACGGCGAGCACTGTCTGGACGAAGTGCTGGTGGACGAGCTGGACGCCATCGCGCGGGCGGGCGAACCGGCCAACCGGGTGGTGGTCCTGCACGCGCTCGGCAACCACGGCCCGGCCTATTTCCGCCGCCACCCGGCGGACGAGCGCCACTACACCCCGACCTGCGACACCGCCGAATTGCGGCAATGCTCACGCGAACAGATCGTCAACAGCTACGACAACGCGCTGCGCTACACCGACGCGGTGCTGGCGCGCACCATCGACCTGCTCGAAACCCTGCACCAACGCTACGACACCGCGCTGGTGTATGCCTCGGATCACGGCGAATCGCTGGGGGAAAACGGTCTCTACCTGCACGGCATGCCCTGGGCGATCGCGCCGCGCGAGCAGACCGAAGTGCCGATGGTGATGTGGCTGTCGGACGGCTTCACGCGCGCGGCGGCGCTCGATCGCGACTGTTTGCGCCAGCGCGCCCGCGCGCCGGCCAGCCACGATCACCTGTTCCACTCGGTGCTCGGGTTGCTCGACGTGCGCACCGCGATCCACGACGCAACGCTGGACGTGAGCGCCGCATGCCGCACGGGCGCTTGATCGCCCCCGCCGCCGCGGGCGTCGCCACCCGGCGGGCGTGGTTGCGCCGGCAGGCGCTGCTGCTCGCGCTGGCGGCCATCGCGCTGCTGCTGACGTTTGAAACCACCCGCCTCGACCTGCGGCTCGCCGCACCGCTGTTCGATCCGGCCAGCGGCGAATTCCCACTGCGACGGCACTGGTTCTTCAATGCGTTCATGCACGACCAGCTCAAGCTAGTCGCCACCGGCGGTGCTGTCGCGGTGCTGGGCCTGTGCGCGCTGGGCATGCGCGGCCGTCTTGCCTGGCTGCCGCCGCGCGGCGCGCGGCTGGCGGCCATCGGCATGCTGCTGATCCCGGCCGCCACCTCCGCCCTAAAACACCTGACCAACCGCCACTGCCCGTGGGACGTGATCGAGTTCGGCGGCTTCGCCCCCTACGTCGGCCTGTTGCAGCTACCGGCGGGCGACATCGCGCCGGGCGCGTGCTTTCCCGCCGGGCACGCGTCGCTGGGGTTCCTGTGGCTGATCTGGGCGGTGGCGCTGCGGGCCACCAGCGTACGCGCGGCGCGTATCGCCGGCGCGCTCGCGGCCGCGTTCGGGCTGATCCTGGGGGTGGGTCAGATGCTCAGGGGCGCGCACTTCCTGTCGCACACCCTGTGGTCGCTGTGGCTCGCCTGGGCGATCTGCATCGCGCTCGCAGCGGCGCTGCCGACACGCTCGACCGGTCGGGGTCCTACGCCGCCGCCGGCACGAACCTGAGCGCCACCCCGTTGTTGCACCAGCGCTGGCCGGTCGGTTTGGGGCCGTCGTCGAAGACGTGGCCCTGGTGTCCGCCACAGCGCGCGCAGTGGTACTCGGTGCGCGGCAGGATCAGCTTGTAGTCGGTCTTGGTGCCCACCGCGCCGGGCAGCGTGGTGACGAAGCTGGGCCAGCCGGTGCCGCTATCGAACTTCATGGCCGACGAAAACAGCGGCAGGTCACAGCCCGCGCACACGTACACCCCGTCGCGCTTTTCGTCGTTGAGGGGGCTGGACCACGCACGCTCGGTGCCCTCCTTGCGCAACACCTCGAATTGCTGCGGCGTCAGTACCTGGCGCCATTGATCTTCGGTCTTGATGATCTTCTCCATCGTCGGGGTCGCCGGCGCGGCCGTCACACCACGCAGGAACGGGTAGGAAGTCAGGCCGAGCAGGCCGGCCAGGAAATATCGGCGTTTCATCGCGATTCTCCCCACAACTGGTTCAGGCGGCGATCGCGCCCGCAACCGTTGCGATAGTACTTGTAGCGGATGGGGTTCTTGCGGTAGTAGTCCTGGTGGTATTCCTCGGCCGGGTAGAAGGCCGAGGCCGCGACGATGGGCGTCACGATCGGTTCCTTGAACGGGCGCTTTTCCATCAACGCCGCCTTGGACTGCTCGGCAATGCGGCGCTGCTCGTCATCCGCGTAATACACCCCGGTGCGATACTGGCTGCCCCGGTCGCAGAACTGCCCGAGCGCGTCGGTCGGATCGACGTTGCGCCAGAACACCTCGACCAGGCGTTCGTAGCTGACCCGGCGCGGGTCATACACCACCTGAACGGCTTCGGTGTGACCGGTACGCCCGGACGACACCGCTTCATAGCTGGGGTTGGGGGTCTGCCCGTCGGTATAACCGGAGGTGGTGGAAATCACCCCGTCCAGTTCATCATAGGGTGGCTCCATGCACCAGAAACAGCCACCGGCAAAAATCGCGGTCCGGTACTGGCCCGCGCCCTCGTTTGCGGCCGGCGCGGCGCTCGCCGTCTCGCCGGGTCGGGCAACTCCCACCGCCACCGCCGCGACCAGCGCCACGGCGCAGCCCAGAACCACTTTGTTCATTGCTGTAACTCCCACAAGGGCGCGCGAAGCGGCGCAGGATGTGCCGCCTCCGGGATTCCACGCACCATGTGGGAGGTTCGATGCATCCGGCGCCTGACAGTTCCGCCGGCTGTTCACGCGCCCGACCACGGGCGCGACTCACGATCCAGCCCGTCGCGCCCACCATGGATACGGACATTATTCAGGACATCAATGACCAGAAACTTGAAGTAATGCATTGAATAAAAAAGTAATTACAATGCCAGGATGGCGGACATTCTTCAGGACATCGAGTCACCCATGGCTACCGACATCACCCTCCGCGTCGAAACCCGCCGGTTCGGCCCCTTCCTGTTTCAGACCGGGGTCGACTTCGCCGCGCTAACGCTCCCGATGCAGCGAGTCGACGATGCCCACGCGCGCTTTTCGACCTCACCGCTCGCCCAGGTCGCCAACCAGCTCGAACGTGAAGTCATTGCGACCAGCATATACGGCACCAACACCATCGAAGGTGGCGCGCTGACCGAAGACGAAACGTCGGCGGCTATGGATCTGGATCCGATGCAGGCGCAAGAAATCGAACAGCGTCGCGTGCTCAACATCAAGGCCGCCTACGAGCGTGCGCGGCGGGCGGCCATCGATCCGGGGTGGGAGTTGTCGATAGACTTCATGTCCGACATCCACGCGCTCATTACCCGCGATCTGCCTCACGCCAACAACCAGCCCGGCCAGATCCGCGACAATCCCAAAGGCCACGTTACCCACGTCGGCAGCGCCAACCATGGCGGTCGCTACAAGCCTCCGCAGCATGAACAAGATATCTGGCGGCTGCTCGAAGGCCTGATTGCCTGGCACCACGACCTGGCCGCCGCCGGCGTGCATCCCTTGATCCGCGCGCCTCTGGTGCATTACTACTACGAGTTGATCCACCCCTTCTGGGACGGCAATGGCCGGGTCGGGCGCGTCCTCGAAGCGACGCTGCTGCAGGCTGCGGGGTATGACCATGCTCCGTTCGCGCTCGCCGACTACTATCTGAAGCATATCGACAGCTACTTCGCGCTGTTCAATGCATGCCGCAAAGCGGCCGAAAAGCACCTGCCGAACCCGAATACCGCATTCGTGCTGTTCCACCAGGAAGGCATGTTCGCCACCATCAGCCACCTGCACGACCGGGTGAACCGCATGGTCGGGATACTGCTGTTCGACACCCGCTGCCGTCAGCTCCTCGACAGCAAGGCCATCAACGCGCGCCAATACACCATCGTGTCGCAGATACTTGCCCAGGGCGGCCCCGTGCCGCTGGCCCAGTTGCGTCGCGCACCGTGGTTCGTCAGCCTGTACCTCAAACTCAACGACAAGACCCGCGCTCGCGACCTCAAGAAGCTGCGCGAAATCGAACTGCTGTTTCTGGATGTCGACGACCTGCTGTGGCCGGGCTGTATCCGGCCCAAGAAGGTCCAACCGGCCTGAAACTAGTGTCCCGAGTTGCAAGGTCGTTGGATATCGTATCCATGAGCCAACAAACGTTCCGAATTCGTGCGCAATCGTTGTCAGGCAAGGCGCGAACCACAGCCGGGTTGGACACCCGGCGCGGATTCGCAACGCCGCATGGCGGCGATTGCGCACGAATTCAGCAACGAACTTGCAACTCGGGACACTACTACCCCCGCATCGCGGCGCGCATTTCGTCGTGGTCCGCGCGCGCTTCGGCCAGCGCGCTCACGACTTCGTCCCTGGAGATGTGCGCGGGCAGGATCGCTTCCAGCGGCTTGCGCTCGATGCCCAGCAGGTTGTCGAAGGCGTTGGGGGTTTCGGTGATCGCCAGCGCGGCGCACAACATGTCGGTCAGCGTCGAGGGCGGCCACGCGCCGCCATAGGCGTCGCCGGGGCCGGACACGCTGGCGTCGTCGATCGGCAGGCCGAAGCTTTCCAGGATCGCCACACGCAACGGCCCGCTCCATTCATCGACAAACGCCGCGAAGCGGTCGATGTGGTTTTCCATGGCCGGGAACTGCGACGCCCGCGCGACCAGGTAGAACTGCCCGATATCTATCATCATGCCGCCGAACAAGGCCGAGTCCGGCGCCACCGCGCGCGACAGCCGCGCCAGCGCGTGTGCCCAGCACGCGACATCGACCGAGTGATTCCACAACCCGGACGCGACAATGCGCATGTTGTAGGAGCGTTGGTCATTGGCCAGTTGCTCGGCCGCCACCGCGATCGCCAGACTGCGCACCGTGGACAACCCGACCCGGCGCACCGCGTCGGCCGCGCCGTTGATCGCCGCGCCATGCGGATTGAGCGCGACCGAACTGGCAACGCGCACCAACCGGGCGCTCAGCACCGGTTCGGTCATCACCACCTTGGCGATATCGTCGAGCGACGAATCCGGGTCGTCGGCAAGGCGCTTGATGCGGATGGAGGCATCCAGCGAGGTGGGAAAATTGAGTTTGCCGTCCTGAAGCTCCTGCTCGATAAGCGCGCGGAACGCTTCGGCCTGCGATTCGAATTCCTGCATGAAAACCCCTCGATCATGGTGGCAATGGCGGGCGATGGCGCAACGGCCATCCGTGTGAACCACGGCGTCGCCACAACCACGGGCAGGCCGCGACGCTGCGTGGGGCAAGTGTAGCGTGTGGCGAGCGTCGCGCAACACTCCATGACGCCCCCATGGCACGCCCGTCCGCTCGCCGCGCGGGGCCGCCGACGGTTCAGGCGGAGGATGGCGACGAACAACGAATCACTTGACCTTCATTCCAATGGTCGTTAGTTTGTGCGCATGAATACTCCATCGACCAGATCAGGCCTGTACGAACAGGTGGCCCGCATCGGCAAGGCGCTGTCCAGCCCCAAACGCCTGGAGCTGATAGAACTGCTCGCGCAGGGCGAAAAGAGCGTCGAAACGCTGGCGGCGCAGGGCGGCATAGACGTGCGTCTGGCCAGCGCCCACCTCAAGGCGCTGCGCGAAGCGCACCTGGTCGACACCCGGCGCGACGGCAAGTACATCTACTACCGGCTCAGTGGCCCCGACGTGGCCCGGCTCTGGGTCAGCCTCCGCGACGTTGCCGAAGAACACCTGGTGGAACTGCGCCTGGCCTTGACGCACATGCTGGGCGACCCCGCCAGCCTGTGCTCCGAGAGCCGCGCCAGCCTGTTGCTCAAGGCCAGGCTGGGGCAGATCGTCGTCATCGACGTTCGCCCGCCAGGCGAATACGAGGCCGGACACCTGCCGTTCGCCCGCTCCATGCCGCTGGACGAACTGGAAGCGCGGTTGGCCGACCTGCCCCCCGATCGCGCCATCGTCGCCTACTGCCGCGGTCCGTTCTGCCTGATGTCCGACGAAGCCGTCAGGCTGCTGCGCGGCAAGGGGTGGAGCGCCACCAAGATCATGGATGGGGTGAGCGAATGGGCCGCAAGCGGCCTGCCGATTGAAACCTGACGCCACCAACACAGCGAACCAACCGTCACACAGCACCACCTCCGGAGGAGATCCACATGTCCGACACCCACCCGCAATCCCTGGCAACCCGCGCCATCCACGGCAGCACGCTCAAGGACGCGCACGGCAGCCCGCATACCCCGGTATACAACACCACCACCTTCGGCTTCCCGTCCACCGCCGACCTGCTCGACGTGGTCGACGGGCGCAAGGCGGGCAGCCTCTACACCCGTTACGGCCTCAACCCGAGCATCTTCGCCCTGGAAGAAACGCTGGCGGGGCTGGAAAATGCCGAAATGGCGTGGGCCTTCTGCTCGGGCATGGCGGCGGAAACCGCGTTGTTCCTGACCCACGGCCGCGAGGGCATCGTCTGCATTGGCGACGCCTACGGCGGCACGCTCGAACTGCTGGCCTCC
Source organism: Rhodocyclales bacterium (assembly GCA_016177805.1). Lineage (GTDB taxonomy): Bacteria > Pseudomonadota > Gammaproteobacteria > Burkholderiales > Rhodocyclaceae > JACOUN01. Next base: position 115,028 of record JACOUN010000008.1, read on the forward strand.
CAGCTACCCGCGCTCGGCATCCCCACCCACCTGATCCTGGGCAGCGAAATCGACCGTCTGGACGCGCTGCTGGCGGGCGGCGCGCGGCTGGTTTTTTTTGAAACGCCGACCAACCCGACCCTCGAACTGTTCGACATCCCGGCCATCTGCGCCACCGCGCACGCACACGGCGCGCGGGTGGCGGTCGACAACACTTTCGCCTCGCCGGTCAATCAGCGCCCGCTCGAACTGGGCGCAGATTTCGTCGTACACAGCGCCACCAAGTATCTGGGCGGCCACAGCGACCTGACCGCCGGCACCTTGATGGGGTCGAAGGAGCTGCTGTTGCCGGTGTGGAACTGGCGCAAGAACCTCGGCTCGATGATCGCCCCGGAAACCGCATCACTGCTCGCGCGCAGCCTGCGCACCCTGGTAGTCCGCGTCCGCGAGCAAAACGCCAGCGCCCAGGCGGTCGCCGAAGCCATGCTCAAGCACCCCGCCATCGCGCGCGTGTATTACCCCGGCCTGCCCGACTTTCCCGGACACGCACTGGCCACCGCGCAGATGCACGGCTATGGCGGCATGCTGAGCATCGAGGTCAAGGGCAGCGGCATCGACGCGACCCGCGTCGCCGACCGGCTGCGCCTGTTCGCCCTGGCCCCCAGCCTCGGCGGCGCCGAAAGCCTGGTCACCCAGCCATGCACCACCACCCACCACGGCCTCACGCCCGAAGAACGCGCCCGGCGCGGGATCTCCGACGCCATGCTGCGCCTGTCGATCGGACTCGAAGATCCGGCCGACCTGATCGCTGACCTCGACCAGGCGCTGGGGTAAGCATGAAAGGGCGCGAGAGCGGGATGCCGGATGAAGACCTGTGGCGCAGCTTCTTCGACGCCGAGGCGGCGGTCGAACAACTGCTCGGCCAGGACGGCGTGCGCGGCGATCTGGTCGAATTCGGCTGCGGCTACGGAACCTTCACCCTGCCCGCCGCGCGCCGCACCACCGGCATCGTCGCGGCGCTGGACATCGAAGCGGCGATGCTGGCGCATGTTCGCGCCCGCGCCGCGCGCGCCGGCCTGAGCAACATCCGCGCCGTGCCGCGCGATTTCGTCGCGCACGGCACCGGGCTGGCAAGCGCCAGCCAGGCGCATGCCATGATCTACAACCTGTTGCACCTGGAAGACCCCGTGGCGCTGCTGCGCGAAGCGCAACGGGTACTGCAGCCCGGCGGCGTCCTTTCGGTCATCCACTGGCGCTGCGACATCCCCACGCCTCGCGGCCCCCCGCTGGCCATCCGCCCCACCGCGGAACAATGCCGGCAATGGATGGCGGAAGCGGGATTCGGGTCCATCGCCCACGTCGACCTACGCGACTGCTGCCCTTTTCACTACGGCTTGGTCGCCACGCGCTGACCCACCCCTGCCGGGGTGGTCACGGCGCGGTCATTCGGGCAATCACTTGGTGTGACTCGCGAACTGCTCGACCTTGCGCGTCGGCCCCGACACGATCAGCAAATCGTCGGGAAGCACCAGCGTGGCCGGCGTCGCGTGCTGAAAGTCTTCATTGGCGCGCTTGACCCCGACGACGGTCACGCCGAATTTCTCGCGTGCGCGGGATTCGGCCAGCACACGGTTGTGCAGTGGCGCGGGGGCATGCACTTTCGCGATCGCGAAACCGTCATCGAACTCGATGTAATCCATCATCCTGCCCGACACGAGGTGCGCGACCCGTTCGCCCATGTCGGCCTCCGGATACACCGCGTGATGCGCGCCGATGCGCTGGGCGATCTGGCCGTGTTCGGTGGTCAGCGCCTTCACCCAGATGTCGGGAATACCGAGCTCGACCAGCGCCATGACGGTCATCAGGCTCGACGCCAGATCGGTGCCGATACCGACCACGGCATGCGCGAAATCCGCGACCCCCAACTGGCGCATGATGCCGACGTTGGTCGCATCGGCCTGCACCGTATGCGTCAGCAGATCCGCCCATTCCTGGACGGGCGAAGCATCCCGGTCAATGCCCATCACGTCATGCCCCATGCGCATCAACGATTGCGCGACCGAACTGCCGAATCGCCCCAAACCGATGACAACCACGCTGTCGCCCTTGGAAAAGGCGAACTGTTCGGTAAATAGCCTAGCCAACAATGGGATGCTCCTCTGGATATCGATAGGGCATGCGCCGCTCGCCCAACGCAAGGGACGCCGCCAGGGTGATCGTGCCGACCCGCCCGACGTACATCAGCATTGTGAGCATGAGCTGCCCCGATTCGGGCAGGGCCGCAGTGATGCCGGTGGAAAGGCCGACGGTACCAAACGCGGAGATGACTTCGAAGATCACCTGATCGGTCGGCAATTCGCTGCCGCGCAGGATGAACAAGGTCCCGGCCACCACCATCGCGCTGCCCAGCACGAGCACCGTGATGGCCTGTCGCTGCGCCGAATGGCTCACCCGGCGGCCAAAGCCCTCGCTGTCGCTGAGCCCGCGAATCTCGGCCACCACCAGCATCAGCAGGATCGCGACAGTCCCGACCTTGACGCCACCGGCGGTGCCGGCGCTGCCGCCGCCGACGAACATCAGGAAATAATGCAGTGCCCAGCTTTCATGGGTCAGCGCGCCGATATCGATGGCATTGAAACCCGCGGTGCGCGCCGACACCGAGGCAAAGGCCGCCGCCAGCAACTTGCCAGGGATCGACATCGGTCCGAGGGTTTTCGGGTTCGACCACTCGATCGCGAGCAGAGCCACGGCGGCGCCAACGAGCAGGATGGCCGTGGTCAAGAGCGTGAGCTTGGTATGCAGCGACCAATGCCGTGGGTCGCGCGACTTGGTCCGGATGTCGTGCAGGACCGGAAAACCGATCCCTCCAACGACGATCGCCACCATGACCGGCAGCAGGATCAACGCATCGCTCGCGTAGCGCATCAAACTGTCCGCATAGATCGAAAAGCCGGCGTTGTTGAACGCCGACACCGCATGAAACAGCCCGCTCCAGGCCGCCTCGCCCCATGGCAGCGCGTGGCTGAAATGCAGCCTCAGGGTCAGGATCGTGGCGATGAGGAATTCCGAGGCAAAGGTCGTCACGAGCACCAGCCGGGCGACGCTCGACACGTCTCCGAGTCCGAGCGTGTGCGTCTCCACCTGGGTAATGAGCTTCGTGCGCAGCCGTAGCGAGCGGTTGACCATGAGCCCGAGCAAGGTGGCCGCGGTCATCATGCCGAAACCGCCGATCTGGAACAGGACCATGATCACCGTCTGCCCGAAAGCGGACCAGTAAGTGCCGGTATCCACCACCACCAGCCCCGTCACGCACACCGCCGAAACCGCCGTGAAGAACGCCGTCAGCCAAGGCACGTCGTGCCCGGCGGGATGCGACCACGGCAGCAGCAGCAGGACCGTGCCCATCATGATGGCGAACAGGAAGGCGAACGCGACCGCGCGGGTCGGATGCAGCAGCGATCTCATACAGCCACCACGGCACGCGAGCGGGCCGAACCCGGCGAAGCAACGCTCATTCCGGACTCCACTGCCGGACCGGCGGAAATGCGCCTCGGGCACCCGGCTGGCGCACGATCGCGACGAAACCACGAAAACCACATGTGTTCATGCTGTCCGATGATCCTTGTCCAAGCGGTCGACCAGCGTCCCGCATGCAGTGATTCAGCACCATGCTCAACGACGCGGCCAGGATCGCCAAGAAAGATAGGAGTGCCGTCACCAGCCCAATATTCCAGCGGTCGCCGCGTGACCTGCGGCAAAGCCGGAAATTTACACACATCAGCGTAAAGACTGTGAGAAAAAAATCGCGCGGCCACGGTAGCACGCCGGGCATCAAGGTCAAGCGCAGCGCCGACCACCATCATCTATTGCATATATTGCACTTATTTCGTTTAATGCAGTCATATAGCGCGTCACAACAACAGTACTTGATGTCGTGCACTCTGTGCGACAGTGCAAAACGACTGGGGAAGATCATGGAAGTCACCAAACGTCCGACCAAGGCATTGCCATACTTGAACACCCCTGCGGAACAGGAAATGGCTCTCGCCGCTCAAAAATGCATCATGGAGGCACTCGATCACTCCAGAGCCCCATCGATCAAGCTGATCGCCAATGGAAACGAAGGCGCCACGCTCGAACTACCGCCGGCCGCCTTGCGCGTCATCGGTCAGGTTCTCGGCTTGATGAGCCAGGGCAGACCATTCACGCTGGTGCCCAACGACCACGAACTCACGACCATTGAGGCGGCGCGACTACTGAACGTTTCTCGCCCATTCCTGATCAAGGAAATCGAAGCTCGCCGCCTGGATTGCCGCATGGTCGGCACCCACCGGCGAATTCTCGTTTCCGAACTGGAAACGTATCGTCAAAAGGCTCGCGCCGAACGCGAGGCCGCCCTCGATGCGATGGGCCGCGACGCGGACGAGCTGGGGCTCGACTACTGATGGCCGGGCATGCGAGCTACACCGCATTGCTTGATGCCAACACCCTCTACCCCATCGTGACCTGCGATGCGCTCCTCAGCCTGGCGAGCACCAGCCTGTTCGCGGCCAAATGGAGCAATTCAGCTCAATCATGAAGATCTGATGATCAATAGAACGAGATTCAGAAAGGGAAAAACAGGTGCAAAAAGTAGTGCACCTGATGACGTACACAACAGCGCAGCCTTCATCTTCCCTTTGATCATCAAGCCAACAACACCGAATGACATACCGAGTACTTGCGGCCCGAACAGACTCACGGCTATGAGCATGAACAGATACTCAAAACCCTGCTTTTCCGGCTGCAACCACTCAAACAACAAGCATAAAGAAAAGGCAAAGCAGGCACCGGCCACTTGCTTCGCAAGCAACTTCGTGTCACTCGCACCTATGGGCTCAGTTGATCCTCCCATCTTCAAGATCCTGCCGCCCAAGTAAACAGAAGCAATAGAGCAAACAAAGTACAACGGAACAGCAATCACGACGACAGCAAGTCCCATGAATTAGGCCTCGAGAACGCGGATCGGGCGGAGCAGCCTTGAGGCGATTGCGCACCTCCAGAAACCCCGAGTCCAACGAAATTTGATGAGCATACACGCGAACTCGAATTTACTACTAAAGCCCCTCCGCCGCCCGCGCCTTCAAGAAAGCCCCCAGTATCTCCCCCGTATACGACCCGCTCGCCGCACACACCCCGTCCACCGTCCCCTGCGCGACGATCTGTCCGCCGCGCTGGCCGCCTTCGGGGCCGAGGTCGATGAGCCAGTCGGCTTCGGCCATCACGTCGAGGTCGTGTTCGATCACGACCACGGTGTGGCCGGCGTCGGCGAGGCGGTGCAGGACGTGGATGAGGCGGGCGACGTCGGCCATGTGCAGGCCGACCGTGGGTTCGTCGAGGACGTACAGGGTGTGGCGGTCGGCGGGCAGCGGGCGGGCGCTGGTGGCGACGGGTTCACCGACGCTGCCGCGCACCTTGGCCAGTTCGGTGACGAGTTTGATGCGCTGGGCTTCGCCGCCCGACAGGGTGGGGCTGGGCTGGCCCAGGGTCAGGTAGCCGAGGCCGACGTCCTGCAGCAGTTTTAGCGGATGGGCGATCTTCGGGTGCGCGGCGAAGAACTCGACCGCAGCATCCACCGGCATCGCCAGCACGTCGGCGATGCTGTGTTCGCGCCACGCCACGCTCAGGGTTTCGGGGTTGAAGCGCTGGCCGCCGCAGGCGTCGCACGGCAGTTTGACGTCGGGCAGGAAGTTCATCTCGACCGTGATCTGGCCCTGCCCTTCGCACACCGGGCAGCGCCCGGCGCCGGTGTTAAAGGAGAAGCGCGACGCGCTCCAGCCGCGCGCGCGCGCGTCGAAGGTGTCGGCGAAGAGCTTGCGGATCGCGTCCCAGAAGCCGACGTAGGTGGCCGGGCAGGAGCGCGGGGTCTTGCCTATGGGGGTCTGGTCGACTTCGAGCACGCGCCCGACCTGCTGCCAGCCTTCAAGGGCGGCGCAGCCGCTCACCTCGTCGGTCATCACCTTCGATTCGCCCACCTCCACGACCGCGACACTGGCGGATTTGGCCTTGCCGTTGCGCGGGCGCCGGGCGGGTTTGCTTTTCTCCACCGGGCGCCCCGCCAGCGGCACCTTGCGCGCCAGGTTGGCGAGCAGCACGTCGCGCGCCAGCGTGGACTTGCCCGAGCCGGACACGCCGGTGACCACGGTCAGGCAGCCGAGCGGCACGCGCGCATCGACATGCTTGAGGTTGTGCAGGCGGGCGCCGCGCACGTGCAGCGACGGATGCGCGTCGCTGACCGCGCGGCGTGGCTGCAGCGGATGGCGCAGCGGCGCGCGCAGGTAGGCGCCGGTGGCGGACTCGGGGGCGGCGATGAGATCCGCCAGCGTGCCCTGCGCCACCACCTGCCCGCCGCGCACTCCGGCGCCGGGACCGAGGTCGATGACGTGGTCGGCGCGGCGTATGGTGTCTTCGTCGTGTTCGACCACGATCAGGGTGTTGCCCCGGTCGCGCAAGGCTTCGAGGGTGTCGAGCAGCATCAGGTTGTCGCGCGGGTGCAGGCCGATGGTGGGTTCGTCGAGGATGTAGCACACCCCGCGCAGGTTCGACCCCAGTTGCGCGGCGAGGCGGATGCGCTGCGCCTCGCCCCCCGACAGGGTCGGCGCGCCGCGATCCAGCGCCAGATAACCGAGGCCGACCTGGCGCAGGAAGTCCAGCCGGCCGTTGATCTCGGACACCAGATCGCGGCCGATGTCGATTTCGCGCCCGCGCAGTTCCAGCCCGGTGAAGAAGGCCGCGACCTCCTCCACCGCCAGTGCCGACAGGGTGTGGATGCCGCGTTCGCGGAAGCGCACCGCGCGCGCGACCGGGTTGAGGCGCGCGCCGGCACAGGCCGGGCAGACTTCGTCGGTTGCGGCGTCCGGCTCGCCCAGATCGAGTTCGTTCGGGTCTTCGACGCGCCCGCTGACTTTCACGCCGGTGCCGTAGCAGCTCGGGCACCAGCCGTGCTTGGCGCTGTAGGAGAACAGACGCGGGTCAGGTTCGGGAAAGCTGGTGCCGCAGCACGGGCACGCGCGCAGGGTCGAAAAGGTGACCGGGGTCGCGCCGAGCACCCCCAGCGCCAGCACCTTGACCACCCCCTTGCCATGCTCCAGCGCGGTTTCCAGTTGCTCGCGCAGCGTCGCCTCGGTGCGCGGACCGACCAGGACCATGCCCACCGGCAGATCGATGGTGTGTTCCTGATAGCGGTCCAGGCGCGGCCACTTGCGCGTCGGCAGATAGCCGCCATCCACGCGCAACTGCTCAAAGCCCTTGCCGCGCGCCCACTTGGCGAGGTCGGTGTACAGCCCCTTGCGGTTCACCACCAGCGGCGCGAGCAGTTCGACCGACTGGCCGGCGTAGTCGCTCTGGATCTGCGCCGCGATCGCGTCGAAGCTCTGCGGCCTCACCGGCACCTCGCATTGCGGGCAGTACTGGGTGCCGAGCTTGACATACAGCAGGCGCAGGAAGGGCTGGATCTCGGTCAGCGTGCCGACCGTGCTCTTGCGCCCGCCCCGGCTCACGCGCTGTTCGATCGCGACCGTGGGGGGGATGCCGAACAGCGCGTCGACGTCGGGCCGGCTGGCCGGCTGGACGAACTGGCGCGCGTAGGCGTTGAGCGATTCGAGGTAGCGGCGCTGGCCTTCGCCGAACACGATGTCGAACGCGAGCGTGGACTTGCCCGAGCCTGACAGGCCGGTGATCACGGTGAAACGGTCGCGCGGGATGCTGACGCTGACGTTCTTCAGGTTGTGTTCGCGCGCGTGGCGGATTTCGATCCGCGCGGCGGCCGGCACCCGGTAGGGGGCCACCGCTTCGGCGGCGACGAGCGCCGGCGCCGCGCCGGCCAGCGTCTCGGCGTAGTCGCGCAGCGCCCGCCCGGTGTGCGACGCGGCGCACGCCATCACGGTTGCCGGACTTCCCTCCGCGACCAGCGCCCCGCCCTCGTCGCCCCCTTCCGGGCCGAGGTCGATCAGCCAGTCGGCGGCCGCCAGCACGTCGAGGTTGTGTTCGATCACGATCAGCGCGTGCCCGGCGTCGAGCAGCTTGCCGAAGGCGCGCAACAGCGTCGCGACGTCCTCGAAATGCAGGCCGGTGGTCGGTTCGTCGAACAGGAACAGCAGCCGTTCGGCGGCACCCGCGCGCGTCTTGCGCCCGGCGTGGCGGCTCACTTCGGCCAGATGTCCGGCCAGCTTGAGGCGCTGCGCCTCGCCGCCCGACAGGGTCGGCACCGGCTGGCCGAGGCGCAGGTATTCCAGCCCGACGTCGGCCAGCGGCGCGAGCACGTTCAGCACCTGCGGCTGCGCGGCGAAGAACGCCAGCGCCTCGGACACCGTCATCTCCAGCACTTCGGCCACCGACTTGCCGTCCCAGCGCAGTTCCAGCACTTCGGGGCGGTAGCGCTGGCCGTCGCAGTCCGGGCAACGCAGATACACGTCCGACAGGAATTGCATTTCGACGTGCTCGAAGCCGGAGCCGGTGCAGGTCGGGCAGCGCCCGGTGCCGGAGTTGAAGCTGAAGGTGCCGGGGGTGTAGCCACGGCTTTTGGCTTCGGGCAGCGCGGCGTACAGCTTGCGGATCGCGTCCCACGCGCCGACGTGGCTGACCGGCATGGAGCGCGCGCTCTTGCCGATCGGCGACTGGTCCACCATCACCACCCCGGCCAGCGCCTCCAGCCCGTCGAGGCGCTGGTAGCTGTCGGGCGCCAGTTCGGTCGCCACGCTGATGCCGAAGTGCCGCGCCAGCGCCGGGTACAGCACGTCCTGGATCAGCGTGGACTTGCCCGAGCCGGACACCCCCGACACGCACACCAGCGGCCCGAGCGGAAAGCTCACGTCGATGCCGCGCAGGTTGTGCAGGCGCGCGCCGATCAACGCGAGCCGCGCGCCGTCGGCCGTCACCGCGCGCGCGCCGCGTCCGGCGTCGACGCGCTTGCGCCCGGCCAGATAGGCGCCGGTCAGCGATTGCGGATCGGCCGCGATCTGCGCCGGCGGCGCGTAGGCGACGATTTCTCCGCCGCGCTCGCCCGGCCCCGGCCCGATGTCGAGCAGGCGGTCGGCCACCCGCATCACCTGCGGATCGTGCTCGACCACCACCAGCGTGTTGCCCGCGTCGCGCAGCCGCGTCATCACACCGAGGATGCGGTCGATGTCGCGTGGATGCAGCCCGATGGAGGGTTCGTCGAGGACGAACAGGGTGTTCACCAGCGAAGTGCCGAGCGCGGTGGTGAGGTTGATGCGCTGCACCTCGCCGCCCGACAGGGTGCGCGACTGGCGGTCCAGCGTCAGGTAGGCCAGCCCGACCCGGTCGAGGTAGTCGAGGCGGCTGCGGATCTCGCCGAGCAGCAACTCGGTGGCTTCGTCGAGCGGCGCGGGCAAAGCGAGCGCGTCGATGAAGTGGCGCACCCGGCTGATCGGCAGGGCCATGAGTTCGTGGATGGCCAGACCGGGGCTGGCTGCATTGTGCGGATGAGCACCGTGCGCGCAAGCCGCGCCGGCCACGGAGGGCGCCGGGCCTCGTTCGCTGCTGGGCAGAGGCCTCGGCCCGGCGCCCACCGCGTCCGTCGCTGCCGGGTTCACGGCTCCGGGGACTGAACCGGCCAGGCGCCACAGCAGCGCTTCGGGTTTGAGCCGCGCGCCGTGGCAGGCCGGGCATGGCGTGTAGCTGCGGTAGCGCGACAGCAGCACCCGGATGTGCATCTTGTAGGCCTTGGTTTCCAGCCACTCGAAGTAGCGCCGCACCCCGTACCATTTGCGCGGCCATGACGACTCCCAGCTCTTCCACGTGTCGTCGCCTTCGAGCAGCCAGTGGCGATGCTCGGGCGGCAGGTCGCGCACCGGGATGTCCATCGCCACACCGTACTTGCGCGCCATCTTCTCCAGGTCTTTCTGGCACTCGTTGTAGCTCGCGGTCTGCCACGGCTTGACCGCGCCTTCGGCCAGCGTCTTGGACTCGTCGGGGATCACCAGGCCGAAATCCACCCCGATCACGCGGCCGAAGCCCCGGCAGGTCTCGCACGCGCCGACCGGTGAGTTGAACGAGAACAGCCCCGGCGTCGGGTCTGCGTAGTGGATGTCGCAGTCGGCGCAGTGCAGGTCGCGGCTGTAGCGCCACACCTGCTCGCCGTCGTCGCGCAAGGCATGCACCGCGACGTGGCCGCGTCCGTGCGCCAGCGCGGTCTCGATGGCTTCGGCCAGGCGCGCGCGCTCGACACTGCCGAGGCGGAAGCGGTCCTGCACCACGTGCAGGACATCGCCGCTGCGGGCATGGATGCGGGTGTAGCCCTGGCGGTTGAGCAGCTCGCCGATTTCATCTTCGGTGAACTTCGGCGGCACCGGCACGGGAAAGGTCACGACCAGACGGGGGTCGCCGGTTTCCTTCCCCAGCGCCGCGATGATGCTGTCGGTGTCGTCACGCCGCACCTCGGCGCCGCAGCCCCGGCAGTACAGCCGCGAAGCGCGCGCGTAGAGCAGCTTGAAGTGGTCGGTCAGCTCGGTCATGGTGCCGACCGTGGAGCGCGACGAGCGCACCGGGTTGGTCTGGTCGATCGCAATGGCGGGCGGCACGCCCTCGATGCGGTCCACTTGCGGACGGTCCATGCGGTCGAGAAACTGGCGCGCGTAGGGCGAGAAGGTCTCGACGTAGCGCCGCTGACCTTCGGCGTACAGCGTGTCGAACACCAGCGATGACTTGCCCGAGCCCGACACCCCGGTCACCACCGTCAGCGCATTCAGCGCGAAATCGAGGCTCAGGTTCTTGAGGTTGTTCTGGCGTGCGCCAAAGATGCGGATCGCGTCGGACATGGGGTGGACCACGGGGTAGGATAGACGGCGATTGTAGTCCGCAACCGCAGGAGGTTCCGCATGCCCGCCTGGCTGATTCCCGCCCTCAAGGCCGTGCTGCCGCATGTCGGCAAGATCATCGCCGCCGCCAAGCCGGTGTTCACCACCAAGGATGCCGATCACGACGCCGCGCCGATGTTGCTGCAACAGCAGATCTCGGAACTGCAGGCGGCGGCGCTGCGCAACGCGGAGAACACCCGCGATCTGGCCGGGCACCTGGAAAGCACGGTGCGCGCGCTGGAGCAGGCCGCCGCCGTCGCCAACGCCCGCCTGGTGCGCGCCTGTGCGTTGAGTGTGGCGGCGTTGCTGGTGTCGCTGGCCACCGCGCTGTTCGTGGTGCTGGCGCGCTGACAACCGGGCCACGATGGAAACGGCGCTCACCCTGCTGCGGTTCTGGTTCGGCACCAGTGATGACGATGCACAAGTCGCACGCACACAGTCGGCGCTGTGGTGGAACAAGGACCAGGATACCGACGCCACCATACGCGCGCGTTTTGCCGGGCTGCTGGCACAGGCTGCGGAGGGCGAACTCGACGGCTGGCTCGCCACGCCCCACGGGCGCCTCGCGCTGATCGTGCTGACCGACCAGTTCCCGCGCAACATGTACCGCGACACACCCGAGGCGTTCGCCTTCGACCATCTCGCGCGCGCCTGGTGCGAAGCGGGCCTCGCGCTCGGCGAAGACCAGCCGCTGCGCCCGATCGAGCGGGTGTTCTTCTACCTGCCGCTGGAACACTCCGAAGCGCTCGAAGACCAGCAGCGCGCGGTGGCGCTGTTTGAAGCGCTGAGCAAGGAAGGCACCGCTTCGCTGCGACCGATACTAGCCAGCAATCTCGACTTCGCCCGGCGCCACCGCGACATCATCGCGCGCTTCGGCCGTTATCCACACCGCAACCGCATCCTCGGGCGCACATCGACCCGCGAGGAAACCGAATTCCTGCGGGAGAAAGGCTCGTCGTTCTGAAACATCCGGGTTGCAGGATTGGTCCGCAGGACTATATTGCAGCGAGCGTGAAGTACTTGGCACAGGCAACAATCAGCACTCCGTATCATGCCGGCTTGCCTATGCCGGACCGGCACCCCTCGTTCGCTTGCACCCACCATCACCGCATGGAGCCCCACATGAACCTTGTCGAACGCATCCAGGCGATATTGCTCAAGCCCAGGGAAACCTGGGCCACCATCGCGCAGGAGCTCTCCGATACCGCCAGCATCTACAGCGGCTATCTCGTGTACCTCGCGGCAATCCCGGCGCTGGCCGGTTTCATCGGCCTCAGCATCGTCGGCATGGACATGTTCGGCGTCTCGTACCGCGTGCCGATCGTCGCCGGGCTGGCGAACATGGTGGTGGGCTATGTGCTGTCGCTGGTCATGATCTACGTGCTGGCACTGATCGCCAACGCGCTGGCGCCCACCTTCAAGGGTGAGCGCAACCTGTTGAACGCGCTCAAGCTCATCGCCTACGGCGCCACCGCCGGCATGCTGGGTGGGCTGTTCAACCTGATTCCGGCGCTGTCACTGCTGAGTGTGCTCGCCGCGCTGTATACCGTCTATCTGATCTACGCCGGAATTCCGGTCATGATGAAGACGCCGGCGGACAAGGCGCTGGGCTATACCGCAGTGCTGATCCTGTGCGGCATCGTCGCCGGCCTGATCCTGGGGGCGGCCAGCGCCATGCTGACCGGTAGTGGCGCCCGCATGGCGGGGATGATGGGGCAAGGCGACAGTGGGCGCGGCCATGCGACGATCAAGATACCAGGCACCGACATCACCCTCGACGGAGAAAAGATGGAAGCCGCCAGCCGGCGGATGGACGAAGCACAGGCCAGGGGAGACACTGCGGCGGCGAGCAAGGCCGCCAGCGAGATGCTGGGGGCGGCACTGGGGGGTGCGGGCGGAAAGCCGTTCGAACCGGACGTGCTGCAAGGTTTCGTCCCCGACCAACTGGCGGGCCTGGCGCGCGACTCGGTGGAAGCGCGCTCCGACGAGGCGATGGGCATACGCTTTTCCAGCGTGAACGCCACGTATGCGCGCGACGGACGCAGCATCGAGCTGGCGATCCAGGACATCGGCGCGGCGCCGGTACTGGTCATGGCGATGGGCGCCTGGAGCAAGTCCACGGTCAGCCGTGAGACCGCCGAGGATGTGGAAAAGGTGTACCGGCGCGACGGCGTGGCGATCAAGGAGGAATACCGCAAGGACGGCAGCCACGCCGAAATCGCCCAGTTGCTGCCCAATGGCGTGATGTTCGAGGTGCGTGGCGACATCGATATCGAGACTTTGCGTGGTGCGCTGGCCTCGCTGGAGGTGAATACGATAGCGGCGCTGAAGAGACCGGAGTAATCTCGTCGCTGCCCGCCGCATGTGCTCGACAAGGTAAACGCAATGACTTTCCTCTTTGGCAGCAACGGCAAACCATGAGCAAGGCCCGACCCGCGACCTTCATCCGGGGTGAGCTGGACCGGCCGCTGACACCCTCGGCCCAGACCTGGCCGCATCCCGCGCCGGACGACGCGGACGCGCGCCCGAGCGTCAGTTGCCTGCGTCCGGGGCCGCGCGGCGAAATAACGCCGCACCCGCCCCGATCAACGGATACCCCGACACCCGCCGCCGTCGCGCGCGACTTCAGCAAGGGATGACGCGCGAGCGCTGCAGGCTCCGTAGGAGCGCTTGCGCCCTGTCCGAACACCTGGCGCGGCATAATGCGCATCAGAACGCCACCCTCACCGAGGACCCGATCATGACGCGCACTTCCATGGTGTCCACCGCCGCCCTGAAAACGATACCGCTGTTTCAGGGACTCCCCGAATCCACCCTGCAGTCGTTCGCCGATGCTTCGCGGATGAAACATTGCCCGCGCAACGAAACCATCATGTCGGCCGGGGACCGGACCGATTTTCTGTACTTCGTCCTCACCGGCAGTCTCAAGGTAGTCTCCAGTGACGAAGGCGGGCGCGAGGTGATACTGAGCATCCTAGGCCAGGGCGAGCTGTTCGGCGAGATGGGCATCTTCGGCGACCAGCCACGCTCGGCGTCGGTGGTCACCATCGTCCCGTCGGATCTGATCATGCTGGGCAAGGAAGACGTGCGCGCGCTGATGCAGGACCACTTCGAGATCGCGTGGCGCATGATGTGCAGCCTCGCTGACCGGCTGCGCACCGCCGACCGCAAGATCGAGAGCCTGGCCCTGCTCGACGTGTACGGCCGGGTCGCGCGGGTGCTGATCGATGCCTCGGAGGAGATCGACGGCCGCACCGTGGTGGCGAAGAAGATCAGCCGTCAGGACATCGCCAAGATGATCGGCGCCTCACGCGAGATGGTGAGCCGGGTCATGAAGGATCTGGCGCTGCGCGACCTGATCGAGGAAACCGAGGGCGGACAGGTGATCCTGCGTCAGGCGCTGCGCGACGTGCAATGACCGCCGCCCCGCGCGGGGCGACGGCCTGGAGGGATCATGCGGCGGTAGCCTTGGCCAGCTTGCCCTTGAGGCGCTGCACGGTTTTCTCCACCCCGACCACGAAGCGGCTGTGCTTGCCACGCGCGATTTCTTCGAGCGCGTCGCGGGCGGTGAATTCGAAGCTCACGGCCGGGCCGTTGACTTCGGTCACGGTGACCGTGATCTCGACCCACATCCCCAGCAGCGTCGCGCCGACGTGGTCCAGTTCGACCCGCGTGCCGACCGAATCCTTGCCTTCGCCAATGTGCTGGAGCAACAGGTCGCGGCACACCACTTCGACGTCATACAGCAGCGACGGGGTGGAATAGACGCGCGAGTCCTCGCCCATGAAGGCGATGGTGCGGCCGGCGTCGATGTCGTAACGGCGGGTGGAAGTCAGTCCGGCCTTCAGTGCTTCAGTCATGGCAAATCTCCGTAGTGGATTCAACGATACGGGCGCACCGCCTGGCGGCGCGACCTTTTCAGTTCAGCGCCGCGCGCCGCGCAGCGACTCGGCGTACAGCCGCGCCTCGACGTAGCGCGCCAGCGCGCGCGTGCCCCGGGCACAGTTGCGGAACACGCACACCCCCTGGTCCATCAGGCGTCCGGCCATCGCGTCGTACAGGTCGCCGCCATCGACGATGCCGATGATGGGCTTGTCGTTGCGCGCGACGATGGGCGGCATCAGGTGCACGGTGCTCATCGGGTCGTTCAGGTCGAAGCCGGGGCGCAGCTTGCTTTGCTCCAGCGCGCGCACCGACGGCGCGGTCGGGTCGAGCCCGACCACCACCGCGTCGATGTTGGGATCCTGCAGATAGGCTTCGGTGATCAGCAGGTGTGCCTCGTCGTCGGCGCCGGGGTTGATGTCGATCGGGTTGCGCACTTCCACCAGCGCGTCCAGGCGCTTGCTTACCAGGATTTCGTGCACACGCGCCACGGTCGCGTCGTCGAGGGTGCCGACTTCGAGCGAGAAGGTGTCGGAGTCGATCGAGTCGGCCATGCCGACCGCCTCGAAACCCGCGCCGCTGATCGCACCGAGGCGCTTGCCGACCTTCTTGTCGTGCAGCGCGCCGGCGATGTAGAACAGGTCGTCGAAGGTGTTGAAGTCTTCGGCCACGATCGCACCGGCCTGGCGCACCACCGAGTCGAACAGCGTCGGCGCGCCTGCGATCGAGGCGGTGTGCCCCATCACCCCGGCCGCGCCGGGTGCGGTGCGGCCGGACTTGTACACCACCACGTCCTTGCCGTTGAGCACCGCCTTGCGCACCGCGCGGGCAAAGTCCAGTCCGTCCAGGTCCTTGAAGCCTTCGATATAGACGCCGATGGTGTCGATGTCGTCGCGCTCGGCAAAGAAACTCAGCATGTCGCCGTGAGTCAGGTCGGTCTGGTTGCCCAGCGCCAGCATGTAACGCGGGTCCAGCCACGGGTTCTGGCTGATGCGGGTGATCATGAAGGCGCCGCTCTGGCTGAGCATCACCGAGTTGCGTTCGGCCTTCTTGGGCGGCTTGGGCAGGCGCTCCAGCGGAATGAACCATGAATCGTAGCCGCCCGGATGCGACACCACCCCCAGGCAGTTGGCGCCGAGGAAGATCGGCCCGCCGCCCTGGTTGCCGTGCGCGGCGTTGATGCGCGCCGCCAGCGCGGCGGCCGGCTCCTTGCTCTTCTTGGTTTCACCGAGGCTGCCCGGGATCAGCATCACCGATTCGACCGCGTCGGTTTCGATGATCTCGTCCACCAGGCCATACACCGCGTCGGCCGCGACCGCGACGATCAGCAGATCGAGCTTGTGCTCCAGCGCGCGCAGGCTGTCGACGCAGCGCACCCCGTCGATCTCGGCTTCGCCGGCGCGGATGATGGTCATGCGTTCCTTGCTGTAGCCGCTGCCCATCAGGTTCTTCAGGATGATGCGGCCGAAGTTCATGCTCGTGGCAGAGACCCCGATGATGCCGATCGACTGGGGATGGATGAGCTTGTCGATCTTGGCGATCGGGCGCGGCAGGCGCGCCTTGCCGGGCGCGCCGAACTCGCAACTGCCGGCGTTGATCAGCCAGTCATCACCGATCCGCACCGAGCTGAGTTCCAGCGCGCGCAGCACGAAGGGCGCGTCCGGATCGGTGGGCGAGTAGGCGTTGGCGAGCGCGATCAGGCGCGCGAAACCGGCTTCGAGTTGCGCGTCGGGACTGGGCTGGCCGTTGCGCTCGGCCAGCAGCGCCAGCTTCTGATAGGTCAGGGTGCGCTGGAACAACGCGAGGAAGCCCGCGCCATCCACCAGCTCGGTGGCGGCGTACACCGAGGCGCGGTCCTTGCGGAAGTTGCGCTCGTCCAGCGCCAGGTCGATACCGCCGGGGCCGGCGCTGATCACGGTGCCGAATTCGCGCGTCAGGTTGATGCTCACCCGCAGCTCCACCGGGGCGAACTGGCCCCTGCTGTCGGGCTCGAAGCGCATGCCCTGGTCCGAGAGCAAGGTGCGCAATTCGGCCGCCGCCAGCACGTTGCGCCCGGCGAAGGCGGCCTGGCGGAACACGGGGAGGGACAGGGCCTGGCGCATCGCGTCGCCCTGGATGGGTCTTACGTTGTCATTCACTGCAATGTCTCCAGCCATTTGTGTGTGGTCAGTCCGGTTTCTTGCGTTTGTCGATGACGCGCCTGGCCTTGCCCACCAGCGTCCGTTCGATGCGTCCGGTCTCCAGCACATGCACTTCGACCGAAATCCCGACCCCGCTCTTGATCTCGTGCGCGACCGCCGACGAGATGTGCGCGCGCTGGGCGTTCGATAGCGTGTCGGACAGCTCGTGGCGCACCTCGACCAGCACGTCGACCTTGTCGAGATGGTTGTCGCGGCTGATCTGCAACTGGTAGTGGCCGCACAGCGCGTCGTGGCGCAGCAGGATCTCCTCGATCTGGGTCGGGAACACGTTGACCCCGCGGATGATCAGCATGTCGTCGCTGCGCCCGGTGATCTTGCCCATGCGCCGCATCACGCGCGCGCTGCCCGGCAGCAAGCGGGTCAGATCGCGGGTGCGGTAGCGGATGATGGGCAGGCCGACCTTGGTCAGCGAGGTGAACACCAGCTCACCCGGCTCGCCGTCGGGCAGCACTTCGCCGGTTTCTGGGTGGATGATCTCGGGGTAGAAGTGGTCTTCCCAGATGTGCGGGCCGTCCTTGGTTTCAACGCACTCGCACGCCACCCCCGGCCCGATCACTTCGGACAGGCCATACACGTCGATCGCGTCGATGCCCAGCCGCGTTTCGATCTCGCGGCGCATCTCGTTGGTCCACGGCTCGGCACCGAACATGCCCACGCGCAGCGAGGTGTTGGACGGATCCATGCCCTGGTTCGCCATCTCGTCGGCGATGGTGAGCATGTAGGACGGGGTCGCCATGATCACGGTCGGGCGGAACTCGCGGATCAGCTGCACCTGCTTCTCGGTATTGCCGCCGCCCATCGGGATGACGGTCGCGCCGAGGTATTCGCCGCCGTAGTGCGCGCCGAGTCCGCCGGTGAACAGGCCGTAACCGTACGAGTTGAGAATGATGTCGTCGCGCGTGACCCCGGCCGCGCGCAGCGAGCGCGCCATCACCGAGGCCCACATGGTGATGTCATCGTGGGTGTAGCCGACCACGGTCGGGTGCCCGGTGGTGCCCGACGAGGCGTGGATGCGCACGATGTCGCCCAGCGGCACCGCGAACAGGCCGTAGGGGTAGTTGTCGCGCAGATCCTTCTTGGTGGTGAACGGAAAGCGCGCCAGGTCCGCGAGCGACTTCAGGTCACGCGGATGGACGCCGGCCGCGTCGAACGCGGCGCGGTAGTGCGGCACGTTGGTATAGGCGTGGTGCAGCGACCACTGCATGCGCTCCAGTTGCAGCGCCCGCAGCGCGTCACGGTCCAGCGACTCCCCGGCCTCCGGGGAGCGGTCGGCCGTGACGCGCGTCACGTCCAGTTCTGCGCCGTCAGCCGCCATGGACCTGCTCGGCGAGTTTTTCGACCATTCTGCGGTTCTCCTCGACCTTGCCCTGGATGTGCGCGATCTGCTCCGGGCTGAGGTGGCGGAAGCGCCCCATCGCCTTGAGGTATTCGGTGACCGGCAGCGGCTGGTCCACCGGCTTGGTGAAATGCAGGCCCTGCTCGGGGGTGTACTCCCACAGCATGACGAAGTTGGTCTCCACCGCCTTGCGCGCGACTTCCATGTTCTGGTCGGTCGGGAAGCGCCAGCCGGTGGTGCAGGGCGAATACACGTGCAGGTAGGCGAAGCCGGTCCTGGATGCGGCGATGGCCTTGTCGAGCTTCTCGTACAGGTCTTCCATGTAGGCGGTGGAGGCGGTCGCGACGTAATCGCAACGGTGGTTGACCATGATCAGCGGCATGTTCTTGGCGTCCTGGGTCTTACCCTGCGCCACCGCCTTCTGCCCTTCCTCGGCCTTGCCCACCGGGGTGGTCGAGGTCCAGGCGCCGTATGGCGTGCAACTGGAGCGCTGCATGCCGGTGTTCATGTAGCCTTCGTTGTCCACCACCATGAACAGCATCTGCTCGCCACGCTCGGCCGCGCCCGACAGCGACTGGAAGCCGACGTCGGAAGCACCGCCGTCACCGGCGATCGCCAGCGCCGTGATTTCGCGCCCGACGCGCTTGTACTGGCGCTTGACCCCGGCCAGCATCGCGGCGGTGTTGGTCAGCAGCGGGTGGAACACCGGCACCTTGGTGCCGGTGGTGCCGTTGAAGCCAACCGACCCCATGCCCGGCACGCAGCCCGGCGGGGTCGCCAGCACCGTGTCGGGGCCGACCCGGCGCAGGGTGTGGCGCATCAGCAGTTCGGTGTTGCAGCCCTGGCAACCGGCCAGGCCCGGCGCGAACAGGTCTTCCCAGTCACCCACTTCGTTGTAGATGTTGGAGGTGGTGATGTACTTGAGCGCGTCATGCGGACAGGCGGGCACACAGGCCGGATTGCCGTCGCAGGTGTCACACTTCGAGACCCGCCCGGTCGCCTCGTCCAGCGAGATGCCGGCGTAGGTACAGCCTATGGTGCACAGCAGGCAGTCGACGCACCTGGAGCCGTCCCAGTCGATCACGCCGGTTTCATTGTTCTTGGTCAGCGCACCGGCCGGGCACACCGTCACGCACTTGGGGTCGCCGCACTGGCGGCACAGCGCCAGCTCGAAGCTGCTCCCGGCGCCGGGCGAGATGCCCTTGGTGTTGGCGTTCTCGCGCGCCAGGATCTGGATCAGCGAGCGCGAGGTGTCGTCGCTGTCGAATTTGACCCGCGCGCACGCGCTCATGCAGTCGCCGCAACCGTCGCACTTGGCCGGGTCGAACGCTATGGTGTTGAAACTACGTCCCATCATTGAACTCCTTAGCGCCAGATCTGCGACATCAATTCGCGACCGACGGTGAGCGGCTGTTCGAACAACCTGTCCTGGACCGCCGACAAATCGGTACGACGCACGATCAGTTGCGCCATCACCCCGGCATCGAAGAACTCGTTGACCCCGTAGATGCCGAGCAGGCGACCGTCTTTCATGATCAGCTTGAGGTGGCGGCCGCTGGCTTCGTCGAAGCGGGTGCGCTCCACCCCACCGTCGGGCACCTTGCTGCTGCCGACCGAAATCGCGTGCCGACCGAAGAAGTGGTAGGTGTTGAGCGGCACCCCGCCGACGTAATCCGCCACCCCAGGGTCGCCCGCCATCGCCATGCCGGCGATGCGCCCCTGCACCGCCGCGTCGGGCAGGATCGCGTTCATGACCTGCGCGTCGTCGAAGAAGCCGCGCGCCTGGGCACAGTCACCGGCGGCCCAGACGTTGGCGACGCTGGTCCGCATCCGGTCATCGACCAGGATGCCCTTGTCACAGGCCACGCCGCTGTCCTTGAGGTAATCGAGTTCCGGACGCACGCCGGTCGCCACCAGCAGCAGGTCGGCGTTGAGCGTGGTGCCGTCGCCCAGCGTCAGCACGATGTCGTCGCCGTCCGCCGCCAGCCAGGTGACCTGGCTGCTGGTGCGAATCTTCGCGCCGTTGGCGGTGAACGCTTCCTCGATCAGGCGCGCGGCGGTCGCGTCGAAATAGCCCGAGGTCAGTTGCGCGCTCATCTCGACGATGGTCACGTTGGCGCCCGCCTTGACCAGGTTCTCGGCCGCGTGCATGCCGACCAGCCCGGCGCCCAGCACCACCGCACGCTGCGACTTTTTCATCGCGGCGTTCAGGCGCTTCGCGTCTTCCAGCGTGCGCAGCACGTGGTAGTCGACTTTATCGATGCCCGGTATCGGCGGTATCGCCGGCGCGGCGCCGGTGGCCAGCACCACCTTGGCGTAGCCGATCTCGCTGCCGTCGGCCAGCTCGGCGACGTTGCGCGCGGTGTGCAGCGCCTTGAGCGCCACGCCGGGGCGGTAGCTGACCTTGTTCTCGTCGAAGAACGCGGCGTCGCGCAGATAGACGTTTTCCGGCGCGGAGCGGCCGGACACCACGTAGGGCAGCACGGTCGGCGAATACGGCAGGTGCGGGTCGCGTGTGACCAGCGTGATGCTGCCGTCAGTGTCGTGCATGCGGATCGCGGTGATCGCTTCGAGCGCGGCGTGGCTGCTGCCGACGATCAGGTATTGGGTTTGTTCCATGGCGCGCTCCATCAATCGTTCTCGTTCAGCCACACCGGCTCGATCGGCGCGGGGTTGCTGAGCAGTTGTTCGGTGGCGTCGATGACGCGATGGAAGTGGGCGGTGGTCAGATCCGCGCCCGCCAGCCCGCCGATGAAGCTCATCGCCGGCACGTGCCGCCCGAGGCGGTACAGCGCCCCCATCGTTTCCTGGAACATCGGTCCGCAGTTCCAGCGGAAGCCCACCGAGCGGTCCACCACGCCGAGCGCCTGGATCTTGCCCAACGACTTGAGCAACGCCTCGACCGGGAACGGGCTGAAGGTCTTGAGCTTGATCAGGCCGACGCGCTTGCCCGCGTCGCGCGCCTCGTCGATCGCGTCCTTGGCCGCGCCGGTCATGCTGCCCAGCGTCATGATCGCGTAGTCGGCGTCGTCCAGGCGGTACTCCTCCAGCAGCGGCGAGAAGCTGCGGCCGAACTTTTGCGCCCACTCCTCGTGCACCTCGGTGATCACGCGCAGCGCGTTCTGCATGCCCTTGCACTGCCCCTTGCGGTAACGCACGAAGGTCGACGGCCCCTTGCCGCCGGAGCCACCGGTCAGCGGATCGACCGCCATCGGGCGCAGCGGATCGAGCGCGACGTGCCAGTTGACGTCCTTGTGCCCCATGAACTCGTCCACGTCGGCCTGATCGGGCAGCTCGGTGCGCGACGCGCCGTACGACAGATAGTTGCCGTCGAGGCAGATGTTCACCGGCAGCATCACGTCGTGATGCTCGGCGATCCTGAACGCCATCACGGTGGTGTCGAGCACTTCCTGCACCGTCTCGCAGTACATCTGCACCCAGCCCACCTCGCGCACCGTCATCGCGTCCTGATGCCCGCCCCACACCGACTGCGGGGTGATGCCGTCGCGGGTGACGATGGTCATGACGATGGGCAGACGCATGCCGCTGGTGCGGAAGTACGGCTCGAACATGAAGGCCAGGCCCGGACCACAGGTCGCGGTGTAGGTGCGCGCGCCGGCCAGCGCCCCGCCCTGCAGCACCGACAGCACCGAGTGCTCGCCCTCGGCGTCGACGATGTCGGCATCCATGCGCCCGTCGGCAATCAGCTTGGCGACGTGTTCGACCAGCGACGACTGCGGCGTGATCGGATACACCGCGACCATGTCGGGACGCGCCAGCGCGACGCCCAGCGCCGCCGCCTCGTTGCCCTCGCACAGGATGACTTTCTGTTTGGGCTTGGCCGGGGCGGTTTTTTCCAGCGTGGCGGTGCTCATTTGGCCTCCTCAATCATGGTGATCGCGCGCTGCGGGCACTCGTTGGCACAGATGCCACAGCCCTTGCAGGTGTCGAGGTTGAAGTCGAACCAGGCGGCGTGCTCCTGCACGCACTGCACCGGACAGTACAGCCAGCACACCGCGCACTTGACGCATTTGTCGCGGTTGACGACCGGGCGCATGCTGCGCCAGTCGCCCGGCTTCATCGGGCTCATGTCGGTGGCGACCGGGCACAGGTCGTCCGGCACGTTGGCCTTGACCAGGTCGAAGGCCGGGTAGCGATGGTGGCGGGTCATGCCGCGGCCCTCCGGTTGATTTGGTGAACGACGGTTTCGTTGTAGCCGCGCTCCAGCGCGAGCAGGTTCTGCTTGAGGCCGGCGTCGCGGAAGTCGGACTCTTCCAGCACCGTGCGCAACGAATCGAGCGACACCACCCCGGTGGTGCGGGCGAACGCGCCCAGCATCAGGGTGTTGGTGATCGGGCGCTTGAAAATCTCCAGCGCGATCGGCACCGCGTCGCACAGGCCGACGGTCGCGACGAAGTCCGGTATCGCCAGCGCTTCCAGCGGCTGATGGGTGGCCTGCACCAGCGTGCCGCCCGGCTTGAGGCCGTCGAAGATGTTGACGGTGCGCACCAGCGACGGATCGACACAGATGATGCAGTCGGGTTGATAGATATTGGTGAACTGGCGGATCTCGCGGTCGCTGGAGCGCAAAAAAGACACCACCGGCGCGCCGCGCCGTTCGAAGCCGAACGACGGAATCGATACCGCGTACTTGCCTTCCTCGACCAGCGCGGCGGCGAGCAGGCCCCCCGCCATGACCGAACCCTGGCCGCCCCGGCCATGGAATCGAACTTCGTACATCACACTCCTCCTGCCCTTCGCGCACCCACCGCCGGTCGGCGCGCTGCAAGCTGTCGCTGAATTCTTGTTGTATTACAACGGGTCGGCATGACTGACATCAGCCCTGCCCGGTCCAGCCGGGCTTCACCCGCGGCCCGGCCACGCCGCGTCCGCGCACCGGCAGATGCGGCACCGCCATGCCCTGCGAGTACGCGGCGCGGCGGATCAAGGTGAACTTGAACACCCAGCCGCCCGCCACCGCGAGCAGGCCGGCGACGAGCAAGCCCAGCGACGCGCCGGGCACGCCGATCGCGGCGACCCCGGCCAATCCGGCCGGCACCGCGTGCGCGATTGCCATCAGGCGCATGTCGATCGCATCGAGCGCCTTGAGGCTGCCGACCGGCGCGCCGTCGGCGCGCAAGGCCGACAGATAGGACCTCCACATCACGACGCGCAGCACCAGCGCCGCGATCAACGCCACCGCGACCACGGCCACCACGCCGGGCGCCACGAAGGGCGCGAACAGCGCCATCAATCCGGCGCCTTCGGCCAGACCGGTGGCGCCCAGCAGCGGCAGGCAGCGCGGATGACGCCACGCCGGTATGCCTTTGTTGGCATTGAGGATGCGCGCCTGGCTGTAGAGAAACACCGCACCGAGCAGCCCGGCGGCGAACACCAGCACGGTGTGCCCGGTCAGCGCCGCCAGCGCGCCACAGGCAAACAGCGGCAGCGCCACCATCGCCTCGCGCGTCATCCACGAAGTCGCGATGTGGCGATAGACGTTGAGCGCCCGCCACGGCCTTCCGATCTCGAACCACACGCAGGTCAGGCCGGTGCCGATCAGCGCCATGCCGGCCAGCAGCGGCAGGCGTGCGTCGCCCCCCATCAGGTGGGTGAACGCCGCCAGCAGCAGCAGGCCGCCGCCCGCGCCGCCGAAGATGAAGTTGGCGGCGGCGCGCCAGTCCCAGTTCTGCTGCTGGCGCGGGGAGAAGCGTTCGGTGGGTTTCTGGTTGCGGGATTTCATGCCTTGTCCCATACGTAGTACACGCTCGGCTCGGTGCCCAGCTCTTCGTGCATGCGGAAAGTCTGCGTTTCGGCCAGCAGACGGCTGACGTTGCTGTCCGGATCGTCGAT
The DNA here is from genome assembly GCA_016177805.1 of Rhodocyclales bacterium. Lineage (GTDB taxonomy): Bacteria > Pseudomonadota > Gammaproteobacteria > Burkholderiales > Rhodocyclaceae > JACOUN01. Next base: position 139,135 of record JACOUN010000008.1, read on the forward strand.
GTCGCCGAAGCTCATCGCACCGGAAATGCACGAATTGACGCAGGCCGGGGTGACGTCGCGATCGACGCCGGGGATCTGCCCGGTCGCGGCGGCCGCGTCGATGCGCTCGACGCAGAAGGTGCATTTGGTCGACACCGAGATGCGTTTCGGATCGAAACGGATCGCTTCGGACGGAATCGGCTGGTCGCCGTAGGCGAACTTGGGCTCATGCACGATCGAGCGCGCGTCGTAGGGACAGGCCATCACGCAGTTGGCGCAGCCGATGCACAGATCGTAGTCGATGGTCACCAGCCCGTCGGCGCGCTTTTTGGTCGCGGTGGTCGGGCACACTTCCTCGCACGGCGGCTGGTTGCAGTGCATGCACGCCACCGGCAGGAAGCGGCGCCGCACATCCGGGAACTTGCCGGTCTCGATGTCCAGCACGCGCCGCCACTGCACTCCGGGCGGGGTCGCGTTGGCGTTCTTGCATGCGGCGGTACAGGTCTGACAGCCGACGCAGCGGCGCAGATCGATCACCATTACATAGCGGCTCATGCGGCCTCCCTGGCTTGCATGCGGCGCACCGCGACGCGCACGATGTCGGAGCCCGAGCCGGTGGCATCGGTCAGTTCCAGCGACATCGGCGCGATGGTGTTGAGCGAAGGCATCTCGACATCCTTGGCGAACGGCGTCGCCCAGTGGTCGAACTGCCCGAGGATGACCAGGGTGTCCGGGCGTATGCCCTGCGCCAGCACCGCGTTGCCGTAGGTCGCGCCGATGTGCGAGCGGATCTCGACCCGGTCACCGTCGGCAATGCCGTAGCCGGCGGCGGTGTCGGCGTTCATGATTACGCCGGTGTGGCCGCGCACGTTCTGCGCCACTTCGCGCATCAGCGCGATGGTGACGTTGCCGCCGGTGTGGTACTGCATGCTCTTGGTCGCCAGCAGCCACAGCGGGAAGTCTTCCGCTTTGGCGCCGGCGTTCTCCAGCTCCCGCACCCAGCGCCCCGGCACGTCGTGCCATTCGGGCAGCGCGGTGTACT
>JACOUN010000022.1 GCA_016177805.1 Rhodocyclales bacterium
ATCGCAAGTCCGGCATCGCGCGCATCCGCCAGTTGCGCCACCGTGCTCACGCGTGCCAGCACCGCGTCGGCCTCGGCTTGCGGCAGTTTGCCGCGCGCGACCAGCGCGTCCAGGTCGCGCGCGATCGCGGCACGCCCCTGCACGGCAGCTTCGGCGCGCGTGTCATACAGATAGACACCATGCCCGGCGCGCGCCGCGACGTGGGCGATGCCGCTGCCCATGGCGCCCGCGCCTATGACCAGAACCCTGGTCGTGTTGGAGAGGGCCGTCACGCTCAATCTCCCTGGAAGCGCGGCGCGCGCTTTTCCATGAACGCCGCCACGCCTTCGCGGTAGTCGTTGGAACGCCCGCACACCGTCATCATGTTGCGTTCGAGATCGAGCTGGGTCTCAAAGTCATTGCTGGAACTCGTCCAGATGGCCTTCTTGGTCTGCGCGTAGCCGAAGGTCGGTCCCTGCGCCAGTTGCGCCGCCACCGCGTTGACGGTCGGCATCAGCGCCTCGTCGTCGACGCACTTCCAGATCAGACCCCACTGTTCGGCCTGTTCCGCCGGCAGCTTGTCGCCCAGCAGCGCCAGCCCCAGGGCTCGCGCGGGTCCGAGCAGACGCGGCAGTATCCAGGTGCCGCCGGTGTCCGGGATCAGACCCAACTTGCTGAACGACTGGATGAAGCTGGCCGAGCGCGCGGCGAATACCAGATCACAGGCCAGCGCGAGGTTGGCGCCGGCACCGGCCGCAACGCCATTGACCGCCGCGATCACTGGCAGCGCCAGATCGCGCAGCGCCAGCACCAGCGGCTTGTAGTTTTTCTCCACCGAGGCGCCCAGATCGAGCGGCGCATCACCCGGCGCGACGCTGCGGTCGGACAGGTCCTGCCCCGCACAGAAGCCGCGCCCGGCCCCGGTCAACACCAGCACCCGCACGCTGCCGTCGGCGCGCCCGGCCTTGACCCGACCCAGCGCCTCGCGCACTTCCTCGTGCATCTGGTCGTTGAAGCTGTTGAGGCGGTCCGGCCGGTTCAGGGTCAGGGTCGCGACCCCGTCCGCCAGCTCCAGCCTGATCGTTGCTCCGTTCATATTCATGTCGTTGCTCATCGAATCTCCCTGCTGGGGTTCGGGGCGTTATCTCTGTCGGGGCCGGATCACGCCCATCGGATTGTGCCCACATTATTGTTTGACCGACCCGTCGTTCAATAGTAATCTTGAGCTAGATCAAAAGACAACTCTTTTTTGGTTGACCACGGGTCGAACGCACGCTCCGTTTTTTGGAGCAAGCGAGACATGCGTTTCCGGAGCCGCAGGCTCCACTGACTCGTGGCGAAGTAATTCACAATGTTGACGCAGCGCAAAAGACGTTGCGCCCGAACCCACCCCCGCCCCGACCGAGGAGTTTCCGCATGTCCGTGCCGTTATTCGAGAAGCACCAAGCCACGCTGGACGCAGCCGTCAACGCCATCCACACCCGTGGTTTCTGGACCCCCTATCCCGAACTGCCCAGCCCCAAGGTCTACGGCGAAACCGCCAATGAAGAGGGCAAACGCGCGGTAGAGGCACTGTTCAACACCGAGTTCACGCTGAACCAGCCCGGCCAGAGCGGCTGGCGCGCGCCCGAGCGTTCGCCCTATGGCGTCGAGATGGGCGTGCGCTACCCGGTGTGTGACCCGGTTGCGCTGGTCGAAGCCGCGGGCAAGGCCCAGACCGCGTGGCAGCGCATCGGCCCGCGCGGGCGCGTCGGAGTGTGTCTGGAGATCCTCGATCGCATCAACAAGCGCAGCTTCGAGATCGCCCACGCGGTCATGCTGACTTCCGGCCAGGGCTGGATGATGGCCTTCCAGGCGGGCGGCCCGCATGCGCAGGACCGTGGCCTGGAAGCCGTGGCGGTGGCGTGGGACGAGATGAGCCGCATCCCGGAAACGGCCATTTGGGAAAAGCCGCAGGGCAAGAACCCGCCGCTACGCATGCAGAAGCACTTCGAGATCGTCGGGCGCGGCGTGGCGCTGGTGATCGGCTGCAGCACCTTCCCGACCTGGAACACCTACCCCGGCCTGTTCGCGGCGCTGGTCACCGGCAACCCGGTGATCATCAAGCCGCACGACAACGCGATCCTGCCGGTGGCGATCACGGTGCGCATCATCCGCGAGGTGCTGGCCGAACAGGGGCTGGACCCGGATCTGGTAAGCCTCGCGGTGATCGAGGACCCGGCCGTCACGCGCGCGCTGGCCACCCATCCGGCGGTCAAGTCGATCGACTTCACCGGAGGCAACGCCTTCGGCCAGTGGCTGATCGACAACGCGCGCCAGGCGCAGGTATATGCCGAGCTGGCGGGCGTGAACAACATGGTCATCGAGTCCACCGACAACTACAAGGGCATGCTGCGCAACCTCGCGCTGACGCTGAGCCTGTATTCGGGGCAGATGTGCACCACCACCCAGGCGATCATGGTGCCAGCCGGCGGCGTCGATACCGACCAGGGACACAAGTCCTTCGACGAAGTCGCCGCCGATCTGGGCAACGCGATCGATACCTTCCTCGCCGATCCCAACGTCGCCACCGCGATGCTGGGCGCGATCCAGTCACGCGACACGCTCGGGCGCATCGCCGAAGCCGGGCAGTACGGCAAGATCGTGCTGGCCTCGCGCAAGGTCGAGCATCCGGAGTTCCCCAAGGCCGAGGTGCGCACCCCGGTGCTGCTCACCTGCGACGCGGCCGACGAGACCAGCTACATGAAGGAGCGCTTCGGTCCGATCAGCTTCGTCGTCAAGGTCGCGGATGCCGATGCCGCCGTCGCGCTGTCCGAGCGCCTGGTCACGACCTGCGGCGCGCTCACAGTAGGCGTGCACTCAACCCGCGCCGAAGTGCTGGACGCCATGACCGACGCGACCCTGCGCGCCGGCGTGGCGCTATCGATCAACCTCACCAGCGGGGTGTTCGTGAACCAGTCGGCGGGCTTCTCCGACTATCACGGCGTCGGCATGAACCCGGCCGCCAACGCCGCCTACTCAGACAGCGCCTTCGTCGCCAACCGCTTCCGCGTGGTGCAGCGGCGCTACCACGTCGCCTGATGCACGCTACGCCAGCGTGAGCCAGGGGCGCCCACGGGCGCCCCGTTTCACATCGAGGACATCCCATGCCCTGCTATGAAATCGACGGTCTTCGCCCCATCATCCACCCCAGCGCCTATGTACACCCCGACGCGGTACTGATCGGCGACGTGCATGTCGGCCCGCGCTGCTACGTCGCGCCGCTGGCCAGCCTGCGCGGCGACTTCGGCCGCATCATCCTCAAGGAAGCGAGCAACGTGCAGGACTGCTGCGTGATGCACGGCTTTCCCAACATCGACACAGTGGTCGAGATCGACGGCCACATCGGCCACGGCGCGGTGCTGCACGGCTGCCGCATCGGGCGCAACGCGCTGGTCGGGATGAACGCGGTGGTGATGGACAATGCCGTAATCGGCGAGCAGGCCATGGTCGCGGCCTGCGCCTTCGTCAAGGCCGGCATGGAAATCCCGCCGCGCAGCCTCGCCGCCGGCATGCCCGCCAAAGTCATACGCGCGCTGACCGAGCAGGAAATGAACTGGAAGAGCGACGGCACCGCCACCTACCACCAGCTCACCGAACGCTGCCATGCCACTCTCAGGCCGTGCGCGCCGCTGACCGAGGCCGAGCCCAACCGCCACCGCATCGACATCCCCGGCGTGGTGCCGTTGATGGAGCTGAAGCGCGAGCGGTAGGCCCCTGCTGGGCGGACTCGCGCCGCGCCCGTCGCAATGGCGGCGCAGGGCGATCGGGCGGCAAGCTTCGCAATGGCCAGTCACAAACTGCGCTATAATGCAAGGCTTTGTTTTACCAGCATAACAGGACCTAAATTGCTCGTCGCCGCCAATATCACCATGCAGTTCGGGGCCAAGCCCCTGTTCGAGAACGTCTCCGTCAAGTTCGGTGACGGCAACCGCTACGGCCTGATCGGCGCCAACGGCGCGGGCAAGTCCACCTTCATGAAGATCCTGTGCGGCATGCTCGAAGCCTCGGCCGGCAACGTCTCCAAGGAGCCGATGGAGCGCATGGCCTATCTGCGCCAGGACCAGTTCGCCTACGAACAGATGCGCGTGCTCGACGTGGTGATGATGGGTCACGAGCAGATGTGGGCCTGCATGCAGGAGAAGGATGCGATCTACGCCAACCCGGAAGCGAGCGAGGACGACTACATGCACGCGGCCGAGCTGGAGTCGAAGTTCGCCGAGTACGACGGCTACACCGCCGAATCGCGCGCCGGCGAGCTGCTGCTCGGGGTGGGCATCCCGACCGCCCTGCATAACGGGCCGATGAGCGAGGTCGCGCCGGGCTGGAAGTTGCGCGTGCTGCTGTGCCAGGCGCTGTTCGCCAATCCCGACATCCTGCTGCTGGACGAGCCGACCAACAACCTCGACATCAACACCATCCGCTGGCTGGAGAACGTGCTCAACGAGCGCGAATCCACGATGGTGATCATCTCCCACGACCGCCACTTCCTCAACCAGGTGTGCACCCACATGGCGGACCTGGACTACGGCACGGTCACGGTGTATGCCGGCAACTACGACGACTACATGGAAGCGTCGACGCTGGCGCGCCAGCGCCAGAGCGCGGCCAACGCGCGCGCCAAGGACAAGATCCAGGATCTGCAACTGTTCGTGCGACGCTTCTCGGCCAACAAGTCCAAGGCCAAGCAGGCCACCAGCCGCCTGAAGCTGATCGACAAGCTCAAGCCCGAAGACGTGAAGCCCTCGTCGCGCCAGTATCCGTGGATACGCTTCGACTACGACGACAAGGACAAGCTGCACCGCCTCGCGTGCGAAGTGGAGCACCTGACGTTTGCCTACGATGGCATGGACAAGCCGCTGATCAACAATTTCTCGATCGCGATCGAGGCGGGCGAGAAGGTCGCGATCATCGGCGAGAACGGGGTCGGCAAGACCACCCTGATGAAGCTGCTGCTGGGCCAGTTGCAGCCGGGCAAGGGCAGCATCAAGTGGGCGGAGAAGGCCAAGCCGGGCTATTACGCGCAGGACCATTCGGCCGACTTCAAGGGCAAGACCACGCTCAGCGACTGGATCGCGGACTACGCGCGCGTCACCGCCGACTCGGTCGGCGGCGATCTCGAAACGCTGATACGGGGCACCCTCGGGCGGCTGCTGTTTTCCGGCGACGACGTGAGGAAACCGGTCGACGTGATTTCCGGCGGCGAACAGGGGCGCATGCTGTTCGGTCGGCTGATGCTGTCGCGGCATAACGTGTTGCTGATGGACGAGCCGACCAACCACCTCGACATGGAATCGATCGAGTCGCTCAACACCGGGCTGGAGAAGTTCACCGGCACGCTGATCTTCGTCTCGCATGACCGTGAGTTCGTGTCGTCGCTGGCCACGCGCGTGATCGACATCAACACCGATGGCCGCATCACCGACTATCGCGGCACCTACGAGGAATACCTCGCCAGCCAGGGTCTGGACTGAGCGAGCGACCCGTCACGGCGAGGCCAGGCCCGCCGTGACTCGGCTAGAATGTCGGTTCCGCAGCCGGGCGACGTCTTTCATGATAGGTCTCTTGCTCATTACCCACGGTACGCTGGGCGACGCACTGCTGCAGTGCGCCTGCCACGTGCTCAATGAGCGCCCCGAGCGCGTGCTGCCGCTGGGGCTGGGCGCCCGCGACGATCCGCTCGACCTGCTGCCGCTGGCGCGCGACATGCTCGATGAAGTCAGCGGTGCCCATGGCGCGGTGATACTCACCGACCTGTTTGGCGCAACGCCGGCCAATCTCGCATTGAAACTGCTGCAGCCCGGTCACGTTGAAGGCATCGCCGGAGTCAACCTGCCGATGCTGATCCGGGCGCTGACCTACCGCAATCAGGATATCCACACGCTGGTGCAGCGCTCGGTTTCGGGCGGGCGCGACGGCGTATTGCACATGAGGTAAGGAAGGAATGCCACGGGCTGAAGCCGAAATCATCAACAAGCTGGGACTGCACGCACGTGCCTCGGCCAAGCTGACCCAGACCGCGAGCGCCTTCGACTCGCATGTCTGGCTGGAGCGCAACGGTCGCCGGGTCAACGCCAAGAGCATCATGGGGGTCATGATGCTGGCCGCGGCCCGCGGCTCGACCATACAGATCGACACCGAAGGCCCGGACGAGGACGCCGCGATGCGGGCCCTGCTGGTGCTGATCGCAGACAAGTTCGGCGAGGAGGAATAGCCACAAATGGCCTTCACCATCCACGGTCTGGCGGTTTCCCAAGGCATCGCGATCGGGCATGTACACCTCGTGTCGCACGCGCTGCTCGAGGTCAACCACTACCACGTCGCGGAGCGCTACATCGCCGAGGAAGTGGCGCGCCTGAATGACGCGGTGGCAACCGTGCATGGCGAGCTGGTCGGCCTCAAGGCGGCCACCACCCTCGGGCAGGCGCACAGTGAAGTGGGCGCCTTCGTGGATCTGCAGACCATGATGCTGGCCGATCCGATGCTGGTCGACGCGGCGCGCACGCTGGTCGAAGAGCGGCGCTGCAATGCCGAATGGGCGCTGGTGCAGCAGATGGAACACCTGGTCGAACAATTCGACCAGATCGAAGACCCGTACCTGCGCGAACGCAAGGCCGACGTCGTCCAGGTGGTCGAACGCCTGGTCAAGGTGTTGCTCGGCCATCCCGGCCACCTGCCGCCCAAGCGCCGCGACGGACTGGGCACCATCGTCGTCGCGCACGACCTGTCGCCCGCCGACACCATAGGCTTTCGCGACCACAACATCGCCGGCTTCATCACCGACGTCGGCGGCCCCACCAGCCACACCGCCATCGTCGCGCGCAACCTGTCGATCCCGGCGGTGGTCGGCCTGCACCACGTGCGTCACCTGGTCGAGGAAGACGAACTGGTCATCATCGACGGCACGCGCGGCGTGGTCATCGTCGCCCCCGACCAGAACATCGTCGAGGAATACCGGCTGCGCCGCACCGAACTGGAACTGGAACGCTCCAAGCTCAACCGACTCAAGGACACACGCGCCACCACCCTTGACGGCGAGCCGATACAACTGCTGGCCAATATCGAAGGCCCCAAGGACATCGCCACCATACGCGCGGTCAATGCCGACGGCGTCGGACTGTACCGCACCGAATTCCTGTTCATCGGACGCGACACCCTGCCCGACGAAGACGAGCAGTTCGAGGCTTACCGCGCGGTACTCAAGGCGATGCCGGGCAAACCGGTCACGATACGCACCTTCGACGTCGGCGCGGACAAGGCGCTCAACACCGCCGAAGCCCGCTTCGAACCCAATCCGGCGCTGGGCCTGCGGGCAATCCGCTACTCGCTGGCCGAACCGCAGATGTTCCTGACCCAGTTGCGCGCGCTGCTGCGCGCCTCGGTGCACGGCAAGCTCAAGATCATGATCCCCATGCTCGCCCACGCCAACGAAATCGACCAGACCTTGCTCCTGATCGACAAGGCGCGCGCCGAGTTGCGCGCCGAGCGGATCAAGTTCGACGAATCGATCGATATCGGCGCAATGATAGAAGTGCCCGCCGCCGCGCTGTCGCTGGGCATGTTCATCCGGCGTTTGTCGTTCCTGTCGATCGGCACCAACGACCTGATCCAGTACACCCTGGCCATCGACCGCTCCGACGAAGCGGTGGTGCACCTCTACGACCCGCTGCACCCGGCGGTGCTCAAGCTCATCAGCGGCACCATCCAGGCCGGGGTGCGCTTCGGCATGCCGGTGTCGGTGTGCGGCGAAATGGCCGGCGACCCGGCCTACACCCAGTTGCTGCTGGGCATGGGCCTGCGCCAATTTTCGATGCACCCGGTGAACATCCTGGAAATCAAGCAGCAGATCCTGCGCGCCAACCTCGAAGAGCTGACTCCGCGCGTGCAACGCATCCTGCGCATGGACGAACAGTCCAAGATCCGCGAAGCGATGCTGAAGCTGGGTGCATAACAGTTTGTTGCCGCTTCACTGAACACGGCCATTGCCGTGATACGCGTTGTTTGGCGCTTATGTTGGCACCGTAAAACTCCCTCCCCTTCAAGGGGAGGGTTGGGGTGGGGATGGGTGGCTCCCCTGGCGTCTGCAAGAAACCCATCCCCATCCTGTCCGGAGAGCTGGCTTTGCACAGCCAGCCCGCTCCGGCGGCGCAGAGCGGTGCTCTGCGAAACCCCGCCTCCGCCCCCTTGAAGGGGAAGGAACCTAATCTGCATCCTCGGATACACTAGGGCAATCTCGTTCGAACAAGTATCAGTGCGCTTACGACAGGCCCCTTCACGAGCGCACCACTACTACTAGGGATTTCAAATGGAAATCACCACTGTTGGCGAGTTGCTGCATTGGTCATATGCCAATCTCGCAATGGCGCACGCCGCCATCACCGCCAAATCAGAGAAATACGGGCGTATGCAGTTCATGATCCGTAGCCGGCTCTACGCAGGTCTGAACAAGCAAACCATGCGCATTGGGCCGCTTGCTGAAGACGAACGATTGAAAATGATCCTGCCACAGGCATGCTGTTATTGCGGAAGCAGGGAATTCTTGTCCGCTGACCACCTCATCCCAACAAGACGCGGCGGTGAGAATTCTGGCGATAATCTCGTTTGGGCCTGTCGTTCATGCAACAGCTCGAAGTGCGCTCACGACGCACTCGAATGGTTGGCGATGAGGAGGCAGTTTCCTTCCATTCTGCTTCTCCGTCGCTACCTCAAACTCGCCATTGAGATGTGCCATGAAAGGAATCTCATGGACACACCAATCGCTGAAGCACCTGGACTCCCGTTTTCTCTCTCTGCAATTCCAAAGTCATTCCCGCCACCTGGCGAATTGCAGTTGTGGGTGGTGGCAATTCCATAACACTGCTCGCCCTGTAGCAGTTGATTTTCGATTTGGGATGGGCGGTCGCGTTTGACTTTTGCCCCGCGCCACGCTAACTTCAGCCCATAGCGCTGATTTGAACTACAGCTTGCGGGCGCTCAATAAATCCGGCTAAAGCGAGGGCAACCCAGTCCGCGTTTCATAGCCGGCTGGGTTTCAACGTTTACAGACTCCTATCATGATCCAGCCCTCATCCGTCGGCATCGTGGCGCCGCAGAGCGCGCACTTTGACCAACCCCTGACGCTCAGAAGCGGCGGTGTGTTGCCCGCCTATGATCTGGTGTATGAAACCTACGGCACCCTCAACGCCGATCGCAACAACGCAGTGCTGGTGTGCCACGCGTTGTCCGGCTCGCATCACGTCGCCGGCTGCTACGCCGACGCGCCGGACAACATCGGGTGGTGGGACAACCTGGTCGGGCCGGGCAAGCCGCTCGACACCAGGCGCTACTTCGTTATCGGGGTCAACAACCTGGGCGGCTGCCATGGCACCACCGGGCCGCGTTCGATCAACCCGGCCACCGGCAAACGCTGGGGGGCAGGCTTCCCTTTCGTCACGGTCGAGGACTGGGTCGAAGCGCAGGCCCGACTCGCCGACCGGCTCGGCATAGAACGGTTCGCCGCCGTGCTGGGTGGCAGCCTGGGAGGCATGCAGGCGATCTCGTGGAGCCTGCAATACCCGGAACGGGTGGCCAACGTGGTGGCGGTGGCGTCGGCCCCCATGCTCACCGCGCAGAACATCGCGTTCAACGAGGTGGCGCGCCAGGCAATACTGACCGACCCCGAGTTTCACGGCGGCAACTACTATGAACACGGCGTGGTGCCGGCGCGCGGACTCAAGCTCGCGCGCATGCTTGGGCACATCACCTACCTGTCGGACGATTCGCTGGGCGAGAAATTCGGCCGCAGTCTGCGCCACGGCAAGGCCATGTACAACTATGGCGTCGAGTTCGAGATCGAGTCCTATCTGCGCTACCAGGGCGACAAGTTCGCCGGCCATTTCGACGCCAACACCTACCTGCTGACCACCAAGGCGCTCGATTACTTCGATCCGGCCTTTGACCATGACGGCAATCTGGCGGCCGCGCTGGCCAAATCGAGCGCCGACTTCCTGATCGTGTCGTTCACCACCGACTGGCGCTTCGCCCCCGCGCGCAGCCGCGAGATCGTGTACGCGCTGCTGCACAACCGGCGCAAGGTCAGCTACGCCGAGATCGAATCCACCGCCGGACACGACTCCTTCCTGCTCGACGACACGCATTACCACGCGGTCCTGAGCAGCTATTTCAAGCGGATGAAGGTGTGAACATGGTTTATCGCTACGACTACGACGTCATCACCGAATGGATCGCACCGGGCGAGAAGATACTCGACCTGGGGTGCGGCGACGGCAGCCTGCTCAAGCACCTCGTGGCGGTGCGGCAGGTGCACGGCTACGGGGTCGAGAACGACCCCGCCAATCTGGTTTCATGCCTGGACAACGGCATCAACGTGATCCAGATGGATCTGGAAAAGGGCCTGGCCGGGTTCGAGGACGGGTTTTTCGACCATGTCATCATGAGCCTGTCGCTGCAGGCCATACAAAACACCCAGGGCATACTCGCGGAAATGCTCAGGGTGGGACGCGAGGCGGTGGTGAGCTTTCCCAACTTCGGCTACTGGCGTCACCGCCAGAGCATCCTCAACGGTCGCATGCCGGTTTCGGATAGCCTGCCGCACCAGTGGTTCAACACCCCCAACGTGCGCTTCTTCACGATCGGTGATTTCGACGCGCTATGCGAACAGACCGGTATCGCGGTGCGCGAGCGGCTTGCCTTCGATGAAGGCAAGCTGGTACTGGACGAACCGAATTTCAACGCCAGCGTCGCGGTCTACCGGCTCGGCCGGGAGACCTGAGAGACCGTAGAAAAAGGCCGCCTGCCGCGAACGCGGGTTCAGCCGACCACGGCGTTGGCCACATCCACCTTGATCGCCGGACGCCCCAGGGCACCGGCGACAGCGGTTGCAAACTGTCTGGCCCAGCCGCCATCCTGGCGGAAACGTTCCTCGCCACCGTACTTGGCCACGTCCAGGATCATGTCGAGTATCAGCAGCTTGCCCATCGCATTGGCGGGCGAACATTCGAGCACCTCGAATTCGGCGGCGAGCCAGGCGCGCGCCTGTTCCTTGCCGAGCGCCGCGACATCACTCTCATGCAGGCTGAATTCGTACGCTCTTTCGGGCCCGAAGCTTACGCTGACGCTGTGTTTCATATCGATGGTCCTTGATCGCGGAAGGGTTTCCGAGTCTGCATTTTCGGCTTCAATTCCATGGCAGGCAAGTCATAGTATGGCCCGTCATGGTATCGCCTGCGCCTGGATCAAACCTTGATTCAGTCAATCCCGCCTGCCAGAATGAATATCGGCCACGCCGCCCGTGAGCCGAGCCCGCCCGGCCGCGCTACCGCGCCCCGTCGCGCGGCGTCACTCCACCCGCTACGAGATGGATAACATAGCCGATGTGCACGCCGAAACACGATAGCGGCGAGTCCTCATTGACTCGGATACGGCGCTGACTCTCGATGCGATCCATGTTGCCCACCGGCACCAGCGTCGTTGACCAGCTCCGCCATCAACTCCAGCACACCCTGGAGATCGCGCACGTCGGCACCTGGGAGCGCAACCTGGTCACGGGCGAGATGTGGTGGTCGGACGAATTCCGCGCGCTGTTCAGCATTCCGGCCAACGAGCCGCCCGGCGTCGAAGGTTTCATTTCCAGGCTCCATCCGGACGATCGCGATCGCATCCGGGCCGGGCTTGACGATGCCTGCGCCAGCGGCAACGACGTCGATCTGCGTTGCCGGGTGCTGCGTGCCGATGGCCTGGTGTGCCATTTTCAGGCTTGTCTGCGCGTTGTCTCGGCCTCCGATGGCCGCCCGCTGCGGGTATGCGGCACAGTACAGGACGTCACCGTCCAGCAAGCGGTCGAAGAGGAGTTGCGGCGTCAGACCGCCTATCTGACGGCCATCCTCAATCATCTACCGCAGGGGATCAGCGTTTTCGACGAGCACCTGCGCCTGCAGTACTGGAACGCGCGCCTGGGCGAAGTGCTGGAGCTGCCCGAAGGGCTGCTTTATCGCAACGTCCGCTTCGAAGACCTGATCATGGTGCCGGCGATGCGCGGCGAATACGGCCCGGGCGATCCGCGCGAACAGGTACGCGCGCGGCGAGAGCTGGCACTGCAGTTCAAGGCGCACCGCTTCGAACGCACCCGGCCCAACGGCCGCACCCACCTAATTGCGGGCGAGCCATTGTATCTGGACGGGCGCATCGCCGGCTTCATCACCACCTATACCGACATCACCGAACGCAAGCTGGCCGAGCGCGACCTGGAGCAGCACAACGCGGTGCTGCGGACCGTGGTCGACAACATCCCGTGCGGCGTGTCGCATTTCGACGCGGACCTGCAATTGCAGACTTCCAACGCCGAGTTCCGGCGCGTGCTTGACCTGCCCGAGGCGCTGTTCGCCCACGGCGCCCCCAACCTCAAGGATCTTCTGCTGTACAACGCCCGGCGCGGCGAGTACGGACCCGGAGATGCGGTGCGCATCACCGAGAAACTGCTCGACCGGGCACGTCATCCACAGGCACACAGCTTCGATCGGGTGCGCCCCGACGGCACCATGCTGCAGGTCAAGGGGCAGCCGCTGCCCGATGGCGGCTTCGTCACCATCTACAACGACATCACCGAGCGCCAGCGCGCGGCCCACCGGCAACTGCTGGCGGACAAGGTGTTCGAGAACTCGCCCGAGGCTATCGTCATACTCGACCCGTCGCGCCGCATCCTGTCGGTCAATCCCGCCTTCTGCGACATCACCGGATTGACCGCGGACGCGGTGACCGGGACGGTATTCCAACCGGTGGAAGGCGAGGCCGCGTCCGATACACCGATCGACAACGCCACGCTGTGGAAAATGCTCGGCAGTCGCGGCACTTTTGCCGGCGAGAGTAGTGGCCGCCGGGCCAACGGCGAGTGTTACCCGCGCTGGCTGACGATGAGCACGGTGCACGACAAGAGCACCGACCAACTGACCCATTTCATCGCCATCTTCACCGACATCAGCGAGCGCAAGCGGGCCGAGGCCAACATCCAGCACCTGGCCCACCACGACACCCTGACCGGCCTGGCGAATCGCTTTTCGCTGAATGTGCGGCTGGATCAGGCGATCAACGACGCGCGGCGCAACGACCAGGCGGTCGCGGTACTGTTTCTCGACCTGGACCGCTTCAAGACCATCAACGACTCACTCGGGCATCACGTCGGCGACGAGCTGCTGGTGCAGGTCGGGCGGCGCCTGCGCGACGGCGTACGTGAGTCCGATACCGTCGCGCGCCTCGGCGGCGACGAATTCGTGGTGGTGCTGCAAGGCATAGGCGGCGCCAACGACGTCGCGCGCACCGCCGCCCACCTGCTCGCGCAGTTGTCCCAGCCGTACGCACTGGAAAGCGGCGAGCTGCACGCGATCCCGTCGATAGGCATCAGCCTGTTCCCTGACGACGGTGACTCACCCAACGGCTTGCTGCGCAACGCCGACGCCGCGATGTATCACGCCAAGGCGGTCGGCCGGGGCAACTTTCAGTTCTACACCGAGGAACTCAACCATGCCGCGACCGCGCGCTTCGAACTGGAGCGCAGCCTGCGCCTGGCCATTGGCCGCAACGAACTCGAAGTCTGGTACCAACCGCTGTTTGCCGCCATCGGCGGCAAACTCACCGGACTCGAAGCGCTGGTCCGCTGGCGCCACCCGCAACAGGGCCTGATCGCGCCGGACCGTTTCATCGGCCTCGCGGAGGAGACCGGCCTCATCGTCGAACTGGGCAAATGGGTGTTGCGCGAGGCGTGCACGCAAGTCGCCGGGTGGGCAGCCGAGGGCGCCGACACCCTGCGTCTGGCGGTCAATCTGTCGGTGCGCCAGTTGCGCGACGCCCAGCTCCCGGCAACCGTCACCGCCATCCTGGCTGAAACCGGCTTGCCCGCGCACCAACTGGAGTTCGAGATCACCGAAAGCTCGATCATGACCCGCCCCGAGGAAGCGATAGGCATGCTGCGCGCGCTCAAGGCGCTGGGCGTGGCCATCGCGATCGACGATTTCGGCACCGGCTACTCATCGCTGTCCTACCTCAAACTCTTCCCCCTCGACCGGCTCAAGATCGACCGCTCCTTCATCGCCGAGCTGGAACACGACGCCAACGACGCCAACGACGCCGCCATCGTCGCGGCGGCGATATCGCTGGCGCACAACCTGGGCCTGTCGGTGGTCGCCGAGGGGGTCGAGAACGCCGCCCAGGCCCAACGGCTGATCGGCTTTGGCTGTGACGAACTGCAAGGCTACCATTTCGGCCGCCCCCAGCCCGCCGCACTGACCGCAGCGCTGCTGCGTCGCCCCACCTGAGGCCACGGTTCTGGGATAATCCGCCCTCGTAGTCTCTCCCGGTCCCATCGCGTGTCCGCTGCCTCCCGCCCGCCCTGGCTCGATGCCCTGCTCAACCGCAGGATGCTGATCTGCATCTTCACCGGTTTCGCCTCGGGCCTGCCGCTGTATCTGCTACTCAACCTGGTGCCGGCGTGGCTGCGCACCGAAGGGCTGAGCCTCAAGACGATAGGCGCGTTCGCGCTGATCCAGTTTCCCTACATGTGGAAGTTCGCCTGGGCGCCGCTGTTCGACCGCTGCGCCATCCTGCCGTGGCTGGGGCGGCGCCGTAGCTGGATGCTGGTGACGCAACTGGGACTGCTCGCGGCCATCGCCGGGTTGGGGCAGTTGTCGCCCGCCGAGCACCTGAGCTGGGTGGTGGCGCTGACCGCGCTGCTGGCCTTTCTTTCCGCCAGCCAGGACATCGCGCTGGATGCGTTCCGCCGCGAGATTCTGCCCGACGCCGAACTGGGGCTGGGCAACTCCATCCACGTCAATGCCTACCGCATCGCGGGGCTGGTGCCGGGTTCGATTTCGCTGATCCTCGCGGATCTGCTGCCATGGGATCAGGTGTTCATGATCACGGCGCTGTTCATGCTGCCCGGCGTGGCAATGACGCTGATGGTGCGCGAACCGGCCGCGTCGGCCGGCGCGCCGCGCACCCTGCGCGACGCGATGGTGGAACCGTTCCGCGAGTTCTTCTCGCGCCACGGCGTACGCACCGCGCTGCTGGTGCTGGCCTTTCTGTTCTTCTACAAGCTCGGCGATTCGCTGTGCACCGCGCTGGCCACGCCGTTCTATCTCGACATGGGCTACTCCAAGACCGAGATCGGCCTGATCGCCAAGAACGCCGGACTGTGGCCCATGGTCATCGGGGGCATCATCGGCGGGCTGTGGATGGTGACACTGGGCATCAACCGCGCGCTGTGGCTGTTCGGCGTGGTGCAGATGGTGACCATACTCGGGTTCGTCTGGCTCGCCTGGCTGGGACCGGCGCCGTCCGATGCGACGCGACTGGTGGTGCTGGCCGTGGTGATCGCCGGCGAGGCGGTCGGGGCCGGGCTGGGGACCACCGCCTTCGTCGCCTACATGGCGCGCACCACGCATCCGGCGTATACCGCCACCCAGTTGGCCTTGTTTACCAGTCTGATGGCGGTGCCGCGCACGGTGGTGAACGCCTCGGCCGGATGGCTGGTCGAGGGCATGGGCTGGTTCAATTTCTTCTGGGCCTGCTTCTTCCTGGCCATCCCCGGCATGCTGCTGTTGCTGCGGGTCGCGCCCTGGGGTGGGAGCGGGCACGTCATTGCGACGGCGCGGAGCGCGCCTGAAACCGGAGCATAGGAGCAACCGATGAACGACCGCTCGTGCAGCGACACCCTGGTGGCAAACGCGCGCGCCCTGGCACGGCAGTTGGACAAGCTGAGTTTCGGCGCGCCCGTCACCCATGTCTACAACCCGCTCGACTACGCCTGGGCGATCCACGAGGCGTATCTCCGGCGCTATGCCGACACCCCGCGCCGGGTGGTGTTCATCGGCATGAACCCCGGCCCCTTTGGCATGGTGCAGACCGGCGTGCCATTCGGCGAAGTCGCTACGGTGCGCGACTGGCTGAGGCTGGCCGGTCCGGTCGCGCAACCGGTATGCCAGAACCCCAAGCGCCCGATCGAAGGCTTAGCCTGCGCGCGCTCCGAAGTCTCCGGACGACGCTTGTGGGGACTGTTCCAGGCACGCTTCGGCCAGCCCGAGGCATTCTTCGCCGAGCATTTCGTCGCCAACTACTGCCCGCTGGCTTTTTTTGATAACGGGCGCAACCTGACTCCCGACAAACTGCCGACGCATGAGGCGCAGCCATTGCTCGCCGCCTGCGACCAGCACCTGCGCGAACTGGTCGCGGTATTGCGGCCCGAGTGGGTGATCGGTGTCGGTGCCTGGGCCGAACAACGGGCAAGCACCGCGCTTGAGGGTGCGGACGTGCGCATCGGCCGCGTCCTGCACCCCAGCCCGGCCAGCCCGGCGGCGAACCGCGGCTGGGCCGAGGCAGCCAGCGCGCAGTTGCAGGCGCTGGGGGTGTGGACGGTCTGAACCCGTGTAAGCCATCCCGTAACTGCGGACGGGATATCGCGCCTCTGACCCGCACCCTCGACTGAAACTATCCCGGACTGCAAAACGCACATATAATTCATAATTATGGAAGCCCGGATCTGGGCTCCCCCCATTTCGCCAACTTACGCAAGAGCCTTCGCATGCAGACCATAGAACAGCTTTTTCGCAACAACCAGGCATGGGCAGACGCCAATCGCGCCAACGATCCGGATTTCTTCACCCGTCTCGCCAACCAGCAGTCACCGCAGTATCTGTGGATAGGCTGTTCGGACAGCCGCGTGCCAGCCAACCAGATCATCGGACTCGCTCCGGGCGAAGTCTTCGTCCATCGCAACATCGCCAACCTGGTGGTGCACACCGACCTCAACGCCCTGTCGGTCATCCAGTACGCGGTCGACGCGCTCAAGGTCAAGCACATCCTGGTGGTCGGTCACTACGGCTGCGGCGGCGTCCGGGCGGCGCTCAACAATACCCGCATCGGCCTGGCCGACAACTGGCTGCGCCACGTCCAGGACATTCGCGACGCGCACGTCGAGCAGCTCGCCACGATAGACGACGGGCAGCAGCGCCATGACCGCCTGTGCGAACTCAACGTCATGCAGCAGGTGGTCAATATCTGTCAGACCTCGGTGCTCAGCGACGCGTGGGAGCGCGGCCAGGAAGTCCGGGTTCATGGCTGGTGCTATGCGCTGCACGACGGACTGATCAGGGATCTGGAGATCAATGCCAGTTGCCGCGAAGAAGCACTAGACCGCTTCCGCGACGCGGCCAGACCAGGCCGGCGGCGCTGACGCGCCCCGGCGCGCGTGGCGCAACGCGGCCCACTGGGTTACGCTAACCCCCCACCAGTGGCCGGGGAGGGGGCGATGATTCCGGATCATGCGATACGCGGCATCGTCGCGTCCAACGTGCTCACGATCGCGGTCGCCGTAGCCAAGGGCTGGGGCGTCGCGCAACTGCTGTGGCCGTTCTGGATACAGAGCGTGATCATCGGCTACTACGCGCGGCGGCGCA